>DASVSX010000051.1:0-41582 GCA_036387875.1 Allosphingosinicella sp. | reverse complement strand
TCGACGGCCCGGTCAACGGCCAGCTCTTCACCGCCTGGGTCGAGCAGTTCCTGGTGCCCACTCTCAGCCCCGGCGACATCGTCATCATGGACAACCTCGGAAGCCACAAAGGAAAGGCCGTCCGAAACGCGATCCGGGCTGTCGGCGCCAAGCTCTTCTTCCTGCCGCCCTACAGCCCCGACCTCAACCCGATCGAGCAGGTCTTCGCCAAGCTCAAGCTGCTGATGCGCAAGGCCGCCGAACGAACCGTCGAAGCCACATGGAAGCGCATCGGCACCCTCCTGGACGCCTTCCCGCCCCACGAATGCGCCAACTACCTGCGTAACTCAGGATACGCTTCAATATGAGCAGGATCGACTCTAGGAAAAGCTGAATGTCGCCGGCGACGTCGTCTCCAGCTTAGCCTCGAGAGCGGAGATGAATGTGCCTTTTGATTTCATCGACCTTCGTCGTCGTCCCCGAACCAGAGGCTCGACCGGATTAGCCCTCGATGTCGACAGGGAAAAATTGGCGCGCCCAGAAGGATTCGAACCTCCGGCCCCCAGATTCGTAGTCTGGTGCTCTATCCAGCTGAGCTATGGGCGCGCGGGAGACGGGGACATAGGGGCAAGGGCGGCGGGGCGCAACCCCGTTGCCGGGCACCGGCGCGCCGCCTAGGAGAGGGCCATGGACCGCCCCTGCGCACCTCTCGCGATCCTCGCGCCTTTGCTCCTCGCGGCCGGCTGCGCGGCTCCGGGGCCCTATCCTTCCCTGGCGCCCCGCCCGGCCGAGAAGGCCTATGCCGAGGACTCGGAGGAGCGAAGGCCGACCCCTCAGCCGGACGATCCGGCGCTGGCCGGCCAGATTGACCGTCTCCTGGCCGAAGCGAAGGCGGGCGCGGCCCAGTTCGACTCGGCTTTTCCGGCGGCTCAAAGGGCCGCGGGCTCAGCCGGTTCGGCGGGAAGCGATTCCTGGATCGAGGCTCAGCAGGCCCTGTCGCGGCTGGAGTCGGCAAGGGCCCGGACGACCGCGGCGGTCGCCGACCTCGATCGGCTTTCGGTGGAGCGCACCAGCGCCGGAACGCTCGGCGAGGGCGATCGCGAACGGCTTGGCCGGGCGACGGCGGAGATGCAGGCCCTGGCGGATTCCCAGGCGGACCGCCTTCAAAGACTCGGGGCCAGCCTCATCGGCTTCTGATTCCGGCTCGGTTATTGGTGCCAGGCACCATTTTTCTCGAACGACACCAGCAAAAACAATGGATTGGAAATTGGTGCCTGGCACCAATTTCGGGACGGCAGGCTCAGCCGTCCCGGTTCGCGGCGGCGTGGAGTTTTGCCAAAGCGACGTAATGGGCGACTCCCGCCTGCTGGCCGCTAAGCTCCTCTTCGCTGAGGTCGCGGACATATTTGGCCGGCCGTCCGGCCCAGAGTTGCCCCGCGGGGATTCGCCGCCCGGGCGTGAGCAGAGCCCCGGCGGCGAGCATCGCCCCGCTTTCGATCTCGCAGCCGTCCATGACGATCGAGCCCAGGCCGACGAAGGCGCGGTCGTGGAGGATGCAGCCATGGACCATCGCCATATGGCCGATCAGCACGTCCTCGCCGATGATCGTGGGAAGGCCGGCCGGGCTTCCCGGCCTCGGCGAGTCGACGTGGAGGACGGTCCCGTCCTGGATGTTGCTCCGGGCCCCGATCCGGATATGGTTGACGTCGGCCCTCAGCACGCAATTGTACCAGATGCTGGCTTCCGGCCCGATGTCGATGTCGCCGATAAGAACCGCGCCCGGAGCGACGAAGGCGGCGGGATCGACCCGGGGCACCTTGCCGCCGAAGGGGATCAGCTTCGCCATTGCTCGCGCCTCATCTCGTAAACGATAACCGAACCCTTGGCCCACAGGGCCGTATCGTAATCGAGATCGGGACGCCGGGCCATTCCCAGGCGAAGCATCAGCCCCCAGCTCGGCTCGTTGCCCTCGACGGTGAGAGCGACGACGCGCTCGGCTCCGAGCCTCTCGAAAGCGAAATCGAGCGAGGTGATCGCGGCCTCCTTCGCATAGCCCCGGCCCCAGGCGTCCTCGCGAAGCCGCCAGCCGACCTCATATTCGCCCTCGACCGGGCTTTCGGGATCGTCGGCGATCTTGAGGCCGCAAAAGCCGAGAAGCTCGCAATCCTCTTTCCGCTCGACCACCCAGAAGGTGAAGCCGCGCTCCTCCTGCCACGCCATGAAGCGCTCGCGGACGGTCGCTTCCTGCTGCTCGGGCGTCCGCACTCCGGCGAGCCAGCGCATCACCGGCTCGACGTTGAGATGCCGGATGAAGGGCTCGATATCCTCCTCGCGCCAGTCGCGCAGCCTGAGCCGCTCGGTCTCGATCGTCATGGCTTCAACACTCCAGGCAGCCAGGCCTGCCAATCCTCGAGCAAGGGCAGGATGCTCGCATAATCGTCGGTCCAGCCCGGAAAGCCCGGCCGCCTGAGAAGCGGCCGCCACAGATGCGCGTCCTCCGCGCTCGCGATCCGGAGCATCATCAGGCTCTCCTTGTCCTTCGTCATCGCCACCCAGATCGAGCGCGACAGGTTGCGCCGCTCCTCCCCGGGCTCGGGCGAATAATCGAAGGCGGCGGCGTGCCAACCGTCGCTCTTGGCCGCGGCGGCGAGGACCGGCTCCAGGTCGAGATAGCGGTTCGAGATGTGGAGGAGGAGCAGCCCGTCGGGCTTCAGGGCCCGGCGATAGACCTGGAGCGCCTCGCGGGTGAGGAGGTGGATCGGGATGGCGTCCGACGAAAAGGCGTCGACGGCGAGCAGGTCGAGCCGGCCGGCGGGCTCGCGGGCGAGGCTGAGCCGGGCGTCGCCCAGCACCACCTTCGCCTGCGGAGCGCAGCGCGAGAGGAAGGTGAAGATCGACGGGTTCCTGGCGATCCGGACCATCGCCGGATCGATCTCGAAGAAGCGCCAGTCCTGCCCCGGCTGTGCATAGCAGGAGAGCGTGCCGGTCCCGAGGCCGACCACGCCGACCGCCGCATCGGGGCCGTGGAAGACGGGCAGCGAGTCCATCGCACGCCCGACCCCGGAGCGGCGGGCGTAATAGGAAGTCGGCTCGGTCTCGCCGCCGGGCGTGAGGTTCTGGACTCCGTGGAGCGTGGTGCCGTGGGTCAGCTGGCGGGACGGCGGGCTGCGCCGGGTGGTGACGGTATAGACTCCGAAATAGGAGCGCGTGCGGACGCCCGAGCGGCTTTCCTCGAGCTTGGTCCAGCCGCCGTAGCTCAGCATCAAGGCGAGCAGGCCGGCCGCGAAGACCCACCGCCGCCCGATGAAGGCCAGCGTGACGAGCGAGATGAAAATGCTTCCGACGAGAGCCTTGGCGTCGCCGTCGAACGGCCCGAGGTTGCGGTCGACCGCGAAGGACAGGGCCAGAAGCCCGGCCGCGAGCAGCCAGCGCATCGGCGCCGGCATGTCCTGCGCCCAGGGAATGAACGGCGTCTGAGGTATCAGCACGGCTGCCGCGACGATGAGAATCGGGTGCTCGTAAGCCCAGTCGAACAGGGTCGGGGCCAGGATCGCGCAGAACGCCCCTCCGAGCACTCCGCCCACCGCCATCGCGAGGTAGAAGGCGGTGAGGTGGGCCGGCTCGGGGCGCCGCCGGTACATCTCGGCATGGAGAGCGACTGCGATGATGAAGAGCAGCACCAGCCCGAGGGTCGCCGTAAAGAAGGGCTGGTCGGATCCGCCGCTGAAGGCGAAGCCGCCCGCGACGAGAAGGAACAAAGGTGCGATCGCGACGATGACGTTCGCCGCGCCCCGCCGCTGGGCGAATGCGACGACGAAGCTCAGCAGATAAAGGGCAAGCGGAAGCGCCCATAGAAGCGGAACCGCCACGATGTCGGTGGTGAGGTGGGTCGTGGTCGAAAGCATCAGTCCCGACGGAATTGCGGCCAGCGCCACCCAGTGCAGCAGACGCCGCCGCGAAGGCGCCGGGCCTTTCGCTTCCGGCATCGCTTCGACCGCCGCGGCCGGGACGGTGAGAGCGCAGGCAACGACCATCGCGACGAGCAGGGCGTAGCCGGCCGACCAGAGCAGGCTCTGCTGATGCAGAGTGAGGAGCGGCTCGACCAGCAGCGGGTAGGAAAGGAGGCCGGCGAAGCTTCCGAGATTGGACGCGGCATAAAGCGGGTAAGGATCGCCGCGCGCGCCTTCCAGGGCGTACCAGCGCTGCATCAGCGGCGCCTGGGCCGAGACGATGAAGAAGAGCGGCCCGATCGAGCTCGCCAGGAACCAGGGCGCCCACAAGGCGGGCACGGCGTCCGCCGGGAGCACCGCGTCCGACACTCCGATCGGGAGCCACAGGGCCGCGACCGCGAACAAGGCGAGGTGAAGCCCGGCCTGCCGCCGCGGCCGGATCCGGGTCAGGAAATGGGCGTAGGCATAGCCGGCGAGGAGCAGCCCCTGATAGACCAGCATCGCGCTGTTCCAGACCGCCGGCGCTCCTCCAAGCCGGGGAAGCGCCATTCGGGCGATCATCGGCTGGGTGAGGAACAGCAGGAAGGAGCCGCTCAGGACGGTGAGCAGGAAGAGAGGCTTGGCGAACCGCTCTCCCGGGGAGGCCGCCGAATCGAGCGCCGGGGTCGAGGTCACCGTTGCAGCAGCCTCGCCGCCACCGGCGCATGGTAGGTGAGCACGCCCGAGCAACCCGCCCGCTTGAAGGCCATCAAGGTCTCGATCACCAGGGCGTCCCGTTCGCCCGCACCGGCCGCGGCGGCGGCTTCGATCATCGCATATTCGCCCGACACCTGATAGGCGAATACCGGGACCTCGAAGCGCTCCTTCACGCGCCGGACGATGTCGAGATAGGGCAGGCCGGGCTTGACCATCACGCTATCGGCGCCCTCCGCAAGGTCGAGCGCGACCTCGCGGAGCGCCTCCTCGGCATTGGCCGGGTCCATCTGGTAGCTCTTCTTATCCCCCTTCAGCAGGCCCCTCGACCCGACGGCGTCCCGGAACGGACCGTAGAAGGCGCTCGCATATTTGGCCGCATAGGCCATGATCTGGACGTTGCAATGGCCCTCGCGCTCCAGCGCCCGTCGGATGGCGCCGACCCGGCCGTCCATCATGTCGGAGGGAGCGACGACGTCCGCCCCCGCCGCAGCCTGCACCAGCGCCTGCTCGACCAGCATCGCCATGGTGGAATCGTTGATGACGCATCCGGCATCGTCGACCAGCCCGTCATGGCCGTGCACCGTGTACGGATCGAGAGCGACGTCGGTCAGCACCCCGATCTCGGGCGCGGCCTCCTTCACCGCCCTTACCGCCCTGCAGATGAGGTTGTCGGGATTGAGCGCCTCGCGCGCATCCTCGGTTCGAAGCTCGCTCGGCGTGTTGGGGAAGAGTGCGACGCAGGGGATGCCCAGTTCGCGGGCCTCGAGCGCCTTGCCGCCGATCCGGTCGACCGACCAGCGGGAGACTCCCGGCAGGCTGGAGATCGGCTCCTCCACCCCCTGCCCTTCGGCAATGAACAAAGGCCAGATCAGGTCGGCCGAAGTCAGCACGGTCTCCGCATACAAGGCCCGGCTCCAGGCGGCGACCCGGGTGCGGCGAAGACGAAGGGCTGGGAAAGCGGCGCGGCTCATCGGCGAGGCTGTAACGCCCCTTCGCGCCTCTGGCAAAGCGCGGCTGGACGAGAGGTTCGACTTCCTTGTGTCGTACCCGGAACGATGTCATTCTTCATATCCGAGTACAGGCTTCCAGGCTCACTCTTGGATGAAAGGGCAGTCGATGAAGTTCACCAAAAGGCTCGCATCGCGGTTCGGGATCGTGGCGGCGGCAATGCTTGCCGGGACCGGGCCGGCTTTGGCCCAACCCAATCCCGTCCTCTATTTGACCGGCCTCGAATATTATTCCGCGGGGGGGAAGAACTGGGTCCGCCACCGCTACGACGTGCTGAACAAGGACCAGTACCCCGCGGCCATGTTCACTGCGGCGCCCGCGCTGCCGCCGTGCGGGACCAACGCGAATTCGTCGCGCTCCTGGGTCGATTTCTTCGATTCGCGCGGCAAGCGCCTCTACGGCTTCTGCGCGCTCGGCAGCCCCAACGACCTCGGCAAGATCTGGTTCGCGACCGAGGATGGCACCATCCCGCCGAGCTACGTCTACATCGTCATCAACGATCGCCAGACCAACAAGCAGTACAAATCCAACCTGGCGGACACGACGCCTTGAACTTCTTGCCTCCCCGGGGCGCAGCATGGGGAGGGGACCAGGCGAAGCCTGGTAGAGGGGGAGCTGCACAGGCCCGCGCAAATACCCCTCGACCACCCTTCGGATGGTCCCCCTCCCCACCGCTTCGCGGCGGGGAGGATAAATATCGGCACTTGCGCCCCCCCACAGGCGTTGCCACCTTGTGTCCTTGAACCGTCCCGTTCCCAAAGAAGCCGTCCTCGTCGTCAACGCCGCCTCCCGCAGGGGCCAGGCGCTGTTCCGCGAGGCGTCGGACAAGCTCCGTGACGCGGGAATCGAGCTCACGAGCGCCTTCGCGCTTCGCGACCCGAACCTGCTCGTCCCGACGGTCAAGGAGGCGGTTCGAAGCGGAGCGCCGATGGTGATCGTGGGCGGCGGCGACGGCTCCCTCTCCTACACGGTCGACGAAGTGGTGGATAAGGATTGCGTCTTCGCGCTCCTTCCCCTGGGCACGGCAAACAGCTTCGCCCGCACGCTCGGGATTCCGCTCGATCTCGACGGAGCGATCAATGTGATCGCCACCGGGCAGAGGCGGCGGATCGATCTCGGGATGATCGACGGCGATTATTTCGCCAATTGCGCGGCGATGGGCCTCTCGCCCATGATCGGCGAGGGCGTCCCCCACAATCTGAAGCGCTATCTCGGCCGGGTCGGCTATCTGATCTGGGCGCTCTGGTGCCTGATCCGGTTCCACGCCTTCAAGCTTACCGTTCGCGGGGAAGGCATCGACGAGACGTTATGGGCCACCGAGGTGCGGATCGCCAATGGCGGGCATCACGGGGGAGTCGAGCTGATCGAAAGCGCCGAGCTCGACAGCGGCCAGATCGTCGTCCAGGCGGTGGTCGGCCGACGCGCCTCGAGCCTGATCTGGGACTGGTTCGCCAAATATTTCAAGCTTCCCGCCCGCAACCGGACGACCCGCGAATTCCACGGCGCCAGGCTCACCATCGAGACCCGCCCGCGCCAGCGCATCTCGATCGACGGCGAGGTGCTTGCGAGGACGCCGGTCGTGGCGCAGGTCGCCGAGCGAGCTATCGAAGTGGTTGTGCCGGCTTAGGGACTCGAGGGCCCGTCATTGCGAGGAGCGAAGCGACGAATCAGTCCAGCTTGGGCGTCCGAGCCGCTGGATTGCCTCGCTTTCGCTCGCAATGACGGTTCACCCCGTCGGATTGAGCCTTCCGCCCGGTTCGGCCGCCGCCTGAGCCTCTTCGATACATTCCTCCGGATCGGGCGGAGGGCCCATCCGGCCCTTCCGCCAGCCGCCGTGGAGGTAGAAGGCGATGGCCATCGCCATGTTGGCGAAGGAGCTGACCGGGAAGCTCAGCCATAATGCGTCGGCGCCCAGCCAGCGGTAGGCGCCGAAAGCGAAGCCGAGGCGGATCGGAACCAGCCCGACGAACAGGATGATCAGCGGGCCGATCACCGAGCCGTTCGCCCTCACCGTTCCGAACAGGACGAGGGTCACCCCGAACAGAAGGAAGCTCCAGGTCGCGAGGATCTGGATGTGGCGGGCGATCGGAAGCGCCGGGCTGTCGCCGCCCAGGAACAGGGCCAGAGCGGGCCGATCGGCGACGGCGAGCAGGACCACCAGGCCAAGGGTGATAAGAAGCGCGAAGGTCACCCCCGAGCGGGTGATCGCGCTCACCCGGTCCCAGCGGCCGGCGCCGATATTCTGGGCGACCATGGCGCTCACCGCGGCGCCGAGCGCCATGGCCGGCATCTGGAGGTAGGTCCAAAGCTGCATCGCCACTCCGAAAGCGGCCGCGGTCGCCACGCCCTCGCGGTTGACCAGCCCGATCAGAGCCAGCGCCGAGGCCGAGATGACGATCATCTGGAGGCCCATCGGAAAGCCCTTGCGGACGATCGTCGCGAGCAGGGCCGGGTCGGGCTTCAGGTAGCGAAGCTCGGCGCCGCGCAGCCGAAGCGGCAGGTCGCGAGCGTAGACGTAGGCCAGAAGCGCGAAGAGGCTGACGAAATTGGCGATCACCGTCGCGGTCGCGGCTCCGGCGATCCCTAGCCGGGGCGCGGGCCCGAGGCCGAGGATGAAGACCGGATTGAGGCCGCTGTCGAGGATCACCGCCAGGATCATGAACCAGAGCGGAGTCATCGAGTCGCCGCTCCCTCTCAGGGCCATCATCCAGGAGATCATGATCAAGGCGGGCGGCATGGCGATGAAGATCACCCGAAGATAGGCGAGCGCGAGCGGAGCGGCGTCCGCCGGGGTTCCGAGCAGGTCGAGGATGGCCGGGGCGAACAGCCAGCCGGCGCCGGAGACGATCATCGAGAAGAGAAGGAAGGTTCCGGTGGCCGTGCCGATCACTCGCCGAGCGCCGTCGACGTCGCGGCGGCCGAAGCTCTGCCCGACCAGGATGGTGGAAGCCATTCCGAAGCCGAAGACGAACGAGGTCATCAGGAACATGACGATATTGGCGTTGGAGGTCGCGGCGAGCGCGTCCTCGCCGAGGAAGCGGCCGACCCAGATGGCGTTGATGGAGCCGTTCAGCGACTGAAGGATCGAGGAACCGAGGGTCGGGAGGGCGAAGGCGAGCAGGGTCGGGCCGATGGCGCCGGACGTAAGGTCGCGCTGGCCGGGGCGGGCGGGTCGGGCTTCACTCTCGGCCATATTCCCCTCTTCCGTCATCCCGGCGAAAGCCGGGACCTCAGGTCGATAAATCTCGGCGGGTCTCCCCGAGGTCCCGGCTTACGCCGGGATGACGTTTATTCCTGCCCGTTGGTTACCCCAGCCTCGCCAGCGCCGCCCGATATTTCTCCGCATCCGACGCCTTTTCCGCATGGTCCGCCTTCGCCTTCTCCACCGCCTCCGGCTTCGCCCGCTCGACGAAGCTGGGATTGCCGAGGCGGGCGGCAAGCGAATCCCGCTCCTTCTCCGCCGCCTGAAGCGCCTTCGAGAGGCGCGCCCGTTCGGCCTCGATGTCGATCACGCCTTCCAGTGGGACGATGTAGGTCGCCTCGTCGACGACGACCTGCGCCGCTCCGCCCGAAGCCTCCTCGAAGGAGACCGCCTCGACCCTCGCGAGCCGCCGAATCGCCGCGTCGTGCCGCTCCAGCCGACCGCGAGTCCCATCGCCCGGATCCCTGACGTGAAGCGGCAATTTCGCCCCCGGGGGCACGTTCAGCTCCGCCCGCGCGGCTCGGATGCCGCTCACCAGCCTGATCAGCCAGTCGATCTCCGGCCCCGCCTCCGGATCGAGCGCCCGAGCGTCCGGCATCGGCCATTTCGCGACGATCAGCGGATAAGGCCGTTCGTTCGCGTTCCACAATTCCTCGGTGATGAACGGCATGAACGGGTGGAGCATGACGAGGATCTGGTCGAGCACCCAGGCCGCCACCGACTTCGTCTCTTCGTCGATCTGGCCCTTGATCAGCTCCAGATACCAGTCGCAGAAGGTCGCCCAGACGAAATGGTAGAGAATGTTCGCGCTCTCGTCGAAGCGAAGCTCGGCAAGGCTGAGGTCGAGCGCCTGCACCGTCTTCACGGTCTCGCCGATTATCCAGCGGTTGACGGGGAGCTCGGCCTTCGGCGGCTCCAGGCCGGCGCTGGCGCCGATGCCGTTGGCCTGACAGAAGCGGGCGGCGTTCCACAACTTGGTGGCGAAGTTGCGATAGCCCTCGACCCTCTTCTCATCGAGCTTGATGTCGCGCCCCTGGCTTTCCATTGCGGCGAGGGTGAAGCGAAGGGCGTCGGCGCCGTAGCGGTCGATCAGCCCGAGCGGATCGACACTATTGCCCTTCGACTTGGACATCTTCTGGCCTTTGGAATCGCGGACCAGGCCGTGGAGGTAGAGCGTCTTCCACGGGCGCTCGCCCATGAAGTGGAAGCCCTGCATCGCCATCCGGGCGTCCCAGAAGAAGATGATGTCGAAGCCGGAGATGAGCACGTCGTTCGGATAGTGGCGGCGCAGCTCCTCGGTCTGCTCCGGCCAGCCGAGCGTGGCGAAGGGCCACAGGGCGGAGGAGAACCAGGTATCGAGCACGTCGGAGTCGCGCCAGATGTTGACCTCGTTCGGGGCGTGAACGGCGTTTGATAAACCCGGCGCCGCTGCAACGACTCGGACGCTGCGATCCGGGCCATAATAATGCTGCGCCTCGCTCAGGGCATCCGCCTCAGTCTCAGCGACGAAGACCTTCGGACCGAACACGCGGATTCCAGCGCCGGAGTCGGCCTCGGAAGCGTAGATAGGCGCTTCCTGGTCTTGCAAGGCAGGGCCGTACCAGGCCGGAATCTGATGCCCCCACCAGAGCTGCCGGGAGACGCACCACGGCTGGATGTTCTCGAGCCAGTTGAACCAGGTCTTCTCCCAGGTCTTGGGGACAACCTTAATTTCGCCGGTATGGACCGCCCCGATCGCCGGGCCCGCAAGTGTCTTCGCGTCGACATACCATTGGTCGGTGAGCCAAGGTTCGATCACCACCCCAGAGCGATCGCCATAGGGAAGCTGGATGGTCCGCTCCTCGACCTTTTCCAGCACACCCTCCGCCTCGAGCATCTCGATGACCCGCTTGCGGGCTTCAAAGCGATCGAGGCCCAGGAGCGCATCGGGAATGCCACCACACTGGGTAACCCGAGCCTCGGCATCGAACATATTGAGCATGACGGTGGGCTTCATTCCGGCCCTTCGCCCGACCTCGAAATCGTTGAAATCGTGGCCCGGAGTGATCTTGACCGCGCCCGAGCCGAGCTCGGGATCGGCATGCTCATCCGTGATGATCGGAATGAGACGGCCCGTAATGGGCAATTTCACGCTCTTGCCGACCAGCTTCGAATAGCGCGCATCGTCCGGATGAACCGCCACCGCCATGTCGGCGAGCATCGTCTCCGGCCGGGTGGTTGCGACTTGGACGAAGCCGCTCCCATCCTCGAGCGGGTATTTAAGGTGCCAGAACTGGCCCTGGACCTCCCGGGTCTCGACCTCGAGGTCGGAGATGGCGGTTCCGAACCTGGGGTCCCAATTGACCAGCCGCTTGTCGCGGTAGAGCAGCCCCTCGCGGTACAGCTGCACGAACACCTTGAGCACCGCCGCGGAGAAGCCCGGGTCCATCGTGAAGCGCTCGTTCGCCCAGTCGCAGGAAGCGCCGAGGCGGCGCAGCTGGCGGGTGATCTGGCCGCCGCTCTCGGCCTTCCACGCCCAGACCTTCTCGACGAACTGGTCGCGCGTGTAGTTGGTGCGCTTGTCCTGCCGCTCCTCCAGCTGGCGCTCGACCACCATCTGGGTGGCGATTCCGGCATGGTCCATCCCGACCACCCAGAGCGAATCCTTCCCCTGGAGCCGGGCGTGGCGGACGAGGATGTCCTGTAGCGTGTTGTCGAGCGCATGGCCGATATGGAGCGAGCCGGTGACGTTGGGCGGCGGGATGACGATGGTGAACGGCTCGGCATCGGGCCGCTCGGGGCGGAACAGGCCCTGCTCTTCCCAGCGGGCGTACCAGCGGGATTCGATCTCGGCCGGGTCGAAGGTCTTGGGGAGTTCGGTCATGAAGGGCGCTTAGACAATCCGTCATCCCGGCGAAAGCCGGCACCTCGGGGAGACCCGTCGAGACTTCTTGACCTGAGGTGCCGGCTTTCGCCGGGATGACGGGAGGTTAGAGCGACTTCCCCGTGATCCTTGCGATCTCGCGGGTGACCAGCTCCTCGACCATGTCGGGAAGGTTGCGGTCCAGCCAGTCCTTGAGCAGCGGCTTCAGCATCTCTCGCACCGCGGCGCCCAGCGCGGCATCGTCGGCGGGGACGATGTCGGTCGCCCGCTCGCGCAGGCTCGCGAGCGCGGCGAGCGACTGGCGGCTGGCGCTGGCGGCGTCGTCCGAGACCAGGCCCTGCCCTTCGCCGACCGGATCCTGGAGCTCGAGGACGTCGTCCTCTTCGGGTGGAGCCGGCCGCGGCGCCTCCGCGGGACGCGAGCCGCGAACGGGACGCGCCGCCGGCCGGCCGTCCTCGGCGATCACCCTTTTGATGGAAGCAAGGATGTCCTCCATCGAGGGTTCCTGATTAATATCCCCCATATCGAAGGGCTTATCGCTCATTGCGTCGGCGGTGTCACTGGGGAGATTGAGGTTCCCGTCACGGTACGGGTCGAGACCGCCCGCGGAGCCTCATCGTCCTTCCAGTCCGACGCCCGCTTGCGCGTGCGTTGATAATGGTCGAGCGGGTCGTAGAGCGTACCGCCGTCGAGGTTGATGTCCTCCGCCTCCGCCTTGCCCATCGCATTGAGCAGCGCAAAGCCCGCGACATAGGCGTCGCGCCGAGCGGTGACGAGGGCGACCTGGCTGTTCAGGAGCTCCTGCTCGGCGTTGAGCACGTCGAGGACGTTGCGGGTGCCGACCGTCTGCTCGGCGCGGGTCCCCTCGAGCGCAAGCGTGTTGGCGTTGACCGCGACCTGGTTCGATTCGATCGCCTCGACCGCGGCCTGGTAGCTCGAGAAGGCAGCCCGGGTGTTGGCGACGACCAGCCGCTCGGTCTCGACGCCGCGTTCGAGCAGCTGGCTCTGGATCGCCTGCGACTGGCGCACTCGCGCTCCCACGAGGCCGCCCTGGTATATGGGGATCCGCGCCTGGACGCCGACGGTGCCCTGGAAAACCTGGTTCGGGGCGCCCGGCGCGAACTGCCTGTCGGCCGTGCCGAGGTAATTGGCCGCATCGGCGCCGCCGATCGTCGAGACGGTCGGCAACCGGTCGGCTCGAGCGATCGAGACGTCGCGGCCGGCGGCCCGGGCCTGGGCGACGATGGCGACGAGATCGCTGTTGTTGGCGAGCGCGATCTCGACGGCCTCGTCCGCGGTCCTCGGAAGCGGCGGAAGCGCCGGCGGAGGCGTGAGCTCTTCCGGAAGCTCGCCGATCACGCGGCGGTAATTCTCCTCGCTTCCGCTCAGCCTGCCCTCGGCCGTCGCCAGGGCGCTCTGCGCCAGCGCGAGTCGCGCTTCGGACTGGGCGACGTCGGTTCGGGTGAGGTCGCCCACCTCGAAACGGTCACGGCTCGCCCGCAAGTTGGTCTCCAGGACCCTTACCTGATTCTGATTGAGGGTGACGATCGAGCGGTCGCGGATCACGTCCATATAGGCGCCGACGGCTTCGGTGAAGATGTCCCCCTCGGTCGCCTTCAGGCTGGCCCGGCCCGCAAGCACCCGGTCGTCCGCCGCCCGGATCGAGTTGCGCACCCGGCCGCCGTTGAACAGCGGATAGCTGACGTCCACTCCGGCGCTGATGTTGCGCCCGCCGCCGCCGCCGGTCTGGAAAAGGTCCTGATTGAGCCCGGCGGTGCCCGAAACCTGCGGCCGGCCGGCGGCTCGGGCGACCGCGACTCCTTCGTCGAGCGAGCGAAGCTGCGCGCGCTGCGACATGATCGTCGGATTGCCGGCATAAGTCTTGACCAGCGCCCCGGTCAAAGTCTCCGCGGCGTCGGCGCCCGCTCCCGCCAGCAGTGCCGCCGCCCCCACGGCAGCCATCAACCCTCCCCGCATCTTACCAGACTCCACTGTCAAAATTTCAAAATTTGAACGCCCGCGGCTTGGCGAATCCCGGCAGGATCGCCGCCGCCGCGTCGGCAAACGACGCCATTCCAAACCCTTCGCCCGCCCGGCGGCCGATGGCAAGCCGGGTGACTCCGTTTTCAAGCAGCCCCGTGGCGAGGCGGCCACCGTCGGCCAGCTGAGCGACCAGAGCGTCCGGAACGCATTCGACGGCGCCGTCGACCAGGATGAGGTCGAAGGGCGCCTCGTCCGGGCAGCCTCGGGCGAAAGGACCTTCGACGAGCTTCACCCCGCTCCCGGCGAGGTTGGCCCGAGCTTCGGCGGCAAGCTCGGGATCCTCCTCGAGCGCCGTCACCGCCCCCCCGAGGCGCGCCATGAGAGCGGCGGCGTAGCCGGTCGCCGCGGCCACGACCAGCGCCCGTTCGCCGGGCTTCGGCGCCGCCTCAGTCAGAAGCCGGCCGAGCGCCATCGGGCTGTTGAAGTCGCGGCCCGGCTTGAGCGGAACCAGCGCGTCGGCATAAGCCAGCGAGGCCCGGGCGGCCGGGACGAAGCGCTCTCGCGGCACTTCCCCCATGGCCGCGAGAACGCGCGGGTCGTTGGTGCCCGTCGTGCGCAGCTGGCTTGCGATCATCGCCCGCCGCATATGTTCGAAATTATGCTCGGTCATCTCCGCCCGTTCTTCGCACAACTGTCTTAGTGATGCAATACACCCGTGAGTCACAGCGGCTTTTATCGGTAAGGCCTCGGCAGGCCAAGCGGATAGTCCCCGGCCTCTCGGGTCAGCAGCAAGAGGCGTGCCAGCGCTGCCGACGAGACCGGGCCCGGCTTGCGGCTGGAGTCGGCGTCCGAATGCGGACACCGGCGTCCGCGCGCGGACAGCGGAAAAGATGGTTGACTTGGCGGGCCGCCACGGGACAAGTGCCGCCCGGCGGCCCGATGGCGGAGTGGTTACGCAGAGGACTGCAAATCCTTGCACGCCGGTTCGATTCCGGCTCGGGCCTCCAAGTTCCCGAAAATTTAGGCAAGTTTATCCGTGCTAAAGGCAGGATTTGCGTTGCCAATCGGCCCGTGCCGCAACTAAACAGGCGCCAGACCCGCCTTCAGAGCGTGCCGATACAAGCAGGGAGTTGCAGCATGAAAATTTCTAAAGTCTTGATCCGGACCCTTCTTCCGACCGCGACGAGTGTCGTCGCGCTTTCGGTGGCCAGCCCCGCTGCAGCGCAGTGTCTGGACCCGGCCGTTGCGCCCGCGGGGGCAATCGCCTGCGACAACTCGAACACGGGATCGGACGCGACCGCTACCGGAATCGACGCCACGGCGGTCGGAAATCTGAGCGTTGCCACGAACCTCCGCGCAACGGCGTTCGGAACGCGCGCGACGGCTAATGGTCAGCAGTCGACCGCGGTCGGCGAGCGCGCGACCGCCAATGCGGCGCAGTCCAGCGCATTCGGCGACGCCGCGGCCGCGGCCGGAATCCGATCGACGGCAATCGGCGACGCCGCCGTAGCCTTTGCGGATCTGAGCACCGCAGTTGGAAGCAACTCGGACGCCCGGGCGGTCCAGTCGACCGCCTTGGGAACGAATACCCTGGCGAACCAGCTTCGCGCGACCGCCGTGGGTTACAGCGCCCAGGCCACGGGCCAGCAGTCGACCGCGGTCGGCGAGCGCGCGACCGCCAATGCGGCGCAGTCCAGCGCATTCGGCGACGCCGCGGCCGCGGCCGGGGTCCGCTCGACGGCGATCGGCGACGCCGCGATCGCCTTCGCCCAGCAGAGCACCGCGGTTGGAAGCAACTCCGACGCCCGGGCGGTCCAGTCGACCGCCTTGGGAACCAATACCATCGCGAACCAGCTTCGCGCCACGGCCGTGGGTTACAGCGCCCAGGCGACCGGCCAGCAGTCGACCGCGGTCGGCGAGCGCGCGACCGCCAGCGCCGCGCAGTCCAGCGCATTCGGCGACGCAGCGGCCGCGGCCGGAATCCGCTCGACGGCGATCGGCGATGCGGCAATCGCCTTTGCCGAGCAGAGCACCGCCTTGGGAAGCAACTCGGACGCCCGGGCGATCCAGTCTACCGCCCTGGGAACGAATACCCTCGCAAACCAGCTTCGCGCGACCGCAGTGGGTTACAGCGCCCAGGCGACAGGCCAGCAGTCGACCGCGGTCGGCGAGCGCGCCTCCGCCAGCGCGGCGCTGTCCAGCGCATTCGGCGACGCGGCGGCGGCCGGCGGGCTGCGGTCCACGGCGATCGGCGATGCCGCGATCGCCTTTGCCGAGCAGAGCACCGCCCTGGGAAGCAACTCGGACGCCCGGGCGGTCCAGTCGACCGCGTTGGGAACGAATACCGTCGCGAACCAGCTTCGGGCGACGGCCGTGGGTTACAGCGCCCAGGCGACCGGCCAGCAGTCGACCGCTTTGGGTGAGCGCGCGAGCGCGGCCGCCAATTTCGCGACCGCCCTCGGCAATACCAGCGCGGCCGCGGGGGTGCGCTCCACGGCAGTCGGAGATCAGGCGATAGCTCAGAGCATCGCGTCGACGGCGCTCGGAAGCAACGCGCAGGCGCTCGGGCCCAATTCGACGGCGATCGGAGTCGACGCGTTCGCCAGCGCCGCCAACTCGACCGCGCTCGGCAACGGGGCCCGGGCCACGCACGCCAACTCGACGGCGATCGGCAACCAGGCGACCACGACGGCCGCCAACCAGGTGACGATCGGCGGCGCGGGCACCACCGTCCGCTTCGGCGGCTACACTACGGCGGGCGTGCTGGTGAACGATGCCAATGGCAACGTCAGCACCAACACCACCCTGCTCGGCCAGGTGGCGACCAACACCACGAACATCGCCACCAACACGGCAAACATCGCCACCCTCCAGACGACTCAGACCGCTCAGGCCGGCCAGATCACCGCGCTGCAGGGAAGCGTGGGCACGCTCAACACCAACGTGGCCAACCTGCAGAACCTGACCAACCTCAACATCGCCAACATCCGCAAGGCCAATGAAGGCGTCGCCATGGCGCTGGCGATGGAGTCGCCTTACCTCCCCGCCGGCACCAACATGGGTGTCGCCGGCGGCATCGGCTACTACCAGAACAGGCTCGCCGGCACCGCCTCCATGGCGGCTCGGGTAGGCGCCAACGCCTCCGTCTCCGCCGGCCTCGGCATCGGCTTCGACAGCGGTGAAGTCGGCGCTCGCGCCGGATTCCAGGCCGCGTGGTAACAAGGGTACGCCGCTTCAACGGGCGGGGGCTTCGTGCTCCCGCCCGTTTTCTCTTGGCGGCCCTCCTTGCGGGGGGCGGCTGCATTGCATCTGCTCAAGCGCCTTCGACCGGGCGGCCGCAGCCTGCGGCTCAGATGGCGACGCCGGACCCCCTTACGACGGCGAAGCTCGTCTGGACCATCATGGCGGCGGTGGACCACGCGAATCAGACCGGCAACTATTCGGTGCTTCGGGATCTCGGCGCACCGAGCTTCCAGGAGAATAACAACGCCGCGGCGCTCGCAACGATATTCCAGAGCATCCGGACTCAGCGGCTGGATCTTTCCAACGCGCTGGTCGTTTCGCCCACCTACGATATTCCTCCAACGATCATCGAAGGCGGTATTTTGCGCGCGCGCGGCGTATTCCCGCTGAGACCGACCGCAATCGCCTTCGACCTGCTGTTCCAGCCGATCGGGGGCCGCTGGGCGCTTCTGGGGATCTCGGTCGCTCCGACGTTGAGGCCGACAACGCCTCCGGCGGCTCCGGCGGCCCGGGCGCCTCGCCGCTAAGGCCATATCCAGATTTCAAGCTTGATTTTATTATCCTTTCATCTAGTGAAACACGTACATACACGAGGGAGATACCAGTGATTAACAACAACAAAAGCATGAAGGACGGTCGCAGCGGGTGGGTTCGTCCCAAGCTGCAGCGCCTGGAAGCGGGCGCCGCCGAGGCGAACTCCGCGATCACCGGCCGGGGCGACGGCGTTCTTCAGCAGGAGTCCTAATCCAGCGCTTAACGAGCGCCCGTCGCCGAGGCCGTAGCTCGGATGTCGGCGATATGTGCCTACTATCGCTGGGGCAACGGGCAAGACCCCGAAAGTGCGGTTCGCCAGATGCTGGTTCGTCAGAAGGCCTATGGGCCGGACGACCTGGCTGCGAGCTCGTTCGGAGATCTGGCCTTGGGGCGGGCGCTCTTTAAGCTTCTCCCGGAAGACGACGAAGATCGGCAGCCCATCGTCAGCCCTGACGGTGGGCTGGCGCTCGTTGCGGATATACGAATCGACAATCGCGAGGAGCTCCTTGCGAGTCTCGGCGAGTTCCTCCCGCGCCCCGGCACAAGGTCGGACGCGGGGCTTCTCCTCGCATGTCTGATGAAATGGGGAGAGGACGGCCTCCTCCGAATCCTCGGCGACTACGCCTTTCTGTTATGGAATCGTCGCTCGCGCCGCCTGCTTCTGGGCCGCGATCCTTTGGGCCAGCGGCCTCTTTACTATCATTGCGGCTCCGGATTCGCCGCCGCCGCCACCATGCCCAAGGGCCTCCATGCGCTCGAGAACGTGGCGCGCCGGGCAGATCCGGAGTGGCTGACCGACTTCCTTGGATTCGTGCCGCTGCGTGGCCCTCGCAGCCAGTACGAATCGCTCTCCCGAGTGCAGGCCGGCGAACTCGTGACCATCGCCGCGACTGGGATCGACCGGCGCCGATTTTGGCACCCCCAGCCACCGGACGATCATATCCGCGATCTCGGCACGTTGCGGGAGGCGATGCGCGCCGAGCTGGATCGAGCGGTCCGAGCGCGGCTGCGCAGGCGGGCGGGCGCCGTCGCCTCTCACCTTAGCGGAGGCTGGGACAGCGGCGCCGTCGCAGGCACTGCCGCTTCCGCGCTTTCGAGCCGGGCCGAAAAGCTCTTCGCCTTCACTTCCGTGCCCCGGGTTGGGTCCATAGCTCCTGCCGTGGGCCAGACCCTCGCCGACGAAGGCGCCTTGGCGGCCGAGGCGGCCTCGCTTCATCCCAATCTCCGCCATCTGCTGGTTCCCGGCACCGGGGAGTCGCCAATCGCCGACCTCGACAGGCTGATCGAGGTCTACGACCGGCCGCTTGCGACCTTGTGCAATAACGTTTGGCTTTCGGACATCCGCGACCTGGCGAGGGAGCATGGAGTTAGCGTGCTTCTTACCGGCGAAGTCGGGAACTGGACCATAAGCGGCGGATCCTACGCTTTGCTGGGGGAATATCTTCGCCAGGGGCGCTGGAGCGCGTGGCCTCGGGAGGCGGCGGCCGTTGCGCGGAAACGCAATGCGAGGCTCCGCGGTATAATCGCAAGCTCCGTCGGCCCATGGGTCCCGCGCCGGCTTCTGGAAATCGCGGCGCCTTTCTCCTCGGGGATCAACACGGCCGTGTATAATGCGGCCCACCCCCGCCTCGCCCAGACGATCGCGAAGAGGCGGCAAAGATTCTTCGGCTCGCTCCCGCGGAGCCATTTCGGCAGGACCTTCGAGGCGCTGGCGAACCGCGACTTCGGCGATTACCGCAAGGGCGGGCTAGCCGGTTGGGGCATTGACGAACGCGATCCGACGGCGGACCGCCGCCTGGCCGAATTCTGCTTGTCGCTCCCGCTCGAAATGCTGTTGAAAAATGGTGAGCGGCGGCCCCTCGCCAAAGCGGCGCTCGCGGACCGCGTCCCACGCCTTGTGCTCGAGCAAAAAAACAAGGGCTATCAGGGCGCCGACTGGCACGAGGGGTTGACGGCCGCGCGCACCGCCATCTCCAACCTCCTCGAGGAAATCGCGGCCGATGACATGGCGGCATCGCTGCTCGACCTCGACGCAATGCGCCAATGGGTTCGGGATTGGCCGGAGGGGGGTTGGCACGACGCCCGGGTAACCGCGCGCTATCGCAACGCCCTGCTCGTAGGCTTGTCGGCGGGCCATTTTGCGCTGAGGGCGAACGCGTGAGCCGAGCCGAGGCCGATTCTCAGATAGCCGGGCCGGCCAAACTGCTTTGGACCGGCGGCTGGGATTCGACCTATCGGCTCCTCGAGCTCGTTCTCCTCCACCAACGGGCGGTGCAGCCCTTTTATATAAGCTTGAAGCGCCAGTCGGCCGATATCGAGCTGCGCGCGATGAAGCAGATCAAGCAGCAAATCTTCGCGGCGCACCCGGAGACGCGCAGCCGGATCCTCGAAACGATCTTCGTGGAAGCCGCAAACATCCCTTCCCGGCCGGATGCCTGGGCCGCCTTGTTGCGGCTTCGCGAGATGGGAGGAACCAGGCGTGTCGGCTCTCAATATTACGACTTCGCGGCCGCCGCCGAGCACCTCGGCCTCGACCAGCTGGAACTCGGTATTCATGCGGAAGAGGGAAGCTTCTGGTACGACCGCCTGAAGTCCAACGTCGAAAGCAAGGACGGCGTCTGTCGTCTGGTGGCTGAGCCCGATCTGGAGGAGCTGGAAATCTTCAAACGATTTGCTTTTCCGCTCTTGACGCTCTCCAAGAAGGATATGGCGGCCAAGGCCGAGCTGGCGGGGTTCTCGTTCATCCTGGACAGCACCTGGTTCTGCCACCGACCGGATCGCAGAGGCCGACCCTGCGGCTTTTGCGCCCCGTGTCGACTGACGATGAAGGAGGGGCTCGAGCGCCGCATTCCCCGTGTGAACCGCATCAAGCACCGGCTTTTGTGGCCGATGATCACGGCAATAGCGAAGCACCGGCCACGGCATCGCTTCCGCCGTATCTGGCAGGAGGCGCGCAGACTCGTCAAAAGGGCTCCTCGGCCGAGATTACCTCACCTATAGCCCGCTGCGTGAAACCCTTCGAACATTCTGTTTTCGGCCTTCGGCTGCACTCTTACCTGCGCCTGCCGGAGCTTCCGACGGCCCCGGGTAGCGGCACCCCGGATGTGTGCATTTTCCAAGGCACGGTCCCCGCCGGTGAGACCAAGCCGGGCTATTCGGCGATCCCGCCGGGCACGGTCCTCACGGTTCCGAGAGTCGGCCGTTACCTCATCCGGGACGGTCGCGAGATCGTCATCGAGCCGGTCGAGGGCGCCTCGGAACGCAACATTCGCCTGTTCCTGCTCGGTTCGGCGATCGGCGCCCTGCTCCACCAGCGCGGGCTACTTCCGCTCCACGCCAACGCCATCGATCTGGGCGGCCGCTCCGTCGCCTTTTCCGGCCATTCGGGCGCGGGCAAGTCGACCATCGCGGCATGGTTCCACGACCGGGGCTATCCGATCCTGGCGGACGACGTCTGCGTCATTGGATTCGACGATTCGGGCCGAGCGCTGGCCTATCCCGGAATCCCGCGCCTTCGGCTGTGGCGGGAAGCGCTGGAAGCGAGCGGTCGAGACGCAGGCGAATATGATCGTTCGTTCGACGATACGGACAAATATGACGTCCCGACCGCGAACGATTCGAAGCTCGAGCCGATGCCGCTCGCAGCCATCTATCTCCTTCGAAAGACGGACGACGGCGGCGATTCGGCGATCGAGCGCCTGAGCGGAGTGGAGGCGGTCGAGACCCTGGTCTCGAACACCTATCGCGGCGGCTATCTCAAGACCATCGGACGAACCGCGGAGCATCTCGCCGCCTGCCTCCGCGTTGTCCGGGCCGTGCCGGTCTTCCGGGCGACGCGTCTGTGGGGGTTCGAGCGGTTCGACGAGCAGGCCCAGCGCCTGCACGGCCATGCGAGCGACCAGCCCTATTCGGGCTGACGGAAGACCCGGCCGCCCTTCATCACCAGCCTGACCCGGCCAAGCGCCGCGACGTCGCGCGTCGGGTCGCCCTCGACCGCGACGAGGTCGGCGAGCAGGCCGGCCTTCACCGTTCCGAGCCGATCTTCGATCCCGAAGAGGCGCGCGTTGACCGAGGTCGCTGCGGCAAGGACCGCGGCCGGAGTCATTCCCCAGGCCGCCATCAGGGTCATTTCCCGGCGGTTGTCGCCATGGGCATAGACTCCGACGTCCCCGCCCATGCAGATCGTGACCCCGGCGGCGAGCGCAGCCGCGAAGGCCCTGCGCTTTTCGGCCACGGCGTCCGGCTCCGGAGCCGCGCCGTTCCACCCGCGATAGCGCGAGATGGCGTCGGTGGCTGCAAGGGTCGGGCACAGGGCGACCCCTTTGGCCTTCATCATCCGGAAGATTTCGGCCGTGCGGCCGTCGCCATGCTCGATCGTATCGGCGCCGGCCAGGATCGCGCGGCGCATCCCCTCCACCGTCGCGGCGTGGACCGAGACCTTGCGGCCGGCCGAATGCGCGGCATCGACAGCCATCCGCATCTCGTCGAGCGTGAAGGTCGGCCGGCTCGGCTCGCCCGAACGCCAGCGATAATCGCCGTATATCTTCACCCAGTCGGCGCCCGCCCCGATCTGGCGCCGGACCGCGACGACCAGCGCCTGTCCGTCGGCCTCCTCGGCGCCCCGAGCCTCGAAACCGGGTTCGGCGTTTTTGGGGCCGTAGGCGCCGGTGGCGACGATCGCCCGGGTCGAGACCAGCATCCTCGGCCCCGGCACGATCCCCTGCTCGATCGCCTGCTTGAGCCCGACGTCGGCATAACCGGCGCCCTCCGTGCCGAGGTCGCGGACGGTGGTGAAGCCGGCCATCAGAGTGTCGCGGGCATGGTTGACCGCCCTGGCGGTCCGAAGCGCCTGCGGCTCTTTCAGGACCTGGTCGTCCCAGCTGGTTTCGTTATAGGGATGGAGGAAGAGGTGCGAATGGCCCTCGATCAGGCCCGGGATCAGGGTCATGCCCGGGAGGTCGACCACCCTCGCGCCCGGCGGAGCTTCGAGCGAAGGGCCCACCGCTTCGATCCGCTCGCCGCGGACCAGCACCGACCAGCCCTCATGCGGCCTCGGGTCGATTCCGTCGAAGACCCTGGCGGGGCGAAGAAGGATCGCGCCCTCCTCGCTCCGCGCGGCGGTCGGCGCCAGGAGCAGCAGGGCGAGGAGGATCAGGAAGCGCATGGATAAACGCCCATACAGAGGCTAGGCCGGCCCCGCCACGAGGAAAGGGAGCGGGTCTTGGCCGGATACGAGCTGATCTCAGGAATCGAGGTGGACCCCCGGCTCAGGGCCTTCATCGAAGAGGAGGCGCTTCCAGGCACCGGCCTCGAGCCCGCCGCCTTCTGGTTCGGCTTCTCCTCGCTGCTTCGGGAGCTCACGCCGGAGAACAAGCGGCTTCTGCGCCGGCGCGAGGACCTCCAGGCCCTGATCGACGAGCGCAACGCCTCCCTCGGCGGGAGGCCGCCGGAGCCGGGCGAAGAGGAGGAGTTCCTTCGAGAGATCGGCTATCTGGCCGATCCTCCGGCGCCCTTCGGCATCGGCACGGAGAATGTCGATCCGGAGATCGCCCGGATCGCCGGGCCTCAGCTGGTCGTGCCGGTGAGCAACGCCCGCTACGCCCTCAATGCCGCCAACGCCCGCTGGGGCAGCCTCTACGACGCGCTCTACGGCACCGACGTGCTTGGGGACCGGCCAGGCGGCGGCGGTTACGACGAGGAACGGGGCGCCCGGGTGGTCGCGTGGGGCCGGGCCTTTCTCGACGAGATCGCGCCGCTGACGGACGGCAGCCACGCCGACGTGACTCGCTACGCACTCGAGCAGGGCCGACTGGTCACCGACCGCGGAACGCTCCTCGACCCGACGCTTCTCGCCGGATGGGGGGATTATTCGCCCCTGCTGCGTCACCACGATCTCCACATCGAGATCCATGTCGACCGCCAGCATGCGATCGGCCGCACCGACAAGGCCGGAGTGGCCGACATCCTTCTCGAAAGCGCCGTCACCGCGATCATGGATTGCGAGGACAGCGTCGCCGCCGTCGACGCCGAGGAGAAAGTGGCGGTCTACCGCAACTGGCTCGGGCTCATGAAGGGTCAACTCAGCGCCCATTTCGACAAGGGCGGCCGCGGGCTGGAGCGGCAGCTGAACCCCGACCGCATCTATCGCACGCCGGACGGGGGACTGGTGACCCTCAAGGGCCGAGCCCTGATGTTCGTGCGGAACGTCGGCCATCTCATGACCAATCCGATGATGCGGGTCGACGGCGAGGACGTTCAGGAGGGGCTGGCCGACGCGGTCGTCACGGCGCTCGCGGCGCTCCACGACATCAACGACAGGCGCTGGAACAGCCGGACCGGGTCGGTCTATATCGTCAAGCCCAAGATGCACGGGCCGGAGGAAGCCGCCTTCGCCGGGCGGCTGTTCGACCGCACCGAGGATTTGCTCGGCCTGCCGCGCCACAGCCTCAAGATCGGCGTGATGGACGAGGAGCGCCGGACCAGCCTCAACCTCGCCGCGGTGATCCGCGAGGTGAAGGACCGGGTGGTGTTCATCAACACCGGCTTCCTCGACCGAACCGGCGACGAGATCCATACCGCGATGAAGCTGGGCCCCGTCATCCGCAAGGCGGAGATGAAGAGCTCGGAGTGGCTGCGCACCTACGAGGACAATAATGTCGACGTCGGCCTCGCCTGCGGCTTCGCCGGCCGGGCCCAGATCGGCAAGGGCATGTGGGCGATGCCGGACCTGATGGCCGACATGCTCGCCCAGAAGATCGCCCATCCGATGGCCGGAGCGAGCACCGCCTGGGTCCCCTCCCCGACCGCGGCGACACTCCACGCCGTCCATTATCACCGGGTCGACGTGGCGCAGCGCCAGCGCGATCTGGCCGGCCGGCCTTCCGCCCCCCTCCGCGGACTTCTGGCCGTCCCGGTGGCGACCGAGCGGAACTGGACTTCGGAAGCGGTCCGCGAGGAGCTCGAAAACAACGTCCAGGGCATACTCGGCTATGTCGTTCGCTGGATCGACCAGGGCGTCGGCTGCTCGAAAGTGCCCGACGTCCACGACGTCGGACTCATGGAGGACCGCGCCACCTGCCGGATCTCGAGCCAGCACGTCGCCAATTGGCTGATGCACGGCGTCGTCAGTCACGAGGAGGTCGAGACGGCGCTGGAGCGGATGGCGGCCGTGGTCGATCGCCAGAACGAGGGCGATCCCCTTTATCGGCCGATGTCTCCGGATCGGGCGGCAAGCCTTGCCTTCCGCGCTGCCCGCCGGCTCATCCTGGAGGGGGAGGCGCAACCGTCGGGCTATACCGAGCCTCTTCTTCACGCCCATCGACTGGAGCTGAAGCGGCAAGGTCCCGCCTGACCGCCGCCGCCTCGTCCAGCCAAGGCCGGGCGCGACGGAGCCGCTCCGCCGCGGCTGCGGCGAGGACGCTCACCGGGCCCAAGGTCTCGGCCGCCGCCCGCTCGTACAGGCCGATTCGCGCGTCGGGGTCGGATGCGAGGTCGGCCCGGGCGCGAAGGGCGGCGAAGCGGATCCGCGCGCTCGGATGATTTCGGGCGAAGCGCTCGACCAGATCCGCCCCGTTCCCGCCCCCGATCTGCCCGGCAAGCCTGACCAGGGTCTCGAGAGCCGACGCGCTGATCACCTTGGCGACGGTCGAGCGCTCGGTGTCGAAGCTGTATTGATCGCGGAACTCGCTGACCGGCGACAATGCCATGATGTTGAGGGAAACCGACAGGTCGTCGGGTGGAAACTGCGCGTGGACGTCGCGATTCCTTCGGTAAAGCAGCACCTTGCCCGGCGAAAGCCGGCTCCGCTCGACGAACCTCAAATCGACCTGCTCGCCGGAGACGCCGACGACCTGACCGTAATCATATTCGTAATAATCGCTCCAATAGCCTGATCCGAGATAGCCGACGGTCAGGAAGCTGAAATTATGGTCGTGCGGAAGGCCATAGAAAAAGGGGTCGCGCCCGCTGTTGACCATGACCCCGTCTCCATCCGCCGGCCAGAAATTGGCACGCAGCAGGAACTTCCTCGAGCCTCCGTGGAGCAGGATCACCTGGGAGCTGTAATGATTGCGCTCCTTTTGCGTAAAGCAATGCTGCTTCAGTTCCTCGATGACGAGATCGCCGAGAAAGCGCCGGTTGTTGGCGAGCTTGCGCAGCGCCGGGCCGAAAGCGGCCATAGACGCCTCGTCCGACGGATCGAAGCCTTGGGTCTCCAGGATCTCGACGAGGTCGCCAAGTTCGATTGAGTCGCCGCATTCGGCTTCGATCAGGCAGGGCACGCCGCCTCCCGGCCCGGTTCGGCCCCGTCGAAGAAATGGGCAAGGACGGAGCCCGCAGCCGCGCGCACCTCGGGATGCGGATCCCGCTCCGCCATGTTTCGAAGACAGGGCAAGGCCTGCTCGGCATCGAGCGCCAGGAACTCGCGCATCGCATGCCAGCGGTCGAAAAAGTGCGGCCCGGCGACCATCTCGCGAAAGAAGGGCGCGGCGTCCCGGCGATCCAGGGTTCGAAGCAAGGTGAGCATCAGCTGAATCCGTGAGCTCAGCTCGTCGCTGCTGCTGGCGCCGGCAAAACGCAATGTTCGCGAATCATATTCAACCGTCAGCGGCGCCGAGCCCGCGGGCGTGCTAGCCTGCAGGTAGACGATGTCGGACCGCGCATATTCGATGACGAAGCCGAGGCGGCGGCCGTCGATCTCGATCAGGTCGCCGTCGGATACGGCTCTGCGCTCGAGCAAGCGACAGCGCCCGCTCGTCTCCGCGCTGAAGCCGGGTTCGATCTCCGGCGCCTCCCACAGCGAGAGAATGGCTTCGCCGGCCCGAAGGAAACGGTAAACGGACCGGCGGCCGGTGAAGGCGATCGAGGCGGGTCCGCTTCGACCCAGCCGCTTCTCCGCAATTCCGACGGAACTTACGATCGAGAGGTAGACCGAAAGCAGTGGCCGGTCGACGAGCAGCAGCCCGGCCTGGATCTCGCTGAGCGCGCTCCGCACCGGCGGACGGAAGAAAGGATCTTCGAGCGCGGCCTCGGTCAACAGGTCGAGACAAGCCTCGATCGCCTTCTCGCTCTCCATGAACAGGCGTGCCGCCGCGAGAAGCGCTCCGGGGTCGCAGTCCTGAGCGGTCTCGACGCGCGCCTCCAGTTCACTGACGCAGGGAAGGCCCCGAAGGCGCTGGCGAATGGCCTCGATCCGGGCGGCGGTCTCGCTTTGCCTCTCGGTGTCGGCAAACCAGGCCGCAAGGGCTCGGCCAATGATCATAAAGGTCTTCCTTTTTAAAATCGTTGGGAGCGGCCCTCGGTCTGCCCTCCGCTTGCTCAGCCGCCGCCGGAAACGAGCGCAACCACCGCGGCGACGCAGGCGCCGCCGCCGACTTCCTTCTGTCTCAGCGATCCGTGGATGCCGACGCCCGTCTTCAGGTGGGGCAGCAATGCGATATCGATCTTCTTCATCTGCTCTACTCCTTCGGTATGACGGAGCAGGAGCGGCAATTGACGTCTTCGGGAGCCCCGCGCCCGATTTCCCCATTCCCCGTCCACGCCCGACCGATCAGTCTCGCAGGACGCGGGATTCCTGTTTCGACAGTTCAAATTATGTTGTGGATATTTCGGGGAAAAGTCGCTCAGCCCGGCCGGCGATCGGTCGCCTGATTTTCTTCCTCATAGGCCCGGCGCAGATTCTCGAGACTGCGCAATTCCTTCCTGATCTTCTGGATTGAGCGAAGGCAGAGCGCGATGATCAGGGCGAAGATGGCAAGGGAGACCATCCCCCGGGGCGAGCCGGCCCAGTCGACCAGAACCTGCCCGGGATCGACGACGTAACCGCCCCGGCGGTAGCTCATCTTCGTAAGCAGCGCGGCGATGACGAGCGGCGGCAAGGCGACGATGGTCAGGGTGACCCGCCGAAGATTGGCGCGAGCAGCCCGGACGCTGCTCTCGATGAAGCCCTGCCGGTCGGCGGTGTCGAGTGTGCCGGCCATCTGGCGCAGCTTGCGCCGCTGCCAGGTCAGCCAGATCGTCGCGGCCAGGAGCAGGACCGCGGCGACTGTGGTCACCGGGCCGTGCGAAGCCAGGAGGGCGAAGAAGCTGCCGCCGACGATCACCATGGCGAGAGCCCAGTCCGCATAGGCGAGATAGCGGCCGCGGCGCCGGGCCCGGCGGGCCAGCACCTGGAATTTCTCGGTCTCGGCCTCGTCCGGCTGCTGCCACAGATCGGCCAGTTCCTGAAGCTCGGGATCGGTCATGACCGCCCCTCCATGATCGATTTGAGGGTCGCCTTGGCGCGCTGGCAGCGCAGCATCACGGCGTTGGTCGATATTCCCAGGATCAGGGCCATCTCCCCGTAGCTGAAACCTTCGAAGCAAAGCACGATGGCCTCCCGCTGGGGGATGGGCAGCTGCTGAATCGATTCCACCAGCCGCCTTTTCTGGTCGTTGCGGAGCGCGACCTCGTCGGGCGGCGGCGCGGCCGAGGGAAGGTCCTTCGGAAGCTCGACCTGCCGAGGCTCGCGGGCGCGCTTGGAGACGTGGGAGATGCAGCGTTTCTGGGCGATCGAGGCGCTGAAGGTCTTGAGCGAAGCCTCGCCGCGATAGTTCTTGAGGGCAAGCCAGATGGCCAGCATGATGTCCTGGATCAGCTCGTGCCGGAGCGACGGATCGGCTTCATAGGAGAGCGCGATTCGGCTGATCAGTCCCGTGCAGGACGCGCTCACTTCCGCAAAGAGTTGTTCCTTTGAGCCGTTCGCGGCCATTGCTACAGGGTGCCTCACGGCCGGAGCACGTCCCGGCCGCGGCCTAGTGCAGGATCGCGGCGTGAAGATCAATTCGCCCGCCGGGAAGGAACATGGAACCATGGACCGAAGCACCCAGAACAAAGGCACGATCGAGGTCCGCGAGGCCCACCGGTTCGATTCCGCGAAGCTCGAGGCCTGGCTCGATCGTGAGGTCGAGGGCTATGAGGGGCCGCTTCGGATCGAGCAGTTCAAGGGCGGCCAGTCCAATCCGACCTACAAGCTGATCACTCCGGGCCGCTCCTACGTCCTTCGCCGCAAGCCGCCCGGCAAGCTCCTCCCCGGAGCGCATGCCGTGGACCGAGAGTATCGGGTCATCTCGGCTCTGGGCCGACAGGGTTTCCCGGTCGCGCGCGCCTACGGCCTCTGCCTCGACGAGGCGGTGATCGGGACGAGCTTCTACGTGATGGAAATGGTCGAGGGCCGGATCTTCTGGGAAGCGGACTTCCCGGAGGTGCCGCGCGAGGAGCGGCCCGCTTATTTCGAAGCGATGAATTCGGCGATCGCCCAGCTTCACCTGATCGATCCGCTCGCGGCGGACCTCGGGGATTACGGCAAGCCCGGCAATTATTTCGAGCGGCAGATCGGACGCTGGTCGAAGCAGTATCTGGGCGATGTCGAGGCGGGCCGGGTGCCCGCGATGGACCGGCTGGTCGAGTGGCTTCCGCTGAACATCCCCAATGAGGACCAGGACCCGCGGATCATCCACGGCGACTTCCGCTGCGACAACATGATCTTCCATCCGACCGAGCCGAGGGTGCTCGCGGTGCTCGACTGGGAGCTTTCGACTCTCGGCCACCCGCTCGCCGACTTTACCTACCACCTGATGGCCTGGCGAATGCCCGCCGGCGTTTCGACCGGGCTTGCCGGGCTCGACCTCGCGGCTCTGAACATCCCCTCGGAAGAGGAGTATGTCGCAGCCTATTGCCGGCGCACCGGGCGCGAGGGCATTCCCGACATCGACTTCTACATGGCGTTCAACATGTTCCGGCTCGCCGCCATCGTCCACGGGATCAAGGGCCGGCTGGTCCGTGGAACCGCCTCTTCCGGCCATGCGGCGCAGATGGCCGCCAGCCTCGAGCCTCTCGCCGAGCGCGCCTGGGAGCAGGCGGTCAGGGCGGGAGCGTAGGAAGCCGTCATCCCGGCGAAAGCCGGGGCCTCGGGACGAGAAGTCTCGGCGGGTCTCCCCGAGGTCCCGGCTTTCGCCGGGATGACGGGCCTTCCGATCAGCCGGTCGGGAAACCCCGCTTGCGCATCAGGGCCTTCACGTCCGGGTCGCGGCCTCGGAAGGCGCGGTAGGCTTCGGCGCGGTCGGTCTCGTTGCCGGTCGACAGCAAGGTCTTGCGGAAGCGGTCGGCGGTCGACTTGTCGAACGGATTTCCGGCTTCCTCGAACGCGGCCCAGGTGTCGGCGTCCATCGTCTCCGACCAGAGGTAGGAATAATAGCCCGCGGAATAGGCGTCGGACGAGAAGAGGTGGTTGAACTGCGGCAGTCGGTGCCGCATCACCAGCTCCTTCGGCATTCCGATCTTGGCCAGCGCCTGAGCCTCGAACTTGTCGGGATCGGCGACTCCGTTCGGGTCCATGTGAAGCATCATGTCGACGATCGCCGAGGAGAGATACTCGGCCGTCGCGAAGCCCTGGTTGAACGTCGAGGCCTTCTCGATCTTGGCGATCAGCGCGGCCGGCATCGGCTGGCCGGTCTTGTAATGCTTGGCGAAGCGGCTGAGCACCGGCTGGGTGAGAAGCCAATTCTCGTTCACCTGGCTCGGATATTCGACGAAGTCGCGCGGCGTTCCGCCGAAGCTCGGATAATAGACGTCCGACAGGAAATAATGGATGGCGTGACCGAATTCGTGAAACAGGGTCTCGGCGTCGTCGAGGCTGATCAGCACCGGCTGGCCGGCGGCGGGCTTGACGAAATTGTTGTTGTTGGAGCCTAGAACGATGTCGTCGCCGAGCAGTCCGGCGCGGCTCCGGTAAGTGGTCGCCCAGGCGCCCGAACGCTTGCCGGTCCGAGCGAAATCGTCGCGGTAGAAGACTCCGATTTGCTTGCCTGAAGTCCGGTCGGTGACGCTGTAGGTGCGGATGTCCGGGTTCCAGGTCGGGATGGTGCCCGTGATCTCCTTGAAGTCGAGGCCGTATAATTCACCCGCCGACCACATCGACGCCTGGATGATGTTGTTCAGCTCGAAATAGGGTTTCACCTCCTCCTGAGTGAGGTTGTAGCGCTGCTTGCGCACCTTCTCCTGATAATAGCGATAGTCCCAGGGCTCGATGGTCAGGCCGCGGTCGCTCTTGCGGGCGAGCGCCTGCATGTCGGCCACTTCCTCCTTCACCCGGGCGACCGCGGCCGGCCAGACGCGATTCATCAGGTCCAGCGCCTTTGCGGGGGACTTCGCCATCGTGTCCTGCATCCGGAACTCGGCGTGGCTGGAGAAACCGAGCAGCTTCGCCCGGTCGGCGCGCAGCTTGACGATCTCGGCGATGGTCTGATTGGTATCGTTGGCGCCGCCATTGTCGCCGCGGTTGACGAAGGCGCGCCACACCTTTTCGCGAAGCGCGCGGTTGTCGGCATAGGTCAGGATCGGATCGACCGCCGAGCGGGTGTTGACGATCGCATAGCTGCCGGCGGGAAGCTTGCGCTCCTGGGCGGCCGATGCCGCCGCGGCCTTGACGTCGGCGGGGACGCCCTTCAGCTCGGCCTCGGTGGCAACGATGTGGGTGCTCTCGTCGGCCAGCACCTTTTCGCCGAAGGTCGCGAATTTACCGGCCAGCTGCGAATTGTAGGCGGTGAGCTGCTGCTTGCGCTCGGGCGGCAGGTTGGCGCCGCGGCGGACGAAGCTGTCGTAGAGCCGGGTCACCAGCCGCTGCTGCTTGGAGTCGAGGCCCGCGGTCTGACGCGCCTCGTAGATCGTCTTGACGCGCTGGAAGAGCTTCGGGTTGAGGGTGATCTCGTCGCTGGCCGCGGAGAGCTTGGGCGACCACTCCTTCTCGAGCGCCTGATAGGCCGGGGTGGTCATGTTGTCGGTCATCACTCCGAACAATGAGAGGACCCGGTCGAGCCTCTGGCCGGACTTCTCCAGCGCCTCCACCGTGTTGGCGAAGGTGGGCGCATCGGGACTGTCGGCGATCGCCAGGACCTCGCGGCGCTGCTCGTCGATCGCGAACTGGATCGCTTCGGGGAAGAGCTCGGGCGTGACCTTGTCCCAGGGCGGAACCCCGTCATAGGGCCCAGTCCAGTCGGCGAGCAGGATGTTGTCCGGGACGGTCACCGCGGGCTCTGCGGCCGGAGCCTCGGCCACCGCGGCCTCCTCGGCTATCTGCATATCGGAAGTCCTGCTTGTGGTTGCGCAGCCCGCAAGGGCCAAAGCGGCGGCGCCGCCGAGAAGAAAGGATTTCAAGGTGGGTTTCTCCGAAAGTCCGGGCGAGGAAAGATGCGTGGCCGATATAGGAGCAAGCCTTAACCTACGGCAACTCGCCAGGGGTTGCGAATTTGGAGGGGGGCGGACTCGTTTCGGCGCGGGAAAGGAATCGTTCGGCGCAAATCGCAGCGCAAGCCATGGCCTCCGAGCTGTGGATAAGTCAGCCTTCGGCCTGGTTTCTGTCGGGGGAGTGACGGTGCTCAACATATTGATCGTCGAGGACGATCCCTTGCTGGCCGAGACGGTGAAGAGCCTGGTCGAGCTCAACCCGCGATTCCGGGTCACGGCGCTCGCCAACGATCTCGCCAGCGCGATGGACGCGGTCGAATTGCAGCGGCCCGACCTGGCCCTGGTGGACCTCCAGCTCGCCAACGGAAGCAGCGGCTATGCGGTGGCCGCCCGGCTTCACGATTCCGGAATCGCCTGCCTGTTCACGACCGCCAGGGCCCCGGGCTTCGCGGTGCGCGACCTCGCCATCGGCTGCCTTCAAAAGCCCTACCGCGAGGAGGACCTGGTCCGCGCTCTCACCGAAGCGGAGGACATATTGAAGGGCCGGCAAAAGCTGGTCCTTCGAGCGCGCCTGCCCGAACCGCTGGAGATTTACGGCGAGGAGGAGGGAGGCGAGGAGGAGTCGTTCGTACTGCGGCCCGGCGGCCGCACCTCCTGGGTCGCGAAGCTCAAGAAGCTGGTTCGCAGGCCTTCGTCGTTCCGGAGCGCGGCGGCGTAGCCACTGATCGTCGCCCCAGCGCAGGCTGGGGCCCCGGGGGGTGAAACGCGCCGGCGCCCTTCACCCGCCGGGATCCCGGCCTTCGCCGGAATGACGAAAATGGGCCTACTCCCCGCAGTCGAGGCTGATCGCCGATTTGCGCGAGGACTTCCCGATCGTCGCCGTGACTTCGATCCGGCCGGCGCAGCCGACGTCGTTGAGCCACAGTGCCTTCCACGTCCGCCCCTCCGCCGTGGTGAGCAGGGTGTCGAACTTGCGCTGAGCGAGGACCTTGCCCTTGGCGCGCGCCACCAGGGTCAGCGGCTGCTCGATAAACTCGCCCGGCGGCCCCCTCACCTCCACGGTCACCAGCAGGTCGCCCGCGGCCTCCTCGGCCGAGCCTTCGCCGATGATCGTGTTCCACCCGCTGAATTCCACCGGCGGGGAAATGTCCTTCGAGAGCCGCCCGGAATTTTCGTAGTAGAGCTGCATCTTGAACGCTCCAACGCGCGGTGCCGGAGCGGAAGGCGTCGCCGCGAGAATTGCAGCCAGAAATGTTGCGATCATCGTCATTCCCCCAAACCGTCCCTAACGCTGCCGATCATAGGCCCATGCTCATGCCGGCCCCTAACCCATAGCCGAGCGCCACCTATATGCGCTTCACACCCCTATCTCTCGAAGGACAGCCGATGACCACCCAAGCCTATGGCGCCTATTCCGCCGACAAGCCGCTCGAGCCGATCGCCATCGAGCGCCGGGCGCCTGGCCCCCGCGACGTCCGGATCGACATCGCTTATTGCGGGGTCTGCCATTCGGACCTCCATACGGTCCGCTCCGAATGGGGCGGAACCCTCTTTCCCTGCGTTCCAGGGCACGAGATCGTCGGCCATGTCAGCGCCGTCGGGGCCGAAGTTTCCGGCTTCCAGGCGGGCGACACGGTCGGAGTGGGCTGCCTGGTCGACAGCTGCCAGCATTGCGCGTCCTGCGCCGAGGGGCTCGAGCAATTTTGCGAGAACGGCTTCACCGGGACCTATAACGGGGCGACGCAGGATCCTCCGGGCCACACCCTGGGCGGTTATTCGCAGAGCATCGTGGTCGACGAGAAGTTCGTCCTCAAGATCCGCCATCCCGAAGAGCAGCTCGCCGCGGTCGCCCCACTCCTGTGTGCCGGGATCACGACCTGGTCGCCGCTTCGACACTGGAAGGCCGGGCCGGGCAAGAAGGTCGGAATCGTCGGAATCGGCGGGCTCGGCCATATGGGGATCAAGCTCGCCCACGCGCTCGGCGCGCGGACGGTCGCCTTCACCACTTCGGAGGGCAAAAGGCAGGACGCCCTCGACCTCGGCGCCGACGAGGTGGTCGTGTCGCGCAACGCCGAGGAGATGACCGCCCATGCCGGAAGCTTCGACTTCATCCTGAACACGGTCGCGGCGAGCCACGACCTCGACGCCTTCACCGCCTTGCTGAAGCGCGACGGCACCCTGTGCCTGGTCGGTGTGCCCGAGCATCCGCACCCCTCCCCTGCCGTCGGCACCCTGATCTTCGGGCGCAGGTCGATCGCCGGCTCGCTGATCGGCGGAATCGCCGAGACCCAGGAGATGCTCGATTTCTGCGCGGAGCACGGGATCGTGTCGGAGATCGAAACGATCCCGGTGCAGCAGATCGACCAGGCCTACGACCGGATGCAGCGGAGCGACGTCAAATACCGCTTCGTCATCGACAATGCGTCGCTGACGGGGTGACAAGAGATCGAGTCCCCCATAGCGGCGCCGAATTTGGAGTGCCGGCAGCGGCTGACGGCCTGAAAATAAGATATTTCCGTTTTGTTCTTGCATTGTAGGACTTTTCCTACTAGAAAGGCCGTGGGCGAGTCGCGGACTGCTCTGGCTCTTTGAGATTGTGAGAACATTCGTGGCCCTTCAGGACCGCGGGACCCGGCGCTCGCCCACGAGAGGCGAGCGTCTTCCTGCGCGACGGATGGGTTTTTTGGATAGGGTTTCGGGTCCGCTAACCTGGCGGAATGACCGTTCCCTTCCTCGTCTCGATCGTCGGCACCCGTCCCGAGGCGATCAAGATGGCGCCGGTCGCCCGCGCCCTGGCGCAGCTGGGGGGAATTGAGCACGAAGTCTATCTGACCGGCCAGCATCGCGGTCTCGAAGGTCATTTCGACGTCCCTCCCAGCAGCCTTCGCCAGCTCGGCTTCAACCCCCGCGACCGAGACGTGGCACGGGTTCGGGCGGCGCTTCGGGCGCTGCTTTGCGGACACTTCAGCCGCCGGCCGGTCGATCTCGTCCTCGTCCACGGCGATACGACCAGCGCCGCGGCCGGCGCCCTCGCGGCCCGGGATTGCGGGATAGCCATTGGCCATGTCGAGGCCGGGCTGCGCTCGTTCGACCTCGACCGGCCCTGGCCCGAGGAGAGCCACCGGATGGCCATCGACGCTTTGGCCGAGCTGCTGTTCGCGCCCACGGAGCAATCCGCCCGCAACCTTCGGAAGGAGCCGCGGGTGAAGGGACGGATCCTCGTCACCGGCAATACCGGAATCGACGCCCTCCTCGAGGTCCAGGCCGGGATCGCTCGCCCGCCGGACGCAGGGGCCGGGGAGCGGCGCCGGCCGATCCTGGTCACCTGCCACCGGCGCGAGAATCAGGGCGAGCCGGCCCGGGCCGTGTGCGGCGCGCTCCGGCGGATGGCGGCCGAGCTTCCGGTCCGGATCGCTGCGCCGCTCCACCTCAACCCGCTGGCGCGCGGGCCCTTCGAAGCGGCGCTCGCGGGGGCGGACCATGTCGAAACGCTCGAGCCGCAGAGCTATGAGGCGATGGTCCGGCTGATGGATTGGAGCTGGCTGATCCTGACCGACAGCGGCGGCCTTCAGGAAGAGGCGCCGGCGCTCGGTCGGCCGCTTCTGGTCCTGCGCGACGTCACCGAGCGGCCGGAAGCGCTTGCGACCGGGAATCTCGAGCTGGTCGGGACGGACCCGGACCGGATCTTCGACGCCGTCGCCGGCCTGCTCGCGGATCCGGAGAAATATGCCCGGATGGCGCGGCCCGCCTTTCCCTTCGGCGACGGCCGGGCGTCGGTGCGGATCGCCGAAGCGATCGGGGAATGGCTGGAGGAGCGGGGCAATGGCACGTCCGGGAGGGATCCCCCCACCCGTTCGCCCTGAGCCTGTCGAAGGGTTCTTCCTACTTCCCGGCGGCTCAACGACAGGAAATGGCTTCGACAGGCTCAGCCCGAACGGAGAGGTGGAGCCTGGACGGAAAGGTTGGAGCCCGAACGGAGATTGGAGCTTCTCCTTTCGCCTAGCCCCCTGCCCTCTTCAATCGGTCGAGCAGCCGCTCGCGGGCGGCCAGGATTTCGGACTGGCGCTCGATGAGGACGTCGCGGGCGAGGAAATGGCCGGTGATCCTGAGGCCGGCGAGGATGTCGGGCCAGCCGGCCGCTCCCGAGCCGAGGAGCAAGGGCGGGAGCGGGAAGAGACGGTCGCGATATTCGCCGGCGGCGGCCGCACTGACGGCTCGGCCGCTCTTCGGGCTGACGAAGGCGAGGCCGTCGGTCGCTCCGGTGGCGGCGCATTCGGTGAGGTCGAGGCCGAAGCCGAGCTCGGCGAGCAGGAAGAGCTCGAAGCGGACCAGCGACGGCGCCCAGCTCCGGGCGCTCGGCGAGGCCTCGATTGCGGCGAGCAGTCCGTCCAGCGCGTCGTACAAGCGGGGATAGGGCTGGCCCTCGGGCAAAGCGGTGGCGGCGAGCGCGGTCGTCCATTCGATCGCCGCGGCCGGAAGCGCCTCTCCGAGGAGCGGGGCCCGGCTGGCGGCCAGCTCGACGCTGAGCTGAGCGAGCTGGTCTTCGGTCCGGGCTCGATATTCGGCCTGGACGAGATTGCCCGGGAGGAGGATCGGCCGAAGCCGCCGCGAGCGGCCGCCTCGGACGAAGCCGGCCCGGATGCCGTCCGCCGGGGTCAGCGCCCGGACGATGGCGCCATGCTCGCCATGGGCACGGACCGCGCAGATGATCGCCGGGGTGAGGAGGTGCATCGCTTGCCAGAGTAGCAGCTTCCGTCATCCCGGCGAAAGCCGGGACCTCGGGGAGACCCGCCGAGACCTTCCGACCCGAGGTCCCGGCTTTCGCCGGGATGACGGTTAGCCCGACGGATGGAAATAGTCGTAGATGCTTCGCGCCATCGCCTTCGAGATGCCGGGGGCCTTTTCCAGATCCTCGAGCCCTGCCCCTCGAACCGCTTTGCCCGTTCCGAAATGCATGAGCAGGGCCCGCTTGCGGCTTGGGCCGATTCCGGGGACCTCGTCGAGCGGGCTGGCGGTCATGCTCTTGGCGCGCTTGGCGCGGTGGGCGCCGATGGCGAATCGGTGGGCTTCGTCGCGGAGGCGCTGGATGTAGAAGAGCACGGACGAGTTGGGCGGCAGCTGGAAGTCGCGTCCATTCGCGAGATGCAGGGTCTCGCGCCCGGCGTTGCGATCGGGGCCCTTCGACACCCCGACGACCGGTACGTCGTGGATCCCGGCGCATTCCAGGGTTTCGAGGACCGCGGAGAGCTGGCCCTTGCCGCCGTCGATGAGGAGCAGATCGGGCCATTCGCCTCGGCTTCGGTCCGGATCCTCTTTTTCCAGACGGGCGAAGCGCCGGCCGAGCACCTCGCGCATCATCGCGAAATCGTCCCCCGGCGCCGTCTCGGGACGCTTGATGTTGAACTTGCGATAGGCGTTCTTTCGGAAGCCCTCCGGCCCGGCGACGATCATCGCCCCGACCGCGTTCGTCCCCATGACGTGGCTGTTGTCGTAGACCTCGATCCGCTCCGGCGGCTCGGCAAGCTCGAGCATCTCGGTCAGCGCCCGCATCGTCCTGGCCTGGGTGCTGGTCTCGGCCAAGTGGCGGTCGAGCTCCTCCTCGGCGTTGCGGGAAGCCTGGCGGATCATCCGGACATGGTCGCCGCGCTTCGGCACCCGGATCGCCACCTTTCGGTCCGAGCGTTCGGACAGAGCCTCGCAGAGCAGGTCGGCCTCGGGCACTTCCCGGTCGAGAAGAATCTGCCTCGGCGGGGGCACCTCCTCGTAGAATTGCATCAGGAAGCTCGCCAGCACCTCGGACTCCGGAACATCGGCAGTGTGGGCGGGGAAGAAGCTCCGGTGCCCCCAATTGTTGCCGCCGCGGATGAAGAAGGCCTGGACGCACATCGTCCCGCCCTTGGAGGCGAGAGCGAAGATATCGGCGTCGCCGAGGCCCTCGGCGGCGATCGCCTGCGAGCCCTGGATGAAGGTCAGGGAGCGGAGCCGGTCGCGGAAGACGGCGGCGAGCTCGTAATCCATCGCCTCGGCCGCCTCGTTCATCGCGGCGGCGAGCTTGAGCTGGACCTGGCTGGACTTGCCGGCGAGGAAGTCCTTCGAATCCTGGACCAGCTCGGCATAGGCCTCCGGAGTGACCCGGCCGACGCAGGGCGCCGAGCAGCGTCGGATCTGGAAGAGCAGGCAGGGCCGCTTGCGGGTGGCGAGGAAGGTGTCGGTGCAGCTCCGAAGCAGGAACAGCTTCTGGAGCGCGTTCAGGGTCCGGGTCACCGAGCCGGCGCTCGCGAACGGGCCGTAATATTGGCCCTTGTGCCGCCGCGCGCCGCGATGCTTTCGGATCTGGGGAAAGGGATGGTCCTCGCGAAGGAGGATGAAGGGGAAGCTTTTGTCGTCGCGAAGGAGGACGTTGTAGGGCGGCCGGTAGCGCTTGATCAGCTGCGCCTCGAGCAGGAGCGCTTCCGATTCCGTGTTGGTGGTGACGATCTGCATCGAGCGGGTCTGCGAAACCATCCGCTGGAGCCGCTTGGTCATTCGGGCGACCTGGGTGTAGTTGGTCACCCGGTTCTTGAGGGCCCGGGCCTTGCCGACGTAGAGGACGTCGCCCTTGGAATCGAGCATCCGGTACACTCCGGGGCGGATCGGCAGGGTCTTGACGACCTTGCGGATCGCCGCGACCCCCGCCTCGAGGTCCGGTTGGTCGGACCCGCGCACGGTATAAGCGGATTTCTCCTCGTTGAAGCGGTCGGTGGGGGGCGTGTCGGTCACACGGCCGATCTAGATGCCGCGGCCGGTCATGTTAAGGTGAGCCATGCCCACGCCCGACGATTTCCGCCGAATCGCCCTCGCCTTTCCCGGCGCCGAGGAGGGAAGTCATATGGGCCATTCCGATTTCCGGGTCCGCGGGAAGATATTCGCCTCCCTCGGTTCGCCGGACGAAGCCTGGGGCATGGCCTCGCTGATGCCGGAGCAGCAGGAGGATTTCATGACCCTGGCACCGGAGGCGTTCAAGCCGGCGGCGGGCGCGTGGGGGCGCGGCGGAAGCACCCTGGTTCGGCTGGAATCGGCAAGCGAGGCGCTGCTCGAGGCGGCGCTCTCCGCCGCGTGGACGAGGCGTTCCTGATGGCGGCGCCGAGCCATCACGATCCGGGCGCCGTGGAGACCGCCGACCGCGGCGGCGCGGCCGCCGCAGCGGGCCGCGGCCTCTTGCTGCTTCTGATCTTCTCCACCGCCTTCATGCAGCCGGCCTTTCGAATCGTCGGCTTCGCCGCCGTGCCGACGGACCTCGTCTTCCTTCCGCTCGCCCTCGCCTTCGCCGCCGCGGTGCTTCTCCGCCAGGCCCCCTGGCCACGCGCGAAGGTCTACTGGCTTCTCGCGGCCTATTTCTCGGCGATGGCGCTGTCGGCGCTGCTCTCGGGCGCCGCCGGCCTGCACATGCTCGCAAAGCTGGCGTCGCAGGTCTATCTGCTCAGCCTGCCCGTGATCGTCGCGGGTCTCATCCGCGACGAAGACGATCTGAGGCGGGCGCTGCGAGTCTGGCTGGCCGGAACCGCCGTGGTCGGCGCGGTGTGCTTACTGACCCTGTTCCTCTTCTATTTCGACCCGGGCAACCGCCTCCTCGACCGCCTGCTGTTTCAGTTCGGCACCCTGCCCCCGGGCGACTATCCGCGAGTCAGGCTGACGTTCCTCAACGCGAACATGCTGTGCAACTATCTGACCGTCTCGCTCTGCATCCTCTTCGCCGCCCATCGGCTCGGCTGGGTCAGGAAGACGCCCGCGGCTGTGCTGCTCGCCGGGACGCTCCTGGCGGCGCTGTTCACCCTCTCTCCGGGCCTCGGAGGCATATTCCTTGCGGCCGGAATCTGGCTCTGGCTCTCCAGGAAGGAGACGTCCCCGTCATTCGCACGTCTCGGCCTCGCCGCAGGCGTGGGCGCGGCCATCCTGTTCGTGCCGGCAATGGCCTTCACTCCGATCCTGCATCCGACCGCTCCGTTCCTGATCCACGTGCCCGGCACCGACCTGGTTTTGGCCCCGGCCGGGCGGCTGATGATCTGGATGGAGGCCGCCCGCAACTTCCTTGCCGATCCGGTCTTCGGGCGCGGGATCGGCGAGGAGGTGGTCGTGGTGCGCTACTTGTCGCCGTCGGGACATCTTCAGCGCCTCACCGACGCCCATAACAGCTTCCTCAACCTGGCCGTCCAGTGCGGAATCGTCGGGCTCGCCGCTTTCCTCGCCCTGCTCGCCTATATGGCGCGGAGGAGTCTTCCGCTGAGCCTGGCCGGAGGCGCCATGGGAGTCGCCCGGGTCGGGCTCGGCCTCGCCCTCCTCAATGGATTCGCCTATCAGGGCCTGGGCGGCTCGTTCGAGGATTCGAGGCATTTATGGGTGCTCTTCGGCCTGTTCCTCGCCGCCGTTCGGATTGAGCGCCTCGGCTCCCGGGCGGCATTCTCCCGAGCGGGCGGAAGCCGGCTTCTCACCGGAGCGAGCTTGAGCAGCTCGAACGCGGCGAAGCGGCTCGGGCGCTAGCGCCGCATTCAGTTGGCCTGGCCGAGGCCTTCGATCGTGCGGTCCACCAGGGCCTTGTCGGCGCCGGCGTCGAGCTTCTCGCGGATCAGCGCTTCGGCGGCGGCGGCGGCGGCCCTCGCGGCTTTTGCCCGGACCTGGTCGAGTGCGGAGCGCTCCGCGGCGGCGATCTTGTCCTCGGCCATACGGCCGCGGCGCTCGACCAGGGCCGCGGCGTCGGATTCGGCCTGCCGGACGATCCCCTCCGCCTCGGCGCGGGCGCGGTCGAGGAGGGTCGCGGCTTCGGAATCGGCCTGGGCGGCCTTGGCTTCATATTCGGCCCTGATCGCCTCGGCTTCGGAGCGGAGCTGGGCGGCCTCGTCGAGCTGGGCCCGGATCGCGGCGATCTTGGTGTCGAGGGCGCGGCCGATCAGCGCCGGGACCCGCTTCCACAAGAGGATGGCGAAGACGACCACCATCGCCAGAGCGATCCACTGCGGAGCGTCAAGGCCCAGCGCGGTGGGGAGCTCGTGATGCTCCGGGGTCCCGACCACTCCGGCGGGCTCGGCGCCGTGGCCAGGGGCTTCGCGGATATGGGGGGCTTGGGGGTTCTGCTCAGCCATTGCTCATCGCATTCCTGACCGCGCGCGCGGCTTCGTCGCTGCCCACGGAAACGCCCGCGAGCCGCTCGACCATCTCGCGCGCCGCCTCGGCGGCGACGCTCTCGATCTCGCCGAGGGTCGCGTCGGTCGCGGTGCGGATCCGCGCCTCCGCGGCTTCGACTTTCGCTCCCAGCTCCTCGTTCGCCGCCCGAATCCGTTCCTCGGTCGTCTTGGCGCTCGACACTTTGGCGGCCTGGGCGACCTTCAGCGCGTCGCCCCGGCTCGAGTCCATCCGGGCGCGATAGGCGGCTTCGGTTCCTTCCGCCGCTTCGCGCGCGGCCTGGGCCGCGGCGAGATCGCCGGAGATTCGCTGGTCGCGCGCTTCCACCGTCGACTGGATCTTGGGGAGCATAATCCGGCCGATGCCGAAATAGATTATGGCGAGCACCAGCAGCAGCCAGAAGAACTGCGAGTAAGCGGCGTCGGCCAGCTGATTGATCTGGGGCATTTCGGTCCTCGAGGCGGGGACACTTTGCTAGTTGCTAGCAAAGTGTCCCCTCGTTCCGCATCAACGGGCGTAGAGGATGATCATCGCCACGGCGAAGGCAATGAGGCCGAGCAGCTCGGCTGCGGCGAAGCCGATGAACAGGCGGCCCTGCTGGCTGTCGGCGGCGGCCGGGTTGCGGATCGCGCTCTCGAGGAACGAGCCGAAGACGTTGCCGACGCCGACCGCGGCGGCGCCGACGCCGATCGCGGCGAGACCGGCGCCGATGACCTGGGCAGAAGCGAAATCCATGACAATCTCCTTG
>DASVSX010000050.1:0-10158 GCA_036387875.1 Allosphingosinicella sp. | reverse complement strand
GACCCGGCGGCTCTTCACGAAAAAGCCTGGACGCTTTCGAGTAAACGACGAAAGCACAAAAAGTCGTCCAGCCCCGGGTGCCCGTGGCAAGGACGCGCCGGCCGCTTCTTCCCCCCATCCGGCAACGGAGGCACCCGCTCGCCTGCCATCCCGCCCCTCCCCCGTCATCCCGGCGAAAGCGGGGACCTCGGATCGGAAAGTCTCGGCGGGTCTCCCCGAGGTCCCGGCTTTCGCCGGGATGACGGATCCTTCCTACCTTGTCCCTTCGCGCCTTCGCCGCTTCTCTCGAAAATCGGGTGGCGAAACCCCCTGACGCGAACGCATCAGCGCCCGGCCGAGTGCAAGGCGGGGACCCATGAGCCGGCTCACCGCCGACCCTTGCCCTTAATAAGCATGCTCATTATATCGGTGCCATGGACGGCAATTTCGCTTTCGAGGTCGCTCACACGGCTCACGCCTTGCGGCGGGCGTTCGACCGGCGCGCCGCGGCGGTGGGGGTGACCAGAGCCCAGTGGCGGGTGCTCGCCTGGCTCGGCCGCGAGGACGGAATTCGGCAGGTCGACCTGGCCGAGGGGCTGGACGTCGAGCCGATCACCTTGTGCCGGATGATCGACCGGCTCGCCGAAGCGGGGCTGGTCGAGCGGCGGCCCGACGAGGTCGACCGGCGCGCCTGGCGGATCCATCTCACGCCCGCGGCGGGGCCGGTGATCGAGCATCTGCGCGAGCTCGCCGCCGACTTTCTCGGCGACGCCCTGGAAGGCGTGCCCGAGTCCGACCAGGCGCGGGTGCTCGACGTCCTCGCCCGGATTCGGACGAATCTTGCCGGCGGGCTCAGCGACAGGCGGAGAGCATGAACAGGGAAGCTTCGATCACGGCCGACGAAGCGGCGGACGGGTCTGTGCCGGCGAAAAAGAAGCGGCTTCGGCTCGTCCTGATGCTGTCGGTTCCGCTGCTCATCGCGGCCGTCGGCCTCTATCTGTGGCTCGCCTCTGGACGCTACGTCGCCACCGACAACGCCTATGTGCAGCAGGACAAGGTCTCGGTCAGCGCCGAAGTGGCCGGGCCGGTCGTCGAGGTCGCGGTCCAGGAAAATCAGCGCGTCAAGCGCGGCGACCTTCTGTTCCGGATCGATCCGCGGCCTTACCGGATCGCCCTCCAGCAGGCCGAGGCGCAGATCGCGGCGGCCCGGGTTTCCGTGCACAAGCTGGAGGCGGAATCGGCCGGGACCAATGCGGACATCCAGGGCGCGAGCTCCAATGTGACCTTCGCGCAGCGGGCCTTCGAGCGGCAGGCGGAGCTGATGCGGCGGGGTTTCACCACCCGCGCACGCTACGACGAAGCGCTGCACGGGATGCAGGAGGCCCGGGAGCGGCTCGCCAATGCCCAGGCCGACGCCCGGATCAAGCAGGCGGCTCTCGCCGATGAGCCGGCCGCCGCCCAGCCCGCCGTCGCCGCCGCGCAGGCCGCCCGCGACAAGGCCCTGCTCGACCTGAAGCGCACCGAGGTGCGCTCGCCCATCGACGGCTATGTCAGCCAGACCGAGCGGCTTCAGGTCGGCGCCGCAATCGTTCCCGGCCTCCCGGTCGTGACCGTCGTCCGAAGCGAGCAGGCCTGGGTCGAGGCCAATTACAAGGAGACCGATCTCGACAGGATGGCTCCGGGCCAGCCGGCGGAGATCCGGCTCGACGCCTATCCGAGCACCCGGATCCGAGGCCATGTCGCGAGCATCGGCCGGGGCACCGGCTCGGAATTCTCGATCCTCCCCGCGCAAAACGCGTCGGGCAATTGGGTCAAGGTGACCCAGCGGGTCCCGGTCCGGATCGCCATCGACGACAATCCCGGCCGGCCGATGATCGCGGGCCTTTCGGCCGAGGTGAAGGTCGACATCAGGGAGGCTCCGCTGCCACAGGCGCAGAGGCAGGCCGGGAAGCGATGAAGGCGGGCCGGCTTCAGTCCTCCCCGCGATTTCGCGGGGAGGGGGACCGCGCGAAGCGCGGTGGAGGGGTTCTCGGGGTCTCGAAGAGCCCCTCCACCAGGCTTCGCCTGGTCCCCCTCCCCGGCGAATGCCGGGGAGGACTTGGGGCCTAGTCAATGGCGACCGCCGCCCTACCCGCCCCGCCCGCGACCCTCACTCTCGGCCGGTTCGAGCATGTCGTCCTGACGGTCGCGATCATGATGGCGGTGCTTCTGCAGGTGCTCGACACCACCATCGCGAACGTCGCCCTGCCGCACATGATGGCCTCGATGTCGGCCACCCAGGAGACGATCAACTGGGTCCTGACGAGCTATATCGTCGCTTCCGCAATCGCCATTCCGATCACCGGCTGGCTCGCCGACCGGGTCGGAAGGAAGCGGCTGTTCGTCTGGTCCGTCATCGCCTTCACGATCGCCTCGGTCCTCTGCGCCATGGCCCAGGGCCTGACCGAGATGGTGATCTTCCGGGCCTTACAGGGCGTCGCCGGCGCCTTCCTGGTGCCGATCGCCCAAGCCGTCCTGTTCGACATCAACCCGCCCCGGAAGCACGCCCGGGCGATGGCGATGTTCGGGATGGGCGTGATGATCGGGCCGATCATCGGGCCGGTGCTCGGCGGCTGGCTGACCGAGAATTATTCGTGGCGCTGGGTGTTCCTGGTCAACCTTCCGGTGGGCGTGCTGTGCACCTTCCTCCTGATCCGGACCATGCCGAAGGGCCAGATCACCCGGCGCGGCTTCGACCTTTTCGGCTTCGCGCTGCTCGCGGTCGCGCTCGGCGCCTTCCAGCTGATGCTCGACCGCGGCCACCAGCTCGACTGGTTCGAAAGCTGGGAAATATGGGTCGAGGCGGCTCTCGCCGCTTCTTGCGCCTGGATGTTCGTCATCCATCTGAGCACCGCGAAGCAGCCCTTGTTCGACCCGAGGATGTTCGTCGACCGCAATTTCAGCTTCGCCTTGCTGTTCATGGTGGTGACGGGTGTTCTGCTCCTGGCGGGACTGGCGCTTCTGCCGCCGCTCCTCCAGCAGCTGTTCGGCTATTCGGTGCTCGATTCGGGTTTCCTTACCGCCCCGCGCGGGATCGGCACGCTGGTTTCGATGATGGTCGCCGGCCGGCTTACCGGCAGGGTCGACGCCCGGATCCTCATCTTCTTCGGGATTTCCTGCCTGGCGCTGTCCCTCTACCAGATGTCGGGCTTCACCCTCGTCATGGGGTCGCGCGAGATAATCGTCAGCGGAATCGTCCAGGGCTTCGGCCTCGGCTTCATCTTCGTTCCGCTCCAGGCCCTGGCCTTCGCCTCGCTTGCGCCGAGCTACCGGACCACCGGGGCGAGCCTTCTCAACCTGTCCCGCAACATCGGCGGCTCGGTCGGGATCTCGGTGGTGACCAGCCTGCTCGCCCGCAACCTGCAGGTCAGCCATTCGGACCTCGCGTCGCAGGTCACGTCATCGACGCTTCCGCTCCTCGACCCCGGGATCGTCCAGCGTTTCGGCCAGCTCGGCGACAGCGCCGCCGCCATGCTGAACCTCGAGATCAACCGGCAGGCGCTGATGATCGCCTATCTCGACGATTTCCACGCGATGATGCTTCTAACCCTCGCGGCCCTGCCCCTTGTCTGGCTGCTCCGCAAGCCGAAGGCGGGCGGAGGGGCTCCGCCGCCGGTGGCCGACTGAGTCCCCGTCGTCCCAGCGAAGGCTGGGACCCCAGGGGGTGAAAGGCACCGGCGCCCATCACCCGCCGGGGCCCCAGCCTTCGCTGGGGCGACGCGAAACCCGTTGAGATTTTGGCGGTTGCGGCCGCGTTTCGAGCGGCGTAGGGCCGCGGCTTCGGCCATCGCGGCCGCCCCTTCCGCAGGTCGCTGGATGGCTGACGGTACCCGCTTCGATCCCCACGTCACGGCAGAGCGCTTCCAGCTGCTCATCAACGCCGTCACCGACTACGCCATCTACATGCTCGACTCCGACGGTTACGTCGCCACCTGGAACCCGGGCGCACGCCGCTTCAAGGGCTATGAGGCCGAAGAGATAATCGGCCGCCACTTCTCGACCTTCTTCACTCCCGAGGACCGGGAGGCCGGAGTCCCGGCCCACGCCCTTCGAACCGCGGCGGCGGAAGGGCGGTTCGAGGCGGAAGGCTGGCGGATCCGAAAGGACGGCACCCGATTCTGGGTCAACGCCGTGCTCGACCCGATTTGGGACGATGAAGGCAAGTTGATCGGCTTCGCCAAGATCACCCGCGACGACACCGAAAAGCGCCAGACCTCTCTTGCGCTTCTCGAAAGCGAGCGCCGCTTCCGCACCCTTGTGCAGGGGGTCAAGGATTACGCTCTCTACATGCTCGATCCGGACGGGGTGGTGTCCAACTGGAACACCGGCGCGGAATCGATCAAGGGCTATAAGGCGGGCGAGATCGTCGGCCAGCATTTCTCCCGATTCTACACCGAGGAAGACCGGGCGGCGGGCGAGCCCCAGCGCGCGCTTGCCACCGCTTTGGCGGAAGGAAAATATGAGAATGAGGCGTGGCGGGTCCGAAGGGACGGCACCCGCTTCTATGCGAGCGTGGTCATCGACCCCATTCACGACGAAGCCGGCACTCTGCTCGGCTTCGCCAAGATCACCCGCGACATCACTGAGCGGCGCAAGGCCAGCGAAGAGCTGGAGGAGGCCCGGGCCGCCCTGTTCCAGTCCCAGAAGCTTCAGGCGCTGGGCGAGCTGACCGGCGGGGTCGCCCACGATTTCAACAATCTGATGACCGTCATCCGGGGCTCCGCCGAGCTCCTCACCCGGCCCGGCCTCACCGAGGAGAAGCGCGCCCGCTATCTCCAGGCGATCCTCGACACCGCCGATCGCGCTTCGACCCTGACCAGCCACCTCCTCGCCTTCGGGCGGCGCCAGTCGCTGAAGCCCGAAGTGGCCGATCTCAACCTGCGTCTCGACGCTTTCGCGGAGGTGGTCGGTCGGACGCTTGGCGGGCAGTTCGAGGTCAAGCTCGACCTCGCCCCTTCGCTTCCGCCGGTCGAGGTGGACCTGGCCCAGCTCGAGACGGCCCTCTTGAACGCGGCCTTCAACGCCCGCGACGCCATGCCGGAGGGCGGCAAGCTGTGCCTTGCCACGCGCCACCTGCCCGGCGAAGGCGGCGGCGAGGTGATGGTCGAGATCGCCGACACCGGCAGCGGGATGAGCGCCGAAGTGCTCGACCGCGCCTTCGAGCCGTTCTTCACGACCAAGCCGGTCGGCGAGGGGACCGGCCTCGGCCTGTCGCAGATCCACGGCTTCGCCGCCCAGGCGGGCGGCCGGGCGGAGATCCGCTCCGCACCCGGCGAGGGGACGGCGGTCCGGATCATCCTTCCGGCGACCGACAAGGCGTTCGGCCGCCGGGCGGCCTCGGGACAGGTCGACAAGCCGCCGCGGGGGCTGAGCGTATTGCTGGTCGAGGATAACGACCATGTCCGGGAGTTCGCCTGCCATCTGCTGGACGAGCTCGGCTATCGGGTCGTCACCGCTTCATCGGCGGAGGAGGCGCTCGAGCGGCTGGAGGTGGAGCCGGTGGATATCCTCTTCAGCGACGTGGTCATGCCCGGCCTGAGCGGGATCGAGCTCGGCCGGCTGGCGCGAGAGCGGAATCCCGACCTGCCGGTCCTCCTCGCGAGCGGCTATAGCGAGGAGATCGTCGGAGCTTCGGGCGTCGATTTCGAAATCGTCCGAAAGCCCTACGACCTGAACGGAATCGAGGCCGCTCTGGCCCGCGCCCTGGAGCATATGGCGGGCTGAGCGTTTCTAGTCCTCCCCTGCAAATGCAGGGGAGGATTTATGGCCTCGCGAAGGAATCCTCCCTCTCCCCGCGCGGCCGCCGCAGCCGCGGCTGCGGCAAAGGCGGCAGCTCCGCGCGGGTGAGCCGCCCGTCGCGATCCTTGTCGAGCAAGGCGAAACGCTCCCCCGCCGCCAAAGCGAACTCGGCGCGGGAGACTCCCCTGTTCATGTCTTCGTCGGCCGCCATCACGGGGTGTGGGATGTTGAGGAAGGAATAGCGGGCGGCCCCGTCCAGCCCTCTTTCAAAGACTGGAATCCGCCGCCGTCGGCCCCCGTGCCAGTCGCCGACGCCGGTGGCGCGCATCTGGAGCCCGACCTGGACCTCCGGAGCGATCTCGTTCTCGTAGCGGGCGATCTCCGCCATCTCGAGCTCGCCGTCGCGGTCGGTGTCGATGAGGGCGAAGAAGCGCGCCGAATCCTCCCGAAGCTCGGCGAGGGTGACGGCTCCGTCGCGGTCGCGGTCCGCCGCGGCGAACCAGGTTCCGGCATTGTCCGCCCCCGCCCGGTCGGAGCGGAAGGGCTCGCCCATCGGACTCAGGAAGGGACCGGCGGGCGCCGGCGGCGGCGGCGCGGGCTTCGCCGGCAATGCGGTCGAAGCGGTGAAGAGAAGCAGGGCGACGAGGGTGCGCATCGCACGGTGATGGTCCAGTTGTGCTCCGCCGACAAGCTCACCGTCCCCGGGTGACCCGCCAGATCGTGTTGCCGACATCGTCGGCGACGAGCAACGCCCCGGCCTTGTCGACGGCGACTCCGGCCGGCCGGCCGAGCGCCTTGCCGCGGGAATCGAGGAAGCCGGTCAGAACGTCCACCGGGGGGCCTGACGGGCGGCCCCCGGCGAAAGGCACGAAGATCACCTTGTAGCCGCTCGCCGGACGCCGGTTCCACGAACCGTGCTGGCCGATGAAGGCGCCCCCCGCGAAGCGCTGGCCGAGCAGTCCGCCCGGGTAGAAAGCCAGGCCCAGCGAGGCGGTGTGCGGCCCGAGCGCATAATCGGGGACGAGCGCGGAGGCGACCAGATCGGGCCGTCCCGGCTTCACCCGGGTGTCGACGTGGCGGCCGTAATAGGAATAGGGCCAGCCGTAGAAGCCGCCCCGCCTCACCGCGGTCATGTAATCGGGGACGAGGTCGCTCCCGAGCTCGTCGCGCTCGTTCACGGCCGCCCAAAGCGCGCCGCTGAGGGGCTCGATCGCGAGTCCGACGGCGTTGCGCAGGCCGGTGGCGAACAGGCGTTTGGCTCCGGTGGAGCGGTCGATCTCCCAGATCGCCGCCCGTCCTTCCTCCTCGGCCATTCCGTGCTCGGCGACGTTGCTGTTGGAGCCGACGCTCGCATAGAGGCGCCTGCCATCCGGGCCGGCGACGAGCGTCTTCGTCCAATGGTGGTTGCGCGGGCCCGCCGGGAGGTCGGCGAGCTTGGTGCCGGGGGCGGCGATCCGGGCGTCCCCGGTCCGGTAGGGGAAGCGAAGGATGGAGTCGGTGTTGGCGACGTAGAAATCCTCGCCGACCAGAGCCATCCCGAAGGGGGAGTTGAGTCCGGACAGGAAGATCGTCCGGCTCTCCGCCACCCCGTCGCCGTCCGAGTCGCGAAGCAGTGTGATCCGGTTCGCGCTCCGCCCCGCCGCTCCGGCCCTTTTCATGACGAAAGCCTCGATCTTCGCTTTGATCCCAGTCTTCGCCGGCCGCGGCGGGGCGTTGGTCTCGGCGACGAGGACGTCGCCGTTGGGCAGGACGTGGAGCCAGCGCGGATGGTCGAGCCCCTGGGCGAAGGCGGTGACCGCGAAGCCGGGCGCGGGCGTCGGCCTGGCGCCCTTCCAGCCGGTCGCTTCGGCGATGTTGATCGTCGGAAGCAGCGCCTTCGCCGGCTTGGGCAGCGCCGGCGCCGGCCCGATCCCGGCGCTCACCGGAAGGGTCGCCCGCTCGCAGCCGGCGACGAAGAGGATTAGCGCCCCCAGGGCGAGGAGCGCTGCGACGGTGAGGGCGAGCTTGCGTGCGGACATCAAGGCCTCCGGTACGCCCGGTTGAGGCGCGGCGGCGCGAAGACTAAGGCGGCGGCGACATCGCAGCAAGGAGACCGGTCATGATCGAACGAAGGCAGCTCGGGCACGGCGGCCCCGAAGTTTCGGCGATCGGCCTCGGCTGCATGGGCATGTCCGAATTCTACGGCGTCGGCGACGAAGCCGAATCGATCGCAACGATCCACGCGGCGATCGAGCGCGGGGTCGACTTCCTCGACACCGCCGACATGTACGGCGTGGGACGGAACGAGGAACTGGTCGGGAAGGCGATCGCCGACCGCCGCGACCGGGTCTTCCTCGCCACCAAGTTCGGCAACGTCCGCGGCGACGACGGCAGCTTCAAGGGCGTGTGCGGCCGGCCGGACTATGTGCGCTCCGCTTGCGAGGCGAGCCTGAAGCGGCTCGGGGTCGAGGTGATCGACCTCTACTACCAGCACCGGGTCGATCCCGACGTCGCGATCGAGGAGACGGTGGGAGCGATGGCCGGGCTGGTCGAGGCGGGCAAGGTGCGCTTCCTCGGCCTCAGCGAGGCTGCTCCGGCGACGGTGCGGCGGGCGCACGCGGTCCACCCGATTGTCGCCCTCCAGACGGAATATTCGCTGTGGAGCCGGGACGCGGAGGAGGAGGTGCTTCCGACGGTGCGCGAGCTCGGCATCGCCTACGTCGCCTACAGCCCGCTGGGGCGCGGCTTCCTCACCGGCCAGTTCAGGAGCCCGGCCGACTTCCCCGACGACGACTACCGCCGCTTCCACCCGCGCTTCACCGGCGCCAATTTCGAGAAGAACATCGCCCTCGTCCGCGAGATCGAGGCGATGGCGGCCGCCAAGGGCTGCACGGCGGCGCAGCTCGCGGTTGCCTGGGTGCTTGCGCAGGGCGAGGACATCGTGCCGATCCCGGGGACGAAGCGGCGCAGCTATCTCGAGCAGAATATCGGCGCGCTCGATGTGCGGCTCTCGCCGGAAGAGCTGGAGCGGATCGACCGGATCCTGCCCCCGGGTGCCGCTTCCGGGCCGCGCTACCACGAAGCGGGAATGGCGACGATCAACCTGTAGGCTCGTCGTCCCAGCGAAGGCTGGGACCCCGGCGGGCGAAGAAAGCGGCGCCTTTCACCCCGCGGGGCCCCAGGCTGCGCTGGGGCGACGGCTCTCGCCGCAACGAAAAAGGGCCGCCCCGAAGGACGGCCCCGTTTGGATCGATCCGTCAAGCCAGCGAAGGCTGGCGTCCCGGCGGGTGAAGAACTCGGCGTCTTTCACCCCATGGGGTCCCAGCCTGCGCTGGGACGACGGGGTTGCATTTACCGCTTCGAGAACTGGAAGGAACGGCGGGCCTTGGCCTTGCCGTACTTCTTGCGCTCGACGACTCGCGGATCGCGGGTGAGGAAGCCCTCGCGCTTCACCGTGGTCCGGAGCTCCGGCTCGTAGCGGGTGAGAGCGGTCGAGATTCCGTGGCGGACGGCGCCGGCCTGGCCGGAGAGCCCGCCGCCCTTGACCGTCGCGATCACGTCATACTGGCCGCGGCGCTCGGTGACGTCGAACACCTGGTTGATGATGAGGCGAAGCGTCGGCCGGGCGAAATAGACTTCCTGGTCGCGGCCGTTGACGACGATCTTCCCGGAGCCGGGCTTCAGCCAGACCCGGGCGACCGCGTCCTTGCGGCGGCCGGTGGCGTAGGCGCGGCCCTGCTTGTCGAGCTGCTGCTCGCGAAGGATGGCCTGGATCTGCGGGCCCTGCGTCGAGACGCCCTGGTCGTCGGCGGCTTCGGCCGGCCTTCCGGTGGGCGCCGGAGCCTCGGCGGCCGAAGAGTCGGCGGCCGGGGCGGCTTCGGGGGCGGCGGGCAGAGCGGCCGCGGCGGCGCCGGTCAGCTCGCCCAGATCGGCGAGGGATTGGCGATTGTCGGTCATCAGGCACCCACCTTGTTCTTGCGGTTCATGCCCGCCACGTCGAGAGGTTCAGGACTTTGGCCGCCGTGCGGATGCTCGGTGCCGTTGTAGAGGTGAAGGGCGCGCATCTGGTCGCGTCCCAGCGGCCCGCGCGGGATCATCCGCTCGACCGCCTTTTCCAGCACTCGCTCCGGGAAGCGGCCCTCGAGCACCTTGCCCGCGGTGACGCTCTTGATTCCGCCGGCATAGCCGGTGTGGCGGTAATAGATCTTGTCCTGCAGCTTCTTGCCGGTGAAGCGCACCTTGTCGGCGTTGACGACGACGACATGATCGCCGCAATCGACATGCGGGGTGAAGCTCGGCTTGTGCTTGCCGCGCAGGATGTTGGCGATGATCGAGGCGAGGCGGCCGACGACCAGCCCGTCCGCATCGATCAGATGCCATTTCTTCTCCACCTCGGCCGGCTTGGCCGACTTGGTGGTCTTC
>DASVSX010000049.1:0-59190 GCA_036387875.1 Allosphingosinicella sp. | reverse complement strand
CAATATGGCTTCGGAGGCCAATCGGCGCAGCCGGAAAGAGCGCGTTTTAGAGGCGCCTCGGTGCGCGAGGGACGCCGGGTTCGCATTCCAGCGCCGCGCGGTCCCAGTGGGCGAGGTCGGCGGCGGCGGTGTAGGTGGATTCGAGGAAGGCCAGGAGGTCGGCGTCGGCCCGGACGGCCGCATAGGGCAGGACGAACTCGCCCAGAGCCTCGTCGTAACGGGCCTCCCCCGGCTCCACCGTCGCCGCGCCGAACCCCTCGGGCGACGGATAAGCGTAGGAATAGAAGAAGGGATCGCCGCCGCCGCCGGCGCCGCCCGGCCAGAAGCCGGCGCTGGAGACTTCGTGGCTATAGGCCTCGCGGGTGATTTCGTCGGGCAGATGCGGGATCCCGCCCGGGTGGAGCGGGGCGGGGCGGCCGGAAAAGCGGGTGACGGCGAGATCGAAGCTGCCCCAGAAGAAATGGACCGGGCTCGCCTTGCCGAGGAAGCCGGAGCGGAAGAGCCCGAAGATCCGGTCGGCGTTGAGAAGGGCGCCGAGCAGGCGGGAGGCGCTGTCGCGGTCATAGGCGCGAATCTCGCGGTCCCTTGCGAAGGGGATTGCGGGGTCGAGTTCGTTGGGCCGGCCGTGGATCCGGATCTCGTGCCCGGCCGACTTGAGGCGCTCCATGACTTCGCCGTGGAATTGCGCGACGCTCATCGGGCGAAGCGGCAGGCGGTGGACGGCGGCGCCGTCGGCGAAGGTGAATAAGTGCTCGACCAGGTCCAGCCCGAGCTCGAACGGTCCTCCCGGGCCGTAGAGCGGCTCGGTCCTGAGGCCGCGCGGGTGGACTCGGAGGGTGACGTGCCAGCCGTGGTTGCGCCACGGCAGAAGCGCGACCGCCGCCTTTCCGACTATCTGGCTGAAGAGATGGAGGGCGGCGATCGTCGGACCGTCGCGGGCTTCGCAGAGCGGGGGCCAGGGCATGGCGGCAGTTTGTCGGGTTTGCGCGCGGGAGGGAAGGCCCTGCTCCGGGGGCGGCGTCCCGCCCGACTGGCCCGCTGCCCTGCGCCAAGGTCCAAGGAAGTGGTTTCGCACGAAGAACACGAAGGGCACCAAGAGTCCGCGAAGCGGCTTGTCTCATAGCGATTCGAGAAGGCCGCTGCGCCGCCGCCCGCTCGGCCCCTTTTTGCTCTTTGTGTCCTTTGTGCGAACCAGATTGCGGCCTTCGCCGCGGCGCGTGCGGTGATTATGGGACCAAGAATTTCAACGGCTTAGAAATTGGTGCCTGGCACCGATTTTTCCCATAGCGGCCGGCTCCCGCGTCCTTCTCCGCCGGCCCGATAGAAGATGGGTTCACACAAAGACACAAAGGCACAAAGATTCCGCGAAGCGGCTTGTCTCACGGCCATTCCGAAAGGCGGGGACGCCGTCGCTCGCCAGGCCTCTTTGTGCCTTTGTGTCTTTGTGTGAACCAAATTGCGGCCTTCGCCGCGGCGCGTGCGGCGATTATGGGACCAAGAATTTCAACGGCTTAGAAATTGGTGCCTGGCACCGATTTTCCCATAGCGGCCGGCTCCCGCGTCCTTCTCCGCCGGCCCGATAGAAGATGGGTTCACACAAAGGCACAAAGGCACAAAGATTCCGCGAAGCGGCTTGTCTCACGGCCATTCCGAAAAGGCCGGGACGCCGTCGCTCGCTGAGCCTCTTTGTGCCTTTGTGCCTTTGTGTGAATCAAATTGCGGCCTTCGCCGCGGCGCGTGCGGCGATTATAGGACCAAGAATTTCAACGGCTTAGAAATTGGTGCCTGGCACCGATTTTCCCATAGCGGCCGGCTCCCGTGTCCATCTTCGCCGCCCGATAGAAGATGGGTTCACACAAAGACACAAAGGCACAAAGATTCCGCGAAGCGGCTTGTCTCACGGCCATCCCGAAAGGCGGGGACGCCGTCGCTCGCCAGGCCTCTTTGTGCCTTTGTGTCTTTGTGTGAACCAAATTGCGGCCTTCGCCGCGGCGCGTGCGGTGATTATGGGACCAAGAATTTCAACGGCTTAGAAATTGGTGCCTGGCACCGATTTTCCCATAGCGGCCGGCTCCCGCGTCCTTCTCCGCCGGCCCGATAGAAGATGGTTCACACAAAGGCACAAAGGCACAAAGATTCCGCGAAGCGGCTTGTCTCACGGCCATTCCGAAAAGGCGGGGACGCCGTCGCTCGCCAGGCCTCTTTGTGCCTTTGTGTCTTTGTGTGAATCAAATTGCGGCCTTCGCCGCGGCGCGTGCGGTGATTATGGGACCAAGAATTTCAACGGCTTAGAAATTGGTGCCTGGCACCGATTTCCCATAGCGGCCGGCTCCCGCGTCCTTCTCCGCCGGCCCGATAGAAGATGGTTCACACAAAGGCACAAAGGCACAAAGATTCCGCGAAGCGGCTTTTCTCACGCCATCCCGAAAGGCGGGGACGCCGTCGCTCGCCAGGCCCCTTTGTGGCTTTGTGGCTTTGTGTGAACCAAATTGCGGCCTTCGGCCGCGGCAGGGCGGTTTCGGGTATGATTCGACGCCTGGGGTTCGGAGGGGAGGAAAAAAGACGTCACGGGCGGCCGTGACGTCGGACGGGCTCAGCCGTCTGGGCCGGCTGCCCCGCCGGCCGGACTGCGGCGACTCCCTGAGCAGCGCCGCGGTCGCTACGCGACCACGGCGCTGCTCAGGGGCGCCTTGTCACTTGATCTTCGCTTCCTTGAAGTCGACGTGCTTGCGCACGACGGGGTCGTATTTGCGGAAGGTCATCTTCTCGGTGATGTTCCGGGGATTCTTCTTCGTCACATAATAGAAGCCGGTGTCGGCGGTGCTGACGAGCTTGATCTTGACCGTGGTCGGCTTGGCCATGACAGCCTCTCAAATTCGGGGTTTCGAAAAAAAATAAAGCGGCGTCCCCGCCGCTCATATGCCCGGCCGCCTCTGCCGCGAAGCGGGGGCGCTGTCAAGGGCGGGCGCCTTCCCGAGCCCGGGAAGCGGAAAGACGGATCCGAGGCCGAGCGAGCCCTCGCGCCCCGTCGCAGCGCCGTAAGGAGCCAAAGCTGCGACGAACCCGCGCATTAACCAAAATGCGTTCATAGCTTCCGGCCGAACCGAGGCTATGCTGGCCGTTACCGTTTTTTCCCGTCCCGGCTGCCGCGGGCAGCGAAGGACGGCCGCCATGAGGTGCCCCGGATGCGATTTTTCGGCCTGCTTGCAACCCTGCTGGTCCTTGTCGGGCAACCTGCCTGGGCCCAGGACAATCCGCGCCTGCGCTCGCTCGAGCAGCGGCTCGCGGCCATGGCCTCGGAGAATCCGGGCGAATACGGAATCGCGGCGCTCGACCTCAAGACCGGGGAAACGATCAGCTTCAACGGGAGCCAAGCCTTTCCGATGGCGAGCACGATGAAGATCGCGGTTGCGGCGGCCTATCTCGCGGAAGTGGATTCCGGCCGGCGGACCCTCGACGATCCCGTCGCCGGCCTGCCGGCGGTGAAGCTGATGGATGCGATGATCACCCACAGCGACAATCGCGCCACGGACCTGCTGATGGCGACCCTGGGCGGTCCCGGAGCCATCGACAATTGGTTGCGCGGCCACGGCCTGAGCGGAATCCGGGTGGACCGGACGATCGCCCAGCTGCTCAGCGACCGAAGGGACCTGCACGACGTCCGCGATTCGAGCACGCCTATCGCGATGCTCGGCCTGCTCCGGCTGATCGACGGCGAGGGCGCGCTGACGGCCCAGAGCCGGTCCCTGCTTCGCGACATGATGCGGCGTTGCGCCACCGGCTCCAACCGGATCCGCGGGATCCTTCCCCCCGGGGCGACCGTGGAGCACAAGACCGGCACTCTTTCCGGCTATACGGGCGACGTCGGTTTCCTGACCAGGCCCGACGGGCGCCGGATCGCGGTCGCCTTCTTCGCGCGCGGCGGCTCCAACCGCCCGGCCGTCATCGCCACCGCCGCTAGGGCGATCTACGACGCGATGGGAACGGAGCAGCAAAGGGGACCGGCTTTCGGGGCGCCTTCGGCTTCGAATACGCAGACCGTGACCCTGGTGGGCACGAACTGAGCGGACGCGCGGGAGCGTAGCCGCGAGCGTCCTGCCGCGGCCGAAGGCCGCAATTGGTTCACACAAAGACACAAAGGCACAAAGGCGCCCGGGCGAGCACCGGCCTCGCGGCGCTTTCGAACCGGCCGAAAGCCGGGCCGCTTCGCGGAAATCTTTGTGCCTTCGTGTCTTTGTGTGAAACCATTCTATCGGACTTCGGCGAGGACGACGCCGGCCAGGGATTAGTCATTGCCCCCCACCGCCGATCCCTGGCCGAAGGCCGCTATTTGGTTCGCACAAAGCACACGAAGAGCACGAAGGGGTCGGGCGGGCGTCGGCGTCGCGGCCTTTTCGAATTGGCCGTGAGATAGGCCGCTTCGCGGATTCTTCGTGTTCTTCGTGTTCTTTGTGCGAACCGATTCTTTTTAGCGTCTCCGCGCTTTAACGAAGCGGTAACCATAAGGGCGCATCGTCGTCGCGATCCACAGCGGGAGCGGGGACATGCGGGCGCAATCGGATGGGATGATGCTGGTCAGGGCCGAGCTTTGCGAGCGGCTCGCCGGGCTGCAGTCGGCGAGGCGCCTGTCGGCGCGCGACTTCGCCGACAGCGTCGCCGGGATCAAAAGCCTCGCCGCGGCCTATGGGCTCATTCCGGTCGTCCGGGTCGCCGAGGCGCTGGAGCGGGCGGTGGCCGAGGATCGCGGCGGCTGCCCGCGCGCGCTCTATCTCGGACGGCTCCAGGACGCGATCGGCTGCGAGCGGATGGAGGAGAGCGCCGCGGAAGCGATGCTGGCCTCGGTCTCGGTCCGGCTTTTCGGCTAAGATTTGCCCGGCTGAAACCTTGGACGCCCTTATCACCAGCTTCGTCGCCGCCGCATTGGGCGAATGGGGGGACAAGACCCAGCTGCTCGTCATCGCCCTTGCGGTTCGCTACCGGCGGCCGCTGCCGATCCTCGCCGGAGTGATGGTCGCGGCCCTCGCCAACAGCCTGATCGCGGCGTTCGGCGGAATTCTCGTCCACGACATGATCGTCCTTCGGGCTCTGTCGCTGCTGGTCGCACTCGCTTTGGTCTTCGCCGGGATCGCCGGGCTGATCCGGCCCAAGCCCTATGAATCGGCCGGCACCTCGGGGGCCGGACCCTTCCTGGTCGCGGCCGCGTCCTTCTTCGTCCTCGAGTTCGGCGACAAGACCCAGTTCCTGACCTTCGCCCTCGCCGCCCGGTTCGACGCCTTCGCACTGGCCGCGGCGGGCGCGACCGCGGGGATCATGGCGTCGAGCGTTCCGGCGGCGCTGCTCGGCGACTCGCTCTCGAAGAACGCGCCGCTCAAGGGGATAAGGATCGGGCTGGGTGCCCTGTTCCTGGCGATCGGGGTGTTCGTGGGGGTGAGCGCGTTGAGGCTGGTCTAGCTCCTCCCCCAGCTTGCTCGGAGGGGGACCGCGGCGCGAAGCGTCGTGGTGGAGGGGCATTTCCGAGTCCGGATTACCCCTCCACCGCGCTTCGCGCGGTCCCCCTCCCCCAGCAAGCTGGGGGAGGAATTCGCTTCCTGCGCGCTCACTCGGCGGGGGCGTGCGCTTCCGGATAATCCGTGTAGCCTTCGGCGCCCTGGCTGTACCAGGTCGCCATCACGTCGGGCGCGAGGTCGATCCGGTTGGCAAGCCGGGCCGGAAGGTCCGGGTTGGAGATGAAGGGCCTTCCGAAGCTGATCGCGTCGGCCCGCTCCTCCTCGAGCGCGGCCTGGGCGCTTTCCAGGTTGAAGTCGGAATTGAGGATGAGCGGCCCAGGGAAGATTTTTCGGATGGCGGGGGCGACCGGCGGGACGTCGGACTTGCCGAAGGTTCCCTCGGGCCCGGGCTCGCGGAGCTCGAGGAAGGCGATCCCGATCTGCGCCAATGCGGAGGCGGCGGCGGTGAACAGGGCTTCCGGGTCGCTGTCCTCGCAGCCCTGGGTCTCGCTGTTCGGGGAGAGGCGGACCGCAATCCGCTCCGGTCCCACTATGTCGGCGATGGCGCGGGTCGCTTGCGTGAGCAGCCGGATCCGGTTCTCGATGGGGCCGCCGTAATCGTCGTCGCGGCTGTTGGTGCCGTCGCGGAGGAACTGGTCGATCAGATAGCCATTGGCGGCGTGGAGCTGGACCCCGTCGAACCCCGCAGCGATCGCGTAAGCGGCCGCCCTGGCGTAATCGTCGAGCAGGCTTGGTATCTCGTCCAAGCGAAGCGGCCGGGCCTGCGCATAAGGCTGGCGGCCTTCGTAGGTGTGGGCCTTGTAGGGCGCGGTGGTGGCCGAGGCCGAGACGGGCGCCTCGCCGCCGAGGAAGCTGGGATGGACGAGGCGGCCCATGTGCCAGAGCTGGCAGAAGATCCGGCCTCCCGCCTCGTGGACCGCCTCGACGACCGGCTTCCACGCTTCCCTCTGCTCGTCGGTCCAGATCCCGGGGGCGTAGGGCCAGCCGAGGCCCTGCCGGCTCATTCCGGTGGCCTCGGTGACGATCAGGCCGGCGCTGGAGCGCTGGCGATAATATTCGACCATCAGCTCGGTCGGGACATGCTCCCTTGTGGCTCGGCCGCGGGTCAGCGGGGCCATCACCACCCGGTTCGGGCACAGGGTCGCGCCCAGCTGGATCGGGTCGAAGAGGGTCGGCATTCAGATACTCCCGGAATCGGATTGAAGCTCCAATTCCGTTCGGGCTGAGCTTGTCGAAGCCCTCACCTTCACACTTTCCGCGCTCCGCAAAGGGAAGGGCTTCGACAGGCTCAGCCCGAACGGTGTTTCGGTATCGATCGGAGTCATCCTGGCTGTCCTTGACGAGAGGGAGCGCGGACCCCTAGCGGCGTCCGGGCCAAGATGCAGCATCCTCGATCATCCTTTGTCGACGGCGCCGGGCGCTTTGCCTTTCCGGCGCTGATCGTCGGCAATCTCATCCTCGCGCTCGGACCGTGGATGGTGAGGCTGACCGACGTCGGGCCGGTCGCCTCGGGCTTCTGGAGGCTGGCGCTCGCAATCCCCTTCCTCTTCCTCCTCGCCTGGCGCCAGCAGTCGGGGCGGGAGCCGCCGCCGTGGAGCCTGGTCGCAATGGTCGCCGCGGGGGGCCTCTTCCTCGCCGTCGACCTCGCCGCCTGGCATGTCGGGATCGGGCTGACCAAGCTCGCCAATGCGAGCCTGTTCGGCAACGCCTCGAGCTTCGTCCTAGTCCTCTACGGCTTCGTCATCCTGAAGCGGCTGCCGCGGCCGGTGCAGGTGGCGGCCCTCGTGCTCGCGGCGGCGGGCACCGCCCTGCTGATGGGATCGAGCTACGAGCTTTCGCCGAAGAACTTCAGGGGCGATCTCTTCGCCCTCGCCGCGGGCCTCCTCTACACGGGCTATCTGATCGCCGTGGACCGAGCGAGGAAGACGATGGCGCCGATGCCGGTGCTCGCCATCGCCACCGCGGCGGGCGCCCCTCTCCTGCTGCTGCTCTCGCTGGCGCTCGGCCAGAAGGTGGTTCCGGACGACTGGACCTACCTGCTCATCCTCTCCTTCGGGAGCCAGGTGGTCGGCCAGGGGCTGCTCGTCTACGCGGTCGGCTATCTCTCGCCGGTGGTGGTCGGCCTCGGCCTGCTCGCCCAGCCGGCCGCGGGAGCGGTGATCGGCCGGTTCGCCTATGGCGAGACGTTCAGCCTCGCCGACGCCGGCGGGGCGGCGCTGATCGCGGTGGCCTTGGTTCTGATCCGGTTGCCGGAGCGGGGACGAGAATAATCCCGTCGTCCCAGCGAAGGCTGGGACCCCAGGGGGTGAAAAGCGCCAGTGCCTTTCACCCGCCGGGGCCCCAGCCTTCGCTGGGGCGACGAAGCGGGCTTGCATCCTTCCTGGGGCAGGATCATTCTCCGGCAATGCCCGAAATCGCCCCCAACGAGATGACTCTGGACGAGCTCCGCATGGCGCTCGGCCCGCTCATCCCCGCCAACGCCGTGTTCGACGGGTGGAGCGACAAGGCGCTTGCCATGGCGGCGGCCGAGCTCGGAGTTCCGGCGCCCCGCGCCCGGCTCGCGTTCCCGGGCGGTGCGACCGACATGATCGACGCCTGGTTCGACGCGATCGACCGGGGAATGGCGACCGCCTTCCCGCTCGAGAAGATCGAGTCGATGAAGATCAGGGAGCGGATCGCCGGGCTGGTCCTGTACCGGCTAGAGGTGATCAACCCGCACAAGGAAGCGCTCCGCCGGGCGCTGGCGATCCTGGCTCAGCCCCAGAACCTGCCGCTCGCCGGCCGGCTCGGCTGGCGCGCCGCCGACCGGATGTGGCGGATCGCCGGCGACAAGGCGACCGACTTCAACCATTATTCCAAGCGCGCGATCCTGATGGGAGTCTACGGCTCGACCAGCCTCGTCTATCTCGACGATTCGAGCGAGGACCTGGCGGCGACCCGGGCCTTTCTCGCCCGCCGGATCGACGACGTCATGAAGTTCGAGAAAGTGAAGGCGCAGTGGCGCGGCAACCGGGAGCGGCTCCCCTCGCTGAGCCGGTTCCTCGGCCGGCTCCGCTATCCGGCGGTCTGAAGGGGTGGAGGTCCGCCGGATCGCCGAGATCGCGAGCTACCACGCCCATGTCTACTTCGATCCGAAGGCGGAGCGCTCGGACGCGCTGGCGATTCGGGAAGCGGCGGCCCAGCGCTTCGCGGTCCGGCTCGGGACGGTCTGGGACCGGCCGGTGGGGCCGCACAGCAAGGCGATGTACCAGATCGCCTTCGCTCCGGAGCTGTTCGCGAGCCTGGTGCCCTGGCTGATGCTCAACAATCGCGGGCTCAGCATCCTGGTCCACCCCAACACCACGAACCAGAAGCGCGACCATCTGCTCGACGCGGTGTGGATCGGGGCGCCTTTGGAGCTCGACGGCGAGGTGTTGCCGGAGGAGGGCGAGGCGGAGCTTGCGGGAGCGGTGAATACGAGCCCGACGGTGGACCCTTAAGTCGTCATCCCGGCGAAAGCCGGGACCTCAGATCGGAAAGTCTCGGCGGGTCTCCCCGAGGTCCCGGCTTTCGCCGGGATGACGGGTTATTTGGTGTCCAGCATCTCGATCGTGGCGATGAGCGGCGGCTCGGCCTTCATCTCCGCCGCGACCCGCTCCGCCCGCTCCATCGCCCTCAGCAGGTTGCCGCCCGCGAGCTTGGCGAGGTCGCCGTCGCTCCAGCCGCGCCGGGCGAGCTCCGCGAGCAGGACCGGATAGGTCTCGACGCCCTCCAGCCCTTTGGGAGCGGCGCCGCTGATTCCGTCGAAATCGGAGCCGATTCCGACATGGTCCGGTCCGGCGACCTTTCGGACATGCTCGATATGGTCGGCGACCTCGGTCAGCGGCACCTCGACCGCGGGATGCGCCGAATCCCAGGCGTCGAGCGCCGCCTTCCGGCGCTCGGGCTGTCCCGAATAAAGGTTCTTCAGCCGGGCGTCCTCGGCGTCGCGCTCGGCCGCCCGGCGCCGATAGGCGTTCGAGATGAAGCCGGGGAAGAAGTTCACCATCACCACTCCACCGTTGGCGGGGAGCCGCTTCAGGACGTCGTCGGGGACGTTTCGGGCATGGTCCATGAGCGCCCGGGCGTTGGAATGGGAGAAGATCACCGGCGCCCGGGTGGCGGTGAGGGCGTCGTGCATGGTCTTGGGCGAGACGTGGCTGAGGTCGACCATCATTCCCACCCGGTTCATCTCGCGGACGACCGCCTTCCCGAACGCAGTGAGTCCGTCATGGGCCGGATCGTCGGTCGCCGAATCGGCCCAGTCGTTGTTCTTCGAGTGAGTGAGGGTCATGTAGCGGGCGCCGAGCGCGTGGAACTGGCGGAGCGCCGCGGGCGAATTGCCGATTTGGTGGCCGCCCTCGACTCCGATCAGCGAGGCGATCCGGCCGGCCTTCTGGATTCGACGGATGTCGGCGGCGGTGGACGCCATTTCGAGCCGGGCGGGATAGCGTTCGACCATCCGTTGGACGATGTCGATCTGCTCGAGCGTGACCCTGATCGCCTCGTCGCCCTTCAGCTCGGCGGGGATCCAGACCGACCAGAATTGCGCCCCTACCCCGCCCCTCTTCATCCGGGGAAGATCGGTCTGGAGCCGGGCTTCGAGCCGCGATGTGTCGGCATCGAGGTCGAGCGGCTTGCGCCAGAAGTCGTAATTGTCGCGGATCTCCCAGGGGAGATCGTTGTGGCCGTCGATGACCGGGGTTTTGGCGAGCACCCGTTCGACCCGGCGCTCGGGCGTCTGGGCGGGTAGCGGAGCAGCGGCGGCGAACATCATGGTAGCGGTGAGCAGGATCGGCAGGCGTCGATGCATCTTACATCCCCTTTCGTCGGACCCTAGCTCGCCCGCGCCGCTTGCCAAGCGATAACCGCCATTCCGGGAGAGGACCCCGAAATTGGTGTCAGGCACCAATTTCTAAGTCGTTGAAATTCCTGGGGCCGATTCGGTTGGGAACCCGGAAACCGGAGCCTCGGGCCGAGAAAGTCACGCAGGCTCGCCGCGGTTTTCCGGCTTTCGCCGGCATGACGGGGCGCGGCCAATCGTTATTGATAATCAATTGCAACTAGGATAGCCCGGAGGCATGTTCCACCGCATCGCGCCCCTGCTTCTGTGCCTGCTCACCCTGCTCGGCGCCGTGCCGGCCGCCGCCCGGAGTGCCGAGGTCCAGACGACCTGGCGACTGCTCGACTATGTCGCCGTCGATTACCGCGAGGCGGTGCGGGACGGGCGGGTCGTCAACGAGGCCGAATATAAGGAGATGTCGGAATTCACTTCGTCGGTGCGCGACCGGCTCGCGGCGCTCCCGGGGAAGCCGGCCAAGGCGAAGCTCGTCGCGGACGCCGCCGCGCTCCAGGCCTCGGTCGGGCGCAAGGCGCCTCCGCCGGAGATAGAGAAGCAGGCCCGGGCCCTGGCCGGGGAGCTGATCGCGGCCTATCCCGTGCCGCTCGCGCCCAGCCGGATGCCGGACCTGAAGCGGGGTTCGGCGCTCTACGCGGAAAATTGCGCGAGTTGCCATGGCGTCAACGGCGACGCGAAGACTCCGATCGCGGCGACCCTCGACCCGCCGCCGATCGCCTTCACCGACCGCGAAAGGGCCCGGGAGCGAAGCCTCTTCGGGCTCTACCAGGTCATCGATCAGGGGCTCGAAGGCACGGCGATGCCGAGCTTCCGCCACCTGCCCGAGGAGGACAAATGGGCTCTGGCCTACGCCGCCGGCCGGTTCGCCTATCCGGCGGCGCTGGCCGAGCAGGGGCGCCGGATCTGGGAGGGCGATCCGGCCGTTCGAGCGCTCGTCCCCGATTCCGCGGCACTGACCGGGCTCAGCGAATCGGCCCTCGCCGCCCGGATCGGCCCGGACAAGGCGCCGGCGGTGATCGCTTTCCTGAGGAGCAGCCCCTCCGCGATCGGGCAGCAGGGCGGCTCGACCCTCGACGTCGCCCGCGAGCGCCTTGCCCAAAGCCTCGCCGCCTATGAGAAAGGCGACCGGAAAGGCGCCACCGAACTCGCTTTGTCCGCCTATCTGGACGGTTTCGAGCCGGTGGAGCCGATGCTTGCCGCCCGCGATTCCCGGCTGATGGCGCGGGTCGAAAAGGCGATGGGCGAGCTTCGAGCCGCAATCTCCGGCGGCCGCGATCCCGCGGAAGTGCGGCAGCGGGTCGAAGCGCTGGACTCGCTGTTCGACGAGACCGAGCGGGCGCTCGCGCCCGAAGAGGGAAGCGCCGCCTCCACCTTCCTCGGCGCCTTCACGATCCTTCTCCGCGAAGGGCTCGAGGCGCTGCTCATCGTCGTCGCGATGCTCGCCTTCCTTCGCAAGGCCGACCGGGCGGAGATGGTCCGGCCGGTCCATCTAGGCTGGATCGCGGCGCTCGCCGGCGGAGTCGCGACCTGGTGGGCGGCAACCCACCTCGTCTCGATCAGCGGCGCAAGCCGCGAGCTCACCGAAGGCTTCGGATCGATCCTCGCGGCGGCGATACTGATCCTCGTCGGAATCTGGATGCACGGCAAGGCGCAGGCCGACGAATGGCAGCGCTACATCCGAGAGAAGGTCGGAGCGGCGCTTTCGAAGAAGTCGGCCTGGTTCCTGTTCGCGCTCTCGTTCATCGCGGTCTATCGCGAGGTGTTCGAGACCATCCTGTTCTTCGCGGCCCTCTCGGCCGAAGGCCGGCTCGCGCCCTTGCTCGGAGGGGCCGCGACCGCCGCGGCCTTGCTCGCCTTGATCGCCGTTCTGATGCTCCGGTTCAGCCGCAAGCTGCCGATCGCCAAGTTCTTCGCCTACAGCTCCGCGCTGATCGCGGTCCTTGCCGTGGTGCTCGCCGGCAAGGGCGTGGCCGCGCTCCAGGAGGCCGGGATGATCGGGGTTACCCCGCTCGGCTGGGCGCCGCGGGTGGAGATACTGGGCCTGTATCCGACTTTGGAGGGGCTGCTGGCTCAGTTGGCGACGCTGGCGGTGCTGCTGCTAGGGTTCGCTCGCAACCGGCGGGGGCCGGGCAAGCTCGCGACGGCTTAGACTCGTCAATCCGGCGAAGGCGGGACCTTTGCATAAGTCGCTGGGTGCTAGCCCCTCCCCTTCAGGGGAGGGGTTGGGGTGGGGGTTGTCTGCTCGCCTCACCGGCCTCGGCGAACATTCTCCCCCACATTCCCACCCCAACCCCTCCCCTGAAGGGGAGGGGCTTTGTCTCCGAGCGCTTCGCAAGGGTAAAGCAAAGGTCCGGCGAAGGCCGGATGACGAGGGGTGCCGGGATGACGACGGATGACGGGCGACGAGAGCTGGGGATAATTCCCGAAATCGGATAGCGCGTTCCACCCGCCTCGCTTATGTCCGCGGGCGAAGCCGAAACGTACGGAAGGATGAGCGATGGCGGGCGTCAACAAGGTCATATTGGTCGGAAATCTCGGTGACGACCCCGAGAGCCGCTCGCTCAACAACGGCGGCGAAGTCGTGAACCTGCGAGTCGCCACTTCCGAGAACTGGAAGGACAAGGACGGCAACCGCCAGGAGCGGACCGAGTGGCACCGGGTCGTCATCTTCAACGAGAATTTGGGCCGGGTCGCCAAATCCTATCTGCGCAAGGGCTCCAAGGTCTATCTCGAGGGCCAGATCCAGACCCGCAAATGGACCGACCAGTCGGGCGCCGACCGCTATTCGACCGAGATCGTGCTCCAGCGCTTCCGCGGCGAGCTCGTCCTCCTCGACAGCCGCGGCGGTGGCGGCGGCGGCGGAGGCGGCGGGGGTGACGAATATGGCGGCGGCTATGATGGCGGAAGCTCCGGTTTCGGCGGAAGCGGCGGCGGCGGGTCGCGGCCCCAGTCCAGGCCCGCGCCGGCCTTCGACAGCGACCTGGACGACGACGTTCCGTTTTGATCTTGCCTCCCCATCGAAGATGGGGAGGGGGACCCCGCCCTTCGACGCCGCCTGCGGCGGCGCTCAGGATAAACTACGCCTTTGGCGTAGCGGGGTGGAGGGGTAATTGGCGCAGGCTTCTGCCAGTTACCCCTCCACCACCCTTCGGGTGGTCCCCCTCCCCACGGCTTCGCCGCAGGGAGGCAAATCACTTCTCCAGCTTGTCCTTGAGCGCTGCGAGCGCGGCGAAGGGGCTCGATTCGACCCGCGCTTCCTCCTCGCTCTTCACGCCGGCGTCCCTGAGCGCGGCTTCGGCCGCCGGGGAGCGCGGATAGGGGTCGAGGCCGAGGAGAAGGCTCTGAGCGACCGCCTCTCCGAGGTCGATCGCTCCGCCTTCGTAGAAGACGACGTCGAGTTCGCCCTCGCCGAGCTCCAGCTCTTCCTCCGGCCGGGCCTCGGCGGGCGAAGGCCGGAAATCCACCCGGAAATCCTCCGCCACCTCCGCCTCGACCGGTTCGGCGGACGCGACGCAGCTTTGAGTCACCTTCGCCCGAAGCGTGCCGACGGCGGCGGCGCCGTCGCCGGAGCGGCGAAGCTCCGCTTCGGCGGCGAGGCCGGCCAGAGCGACGAGCCCGAAGCGCCGGGCCAGCGCCTCGCATTCGTCACGATCGGCTTCGATCACGACCCGGAGCGGCTCGCCGGACAAGGATTCGACCCGGTAGAGGCGGCTGAATTCGTTCACGGAAAGGGAAACGCCCCGGCCAGCAACGGTTCCACCGCCGTCGCCGCAAGCCGTTCGTGGAGGCCTCTAAGCCGGGCCGCGGCCCAGGCGACCTCGACGTCCGAAGCCGGTCCGTCGCGGAAGACGTTGCGCCGTACCGCCGGCTCGAGGGCGGCCTGGTCGGGCAAGGCGTCGCGCAACGCTCCGAGCCGCCCGCCCAGCGCTCCGACCAGCTTTCCGACATGCTTGCCGACCACGAAGTCGCCGATTCCGATCTGGCGCAACGTGCCGTCCATGTCGTCGATGAAGATTTCGGTGAGCGCCACCGATTCCGCCCTGGCCCGATCGCCTTCGGCCTCGAGCCGGATGAGGGCCAGTGCGACGATGGTGGCGAGCATGTCAAAGCGGCCCTCGAGCGTGTCGGGCACCCCGCCGTCGCGATACCAGGCGGGATCGCGGGCGGCGGCGACCAGAGCGTCGTAGAGCGGTCTCAGGGCGGCGCGCTCGCGCCGATCGCCGAACAGCCGGGAAAGCAGGGCCAGTGAAGGTCTCCTCGTCGATGGGCGCCGTACTTGCGCCGTTCAGCTTTTCTCGGATATTGGAGGGCCTGGCCCTGCCGGCAAGGCAGGCACCGGCGCTCGGGCTTCGCGCCGGCCGGTTTTACGGAGTTTTTTCCAATATGATGGTTTCGGGACGAAAAGCGGCATTGCTGATCGCCGTTGCGGCGGGACTGGCGAGCGCCGGCTGCACCAAGACTCAGGACCTCCAGGGCTATCTCGTCGACGAGACGCTGGTGAGCGCGGTCCAGCCCGGAGTCGACAACAAGGATTCGGTGCAGAACACGCTGGGCCGGCCCACCTTCACCGGAACGTTCGACCAGAACGACTGGTATTACGTTTCCCGCCGGACAAAGAATTTCGCCTTCAACCATCCGCGGGTGAACCAGCAGACGGTTCTCCACGTCCGCTTCGACCCGGCCGGCAACGTCGCCTCGGTCGAACGCAAGGGCATGGAGCAGATCGTCTCGATCAACCCGTCGGGCGACAAGACTCCCACCCTCGGCCGCAACATGAGCATCTGGGACGAATTGTTCGGCAATATCGGAGCGGTCGGCGCCGGCGGGATGAGCACTCCCACCGGCGGAGGCGGGCCCAACTCGCCGAACTGAGGCCCCCGTCATCCCGGCGAAAGCCGGGACCTCGGGGAGACCCGCCGAGACTTCTTGTCCTGAGGTCCCGGCTTTCGCCGGGATGACGGGAGGTCAGCGTACGACCCCGCTCCCCGCCAGGACCGCCAGTGTCACCAGATCCGAAGCGCTCGCCGTCATCGCGGCGATCTGGACCGGTTGCTCCATCCCGACCAGGATCGGGCCGATCACCGCGTCGCCGCCAAGCTCGCGAAGGAGCTTGGCCGAGATGTTGGCGGTCTGGAGGCCCGGCATGACCAGCACATTGGCGGGTCCGGTGAGCCGGCTGAAGGGGTAGACCCGGGCCATGGCGGGGTTGAGCGCGACGTCGGGCGACATCTCGCCTTCATATTCGAAGTCGACGTCGGAGCGCTTGCCGAGCACCTTCACGCCTTCGCGGATCCGCTCGAGATAGGTGCCCTCCGGGTCTCCGAAATTGGAATAAGAGAGGAAGGCCACTCGAGGCTCGTGGCCCATTCGCCGGGCGACCTGGGCGGTGTGGACGGCGATGTCGGCGAGCTGCTCGCCGCTCGGACGTTCGGTGACGGTGGTGTCGGCGATGAAGCTGGTGTGCGACTGGCCGACCATGACGTGGAGTCCGAACGGGGTCATCCCCGCCTTGGCGTCGAGGACCCGCTGCATCTGCCTCAGGCTCTGCGCGTAGGGGCGGGTCACACCGGTGATCAGGGCGTCGCCCTCGCCGAGCGCGAGGAGGAGAGCGGCGAAGGTGTTGCGGTCCTGGTTCACCATCCGCTCGATCTCGCGCTGGAGATAGCCCCGGCGCTGGAGGCGCTTGTAGAGATAGTCGACCATCTCCGGCACCCGGCCGTAGGTGCGGCTGTTGATCAGCTCGAAGCTCTCCGGATCGTCGATTCCGAGGGCTCGAAGCCGGTCGTGGACGTCGTCGCGGCCGACCAGGACCGGGACTCCGTAGCCGCCGTCGCGAAAGGCTATCGCGGCTCGCAGAACCACCTCCTCGTCGCCCTCGGCGAAGATGATTCTCTTGGGATCCGTCCGCGCCGCTTCGTGGGCGAGGCTCAGAACCGAGGTTGTCGGGTTCAGCCGCGACCTCAGCCGGATCCGGTACGCATCCATGTCGTCGATCCGGATCTGGGCGACCCCGCTCGCCATCGCCGCCTTCGCCACGGCCGCGGGCACGATCTCCATCAGCCTCGGGTCGAAGGGCGCCGGGATGATGTAGTCAGGCCCGAAGCTGTGCGCCTTGCCGCCATAGGCGGCGGCGACCTCCTCGGGCACCTGCTGGCGGGCGAGCTCCGCCAGAGCCTCGGCGGCGGCGATCTTCATCTCGTCGTTGATCGTGGTCGCGCGCACATCGAGCGCCCCCCGGAAGATGAAGGGGAAGCCCAGTACGTTGTTGACCTGGTTGGGATAATCGGAGCGTCCGGTGGCGATGATCGCGTCCGGCCGCGCCGCCTTGGCGTCGGGTGGGCTGATCTCCGGATCGGGATTGGCCATTGCGAAGATGATCGGCTGGGGCGCCATCGCGACGACCATTTCCGGCTTGAGGGCGCCCGCCGCCGACAGGCCGAGGAAGACGTCGGCTCCGACCAGCGCCTCTTCCAGGGTCCGTGCGTCGGTGATCACCGCATGGGCGGACTTCCACTGGTCGAGCCCTTCGCGGCCCTGCCAGATGACCCCCTTGCGGTCGCACATGATGACATGGTCGTTGCGGACGCCCATCGCCTTGATCAGCTCGGTGCAGGCGATCGCGGCCGCTCCCGCCCCGTTCACCACCACCCTTATGTCCCTGAGCTCGCGCCGGGTGAGGTAGCAGGCGTTGATCAGGCCCGCGGCGGTGATGATCGCGGTGCCGTGCTGGTCGTCGTGGAAGACCGGAATGTTCATCCGCTCGCGAAGCGTCTGCTCGATGATGAAGCAGGCCGGGGCGGCGATGTCCTCGAGGTTGATCCCGCCGAAGCTCGGCCCCATCAAAGCCACGGCGTCGATGAAGGCGTCGGTATCCTCGGTGTCGAGCTCGAGGTCGATGGCGTCGACGTCGGCGAAGCGCTTGAACAATACCGCCTTGCCTTCCATCACCGGCTTCGAAGCCAGCGCCCCGAGATTGCCGAGGCCGAGGATGGCGGTTCCGTTCGAGATGACTGCGACGAGATTGCCCTTGGCGGTATAATCATAGGCCTTGGAGGGATCCTCGGCGATCGCCCGCACAGGGACCGCGACTCCCGGAGAATAAGCGAGGCTGAGGTCGCGCTGAGTCGCCATCGGCTTGGAGGCGATGATCTCGATCTTCCCGGGCCGCCCGCCCATCGTGTGGAAGTCGAGCGCCTCCTGCTCGGAGAATTTGACATTGCTGCCTTCGCTCATGCGGCTCTCTCCCTGATTTGGGGGGTCTGTAGGACCTGAGGGCGGAGCGCGGCAAGCGCAGTGCGGTTCCGTCACCCCGGCGAAAGCCGGGGCCTCGGGGAGGCCCGCCGAGATTTCTCGACTCGAGGTCCCGGCTTTCGCCGGGATGACGGTTCCATGCCGGCCTCCAACCCTCTAACCTCGCTTGCATGGCCACACAGGCGAAGACCGCAACCGCCCCCACCCCGATGATGGCGCAATATCTCGCGCTCAAGGCGGAGGCCGCCGATTGCCTGCTCTTCTACCGGATGGGCGACTTCTTCGAACTCTTCTTCGATGACGCCAAGGCGGCGGCGGCGTGCCTCGACATCGCCCTTACCGCCCGCGGCGAGCATGAGGGAGAGCCGATCCCGATGTGCGGGGTCCCGATCCACGCCGCCGAGGCCTATCTCGCCCGGCTGATCCGCGGCGGGCATCGGGTCGCCATCGCGGAGCAGACCGAGAATCCGGCGGAAGCTAGGAAGCGCGGCGCCAAGTCGGTGGTCAACCGGGCCATCGTCCGGGTCGTCACCGCCGGGACGCTCACCGAGGAGGCCTTGCTCGATTCCCGGGCCTCCAACTGGCTGGTGGCCGTGGCCCGGGCCGGCGAGCGTTTCGGCCTCGCCGCCGCGGACGTCTCCACCGGCCGATTCGAGCTGGGGTCGATCGCTCCGGCCGCGCTCGACGCCGAGCTTGCCCGGCTGGGCGCCGCCGAGATCGTCGCCGCCGAGCCGATCGCCGACCTCGAGATCACCGAGCGCAAAGGCGGGTTCGACAGCCTCGCCGCCGAGCGCCGGCTGAAGGAAAGGTTCGGGGTCGCGACCCTGGATGGCTTCGGCGCCTTCGACCGGGCCGCCTTGTGCGCGGCGGGCGGCCTCCTCTCCTATCTCGATGAGGTCGCCAAGGAGTCCCTGCCCTTCCTTCGCCCGCCGGTGGCCCGCGCCTCGGGCGACCATATGATGATCGACGCGGCGACCCGCGAGAGCCTGGAGCTGACCCAGGCCGCGGCGGGAGGGCGATCCGGAAGCCTTCTCCATGCGGTCGACCGGACCGTCACCGGGGCCGGCGCCCGGCTGCTCGCCGCCGATCTCGGAGCCCCGCTGCTCGACCGGGGGGCGATCGAGGCTCGGCTGGACCTCGTCGCTTTGCTCGAAGGCGATTCCGGCCTTCGCGAATCGCTCCGGCGCCAGCTCAGGGCGCTTCCCGACGTGGGCAGGGCGCTCGGGCGTCTCGTCGCGGGGCGCGGCGGCCCGCGCGACCTCGGACAGCTTCGCGACGGGCTCAACGAGACGCGCCGACTCCACGGCCGGCTGACGGCCCTGCCCGATCCGCCGCCTTTGCTGGCCTCGCTCCTGCCGGCATTGACCGGCCATGGAGAGCTCACCGACCTGCTCGATCGGGCGCTCGTCCCGTCGCCGCCGGTCGATTCCGCCCAGGGCGGCTATATCGCGGAAGGCTATGACTCGGCGCTGGACGATCTGCGGGCGACGGGCGGGGAGGGGCGGCGGGCGATCGCGGTGCTCGAGGCCCGCTACCGCCAGCAGACCGGAATCGCCACGCTCAAGATTCGGCACAACGGAGTGCTCGGCTTCCATATCGAGGTCCCGGCGCGGCATGCCGACCCGCTGATGGCGGTGGATTCGGGATTCACCCATCGCCAGACTCTTGCGGGCGTGGTGCGCTTCAACGCTCCGGACCTGCACGAGCAGGCTATGAGGGTGGGCCAGGCCGGGGCGCACGCGCTCGCCGCCGAAGCCGCGCACCTGGAAGAGCTGACGGGCGCGGCGCTCGCCCGCGCGGAGCCGATCGCGGCGGCCGCCGACGCCCTCGCCCGGCTCGACGTCGCGGCCGCGCTCGCCGAGCGGGCCGTCGAAGGAGGCTGGTCGAGGCCCGGCTTCGCAGGCCACAATTGCTTCGACATCGAGGGCGGCCGCCATCCGGTGGTCGAGGATTCGCTTCGTGCCTCGGGCGCACGATTCGTCGCCAACGATTGCGGCCTTTCCGAGGAGGAGCGGCTTTGGCTGGTCACCGGGCCGAATATGGGCGGCAAGTCGACCTTCCTTCGCCAGAACGCCCTGATCGCCGTCCTCGCCCAAGCAGGTTCGTACGTCCCGGCCGCCCGCGCCACCCTGGGCCTGGTCGACCGGCTGTTCAGCCGGGTCGGAGCCTCAGACAATCTCGCCCGGGGCCGATCGACCTTCATGGTCGAGATGGTCGAAACCGCCGCCATCCTCAGCCAGGCCACCGAGCGAAGCTTCGTTATCCTCGACGAGGTCGGGCGGGGAACCTCCACCTATGACGGCCTCGCAATCGCCTGGGCGGTGACCGAGGCGATCCACGACCGCAACCGCTGCCGCTGCCTGTTCGCAACCCATTATCACGAGCTGACGAGGCTCGCCGAGCGGCTCGACGCCCTCTCGCTCCACCATGTCCGGGCGCGCGAATGGAAGGGCGACCTCGTGCTGCTGCACGAAGTTGCGAAAGGCCCGGCGGACCGGAGCTACGGGCTGGCGGTCGCCAAGCTCGCGGGGCTGCCGGCGCCGGTCCTCGCCCGCGCCAAATCGGTTTTGGCCAAGCTCGAGCGGGGGCGCGCCGCCACCGGGGGGATCGCCGCCGGCCTGGACGACCTTCCGCTGTTCGCGGCGGTCGCCCAGCAGGAGGAGGAAGCGCCCGACCCGCTGCAGTCGGCGCTGGCGGACGTCGACGCCGACTCCCTCAGCCCGCGCGAGGCGCTGGAGCTGGTCTACCGGCTGAAGCGGCTCGCCGCCGGCGAGGGCTGATGGCGACGCGTTTCGCCTCCGTCCCCGACAAGCGCTCGATCGTCGACCGGCGCGCGCTCGCCGACTCGCTCGCTTCGGCGCCCGACTCGGCGGCGGCGATCCTCAAGCAGGCGCTGGCCGGGGGGCGGGCGGAAATAAGCCGGCGGCTCGACGACAAGCCCTATGCGGGAAGCGAGACCGCCGCCGCCTACGCCTTCCTGACTGACCAGATCGTCCGACTGGCCTTCGACCATGCCGTTGGCGCCCTTCCGCCGCCGCGCCGGGCCGACCGGCTGCTGATTCTCGCCGTCGGCGGCTACGGCCGCGGGGAAATGGCGCTTCATTCCGACGTCGACATCGCCTTCGTCACGCCTTCCAAGCCCGGCCGGTGGGCGAGGCAGGCGGTCGAGGCCGTCCTGTATCTCCTCTGGGATCTCGGCCTGAAGCTCGGTCCCTCGACCCGGTCGGCGGACGAGCTGATCGAGCTCGCTTCCACCGATCACACCGTGCGGACCGCCGTGCTGGAGGGCCGCTGGCTGTGGGGCGACGAGCCTTTGTTCGACGAGGTCCAGGCGCGCTTCTGGAAGGAGGTTGTCGCCGGCAAGGCGAAGAGCTTCGTCACCGAGAAGCTCGAGGAGCGAAACGCCCGCCACCGGCGGATGGGCGACAGCCGCTACGTCGTCGAGCCCAACGTCAAGGAGGGCAAGGGCGGGCTTCGCGACCTCCACACGCTCTTCTGGATCGGCAAATATGCCTATCAGGTGACGAAAGTGGCCGATCTCGTCGAGGTCGGACTGCTCTCCGCGACCGAATTGCACCAGTTCCAGCGCGCCGAGCGCTTTTTGTGGGCGGTGCGCTGCCATCTCCACTTCGTCGCCGGCCGGGCCGAGGAGCGCCTGACCTTCGACTATCAGCGCGAGATCGCGGCGCGGATGCGCTATGCCGACCGACCGGGCAAGTCGCCGGTCGAGCGCTTCATGCGCCATTATTTCCTTCACGCCAAAACGGTTGGCGATTTGACCGGGGTGTTCCTCGCCCATCTCGACGAGAAGTTCGCGAGGAAGGGCTCGCGCTTCGGCCTTCCGACGATCCGCCGCCGGCCGAGCCGGCTCGAAGGCTTCGTCCTCGACCGCGGCCGGCTCGCCTTGCCGAGCGACGATTATTTCCGCGAGGGTCCGGTCCGGCTGCTTCAGATCTTCGCCCTCGCCGATCTTTACGGCCTCGAAATCCATCCGCTGGCGATGCGCGCCGCCGCCCGCGACTCCAAGCTGGTCGACGAGGTCCGCGACGATCCCAGGGCCAACGCCCTCTTCCTCGACGTCCTGACCAGCCCGCGCGACCCCGAGACGGTGCTGAGGTGGATGAACGAGGCCGGAGTGTTCGGCCGCTTCGTTCCCGATTTCGGCCGGGTCGTCGCCCAGATGCAGTTCGACATGTATCATCATTATACGGTCGACGAGCACAGCATCCGGGCGATCGGGCTGCTCTCCCGAATCGAGAAAGGCGAGGCGAAGGAAGACCATCCGCTAGCGACCGCCCTGTTCCGGCATATCGCCTCGCGGCGGGCCCTCTACGCCGCAATCCTCCTCCACGACATCGCCAAGGGCAGGGGCGGGGACCACAGCCAGCTCGGCGAGGAGGTGGCGCGGGCCCTCTGCCCGAGGCTCGGTCTCGACGAGGCCGAGACGGAGACGGTGGCCTGGCTGGTGCGCTGGCACCTGCTCATGTCCGCCACCGCCTTCAAGCGCGACCTCGCCGATCCGAAGACGATCCAGGACTTCGCCGCGCGGGTGCAGAGCCCGGAGCGGCTCCGGCTGCTCTTCATCCTCACCGTCGTCGACATCCAGGCGGTGGGGCCGGGCGTGTGGAACGGCTGGAAGCGCCAGCTGCTTCGCGAACTGTTCGACTCCGCGGAGGAGGCGCTTCGGCTCGGCCACAAGCAGAAGGGGCGGAGCGAGCGGATCGCCGCGATGCAGTCCGAGTTGGCGGCCCAGCTCGGCTGGGACGAATCGCGTTTCGCCCGCCATGCCTGGCGGCTGCCCGACAGCTACTGGCTGGCCGAGCCGGCCCACGTGCTCGAGAAGAATGCCGCCCTGATGGATGCCGCCGACCGGGCGCCGGCCAGGATCCGTCCGCTCGCCGCCTCGGTGGAGGAGGAGCGCGGAGCGACCCTGCTCAGCGTCTACGCCAGGGACCGTCCCGGCCTCTTCTACCATCTCAGCGCGGCGATCAGCCTCGCGGGAGCCAACATCATCGACGCCCGGATCCACACCACCCAGGACGGGATGGCGGTCGACAATTTCCTCATCCAGGATTCGAAGGGGAAGCCGTTCGCCGACCGCCATCAGTTGAAGCGCCTCGAGGAGAGCGTCATCCGGGCCGTCGAGGGGCAGGAGCCGGCGATGGACCGGCTCGAGGCCAAGGCCCTGCCGCTGCTTCGGGCCGAGGCCTTCGCCATCCGCCCCGCCGTCTTCGTCGATAACCAGGCATCGAGCCGCTACACCGTGGTCGAGGTCAACGCGCGCGATCGGGCGGCCCTGCTCAGCGGCCTGGCCCGGGCGCTCTACGAATCCAGGGCGGCGATCCACAGCGCCCACATCGCCACTTATGGCGAGCGCGCGGTGGACGTCTTCTATCTGACCGACCTTGCGGGGGAAAAGATCACAAGCCCGACCCGCCTCAAGGCGCTTCAATCCAGCCTGCTCAAGGCGGCGGCGGAAAATGGTGCCAGGCACCAATTACCGGCCTCGGGCCATATTCCGCCACGTGTAATCTCAAGCACTTAGAAATTGGTGCCTGGCACCAATTAACGCCGTCTGGCGATGGGGAGGACAGGCTACCGATGCCAGTCGCGCTTCAGGCGGGTCGAGGCGGCGAGGTAGATGAGGGCGCTCAGGACGTAGAAGCCGAGGCCGTAGAGGATCGAATATTTCAGCGAGTCGTCGCCATGGGCGGCGGTCATCCGATCCGACATGAAGCCGAGGAAGAAGATCCCGAAGCCGATCCCGATCAGATTGTTGATGAACAGGAAGCTGGCCGACGCGGTCGCGCGCATGTTGGGCGGCACGATGTGCTGGACGGCGGCGATCACCGGGCCGAGCCAGGCGAGCGCGAGCATTTGCCCGATCGCGAACAGGATCCAGCCCACCTCCAGCGACGGCGCGAACAGGCCGAAGGCGAAGACCGGCGCGGCGATCAGGAAGCAGATTGCGGGGACGAGCGCATAGGCGCCCGGATTGGCCGACCCGACCCGGTCGCCGATCCAGCCGCCCAGCAAGGTGCCGGCCACTCCGCCGATCAGGACGATCGACCCGTAGAACCAGCCGACCTGGGCGAGCTCGAGCCCGAAGCTTCGGCTGAAGAAACTCGGAAGCCAGAAGATCAGGCCGTAGCCGAGGATCGACCCCGACGCGGCGCCGAACGAGAGCAGCCAGAAGCTGGGCTTGCTCGCCAGGGTTGCGACCACGCGGAGAAAGGGCGGCGCCGGTGCGCTGGCCTGCCCGTCCGCCGTGTCGAAGCCGCCGCGAACCGGCTCAGGCACTCCAAGCTTCACGAGCAAGGCCGCGGGCAGGCCGGCGAGGCCGACGATGAGGAAAGCGGAGCGCCAGTCGAGATGGCTTGCGATCCAGCCTCCGAAGAAGACCCCGAGCGCCGATCCGATCGGGATCCCGAGCGAGAAGAGAGCCAGCGCCCGGGCCCGCCTCTCCTTCGGGTAGAAATCCGAGATCAGCGCGTAGGAGGGGGCCACTCCGCCCGCCTCGCCGATTCCGACCCCCATCCGCGCCAGGAACAGATGCCAGAAATTCTGAGCGAGGCCGCAGGCGGCGGTGAAGGCGCTCCACAGGGCTACCGAGACGGCGATGATGTTGACCCGGCTCTTGCGGTCGGCGAGCCAGGCGATCGGAATGGCCAGGCCCGAATAGAAGAGCGCGAAGGCGATCCCGCCCATCAGCCCGAGCTGACGGTCCGAAAGCGCCAGTTCGGCTTTTATCGGCACCGCCAGCACGCCGATGATCTGCCGGTCGATGAAGTTGAAGATGTAGGCGATCAGCAGGATCGCGAGGACCCGGCCGCCGGGGGCGGTTGCTTTCGTAAGACCGGGACGTGTCGACATTCGCTGCCTTCTGCTTCTCTAATCCTCCCCTGCCTTTGCAGGGGAGGGGGACCGCCCGAAGGGTAGCGGAGGGGCCCTTCAGCCTCCGAAGACCCCCTCCACCGCTCTGCGCGCGGTCCCCCTCCCCGAGAAATCTCGGGGAGGAATCCAGACGGTTCCTAGAACTTCAGGCCCAGGCTGAGGAAGACCTGCCTCGGATTGCCGTAGAAGGTGGTCACCACGCCCTCGCGGCCCAGCGACGGCGCGACGCCGGCCTTGCCGAAGTTCGGCGAGGCCGGAGCGACCGACAAGACCGGAGCGCCCGTCACCGGGTTGACGTTGAGGAACTGGTAGCCGGACGTGATATACTGCTTGTCCGTCAGGTTCTTGCCGTGGAGGCCGATCGTGAACCGATCGTCCGAGCTCGTCCAGACCAGGCTGGCGTCGAAAAGGGCGTAACCCGGCTGGTCGAGGAACGGGCTCGGGGTCTCGAACTGGAAGGTCTTGCTCCGGTAGGAAAGGGTGGTCGACGCATTGATCTCGCCGCCCATCATCCGCTTCGAATAATCGAGCGTGCCCGACAGGGTCCATTTCGGCGTATTCTGGATCCGTCGGAAATCGGCGACGTCGAGCGGCTTGGCGGGCCCCGGCGCCGGATTGCCGTTGGCGTCGAAATTGGCGACGTTGGTGATGAACTCGTCATATTGCGCGTCGAGATAGCCGAGCGTGCCGGCGAAGTTCAGGCGCGAGCCGTCCTCTCCGCGGAAGATCGTGGCCAGAGCCTCGACCTCCAGGCCCTTGAAGCTTGCACTGCCGGCGTTGGTGGTGACTCCGACGAAGGTGGGGATGCCGTTGACGACCGCTCCGACCGAGCCGGGCACCTGGACGTCCTTATAATCGGCATAGAAGCCCGCAATGGCCAGCCTCAGCCGCCGGTCGAACATCGAAGTCTTGTAGCCGATCTCGTAGCTGGTGACCTTTTCCGGCTCGAACAGGAAGTAATCGAAGATCTCGTTGGCCTCGCGGACTCCGTTTCCGTTGAGGTCGGGCGCCGCCGTCGAAAGGCCGCGGGGATCGAAGCCGCCGCCCTTGAAGCCCTTCGAATAGCTTGCGTAGAGATTGTTGTTCTCGTCCGGAGTGAAGCTGATCGAGGCTCGGGGCGTGAATTGATTGAACGTCTTCGACCCGGTGAAGTTGGAGGTGAGAGCGCCGAGCTGGACTCCGGCGCCGCCGAGCTCCGGCGAGGGACCGCCGATCAAATTCTTGCGGATCACCGTCGCGGTCCGCTCGTCGGTCGTGTAGCGGCCGCCCAGCGAGAGATGGAACATGTCGCTGATGTCGTAGGTGAAGTCGGCGAAGGCGGCCCAGGTCCGGGTGTCGACGTCGCCGAAGGTCGAGGCGGTGAAGCCGGGGACCCCGATCACGGCGCCGGTCGTCGCCAGCACGACGTCGAAGATGTTGTTGGCGTTCGCATTGAGATAATAGACGCCCATCACCCCGTTGAGCGGACCGCTGTCGACCAGCACCTGGAATTCGTTGGAGAATTGCCGGTTGCGATAGATTGCCGGAACGTCGACGTCGGCCGCTGGAAGAGCATCGAAGTCGATTGGGGTCGCCGAGCGGTCGCGGCGATAGGCCATGATGTTGCGAAGGGTGATGGCGTCGGTCACCTCGATGTCGATATGGGCCGCTCCGCCATAGGCCTTGATCTCCTGCTTCGGGTTCACGAGGCCGCCGCGCGAGTCGTAGACGTCGCCGAGCACCGGCGCTGCAGACAGCAGGCCCGGAATCAGCCGGTGGCCTCCGCGCGGATTGCTGTTGTCCTTGGTATAATCGCCCGAGAAGCGGATCGAGATACCGTCCGCGGGATCGAGCTCGACCGTGCCCCGGGCCGCCCAGACGTCGCGGTTGTAGTTTTCCTGGCCGGTGGTGAGATTGTCGCCGAAGCCCTTCCTGTACAGCCGGGCCACCGAACCGCCGATCTTGACCCCGTCGGCGACGGGCGTGCTCGCCGAGAGGATGAGATCCGCCTGGGTGTAGAGGCCGAGATTGGCTCGGGCCCGGAAGGTGGGCAGGTCGGAGAGCCGGCGGGTGACATATTTGATCGCTCCGCCGATCGTGTTGCGGCCGTAGAGCGTGCCCTGCGGGCCTCGAAGCACCTCGATCCGCTCGACGTCGTAGATATCGAGCACCGCGGCCTGCGGCCGGTTGAGGAAGACGTCGTCGAGGTAGAGGCCGACGCCCGCCTCGAAACCGGCGACCGGATCCTGCTGGCCCACTCCTCGGATGAAGGCGGTCAAGGTGGTGTTGGTGCCGCGCGACGTCTCGATGGTGACGTTGGGCGTGGTGTCGGAAAGATCGGTGATGTCGATCGCGCCCATCCGCTCGAGAGTCTCGCCCGAATAAGCGGTGACCGCGATCGGAACGTCGAGGAGGTTCTCCGCGCGGCGGCGGGCGGTGACGATGATGTCGCCGTCCTCGACCGGCCCGGCCGTCGCCGACTGGTCGAGCGCCTCGTTGGCGGCGGCGGCCGCGTCCTCCTCGGTGGCGCCGGCCGGCGCCTCCCGAGTCTGGGCATAGAGCGGAGCGGGGACGGCTGCGAGCGCGGCGACGGCGGCGCCGAGCCTCAGGGCGGTAAGGGTGCGGCTACGGGTCATGGCTATGTCTCCTGGCATTTTCAGGCTGTGGTTTCGGTTTGACGGACTGGCGGCAGGCCCGCCGCGAACTGGCGAAGCGTGGCGTTGAACAAATCGGGCTGCTCGAGATGCGGGGCGTGGCCGGACCGGTCGAAGGTGACCGCCCGGGCCCTGGGCAGCGCTTCGACGAGGTGATCCGCGGTATCGGCGCCGTAGAGGTGGCTGTGCGCCCCGTGGACGACGAGCGTGGGCTGCTGGATGGCCGCAAGCAACGGACGGAAGTCTTCCTCGACCAGCGATTCCCACAAGGCGCCGATGGCGGCCGGGTCGTTCGCCGCGAAAGCCTCGGCGGCGCGATCGGCCTCGTCGCCGGAAGCCGCGAAGATGGCGTGGCCGGCGGCGGCGGCGAAGGCCGGAAAATCGTCGCGGATCGCCTGGCTGCGCGCTTCGCAGGTCTCGCGCGAAAGGCCGAGATCCCAGTTCCGGTCGTTGAGGACCCGGGGAGTCATGTCGACCACGACCGCCCCGGCGAATCGATTCGAAGCCTGCCCCGCCAGAACCCGCCAGAGCACGGCGGCACCGAGCGACCAGCCGATTCCGACCGCTCCCTCCAGCTCCAGCGTCCGGGCGAGGCCCGCTACGTCTTCGGCGAGGAGGGCGATGGTGGGCGGCACCGGCCCGGCCGGAGACCGGCCATGGCCCCTGAGGTCGATCGCGATCACCCGGAAGGCGTCGGCGAGGGCGCGCTGGCGCTCGAAGAAACCGGAATCCGCCATCAGCCCATGCAGAAGAACGAGCGGGCGCCCCTGCCCCTCGTCCGAATAGGCGATGCGCGCGCCGTCCGATGCCGTGAAGTGCCTCAACCCCTCTCCCCCGGGCCGCACGCTCCTTTGCGGAGTCTCGAAGTGCGGCTCACCGGAGCAATGCCTCAAGGTGAAACATGAGTCAATGTTCAAGTTATGGGCGAGTACCTGTCATCCCGGCGAGAGCCGGGACCTCAGGTCGAGAAGTCTCGGCGAGCCTCCCCGAGGTCCCGGCTTTCGCCGGGATGACGGGGGCGTCCCCAGCCGCTAAGGCCCGCCAATGACCGACGCCGCCATCTCCATCGTCGAGCTCGAAAAGACCTATGCGGGGGGCAAGCGCGCTCTGGACAGGGTCAGCCTCGACGTTCCCCAGGGCGGGATATTCGGGCTTCTCGGGCCGAACGGCGCCGGCAAGTCGACCCTGATCAACATCCTCGCCGGGCTGGTCAACAAAAGCGGCGGAAGCGTTACCATCTGGGGCTTCGACGTCGACAGGCATCCGCGCAACTCGAAGGCGTCGATCGGGATCGTCCCCCAGGAGCTGGTCTTCGACCCCTTCTTCACGCCGCGCGAAACGCTCGAGATCACGGCCGGCCTCTACGGGGTTCCAAAGGAGCGCCGGCGGACCGAGGAGCTGCTCCGCGCGGTGCGGCTCGAGGACAAGGCCGACGCCTATTCGCGCACCCTTTCGGGCGGAATGAAGCGGCGGCTTCTCGTCGCCAAGGCGATGGTCCATTCGCCGCCCATCCTGGTTCTCGACGAGCCGACCGCCGGAGTCGACATCGAGCTTCGCAAGCAGCTCTGGGACTATGTCCGGCAGCTCAACGCCGAGGGCGTGACGATCGTCCTCACCACCCATTATCTCGAGGAAGCGGAAAACCTCTGCGACCGGATCGCGATCATCAACCACGGCAGGCTCATCGCCAACGAGACGACCCGGACCCTGGTCGGAATGGCCCAGGAGAAGGCGGTCGAGGTCACGGTGGACCGCGACGTCGCCGCGCTCCCGGACGCAAGCTGCTTCGAGAAGATCGAACTGATGGGCGAGCGGACCCTCGCAATCACCTATCGCAAGGACAAGGTGAACGCCGGCGAGGTGCTCGCCGCCCTGCAGGGCGAGGGCCTCGGGATCGTCGACGTCTCGACCCGCGAGGCGGACCTGGAGGACGTGTTCCTCAATTTGACGCGCGCTTCCGACGCGTCGGGGGGCTAGCGCGGCAAGGTGAACAACGCCGTTCGCCCTGAGCCTGTCGAAGGGCTTTTCCTTCTTTCCGTGCCGGAGAGGGGAAGGGAAGGGCTTCGAGAAGCTCGGCCCGAACGGTTGCCGGCCTCAATCCGGTGAGCGGGGAAACCACCCACCAATTCGACGTGGTCGTGATCGGCTCGGGTGCCGCCGGCCTGTCGGCCGCGCTGACCCTGGCGCCAAAGCTGAAGGTCGCGGTCCTCGCCAAAGGCGCGCTCTCCTCCGGCTCGACCGCCTACGCCCAGGGCGGGATCGCCGCGGTGCTCGAGCCGGGCGATACGTTCGACAGCCATATCGAGGACACGATCGCCGCCGGCGCCGGGCTCAACCGACGTGAGACGGTCGAATTCGTCGTCGAGAGCGCCCCCGCCGCGATCGAGCGGCTGGCGGCGCTGGGCGTTCCCTTCAACAAGGGCGAGGAAGCGGGCTTGCACCTGACGCGCGAGGGCGGCCACAGCCACCGCCGGATCGTCCATGTCGCCGACGCCACCGGCTGGGCGGTCCAGCAGGCGCTCGAGGCGGCTGCGACGGCTCATCCCAATATCGAGCTGATCCCCGACCGGGTCGCGATCGACCTCGTCACCGGCCGCCACACCGTCGCCGGCGAGGAGGACGGCAGGGTGAGGGGCGTCTACGCGCTCAATCGCGAATCGGGCCGGGTCGAGCTGTTCACCGGACGGGCGACCATCCTCGCCAGCGGCGGCGCAAGTCGCGCCTGGCTCTATTCGACCAACCCGCGCGGCTCGACGGGCGACGGAATCGCCATGGCGTGGAGGGCCGGCTGCCGGGTGTCGAACATGGAGTTCAACCAGTTCCACCCGACCTGTCTCTACCACCATGACGTCAAGAACTTCCTGATCACCGAGGCCATGCGAGGGGAAGGGGGAAGGCTCAAGCTGCCGACTACGGGCCGCCGCTTCATGAAGCGCTTCGACCCGCGCGAGGAGCTCGCGCCGCGCGACATCGTCGCCCGGGCGATCGACCATGAGCTCAAGCGCCTCGGCCTCGATTTCGTCCACCTCGACATCAGCCACCGGGAGCCGGATTTCATCCGCGGCCACTTCCCCACCATCGCCGCCCGCCTGGCCGAGCCCGACATCGGAATCGATATCACCCGCGAGCCGATCCCGGTCGTCCCGGCCGCCCATTATACGTGCGGAGGCGTGATGACCGATCTCGACGGACGAACCGACGCCGAAGGCCTCTACGCGGCCGGCGAAGTGACGATGTCGGGCCTTCACGGGGCGAACCGCCTCGCCTCCAACTCGGTTCTCGAATGCCTCGTCTTCGGGGTCGCCGCCGCGGAGCATATCAACCGGAACTGGGCCCAGCTTCCGCCACCGCCGGCCATCCGACCCTGGGACGAAAGCCGGGTCACCGATTCGGACGAGGAGGTGATCGTCCAGCACAATTGGCGCGAGATCCGACGCTTCATGTGGGATTATGTCGGGATCGTCCGGACCACCAAGAGGCTCGAGCGGGCGCTGAACCGGATCAACCTGCTCCGCCAGGAGACCCACGATTATTACCGCCACTTCCGGGTCACCGCCGACCTCGTCGAGCTTCGCAACCTCGTCGAGGTCGCCGAGCTGATCGTCCGCTCGGCTTTGACCCGCCAGGAAAGCCGCGGCTTGCACTATACGCTCGATTATCCGGACCTGCTGCCGGACGCGGTGGATACGGTGCTGGTGCCGTGAATCCCCCCCGCCTTTGCGGGGGAGGGGGACCATGCGAAGCATGGTAGAGGGGTTTTGCTGAGTCCGAAGAACCCCTCCACCGCGCTTCGCGCGGTCCCCCTCCCCGACAAATGTCGGGGAGGATTTCAATTCGCCAGAAACGCCTTCAGCTCCGTCCTGAACCGAGCGGGCTGGTCGTACATGATCATGTGGCCGCTATTGTCGACCCGCACGAGCCTTACTCCACGCTTCCGAGCGTAGGCCGCCCGATACCGGCCGTCGTCGACTGCCCGGCGGCTCGGGTCGAGGCTGGCGTAGACGACGGTCAGCGGCGCGGCGATCCGAGGCAGCTGCGGGGTGAGGTCGGTGAGGGCAAGCTCGTGCGTGGCCCGGGCGGTCACGTCGGGATCCGCGCCGCCTTCCGGATTGCCGAACAGCCTGATCGCCGATTCGACCAGGCGCCGCCCGCCCGGCGACGCGCTGAGATCGCGAAGGGTGTCGGCAAGGCCCCGCATCCCAGCCGCGTCGCCGCCGAGGATCCCCGCCGGCTGGGGCAGCATGTCGACGACCATCACCTTGCCGGGGAGGCTGGGATGGCGGGCGGCGACCATCATCGCCACGGTTCCGCCCATCGAGTGGCCGACGATCGCAGGCCGGCGAAGGCCCCTGGCCTGGATGTATCGAGCGACCTCCTCGGCGACGGGAGCGACGACGTTGCCCTGCGCATTGCCGCGCGCGGGCGTGTTGGCAAAGCCCGCGACCTGGATCAGGTGGTAGCGGTAGCCGGGCACCGCCGCGACCGTGCCCTTCCAGACGTCGCGCGAGCCGGTGAGACCCGGGATGAGGATGACGTCTGGACCGGTTCCCTGCACGACGACGGAGAAGCGGGTGGGAGCGAACGGCTTGACCGCAAGGGCGGAGGGCGCCGGGGCCGGCGCGGCGGCTCCGATCGAAGCGAGGCCGAAGGCGGCGGCGAGGACGAGAGGCCATTTCATGGCACCGCCCGTAACCGCGCCGGGTTGAACGCCGCCTTACTCGACTGCGAGACGCTCTCGCGCTTTTCGCGGTAGAGGCGAGACGGGGCGCGATGACGGGCCAGCCGAAGAGTCTTTGTCCCCCGCTCCTGCTGCGCTAGAGCCCGTCAATGCCCCATCTCTATCTGGTCGACGGTTCCAGCTACATTTTCCGCGCCTATCACCGCCTGCCGCCGCTCACCAACCGGCACGGGCTGAACGTCGGCGCCGTCTACGGCTATACGACGATGCTCTGGAAGCTCGCCGAGAGCCTGCACAAGGAGGAGGGGCCGACCCACCTCGCCGTCATCTTCGACGCCGGCTCGCACACCTTCCGAAACGACATGTTCGAAGGCTACAAGGCGCAAAGGCCGCCGCCGCCGCCCGACCTCGTCCCGCAATTCCCGCTGATCCGCGATGCCACGCGCGCCTTCTCCCTGCCCTGCATCGAGGAAGACGGGCTCGAGGCGGACGACATCATCGCCTGCTATTCCAAGGCGGCGCTGGCGGCGGGCTGGCGGGTGACCATCGTCTCGTCGGACAAGGACCTGATGCAGCTGGTCGAGGACGGCAAGCTCGACCTCTACGACACGATGAACGACCGCCGGATCGGCCGAGACTATGTCATTGAGAAGTTCGGAGTCCCGCCCGAGCAGCTGGGCGAGGTGCTGGCTTTGATGGGCGACAGCGTCGACAACATCCCGGGCGTGCCCGGTGTGGGGCCGAAGACCGCCGCTTTGCTCATCCAGCAATATGGCGACGTCGAAACCGTTCTCGCCCATGCCGAGGAGATCAAGAAGCCCAAGCTCAAGCAGAATCTGATCGAGCATGCCGAGGCCGCCCGCATGTCGCGCGAGCTGGTGCGCCTGATTTGCGACTCGCCCTTGCCCGAGCCGCTCGAGGACCTCGAGATGAAAGGCATTCCGGACGGCCCCTTGCGCGAGTTCCTGGAAGAGCAGGGCTTCAAGGCCCTACTCTCGCGGCTCAACGGCACCTCGCAGGTCAAGGCGCCCAGCGACAGCGTCACTCCGGTTCAGCGCGAGGTCCGGCCCGAGCCGAAGATCGACCGCTCCCTCTACGTCACGGTGACGGACGAGGCGGTACTCGACTCCTGGATCGCCGAGGCCACCCGCAACGGGCTGGTCGCGGTCGACACCGAGACCTCCGGCTACGACTGCGTCACGGCGGACCTGATCGGGATCAGCCTCGCCACCGAATGCGGCAAGGCCTGCTACATTCCGCTCGAACATGGCGGCCACGACCTGCTGTCGGAAAGGCCGAACCAGATCCCGGCCGCGACCGCTCTGGCGAAGCTGAGGCCGCTGCTCGAGGACCCGGCGGTCCTCAAGGTCGGGCATAATTTCAAGTTCGACTGGATCGTCTTCGACCGCCGCGGGATCAAGGTGTCGCCGGTCGACGACAGCCTGGTGATGAGCTTCAACCTCGACGCCGGCGGGCTCAACAGCCATTCGATGGACGACCTGGCGAAGAAGCATCTCGACCACGATTGCATCGCCTTCAAGGACGTGTGCGGCTCGGGGCAGAAGCAGATCAAGTTCAACCAGGTCCCGCTCGACCGGGCCACCGAATATGCCGCCGAGGACGCGGACGTGACATTGCGACTTTGGACCCGCTTCAAGACCCGGCTTCCGCACGAGCGCGTCGCCCGGATCTACGAGATGGTCGACCGGCCGCTCGTGCCGGTGGTGGCCCGGATGGAGCGCGAAGGGGTCAAGGTCGACCGCGAGGAGCTGGGCAGGCTCAGCCAGGAATTCCAGACCCAGATCACCGCTCTGGAAGAGAGGATCTGCGGCGAGGCCGGCTGCCAGTTCACCATCGGAAGCCCGGCCCAGCTGGGCGAAGTGCTGTTCGGCCAGATGGGGTTGAAGGGCGGACGCAAGGGCAAGTCCGGAACCTGGTCGACGGACGTCAACGAGCTCGAGCGTTTGTCCCGGGACGGGGTTCCGATCGCGAGCCTGGTGCTCGAGTGGAGGCAGCTCTCGAAGCTCAAATCGACCTATACCGACGCCCTGCAGCAGCAGATCAACAAGGAGACCAAGCGGGTCCATACCAGCTATTCGCTTTCGGGCGCTCAGACGGGGCGGCTCTCCTCCACCGACCCCAACCTCCAGAACATCCCGATCCGGACCGAGATCGGCCGACGGATCCGGGACGCTTTCGTCGCCGAGCCGGGCTTCGTCATGCTCGCCGCCGACTACAGCCAGATCGAGCTCCGGCTCGCCGCGCACATGGCCGACGTGCCTCAGCTCAAGGCCGCCTTCGCCGAAGGGGCGGACATCCACAGCCTCACCGCCCAGGAGCTGTTCGGCGAGGTCACCCGCGACACCCGCGCGAGCGCCAAGACGATCAACTTCGCAATCCTCTACGGAATCTCGCGCTGGGGCCTCGCCGGTCGCCTCTCGATCACCGCCGACGAGGCGCAGGCGATGATCGACCGCTATTTCGAGCGCTTCCCGGGGATCCGCGACTATATCCACTCGACCCTCGAGGGAGTCCGCGAGACCGGCTTCACAACCACCCTGTTCGGGCGGAAGACGCATTTCCCGATGATCCGGAGCAAGACCCAGCATGAGCGCCAGGGCGCCGAGCGGGCCGCGGTGAACGCGCCGATCCAGGGCACGAGCGCCGACATCATCAAGCGGGCGATGGTCCGGATGTGCCCGGCGCTTCAGAGCGAAGGGCTGGGCGCGGTCCGAATGCTGATGCAGGTCCATGACGAGCTCGTCTTCGAAGTCCCCGAGGGCGACGTCGAGCAGGCGAGCGCGATCATTCGCCGGGTCATGGAGCGGGCGGCGGAGCCGGCGGTCACGCTCAGCGTCCCGCTCGGAGTCGACATCGGCACCGGTCCGAACTGGGGCGCCGCCCATTGAGCACGGCCCCTCCCGCGGGCGGAGAGGATATCGCTGCCCTCGCCAAGGGGGGGAGGACCAATTTCTTCGGATTCCTGATCAGGCTCGCGGCGCGCCTGCCGTTCCTGTTCATCGCCGGCCGGCTCTACGGCCCGGAAGCGCTCGGCGCCTTCGCCTATGCGGTGATCGTCATGGAGTTCGCCGCGCAACTGGCGACGCTCGGCCTCAAGCGCGGCCTCGCCCAGCAGCTCTCGACCACCGATCAGCCGCACGCCTGCGTCGTCACCGACGCGATCCTCGCGGGCTTCATCGCCTCCGCCTTCTTCACCACGATCCTCATGATTTTCCCGCAGGCGATGTTCCCGGCCGGCAACATCCACGGCGCCGACTGGCTGCTTCCGATGGTGATCTTCGGGATCGCCGGCGCCGACATCGCGCTTGCCGCTTTGGCCTACCGCCACGACATCGGAGCGACGGTGCGCGCCCGAGCCGTCGTCGAGCCGTGGACGATCAGCATCGCCGCCGGCGTTTGCGTCCTGATCTTCCCGGCGGCGGAGGACGGTACCCGCTCCCGCGACGGCCTGATCATCGCCTATGTGGTCTCGGTGACGGCCGGGATGGTCGCGTCGCTGTGGCCGCTTTACCGGAGCTACGGACTGCCTCGGGAATGGAAGCCCAATCCCGCCAAATTGCTCGCCGTCGCCCGGCGGAACATCCCGCTGGCCGCGGCCGACGCCATCGAATGGGGCTCACGCCGACTCGACATCGCCATCCTCGGCCTGTTCGTCGCGCCTTATTGGGTGGGGGTCTATTATGTCGGACAGCAGGTCGCCTCGCTTCCGCAGAAGCTGAAGACCAGCTTCGACCCGATCCTCGCCCCGGTCATCACCCAGAAGCTCGCCGAGGGCGACCGGAAGGCGGTCGCGAAGCAGGTACGGCAGGTCGGCTTCTGGGTGATCGCGGCCCAGGCCGGAATCGCGCTCGCCCTCGGCCTACCGGGCGACGCGGTGATGGGAATGGTCGGCGCCGCGTTCGTCGGCGGCACCGGGGCGCTGTCCTTCCTGCTCGCCGCCGAGGTCGTCGCGGCCACGGCGGCGGTCTCGGAAGCGGCCCTCGTCTACGTCGCCCGGCACCGCAATCTGATGATCTCGGCGATGATGATCTTCGTCCAGGCGGCGCTCACCCTCCTCTTCATCCAGGGCGTCAAGCTGCTGCCGATCCGGCCGGAGAACGTCCAGGCCTACCAGGCCGCCAGCGCCGCGGCGGCGCTGATGCTGGCGCTCGGGATGGCCTCGATCCTCAAGGCGCGGCTGCTCGGCCGGCTGCTCGATGCGCCGGTGCAGGGCTGGCGCTGGCCGCTGGTCTGGGCGGCCGCGGCCGCGGTGATCGTCGGCCAGTTCGTCAACGCCTTACCCAAGTCGCTTTATTGGGCGGAGCTGGCGTTCGGAATCCCGGCGATCCTCGCGACCTTCGGCACCGTCGTCTGGTGGAAGGGCTTCACCCATGACGACCGGGTGCTTTTCCGGATGAAGAAGGGCGAGACGCCCGAGCTTCCGCCGCCGCCCGGGGTGACCCCGCCCGGAGCCGCTCCGCCACCCCTTTAGTGGCGGAAATGGCGCATTCCGGTGAAGACCATCGCCAAGCCGGCTTCGTCCGCGGCCGCGATCACCTCGTCGTCGCGAATCGACCCGCCGGGCTGGATCACCGCGGTGGCGCCCGCCTCGACGGCGGCGAGGAGGCCGTCGGCGAACGGGAAGAAGGCGTCCGAGGCCACCGCCGAGCCGATCGTCCGAGGCTCGGGCCAACCGGCCTTCTGAGCTGCGTCGCGCGCCTTCCAGGCCGCGATCCGGGCCGATTCGAGGCGGTTCATCTGGCCCGCGCCGATTCCCGCCGTGGCCCCGTCCTTGGCGTATACGATGGCGTTCGACTTGACGTGCTTGGCCACCGTCCAGGCGAACAGGCAGTCGGCAAGCTCCTGCCCGGTCGGCTGGCGCTTCGTCACCACCGTGAGCTGCTCGCGCCCGATCCGGCCATTGTCTCGCGACTGGAGGAGATAGCCGCCGGTGATGGACTTGAGGACGAGGCCCGGCCGCGCCGGATCCGGCAGGCCGCCCGTCAGGAGCAGGCGCAGATTCTTCTTGCGGGCGAAGATCGCGCGCGCCTCGCCGTCCGCGTCAGGTGCGATCACGACCTCCGTGAAGATCTGGGTCATCGCCTCGGCCGACACGGCGTCGATCGGCCGGTTGACGGCGATGATCCCTCCGAAGGCGGAGACGGTGTCGCAGGCGAAGGCCGCTTCATACGCTTCAGCGAGGCTGCCGCCGGTCGCAACGCCGCAGGGGTTGGCATGCTTGACGATCACGCAGGCCGGGCCGGCATCCCGGAACTCGGAGACGAGCTCGAGCGCCGCGTCGGCATCGTTGAAATTGTTGTAGCTCAGCGCCTTGCCCTGGACCTGCTCGGCCTGGGCGATCCCGCGATTATGGGGCCCGGCCGGAACGTAGAGCGCGGCCTTCTGGTGCGGGTTCTCACCGTAACGCAGATCCTGCCCGCGGTTGAGGGTGAGTGGCAAAGCATCGGGGAACATCTGCCCCTGGTCGGCGAAGGCGAACCATTGGGCGATCGCCGAATCGTAGCTCGCGGTGGCGGCGAAAGCCTTTGCGGCCAGATACTTGCGGAACTCCAGCGACGTCGCTCCGCCATTGGCGTCCAAAGTGGCGACAAGTGGTGGATAGTCCACAGGATCGACACAAATCGCCACGAATCGATGATTCTTGGCAGCCGATCGCACCATCGAAGGGCCGCCGATGTCGATATTCTCGATGACCTCGTCGCGGCCGGCCCCGCGGGCCGCGGTCCGGGCGAAGGGGTAGAGATTGACGACGACCAGGTCGATCGCCCCGATATCGTGCTCCGCCATCGCCGCGACATGGCCGGGATCGTCGCGGACGGCGAGGAGGCCGCCATGGACCTTGGGGTGCAAGGTCTTCACCCGGCCGTCCATCATCTCGGGAAAGCCGGTAAGGTCCGAGACGTCCTTCACCTCCAGCCCGGCCTCGCGAAGCGCGGTGGCGGTGCCCCCGGTGGAGATGAGCTCCACTCCGTGCCGGGCGAGGACCCGGGCGAGCTCGACCAGCCCGGTCTTGTCCGACACCGACAGCAAGGCCCGGCTTATTTTAACTTGGTCCTGCACAGCGCAACTCCAATTGACCCGACAACCGTTCGGGCTGAGCTTGTCGAAGCCCTCCCTTCTACCGTTCCGGCGAGAAATAAAGCGCTTCGACAGGCCCAGCCCGAACGGGGATGGGCGGTGACCCCGGTGGCGCTCTACCTATCCCGCCCGGCGGAAGATCCAGGCGATGGCGGTTCCGTCCGGGGGGCTGTCCCCGCCGACGACCAGCTGCGAGGTCTCGCGAAGGCCGCAGTCGCCGTCGATCCAGAGGCTGTCCTCGATCGCCAGTCGGCCGCCGCGGCAGCGGAACTGCCAGACGGTCCGCCCCCGGACCCTGAGCAGGGCGCCCTGGCCGTCCGCCGTGGTCGCGGCCTCGACGTCGGGGTGAAGGTGGAAGCGGACCGCGTAGGGAATCGGCTCGGCCCGGCGGCGGCGGCCCTGGAGGGTGAGCAGGTCCTGGCCGCGAAGCTCTCGCCCGTCGGCGGCGAGGGTGAGCTGGCGCTGGTGGACGAGGCCGAAGCGGCGGACATAGCCGTCGTGGCTCGCCTCGACCATGACGATGCCGGCGGTCTCGTCGCGGACCAGCTCGACCTCCGACACGCCCTTGCCGAGGCTTCCGTCGTCGTGGACCGCGGTCGAGTTGCGGTCGCCCAGGGTGAGCGTCGAATGAGCCGCGCTGCTCCTCAGCGCATGGACGAGCTCCGCCGGAAGCGCCCCCACGGCCGGGCCCGGGCCGCCGCAATTGACGACGAGCCGGTTCGTCCCTTCCGAAAGCTCGAAGGCGAGGGTCGAGGCGCAGCCTCCGGCGAAGGCCCGGGTGGGCGGCGGCGGCGCCGCGTCGAACAGGGCGATCGTGCTCTTCGCTTCGAGCCTCTGATAGCCCCAGCCGCGCGGCTGGCGGAGCGGGCGAACCCGGGCTCCGCTCCCCTCCACGGCCGCCGCGATCCGCCGCTTCGAGGCCATGTTGCCCCCCTGCCAGCTCGACAGGGCCTCGTCGCCGAGCATGGCTCCGAGCAAGGCTCCAACCGCTCCAGAAAGAGCCTCGGCGAGCGCCTCGGGCATCTCCCGGTCGCCGGCATAATAGACCGCCCGCAATTGGGCGAGAAGCTCGACCAGCATGAGCTGCTCGTCCGGCGAACGGCTGACCAGGCCGCCATCGTCGTGGAGCGAGGCCGCGAGCGCGCGCAGGAGCCCGGCCTCGCCCCGGCCGAGCCGGCCCGGGCCGCCCTGGACGACGAGGGCCGCGGCGACCACGCCCGCCCAGGCGGTGATCCGTGCGAGGCCCGGGCGAGCCTTGCCCGCGACCTTGTCGAGGTGGCGGGCGCCGCGGGAAAGCGTGTTGAGGAGCACCGCCCGATAAGCGGAATCGCGGCTCGACAATATGTAGGGCGCGTAAGCGGTCCAGAAGAGGATCCGGCGGCCCCACAGATCGGGGCGCCAGGCCGGTTCCGTCACCGACTCGGCGTTGGCGGCGAGCCATTTCTGGACCAGCTTTTCGGCCGGCTTGGCGGCGCGTTCCCGGGTCGCCGCGGCGGCGAGGTCGCGGAGCCACTCGAAGCTCTGCAGATAGTCCGAAAGGTCCGCGGGCAAGGCCGGATCGTTGAAGTCGAGGCTTTCGACCGCGAAGCTCTCGCCGCGGCGGACGAAGCGGCCGCGAAGGATCGCCTCCCCGGCCGCCTTGTCGCCCGCGACCGGATCCTTTGGAACGGCGACCAGCTTGAGCGGATGGCGGCCGCGCAATCGAAGGGCGTGGAAGGGCGTCCGCCAGGAGAGGCGGTGAAGCATCGAGGAGAGCTGATCGCCGAGCGAGGCGCCCTGGCCGCCGACCCGGATCAGCCTCTTGCCGGGCTCGATCTCCTCGCTTTCGGGGCGGGGTATCTTCTCGACGAGGCTCATCGCCGCAAATCGCCGATATTCGCCGAATAGCGCGACGGGCCGCCGCGAAATGTCGCCGTCCCCGCCACCAGAACGTCGGCGCCCGCGTCGATCGCGCGCCGCGCGGTGCCGACATCGATCCCGCCGTCCACCTCGAGATCGACGGCGAGGCCCTGCTTGTCGATCTGCTTCCTGACGGCCTCGATCTTGCGAAGCTGGCTTTCGATGAAGCCCTGCCCGCCGAAGCCTGGATTGACGCTCATCACCAGCACCAGGTCGGCCTCCTCGAGGACGTAATCGAGCATCTTGGCGGGCGTTGCCGGGTTGAGTGCGATTCCGGCGCGCTTGCCGAGCGAGCGGATCGCCTGGAGGGTCCGGTGAAGATGGGGCCCCGCCTCGGGGTGGACGGTGATCATGTCCGCCCCCGCCTCCGCAAAGGCTTCGAGGAACGGGTCGACCGGCGAGATCATCAGATGGACGTCGAACGGCTTGGCGCTGTGCGGGCGGAGCGCCTTCACCACCGCGGGTCCGATGGTGAGGTTGGGCACGAAATGCCCGTCCATCACGTCGACGTGAATCCAGTCCGCTCCGGCCTCGTCGATCGCGCGCACCTCCTCGCCGAGCCGGGCGAAATCGGCCGAGAGGATCGAGGGGGCGATGCGGACGGGCTGCTGCACGCGCGAAGTGTTAACCCTGCCCGAGTCGCGCGGCAAGGAAGCGGCGCGACTTATCCCCGCTTTGTTGGGGGTCGCGGCGGCGCTCCCCGAGCAAGCCCACGATCGCATCGCCCGGCACCGGTGCCGGATTTGGTTCACACAAAGACACAAAGGCACAAAGCGGCCGTGCAGCCCGCGCGCAGCGCCTTGACCGGCCAGCGGATGAAGCGATTGCGGCTTCGCCGCTGGGACTCTTCGCGCCTTTGTGCCTTTGTGTGAAATCAAATGCAGCGCATGCTGCGACACCGAGTCCGAATGGCATCTCAGTTTCTCCGCGCTGAATCCTCCAGCGATGGAACGGTTTCGGACCCAATGATCGTCGTGCGCGAACCGGCGCGGGACTAACGTCGCGGGGCTGGTCCCAGCGTTCGGGCGAGTCGCGCGGACGAGGTTCCGGCCAACCGTGGGAGATGAAGATGTCCAGAATGTCGCGGAAATCGAAGGTGGCCGCCCTGCTCGGCGTCCTGACGATCGCGTCGAGCGGAGCGTTGGTGCCGCCTCCGGCCCAGGCCCGTCCGTCGTGTGAGGATCTGGTGCGGCAGGACTGCGCCCGTTTCTACGAAGGTCAACAGGTCTGGGAGTTGGACGGCTATTATTCACTCGAGAATTGCGTCGAGGTCGAATCAGCAAGGACTTGTCCGCCGCGCTATTATGGTGCGACCGACGGCATCCGCGAGGAGTCGCCAGTCTAGGAGCCGACGGCGCGCACACGCGCCAATCGATCCGGAGGAGGCTCTACGACAGCCGGGAAAGGCGCTTTCGCGAGCCGGAAACGGTTCGCGTTTCGCCTCCCCTCACCGCCGACGATGCGTCCGGGGCTCTGAGCCCCTGCGCCAGGCCCCGCTTCGCCTTTCAGGACATCGGCGCCGGATTGGGTCACACAAGGCACAAAGGCACAAACGCGCCGAGCGTGAACGCGCGCAGCGCCTTAATTGCGAGCGAATAACACCGCGTCCGAAATCGCGCTCGGCGCCTGTCCGAGCCGACGCCTCCTGCGAGGCAACGCTTTCGGACCCAATGCCCGGCGCTCCGAGCGGGTTTGGGACTATCATTCCACGGCGGGGCCGATCGTTGGGCGAGCCGCGCGGAGTGAAGTCCCGGCCAACCGTGGGAGAAATGACGGCATGGACGCGGCCGGAGGTTGCTGACCGGCGATCGGTATCCATGAACACGGCCGTGCGAGATCGGGAATGGCGGTGTTCATGGATTCCGGCCTTCGCCGGAATGACGGATGGCGCCGGTTTTTTCGCCCCCGGCTTCGACGTTCGGATCGGACGGTTTCGGACCCAATCCCGGTCGAGGGAATCCGAACGCCCCGCTATCGTTGCGGGGCCGGGCCGACCGTTCGAGGGAATCGCACGGGCGAGTCCGGACAACCGTGGGAGAATGAGGATGCTCAGGAAACTTCAAATGAGGAAGAGGACCGCTCTGGCCGTTTCGATGGTGTTCGCCGGCGCCGCGATCGTCGCGGGTCCAGCCGGAGCGCGCGGACCGCTTCCGCCGGACCCTGCGTGCGTGGCTCAGGTCCAGAACGATTGCAGCACCAACTGGCAGGTCCGTGGCTACCGGAATTACGACGACTGCGTCGCGGACCGGACCTGCTCGGTCTGCAACGTCTATCTGTGCGGCGGAATCTACTACGCGACCGAGAGGCCCGATCTCGGCAAGCCGGAGTAATTTCCGGCGGGAGGGTTCGGCTTCCCGGCCCCTCCCACCCCGCGGACGATCCTGGCAGCCCTGTTTTGCGGAACCGGCGGGCGAAGGCGGCATGTAGTTCTCAGGCGTTTCGTCAGGCCGGTGCAAGTCGGTCTGCTTTTTGTCGTGGATCTCGCAATCTATTTACAGCCGTTTTGGTTGTAAAGAATCGGCAAATCGGATGAATTGCTATGTCGTCCGGCAGCTCTCCGGCTTAGCCTTCCTGTAGCGACTCGCCGACGGCAGCATCCTGTACGCACGGTCTTGGGGCGCGTCGAACGAGGAGAGTGAACATGTCGAATCGAAGAAAGAGCGTGCTCGGTAGCTTTGCTTCATCGCTCTTGCTGGCGGCTTCGCTGACCGCGGCGCCTGCGATCGCGAAAAAGCCGCCGCCGCCGCCGCCGCCCACCGACCCCGATCCCTGGGCGGGATGCACGCCCTGGGGGCCCGTCGTCTATGGCGTCGATTGCTGCGATTATCCCGAATTGGTGATCCCGTGCACCGAAGCCCAGGCGGCTTCGCAGCCCGCCCGGCTTTCCGCGATCGAGCCGGCCGACGCTCCGGAGCAATAGGCCCGCCGGCCTGTCCCGCCGGGCGGACAGCCGGTCGGGATCCGAACGCCTTGCCGCCCAGGACCGAAAACCACGATAGGAGAGCGATGATGATCGAGAGACTGAAGAAGACGACGGGGATGCTGTTCATCTCGGCGACGCTCGGGCTCGCCGGCCTTTCGGCGACGGCGCAGGCGAATCCCCACCCGCCCACTCCGTGCGAGCTGGAGGCCATGGCCTGGTGCTCCGAAAACTGGAGCTATTACTATCCCGGGACGAGCTACGAATATTGCTCCCGGGTGGAGGCGGCGAACCGCTGCGAGCCCAAGGACGAAGTCTGACGCGAAGTCGGCAAAGCCCCTCCCCTTCGGGGAAGGGGTTGGGGTAGGGAATGTGGGGGAGATGTTCGCCTACGCCGGTGAGGCGAGCAGACAACCCCCGCCCCAACCCCTCCCCTGAAGGGGAGGGGCTAGCACCCAGCGACTTATGCAAATTTCCGGTCGAGCCGTTACACCCGCCGGAAGCGGGCGATGAAGAAGCCGTCGGCGCCGCCGGCTTCGCCGAACAGGCCGGGAAGGATCCGGACCCGGTTGCCTTCGACCGGGATTTCCGGCGGGAGCTCGCCGGCCTCGATCTGAGCCGCCTCGAAATCGCGCCGCCCGTCGAGGAACGCCTCGACCACCGACTCGCCCTCCTCGGGCTCGAGCGAGCAGACCGAATAGACCAGGGTTCCGCCGGGCTTCAGCCAGCCGGCGGCCCGGGAGAGCATCGCCTTCTGGCCCTCGGCGAGCTCGGCGATCGCTCGTGGGCGGACCCGGTGGAGGACGTCGGGATGGCGGCGGTAGATGCCGGTCGCCGAGCAGGGGGCGTCGAGCAGGATGGAGTCCACCTTTTCGGGCGGCGACCAGCGCAGGATGTCGGCGGCGATCACCTTGGCGGTCAATTTGGTCCGGGCCAGATTTTCGGAAAGTCGTGCAAGACGACTTTCGGAGGAGTCGACGGCGGTGACCTCGAAGCCGGCGCTGGCGAGCTGCATCGTCTTGCCCCCCGGAGCGGCGCACAGATCGAGCGCGGTCCGGCCTTCGCCGGGGCCGAGCAGCCGCGCGGGGAGCGAGGCGGCGATGTCCTGGACCCACCAGCCGCCTTCGCCATAGCCGGTGAGGCCGGCCACGGCGGCCCGGGCCGGGAGCCGCAAATGGCCCGGCATCAGGCTCAAGCCCTCCATCCCGTCCGGCGGCCCGGCCCCGGCGGCGAAGACCAGGTCGAGAGGCGGAGGCGCGGCGAGCAGGCGGGCGGCCTCGAGCGCCGCCGACTCCCCCCAGTTGCGGGACCACCGGGCCTCGACGGCGGCGGGAAGCGAAGGCAAGGCCGGAAGCTTCGCCTCCTGTCGCATCAGGGTCCCGAAGACTCCGTGGACGAGCTTGCGCGGGCCGCCGTCGACGAGCGGAAGGACGGTCGAGATGGCGGCGTGCGGAGGCGTGTCCAGCGCCAGCGCCTGGACGAGGGCGATCCGAAGCGCGAAGCGCGCCTTGGAGTCGTCGGGGAGACGGTTGCGGGTGGCGCCGTCGATGAGGGCGTCGAGATCGCCCAGCCGGCGAAGGGCCTCGGCGGCGATGGCGTGGGCGAGGCCTCGGTCGTTGGGGGCGAGGCCTCGGGCCGCGGTGTCGAGCGCGGCCTCGAGCGGGAGGCCCTTGCGGAGCACGGCGTCGAGCAGGCTCAAGGCGGCTCGGCGGGCGGGGACGCCGGCCGGATCGGAAGGGCGGTTCACTTGCGGCGCCGGCCGAGCGGATCGAGCGCGCTGGCTCCGGTCCGGCGGGTGCGCGGCACCGCGGCGGTCCGCGGGCGCGGTTCGAACTCGCCGGCCATGGCCTGAAGGGCGGCGATCCGGTTGCCGGTGTCGGGATGGGTGGAGAAGAGGCTGTCGCGGCCGGTGCCCGACGGAACGATGTAGAGCGCCGCGGCGGCCGGGTTGCGAATCGCGACCGGGCTCGGGATCCGGGCCGCGCCCTGGTGAAGCTTGGCGAGCGCCGAGGCGAGGGAGCGGGGGTCTCCGCAGATCTCGGCCCCGGCTCGGTCGGCGCCATATTCGCGGGTTCGGCTGATCGCGAGCTGGACCAGCATCGCCGCGAAGGGCGCGAGCAGGACGGCGGCGATCATCGCCAGCGGGTTGGCGCGGTCGCCGCCGCGGAAGAAGAAGCCGAAATTGGCGAGCATCGAGATGGCGCCGGCGATCGTCGCCGTCATCGTCATGACCAGGGTGTCGCGGTTGCGGACGTGACCGAGCTCGTGCGCCATCACCGCCGCCACTTCCTCCTTGGTGAGGAGGCCGAGCAGGCCGGTGGTCGCGGCGACCGCGGCGTGGGCCGGATCGCGGCCGGTGGCGAAGGCGTTGGGATGGGGCGAATCGATCAGGTAGACGCGCGGATTGGGAAGGCCTGCGCGGGCGGCGAGATCATGGACGATCCCGACGAATTGCGGGCAGTCGCGGACCGTCATCTCCTTGGCGTCGTGCATCGCAAGGACGATCCGGTCGGCGTTCCAATAGGTGGCCAGGTTCATCGCCGCGGCGACGACCAGCGCGATGAACGCGCCGCGCGGCCCGCCGATCGTGAAGCCGAGCCCCATGAACAAGGCGGTCATCGCCGCAAGCATCATCAGGGTCCGAAACTGGTTCATCCTTGCGTCAACGCCTCCGTCTCTGCGAAATGTGGGGGATGAGCGACCCATCTTCAATCGGCCCGTCTTCAACCGGCGGGGCCGGGCGGCGGCCCCCGCACGTCAAGCCTCCGGCGCACCTTTCGCCCAGCCCGCCGCTGCCCGCGCCCGGTCCGGCCGCCGACTCGCAGGAGCATGGCGGGCCGAAGTGCGAGGAGCCGACTCGCTACGGCGATTGGGAGAAGAAGGGGATCTGCTGGGATTTTTGACGCTGCGGCATGCAGCGTCGTCCCGGCTTTCGCCGGGATGACGAGCTAGACGCCTTCCGATTTCAATGGCCTGGACAACAGCCGTTCCACCACCTCGTCGACGCTCGCTTCGCCCGCCAGAAGCGCGCACACGGCAGACACGATCGGCATGTCGACGCCCGCTTCCCGCGCGGCCCGAGCCAGCACCGGAGCGGTATGGGCGCCTTCGGCCACGGTCCGGCGATCGGCGAGAAGCTCGGCCGCCCGCCGGCCTTCGCCGAGGCCCTTGCCCAGGCTGAAGTTGCGGGAGCTCGTCGACGAGCAGGTCAGGACCAGGTCGCCGAGCCCTGAAAGTCCGGCGAGGGTCTCGGCTCGGGCGCCGCGGGCGAGGCCGAAGCGGGTCATCTCGGCGAACCCCCGCGAGATCAGGGCGGAGCGGGCGTTCTGGCCGAGCCTCCGGCCATCGACCACTCCGCAGGCGATGGCGAGCACGTTCTTGACCGCTCCCCCTATCTCCGCGCCGATAACGTCGTCGGAGAGATAGGGGCGGAACCAGGGGCGGGCGATCCGGGCCCGGAGCCGCTCGCCCAGCGCCGGGTCTTGCACGGCGAGGGTCACTGCCGCGGGAAGGCCGGCGGCGACCTCGTGGGCGAAGGTGGGACCCGACAGGACCGCGATCGGTGCATTCGGCTGGGCCTCGCGGGCGACGTCGTGCATCAGCGCCATGGTCGGCTCCTCCATGCCCTTGGCGCAGAGGATGAGCGGGACGTCGAGTCCCGGCATGGCGGCGAGCACCCTGCGCATATGCTGGGCGGGGGTGACGACGAGGAGCGCGTCGCAGCCGGCAAGCCGTTCGAGGTCGCCGGTCGCCCGGATCGCGGGGTCGAGCTTCGTCCCCGCAAGGAAGAGGCGGTTTTCATGCTCGCGATTGACGCTGTCGACCACTTCGGGCTCGAGCGCCCAGAGGAGGGTCTCGCCGCCGCCGGCTGCGACCTGGGCGAGGGCGGTGCCCCATGCGCCGCCGCCGAGAACGCCGATGGAAAGAGGATCGGTCATGGCCCCTCATCCGTTCGGGCTGAGCCAGTCGAAGCCCTCGCTTCTTCCCGATCCGCCAAGGAAAGAAAGCCCTTCGACAAGCTCAGGGCGAACGGGGCGGTGGGGCTCAGGGCGAACGGGGTGGGGAGGCTCACGCCTTCACTCCGGCGCCGCGCACCTTCTCGGCGTCGGGATCGAGCGGCCAGCGCGCGCGGGCGGGGGCGTCGAGCGGGTCGGTGAGGCCGGAGTCGAAACGGAGCGCTCCCGCCCAGGCGATCATCGCGGCATTGTCGGTGCACAGCCAGAGGGGCGGTGCCACGAAAGGCAAATTGTGCGCCTCGGCGAGCCGGGTGAGGGCCGAGCGCACGGCCTCGTTGGCGGCGACTCCTCCGGCGACGACCAGGGCGGTCGCCTCGGGCACTCGCTCGAGCGCCCTTCGGGTTCGATCGACGAGGCTGTCGACGACCGCCTGCTGGAAGGACGCGGCGATGTCCTGGGCTGCGTAGCGGCCGCTGTCCCGGGCTCGAAGGACGGCGCTCTTCAGTCCGGCGAAGGAGAAATGCGGCTCGGCCGAACCCACGAGCGGCCGCGGCAGCGGCACGGCGGCGGAATCGCCGGCCAGCGCCGCCTTTTCCACGGCGGGGCCGCCGGGAAAGCCCAGGCCGAGCAATTTTGCGGTCTTGTCGAACGCCTCCCCGGCCGCGTCGTCGATCGTGGTGGCGAGCCGCCGGTAGCGGCCCAGCCCTTCGACATAGAGCAACTGGCAATGGCCGCCGGACACGAGGAGGAGCAGATAGGGAAAGGCGAGAGCGGGGTCGCTCAGCATGGGCGACAAGGCGTGCCCTTCGAGATGGTTGATTGCGACAAGCGGTTTGCCGCCGGCGAGCGCCAGCCCCTTGGCGGCGACCAGGCCGACCATGACCCCGCCGACGAGGCCCGGACCGGCGGTCGCGGCGATCGCGTCCACGTCGGCGAGACCGACGCCGCTCTCGGCCAGTGCCTGCTCGATGAGCCCGGGCAGGATCTCGACATGCGCCCGGGCCGCGATCTCCGGGACGACTCCGCCGAAGGGGCTGTGAGCGCTTTCCTGACCGGCCAGGCAATGGGCGAGGATCCGGCGATCGGACGTCACCAGCGCCGCCGCCGTCTCGTCGCAGCTCGATTCAATGCCGAGGATGACGCTCATGACCGCTTCCCTGCCACCGCGGCACCCGCTAGCACAAGCCGCGCATGCAGCCGCTCCTTCGCCTCGGAACCCGCGGATCGCCGCTCGCCCTCGTCCAGGCGCGGCTGGTGGCGACGGCGCTTCGCGACGCGCATGGCTGGGGGCCCGAGCTGATCGAGATCGAGCCGATCGCAACCAGCGGCGACCAGCTTCGAGACCGGCCGATCTCCGAAATGGGCGGCAAGGCTTTGTGGACCAAGGAGCTGGACTCGGCGCTGATCGAAGGCCGGATCGACCTTGCAGTCCATTCGATGAAGGACGTCGAGACGATCAGGCCGGCCGAACTCGCGATCGCGGCGGTGCTGGAGCGGGCGGATGTCTGCGACCGGCTGGTCGGAGCGCCGAGCCTGGCGGTTCTGCCGGAAGGGGCGCGGGTCGGCACTTCGTCGCCGCGGCGAGCGGCGCAGCTGCTGGCTCGGCGGCCCGATCTGGTCATCGTCCCCTTCCGGGGAAATGTCGAAACCCGACTCCGCAAGATCCGGATGGGCGAGGTGGACGCTACGCTCCTCGCCGCCGCCGGGCTCGATCGGCTCAACCATCCGGAGGTCGGAATCGTCCTCGACGACTTCCTGCCCGCGCCGGCCCAGGGGGCCATCGGAGTCGAGGTCCGAAGCGCCGACCGCCGAGTGCGCGCCCTGGTCTCCGCGATCGACCACCGCCCCACCCATCTTTGCGTCGCCGCGGAGCGACGCTTGCTCGAGGGCCTCGGCGGAAGCTGTCGCTCCCCGGTTGCGGCGCTTGCGACGCTGGAGGGCGACCAGATCCGGCTGCGCGCGGAGATCCTAACCGAGGACGGGGTCGAATCCGAAAGGTGCGACCGCCGGTTCTCGAGCGGGGACGACAAGGCGCCGCTCGAGCTTGCCCGCGAAATGCTGGACCGAGCGCCGACCAGGCTCAGGGCGCTGTTCGAATCGTGAAGCTGCTCATATTGCGGCCGGAGCCGGGCGCATCCGAGACGGCGGCGCGCGCCAGGGCGATGGGTCTGGAGCCGGTCGTCGCCCCTTTATTCGCCATAATTGGAGTGGCCGGGCCGACGGTGGAGGCGGGGCGGTTCGAGGCGGTGCTCCTGACCAGCGCCAACGGCGCCCGCCATGCCCCGGACGGCCTAAGCGCTTTGCCCTGCTTCGCCGTCGGCGAAAGCACGGCGGCGGCGGCGCGCAGGGCGGGGTTCGGCGCCGTCCGGACGGGGCCGTGCGACGGGGCCGCGGCGGCGGCGCTGATGGCCTCGACCGGCGTGAAAAGGGCGCTCCATCCGTGCGGACGGGACCATGTCGCAATCGAGGCCGAGGGCGTGGAGATCGAGCGGCGCGTCGTCTATGCGGCCGAACCGATGCCCAGCGGCGGATTCGAAGGACCGGCGGTGGCGATGATTCATTCGGCCCGGGCCGGCGCCCGCTTCGCCCAGCTGGCCGGCGACCGGGCCGGGATCTCCATCGCCGCGATCAGCCCGATGGCGGCGGCGGCGGCGGGCGACGGATGGGCCGCCAAGGCGGTGGCGGCGGCGCCTCGCGACCAAGCCTTGCTGGAGCTTGCGGCAAAGCTGTGCAATCATGGCCCGGACGTGGTGAGGGACGGCAATGGACTATGAGCCGGGACGGGTGACTGCGAAGCCGAAGCGGCCGCTCTGGACTTTGCTCGCGCTGCCGCTCGTCGCCTTCCTGGCCGGGCTGGCCGCGATGGGCTGGCTGCTCGCCCATTGGAGCACGGGCGCCGCCTTCCTCGGAGTCGCCCCGGCGCCTCCGCCGGCGGCCGAGCCGGCGCCCCAGCCGATGGCGGTGCTGCGCGAACCGGACATGGGCCCGGCCGCCGAGCCGCAGGCCGGCGAGCGGCTGGTGATCGATCCGGAGACGACCCGCCGGGTCAACCGGCTCGAGGAGAGGCTCGCGCTGCTCGACCTCCAGTCGCGGGCCGCGGTCGGCAATGCCGACCGAGCGGAAGGCCTCCTGGTCGCCTTCGCTGCGCGGCGGGCGATCGATCGCGGAGTCGCTTTGGGCTATATCGAGACCCTGCTTCGGCAGCGTTTCGCGGCGACCGAGCCTCAGGCGGTGGCGACCGTCCTCACCGTGGCTCGGGCGCCGGTCACGGCGCAGAGCCTGCAGAAGCAGTTCCAGGAGGTCGCGCCCCATCTTTCCGGCGGCGGCCAGGGGCAGAGCTGGTGGGCCGCCTTCAAGACGGAGATGGCCGGGCTCGTCACCATCCGGCGCGAGAACACGCCTTCCACCCAGCCCGCCGAACGCCTGCGCCGCGCCCGCCAGAGCCTGGAATCGGGGCAGGTCGAAGTGGCGCTCCTCGAAGTGCTGAGGCTTCCCGGCCACGAGCGGGCGGATCCGTGGATCGCCAATGCGCGGCGCTACGTCGCGGCGCACCGCGCGCTCGACCGGCTGGAAAGCGCGGCGCTGCTCGAGCCGCGGGCGGCGCAAGTGGCGCAGGCGGGGGTGCGTTAGCCTAATCCTCCCCCGGATTTCCGGGGAGGGGGACCGCGCGAAGCGCGGTGGAGGGGTTCTTCGATTCGGAAAAGAGCCCCTCCACCAGGCTTCGCCTGGTCCCCCTCCCCGAGAAATCTCGGGGAGGATTTGAGCCCTTTAAACCTCCAGCAACGCGTAGGGCCGGCCGAACTTGGGCTCGACCACGAACTGGGCGACGTTGAACACCGGGACCCCGCCCGGCGTGTGGCCCGAATAGGCGCCGCGGTGGGCGTGGCCGTGGACGACGGCCTTGACGTTGTCGAAGCGGTCGATGGCATGGGCGAGGCGTGAGGAGCCGAGGAAGGGATAGATTTCGAGAGGCTCGCCCTCGACCGTTTCCGGGATCGGCGCGTAATGCAGGACCGCGACGGCCCGCTCGGTCCGCAGCGAGCGCAGGGCGTTTTCGAGCAGCCTCGCTTCGTTTCGCGATTCGTCGACGAAGAGCTTGATCGCGTCCTCGCCGAACGCTCCGAGCTCGCCCCGGCCGAACCCGCCGATGAAGCCCTTGGCGCCGGCAAAACCGACTCCCTCGATCACGGTCGCCTGCTCGCCGAGCATGATGACCCCCGCCGACTGGAGGATCCGAAGCACCTCCTCCACCTCGCCGGCTTCGTAATCGTGATTGCCGAGCACCGCGACCACCGGGATGGTGCAGGCGCGAAGGTCCTCGGCGAGGATCTCGGCTTCGGCGGCCTTTCCGAAATTGGTCAGATCGCCGGCGAGGACGAGGACGTCGGCGGCCTCGCCGATCTCCTCGAACAGCGCCCGGTAGCGGTTGTGGCAGGTCTCGGTGACATGGAGGTCGCCGATCGCCGCGACCGTCAGGGTCTCAATGGTGGGGTTCATGTTTTTCGTCGACTCCCTTCCCGACGACGTCGGCGAAACCCCATTCGCTGACGTCGACGACATAATCGGTCGGGCTGATCAGCCGGCCGCGGCAGATGCGGACGCTCGCGGCCGGCATCTGGTCCTGCGCCTTCAGACGATCGAGCAGCTCCTCGTAGAGCCAGCGCGGGATGAGCTCGCGCTCCGTCGGGTAGACGAACCGGAAGTTGAGGACGTTGATCAGGAGCACCTCCCAGTAGAGCTCCATGTTCGAGAGCAGCCACTTCCAGTCGATCTCGTCATGCTTGATCAGGATCGTGTGGACGATGTCGGCGCCGTCGTAGCGGTAACGGGTCTGCAGGAAGAGCTTGGAGAGGATGAAATGGGTCGGCGGGGTGACCCGGACGTTGGTGCCGTAGACCTCCGCCTCATAGATATCCTGGAACCATTCGTCGGTGATCGGAATGCTCGCCGACGAGATGTTGAAGATCACGTCGAAGAAATTGTCGCCCTGCCACACCTTCCCGATCCAGCGCTCGTCCTCCATCTCGATCTCGAACCCGCGCGACTTGAAGAAACCGAGGATCCTGGGCGCGTCGCTGGGCTTGCAGAAGACGTCGAGATCCTTGGTCGGGCGGGTGATCCCGGTGAAGCAGGACAAAGCGTAGGTGCCCGACAGCAGGAAGGGAATCCCCGATTCCTGGAGGAGCTTCAGGCTTTCCGTGTAGAATCCGACCGCTTCCGGGGGCGGCTCGAAGGCGGACGAATCGAAATTGTCGAGTTGCTTGCTCATTGTCCCCGCGGCGGCGTTCCGGCGGCGGCGACAAAAGCGTCGCGCCTGCCGGTGCCTGGAGAACGGGGGTGGCGGGCAAGCGTTCCGCGCCGGGCCGGTTGAAACCCTCCCGTCGCCCCAGCGAAGGCTCGGGCCCCAGTGGGTGAAGTCCAGGGCGTTTTTCACCCCCGGGGTCCCAGCCTTCGCTGGGACAACGATTCTAAGGCTGGAGTTGAGGTTGGGGCTGGGCTTCGGGCTGGGGCTGAGCCGCCTCCGCCGCCGGCTTCATGTCGATAAGCGTGACGATGAACTCAAGCTCGGAGTTGGGCGGGATTGCGCCGGGGATTCCCGCCGCTCCGTAAGCGAGCGCTGACGGGATCCAGAAGCGGTAGCGGCCGCCCTTCTGCATCAGCTGCAGAGCCTCGGCGAAGCCCGGGACCACTCCGGTCACCGGAAAGGCGGTCGGCTGCGGGCCCGCGTCGAAGAGGGTGCCGTCGGCGAGATGCCCTTCGTAGGTGACGAGAACCAGGTCGGCGGTCGTCGGCTTCGCTCCGATTCCCGGCTTCAGGGTCTCGAACCGGAGGCCCGAAGGAGTCGTGACGACCGCCCGGACGGAGACCGGCGGGATGAAGGAGCGCGGCGGAACCGGCTTCGCGACGGGAGCGGCGGCGAGCAGTAGTGCGAGGCTGAGCATGATGACTCCCCGGCCGCCCGGTCCGGCCGGCGAAAGAAATGGAGCGGGCGAAGGGATTCGAACCCTCGACCCCAACCTTGGCAAGGTTGTGCTCTACCCCTGAGCTACGCCCGCTCTGAGCCGCGCCGGCAGCGCCTTGGCGCCCCCGGCTGAGGTAAGGCGGCGGCTGCTAGCATGGGGTCCGCCACCCGGCAAGGGGCTAACGAGGGTTTTGGCGCCGTCCGAATTGGACATGGGCGATGCCCGGCAGCGCCGTCATTCCCGCGAAGGCGGGACCTTTGCATAACCCCTGCGAAACGCTCGGAGACAAAGCCCCTCCCCTTCAGGGGAGGGGTTGGGGTGGGGAATGTGGGGGAGAATGTTCGCTGACGCCGGTGAGGCGAGCAGACAACCCCCACCCCAACCCCTCCCCTGAAGGGGAGGGGCTTGCACCCAGCGACTTATGCAAAGGTCCCCCTCCCCCGGGAATCCCGGGGAGGATTTACAGGTAACCCGCTGGCACTCTTGAACTTTCCTCGGCCTCCCCCATCTCCTTTGCATCGTTCAACAACGGAAAGGAGGTGGTCTGATGTCTCATTGTCATATGCCGCGTGCGGCGAGTCGGGTGAGCGCAGCCTCCACGGGGGTTCGCGCCTGAAGACTTGAGGCCGCATTTCGGCTGACAATGGAAAGGCCGTCCCGCGAGGGGCGGCCTTTCGCATGTTCGATGGGGCTAGAGCGAGTTCGACCGAGGTCGAATCGCCCTAGGATTTCTTGAGCCGCTTTTTCCGAGCCGCCGGCTGTTCCAGCCAGCTCGAAAACGCTTTAGGCGCTTCCGACGGCCCGCTCCACCCGGAGCGCCGCCTCCACCATCCGCTCCCAGACTTCCGGATCGCCGGCGGCGGCCATGACCGGATCGGGCTCGCGCATCGTCCGCAGGATCGACAGGGCGTCCTGCGTATATTCGTGCCAGGTTTCGTCGACGTTCGGCCCCGCGGAGGGATCGTCACCTTCGGCGTTGATGCTGTGCGCGCGCCCGGCGAGCACCCTGGCGATGCGCTCGACGAGAGTCAGATTCGAGACGGGCATGGACGAACCTCCTTCGTTTCGAGGGGACAACGTCAGAAGAAGGCGGCGGGTTGCCGATGGTTGAGGAAGAACGGAAACCCGATCATTATCCGATAATCGCGACTCACGGGGGAGATGGGAAATGACGCCAGGACCGGACTGCACGAAGCTCATCCAGCAATTCGAAGGCTGCGCCAAGAAGCAGCCGGATGGGTCCTTCATGGCCTATCCCGATCCCGGCACGGGCGGCGATCCCTGGACGATCGGCTGGGGCTCGACCGGTCCGGAAATCAAAAAGGGCGTCGTCTGGACCCAGAAGCAATGCGACGACAGGTTCACCGAGCATCTCGCGGAATTCGCAGGGAAGGTCGGCAAGCTGCTCGGAAGCACGCCCACGACGCAACACCAGTTCGATGCGATGGTGAGCTTCGCCTATAATGTCGGGGTCGGGAATCTTTCCGCGAGCACGCTTCTCAAGAAGCACAAGGCGGGCGACTATAAGGGCGCAGCCGCCGAGTTCGCTCGGTGGAACAAGGCGGCCGGCAAGGTGCTCCCCGGGCTGACCCGGCGCCGGGCGGCGGAGGCGGCGCTTTACGCGGACTGAAAGGCCCCGGGTCCGTCATTGCGAGGAGCGAAGCGACGAAGCAATCCAGCCTGCGTCCGAGGCCGCGCTGGATTGCTTCGCTTCGCCCGCAATGACGGTTAGAGAACCTCGAACAGGCCCGCGGCGCCCATCCCGCCGCCGACGCACATCGTCACCACGACATATTTCACGCCGCGGCGGCGGCCCTCGATCAGCGCGTGGCCGGTCATCCTGGCGCCCGACATTCCGTAGGGGTGACCGATCGAGATCGAGCCGCCGTCGACGTTGAGGCGGTCGTCGGGGATTCCGAGCCGGTCCTGGCAGTAGAGGACCTGGACGGCGAAGGCCTCGTTCAGTTCCCAAAGGCCGATATCGTCGACGCTCAGGCCGAAGCGGTTCAGAAGCTTGGGCACCGCGAAGACCGGGCCGATGCCCATTTCGTCGGGGTCGGTCCCGGCCACCGCCATACCGACATAGCGGCCGAGCGGCTGAAGGCCGCGCTCGGCGGCGAGGCCCGCCTCCATGAGGACGCAGGCCGAGGCGCCGTCGGAAAGCTGGCTTGCGTTGCCGGCGGTGATCATCGATTCCGGGCCCATGACCGGCTGGAGCTTCTGCAGGTCCTCGAGGGTGGTCTGCGGTCGGTTGCCCTCGTCCTTGGTGAGGGTGACCTCCTTCATCGAGGTCTCGCCGGTCTCCTTGTCCTTCACCATCATCTTCGCGGTGACCGGAACGATCTCGTCGTCGAACTTGCCTTCCGCCTGGCCCTTGGCGGTGAGCTGCTGCGAGCGCAGGGCGTAGGCGTCCTGCCGCTCTCGGCTGACGGTGTAGCGGCTGCCGACCACCTCGGCGGTCTGGATCATCGGCATGTAGACTCCGTTGTGCATCGAGAGCAGCTCGGGGTCCGGCCCGACCCGCATGTCGGGCGTCTGAACCATCGAGATGCTCTCCACTCCGCCGGCGACGCAGATCGGCATCCGGTCGACGATGATCTGCTTGGCCGCCGTGGCGATCGCCATGAGGCCGGAGGCGCACTGGCGGTCGACCGACATCCCGGAGACGGTGACGGGGAGGCCCGAGCGGAGCGCCGCGGTCCGGCCGATGGTCGTCTGGACGCCTTGCTGGAGGGCGGCGCCCATGATGACGTCGTCGACCTCGGCGGGGTCGATCCTGGCCCGCTCGACCGCCGCCTTGATCGCGTGGCTCGCGAGGGTGGGCGACGGGGTCGCGTTGAACGCTCCCCGATAGGCCTTGCCGATGGGCGTTCGGGCGGTTGAGACGATGACGGCTTCGCGGGTGGCCATTGTTGTTCCTTTCTACTTAAGTCCTCCCCTGCATTTGCAGGGGAGGGGGACCACCCGGAGGGTGGTGGAGGGCCCTTTCCGACCCGAAGAACCCCTCCACCGGGCTTCGCCCGGTCCCCCTCCCCGCGAAATCGCGGGGAGGATTTTCCTAAACGAATATAAGCCCGATCCAGTCGGCGACGAGGGCGGGCTTCCCCTCGCCTTCGATCTCGACCGTGACATTGTGGACGAACTGCCATTGGCCCGGCTTCTTCTCCTCGAAACGCGCCAGGGTGAAGCGGCCGCGGATTCGCTTGCCCGAGCGCACCGGCGCCATGAAGCGGACCCGCTCGAAGCCGTAATTGACCCCCATCTTCATCCCTTCGGGGCGGAGCATCGAGTCGGCGGCCATCCGGCTGAGCAGCGACAAGGTGAGGAAGCCGTGGGCGACCGTGCCGCCGAACGGGGTCTTCGCCGCGGCTTCCGGGTCGATGTGGATGAACTGCGGGTCTTCGGTGATCTCGGCGAAGGCGTCGATCCGGGCCTGATCCACCAGGATCCAGTCGGAAACCCCGACTTCGCTTCCGACCTTCGACTGTATGTCTTCGATGCTGGCGATGGGCATGGAGGCCGTCTAGAGCGCCCCGGACACGAGACTCAAGCCCTGCGAGGAAACGACATGGCGGACGCTACGGCAACCGCGCGATCCGAATTGAGGAACCTGCACCGGGCGGGCGAACCGGACGTCCTGAAGCCGCTGCTTCGCGACGCGGCGCTCGATTCCGATTCGCGGCGGCGGGTGGAAAACCGGGCCCTGGCCATGCTCGGCGAGCTTCGAGCCGCCCAGTCTTCCGGCTGGGTCAACCAGTTCCTCCAGGAATATCGGCTCAACACGTCGGAGGGGATCGCCCTCCTGTCGCTCGCCGAAGCCTTCCTTCGAGTCCCCGACCCGGAGACGGCCGACCAGCTGATCGCCGACAAGCTCGGCAATGCCGACTGGCGCTCCCACAAGGGCAAGTCGCATTCGACGCTGGTCAATAGCGCGACCTGGGGCCTCGTGATCGGCCGGGCCCTGGTCAGCGAGACGGAGCAGGCCAGCGCACTGAAGCGGCTGCTCTCCCGGGCCGGCGAGCCCTTCGTCCGCCAGGCGGTGGGCGCGGCGATGCGGCTGATGGGCGAGATCTTCGTCATGGGCCGGACCATCGACGAGGCGATCCGCCGGATGGAAAGGCGCGAGAATGACGGCTTCACCGCCAGCTTCGACATGCTGGGCGAGGCGGCCCGGACATTCCCGGACGCGACCCGCTATTTCCAGTCCTACGAGGGCGCGATCCGGGCCGTCGGCAAGGTGGCGGAGCGCGGTCACAGCATCTCGGTCAAGCTCTCCGCCCTCCATCCGCGCTACGAGGTGGCCCAGTACGAACGCTGCGTCCCGTCGCTGATCGAGCAGGTCGAGGCGCTGGCCGTCCTGGCCAAGCGATCGGACATCGCCTTCACCATCGACGCGGAGGAGAGCGAGCGGCTGGAGATGAGCCTCGACATCATCGAGGCGGTCGCCGGCCTTCCCTCGCTGAAGGGCTGGGACGGGCTCGGAATGGCGGTCCAGGCCTATGGCAAGCGCTGCCGCCCCACCGTCGCCTGGGCCGACGCGATCGGCGCCGCGACGGGAAGGCGGATCGCAGTCCGGCTGGTCAAGGGCGCCTATTGGGACAGCGAGATCAAGCGCACCCAGGAGCAGGGCCTCGGCGACTATCCCCTCTTCACCCGCAAGGCTTCCACCGACGTCTCCTATCTGGCCTGCGCGAAGGACATGCTGGCGGCGAGGAACATCTATCCGGCCTTCGCCACCCACAATGCGCTGACCGTCGCCACCATCCTCGAATGGGCGGGCGCGAGCCGCGACTTCGAGTTCCAGCGGCTCCATGGAATGGGCGAGGGATTGTACGAGACCCTGGTCCGCGAGCAGGGATACCGGACTCGCATCTACGCGCCTGTGGGGGGGCATCGCGACCTGCTTGCCTACCTGGTCCGCAGATTGCTGGAGAACGGCGCCAATTCGAGCTTCGTCCACCAGCTGGCGGACGAAAGGCTGAGCGACGCGGATCTGATCGCCGATCCGGTGGCCAAGATCGCCGCGGTCGGGGGGACGAGGCACCCGGCCATTCCCCTGCCCCGCGACCTGTTCGCTCCGGAGCGGCCGAACAGCCGGGGGCTGGACCTCGCCGATCGCGAGGAGCTTGCCCGGGTGGCGGAGGCGGTCGGCGGCCGAAAGCCCCTCCCCTTCAGGGGAGGGGTTGGGGTGGGGAATGTCGCCCGAGACTTAACCGCGGACTCCTCCTCACCCACAGCCCCCACCCCAAACCCCTCCCCTGAAGGGGAGGGGCTTAAGCCCGCCGTGCAATCCACCGGCGAAGGCTCCGCCCGATGCAAGCCGGAGGCCGACTCCATGGTCTCCCGAGCCCTGGCCGCCTTCCCCGCCTGGGACGATCGCAGCGTCGACGAGCGCGCGGCCTGCCTCGAGCGCCTCGCCGACCTGCTCGAGCGCGAGCGCGACGCGCTGATGCGGATCTGCGTCCAGGAAGCGCGCAAGACCATCCCGGACGCCCTCGCGGAGGTGCGCGAGGCGGTGGACTTCTGCCGCTATTACGCCGCCCAGGCCCGCAAGGGCCTCCAGCCCGTCGAGCTTCCCGGGCCGACCGGCGAGCGCAACGTGCTCCGGATGGGCGGGCGCGGAGTCTGGGTGTGCATCGCGCCCTGGAACTTCCCGCTCGCCATCTTCCTCGGCCAGGTCAGCGCGGCCCTGGTTGCGGGCAACAGCGTCGTCGCAAAGCCCGCCCCCCAGACCCCGGAAATCGCCGCTTATGCGGTCGGACTCGCGCACGGCGCCGGGATACCCGAGGATGTGCTGGTACTCGCGCCGGGCGGGCCGGACATGGGCGCGGCGCTGGTCGAGGACGGGCGGATCGCCGGGATCGCCTTCACCGGCTCGACCGCCACCGCCAAGCGGATCGCCCGGGAGCTCCTCAACGACGAGGAGCGGCCGATCATCCCCTTCATCGCCGAGACCGGCGGGATCAACGCCATGATCGTCGATTCGACCGCCCTTCCCGAGCAGGTCGTGGTCGACGTGGTCACCAGCGCCTTCCGTTCCGCCGGCCAGCGGTGCTCGGCGCTTCGAGTGCTTCTCCTGCAGGAAGAGATTGCGGACCGGACGTTGGAGATGCTGGCCGGGGCCATGGACGCTCTGATCGTCGGCGATCCCGCCGAGCCGCGCACCGACGTCGGGCCCGTCATCGACCTGGGCGCCTACGACCGGCTGATGGAGCATCGCGAGGAGACCCGTGGCCGCTGGATCCACTCGGTCGAAGTACCGGGGGAAGGCCTCTACGTTCCGCCGACGATCATCGGAGTCGACCGGGTCGAAGACGTGAAGAAGGAATGGTTCGGCCCGCTGCTCCACGTGGCGACCTGGAAGGCTGGGCGGCTGGCGGAGACGGTGGAGCGGGTCAACCGCTCCGGCTTCGGCCTCACCATGGGCCTGCACAGCCGGATCGCGCGCGCCGCGGAGACGGTCGAGGAGCTTGCGACGGTCGGCAACCTCTACGTCAACCGCTCGATGATCGGC
>DASVSX010000048.1:0-2438 GCA_036387875.1 Allosphingosinicella sp. | reverse complement strand
CAGATGCTGGCGCTCGGCGCGATCCTGATCGCCATGAGCTACTGGCGTTGGACGTCCAGCTTCCGCCGCCACGCCTTCACCGCCAACGCCGTGCTGATGACGGCCGGCTTCATCCTCTTCGGCTACCAGTTGGCCGGTTATTTCGTTCTCGAAGGAGCTTAGAGACATGGAAGAGCAGATCCACGCCCCCGCCATCGACGAGCTTCCGTCCAAGGCACAGCTTAACCGAGCCACTCTCATCGCCGCCGGCGTCGCGGCGGTCTTGCTGGTCACCACGATCCTCCCCGCCGAATATGGCGTCGATCCGACCGGCTGGGGGCGGGTGATGGGCCTGACGGCGATGGGCGAAATGAAGCGCGACGCCGCCAAGGCGGACGGGAGCGAGGCGGCACCCGCAGCGGCGGCGGCGGCAGACAATGGCGACATCCTCCTGGATCCGGAGCCCGCCTCGACCACACCGGCCGCAGGCGGCTCGCTAGGCCGAGTCCAGCTCACGCTCGCGCCCGGCCAGGGCGAAGAGGTCAAGGCGACGATGAATGCCGGCAACGAGTTCACCTATGACTGGTCGACCGGCGGGCCCGTCATCCGCTTCGAACTGCACGGCGAGCCGATCCCGGCCAAGGGCGACGAATTTACCAGCTTCGAGAAAGGAAGCTCGGCCGGCGCCAAGGGCAAGTTCCGAGCCCCCTTCAACGGCACCCACGGCTGGTATTGGCGCAACAACACCGACGCGCCGGTTACCGTGACCGTCAGCGCCACCGGGACGTTCCAGAAGTTTGCCAAGGTCGGCGCATAACCTCAGCACTCGTTCATCGCCACTCGACTAATATCACTCAACTTTCCAGGAGATCAGCATGCGCCTCGCCCTCGTCGCCCTTGCCGCTGCCGCCGGCAGCCTCACCGCCCCCGCCATCGCCCACCCCGGCGGCCACGACGATCAATACCGCTCAGAGCGTCGGCCGATCACCGAGATCGCTCAGGAGTCGGTGGTCAAGCTCGTCACCCAGGCGAAGCTGCCGGTGAGCTGGTCGAAGGCGAAGTTCGTGAAAAGCGAGCTGCGCACTCGCGCCGGAGCCCAGCAGTGGGTCGTCACCTTCCAGAACCTCGCCGAACGCAACCGCGCCAAGCGGATGCTTTATGTCATTATGAGCACCGAAGGCACTTTCATCTCGGCGAATCACCGGCTGACCTGATCAGCCTTTTGCTTTGTGTGCCGAATGCACCGTGGACGTTCGCAACGACTTATCCTCCGCAAGGGCTACAGCGTGGCGTAAAAGAATGGCACTCAGTGTCGACCGAAAAAAGTGAAATCAGGTCCGGCTCAACGATCGTAGGAAATGCGGCGTTCCCGCCTCGTCGATGACCTTTACCGCCGTTGCCCCGAACCGGCTCTGCATGTCGGACATGTGATCGGTGGCATAGGCGGTCGCGGCGGGGAGGACTTCGAACGCCTCGGCTCCCATCGTCAGAGGTCCCCTCATCCACATCACTTTGAACGTCATCGATCGCTCTCCATTTCGATCTAGGCTGCGCAGGCCTTGCGTGGCTCCTCCACGCGGATGATCTTTCCCGCCTCGAGGCGGAGGACCAGATCGGCCTTCGCGATCAGCGCCGGCCGGTGGGCGATTACGACCCGGGTGACGGGGAGGCTCGCGAGCATCGCCGCGATCGCCGCCTCGTTGGCGTCGTCGAGATTGGCCGTGCCCTCGTCGAGGAACAAAGCGTCGGGGTCGCGGTAAAGCGCCCGGGCCAGCATGATGCGCTGGCGCTGGCCGGCCGACAGGGCCGAGCCCATGTCGCCGATCAGGCTCTGATAGGCCATCGGCATCCGGACGATGTCGTCGTGGATCCGCGCCATTCTCGCCGCCTGCTCGACATTCCCTTGGTCGAGGGTCGGATCGAAGAAGGCGATATTGTCGGCGAGGGTCCCGGTGAGAAGGTGATCGTCCTGCATCACCGCGCCGATCCGGCCGCGCCAGGCCGAGGTGGTGGCCGGGCCAAGCGGCACCTTGTCGATCAGGATCTGACCGGAGGACGGAGGCAGAAGGCCGAGCAGGATGCGCATCAGGGTGGTCTTGCCCGATCCCGACGGGCCGACGATTGCGACGAAGGCGCCGGCGGGGACCTCGAAGTCCAGCTTCTCGAATATAGGCGCCTCGGCCGGACCGTAGGCGAAGCTCAGCCCCTCCGCACGGATAGCCGGAGCCGGCAGCAGCCCGCGGCGCGGCGCGAGCCTGAGCGCCTCGCGCTTCTCCGCGACCACGTCGGACAGGCGCTCGAGATGGAGGCCGAGCAGCCGCCAGCTCTGCAACTGCTCGATGAGCGCGATCGCGCTGGTCGTAAAATTGGTCCGGTAGGCGAGGAAGGCCAGCAGGAGGCCGATGGTCATTTGCTGGCCGAGCACGGCGAGCGCCCCGGCATAGACGACGATCAGGAAC
>DASVSX010000047.1:0-13287 GCA_036387875.1 Allosphingosinicella sp. | reverse complement strand
GTCGCGCTCCTTGACGAAGGCGTGGAACAGGCGGGTGATTCCCTCGCAGTGGAGGCTCTCGTCGCGGACGCTCCAGCTGACGATCTGGCCCATGCCCTTCATCTTGTTGAACCTGGGGAAGTTCATCAGCATCGCGAAGCTGGCGAAGAGCTGGAGGCCCTCGGTGAAGCCGCCGAACATGGCGAGGGTCTTGGCGATGTCCTCGTCGGTGTCGACTCCGAAGGTGGCGAGATAATCGTGCTTGTCCTTCATCTCCTTGTACTGGAGGAACATGCTGTACTCGCTCTCGGGCATTCCGATCGTGTCGAGGAGGTGCGAATAAGCGGCGATGTGGACCGTCTCCATGTTGCTGAACGCGGTCAGCATCATCTTGACTTCGGTCGGCTTGAACACGCGGCCATATTTGTCGTGATAGCAATCCTGGACCTCGACGTCGGCCTGAGTGAAGAAGCGGAAAATCTGGGTGAGAAGGCTGCGCTCGTGATCCGTGAGCTTCTGGGCCCAGTCGCGGCAATCCTCGCCCAAGGGCACTTCCTCCGGCATCCAGTGGATCTGCTGCTGGCGCTTCCAGAATTCGAACGCCCAGGGATATTCGAACGGCTTGTACTGCTTGCGGGCTTCGAGAAGAGGCATTTCGAATACTCCGTGACGCGGGTTAGGCGAGAATGAAATAGAGGACCCAGTTGACCAGGGCCGCGAAGGCGAAGAGCAAAGCGGCCTGCTTGGACCGGTCGAAGCCGGGGCCCTTGCTGCTCAGCCACATGAGGACCGCGGCCAGGGTGAGGGTCGAGGCGGCGACGAGCTGAAGCGTGTGGCCCATCAGGCGATCGCCGCGCTGGCGAGCGGAGTCAGGCTTCCGAGCGCGACCAGGATGAGCGCGGCGAGCAGGGCCCAGACGGCGTAGCGCTTGCCGTCGCGGCGGCGGGCATATTGAGGCGTGCCCGGGCCGGCGCCCTGGTGCCTGAGGAAGATCGAGGCCTGATACAGCGCATAGAGGGCGGCGAGTGCTGCGAGCGCGATCAGCAGGTGGCCGAGGGTGATCGTGTCGGGCATCAGGCGGCGTCCTTCCAAGGGGAAGCAAGTATCGTCGCCCCAGCGAAGGCTGGGGCCCCGGCGAGTGAAGAGCGCCGTAGTCCTTCACCCGCTGGGATCCCGGCCTTCGCCGGGATGACGAGTGGCGCGGGTGAAAAGCGGCGGCGCCCTTCACCCGCTGGGATCCCGGCCTTCGCCGGGATGACGGCGCGCGCCGGCTTCACCGCTCGCGCCGTCACTGGCACGCCAGGCATTCGTCGTAATCGGTGGTGGCGAGCTCGTATTTCGGAGGCTCGGCGGTGTTGTCGGCCTCGACCCCGCCCGCGAAGCCGGCGCGCTGCACCGACTTGGAGCGCAGGTAATAGAGGCTTTTGATGCCCAGCTCCCAGGCCCGGTAGTGGAGCATCAGGAGGTCCCATTTGTCGACGTCGGCCGGGATGAAGAGGTTCAGCGACGTCGCCTGGTCGATATAGGGCGTCCGGTCGGCGGCGAGCTCGATCAGCCAGCGCTGGTCGATCTCGAAGCTGGTCTTGAACACGTCCTTTTCCTCGGGGGTGAGGAAATCGAGATGCTGGACCGAGCCGCCGCGCTCGAGGATCGTGTTCCAGACCGCGTCCGAATTCTTCGACTTCGCGATGAGGAGCTTCTCGAGATACGGATTCTTGATCGAGAAGCTGCCCGACAGGGTCTTGTGGGTGTAGATGTTGGCCGGGATCGGCTCGATGCAGGCCGAGGTTCCGCCGGTGATGATCGAGATCGACGCGGTGGGCGCGATCGCCATCTTGCAGCTGAAGCGCTCCATCACGCCCATGTCGGCCGCGTCGGGACAGGGCCCGCGCTCCTTGGCGAGCATCATCGACGCCTCGTTCACCTGGGCCGAGACGTGCCTGAAGATCTTCATGTTCCAGCTCTTCGCCATCGCCCCCTCGAAGGGGATGTCGCGGGCCTGAAGGAAGGAGTGGAAGCCCATCACGCCGAGGCCGACCGAGCGCTCGCGCATCGCCGAATATTTGGCCCGGGCCATCTCCTCGGGCGCGCGGTCGATATAATCGGTGAGGACGTTGTCGAGGAAGCGCATGACGTCCTCGATGAACTGCCTGTCGCCGTTCCACTGGTCCCAGGTCTCGAGGTTGAGGCTGGAGAGGCAGCACACCGCGGTGCGGTCCTTGCCGAGATGGTCGCGACCCGTGGGAAGCGTGATCTCGGAGCACAGGTTGGAGGTCGAGACCTTGAGGCCGAGCTCGCGGTGATGCCTCGGCATCGAGCGGTTCACCTTGTCGATGAAGATGATGTAGGGCTCGCCGGTCGCCAGGCGGGTCTCGACCAGCTTCTGGAACAGGGAGCGGGCGTCGACCGTGGCGCGCTCGGAGCCGTCCTTGGGGCTCTTCAAAGTCCATTCCGAGCCGTCGCGCACCGCTTCCATGAAGGCGTCGGTGACGAGCACTCCGTGATGGAGGTTCAAGGCCTTTCGGTTGAAGTCGCCCGAGGGTTTGCGGATCTCGAGGAACTCCTCGATCTCGGGGTGCGAGATGTCGAGATAGCAGGCGGCCGAGCCGCGGCGCAGCGAGCCTTGGCTGATCGCCAGGGTCAGGCTGTCCATGACCCGGACGAAGGGGATGATCCCGCTGGTCTTGCCGTTGAGTCCGACCGGCTCGCCGATGCCTCGGACCGCGCCCCAATAGGTGCCGATCCCGCCGCCGCGCGAGGCCAGCCAGACATTCTCGTTCCAGGTGTCGACGATTCCCTCGAGGCTGTCGGGCACCGAGTTCAGGTAGCAGCTGATCGGAAGGCCGCGGCCGGTGCCGCCGTTGGACAGGACCGGGGTGGCCGGCATGAACCAGAGCTTCGAGATATAGTCGTAGACTCGCTGGGCGTGCTCGGAATCGTCGGCATAGGCGGAGGCGACCCGGACGAACAGGTCCTGGTAGGTCTCGCCGGGCAGGAGGTAGCGGTCCTTCAGGGTCTCCTTGCCGAAGTCGGTAAGCAGCGAATCGCGGCTGTGGTCGACCTCGAGCGGGTAGATGATCGGACCCGCTCCGGCGCCCGGCTTCGTCCCCGACGAGTCGGAGTGGGTGCTGGCCACGTCGCTCGCTCCAGTCTCGCTGCTGCCGGAAAGGTCCATCATCCTACCCCTTGTACTATTTACGTTCCAGTGGATTTAACTCCACCTTAAGCGCTTTGGAGGGGGCGCGGGCGCTTAGTTTCGACTTGCCCCCGATATCCACAGGGCAAGCGCTTTCCGCCTGCATCCGATATAGGAGACGCAGCCGACGCCTACAAGTTGTTGCGTGCCCCCTCGGCACCGCCACTAGCCATAGTGCCTCAAGTGGATTCGGACGCCAAGACGGTAAATGACTTATCCACCATTTTTCGGTGGAATGAGGGGATGCGGGGGGTGATCTGAGAGAGTCGTCGCCCCGGCGAAAGCCGGGGCCTCCCGGAGCCACGCCGGGACGTTCGCTCCTTACTGACGGGCGGCGGCGGATGCGGCGGCGATTTATCGGCCTGAGGTCCCGGCTTTCGCCGGGATGACGGTTAGGGGGCGAGGGCTCAGGCGCTCCGCGCCATGACGAGGAGGGTGCCGCGGCCGTCGGGGCCGTTCTGCATGCTGAGGCCGGTGATGGTCGCCCAGACCGGGGTGCCGCGGCGCGACATGCCGACCCGGTCTCCGAGCTTGGGAGGCTTTACGAAGCCGAAAGGCCGTGCCCGGCTTTCGTCTACACTCAGTGCGGCCCTGACCATCTTCTATCCCCTTCGTCGCGAGGAGCGTCTGTCGCACCCCCTTTCGCCCTCTCTCGATAGCAGGCTGGCGAATCGCCGCCACGGTATTGTCGGACAAAGGTCTGCCGCATCCTGCGCCCGCCATTGCCCGAACGGGCAGGGAGTTGACGAAATGTGCGAAAATGTGCGCAATATGGCGGGGGAGGAGTCGGCGGGTGCTTGGCAGTCAGAGCAACGAGGAGAGCGGCGCGACCGCGATGCGGATCCGCGAGGAGCTGGCCCGCCGGCGGCTGTCCCGCCAGTGGCTCGCGGACGAGGCGAAGGTCAGCCTGTCCACCCTCGAAAAGGCGCTTTCGGGCCAGCGCCCGTTCACGCTCGCCACCGTGGTCCGGCTCGAAGGCGCGCTCGGAGTCGCGCTCCGGACAAGCAAGGCCGCCGAGCGGCCGGCGGCGGCGGACAGCGACCTCGCGCCCGAGGATATGGGCGCCTATTCGCGAGCGGCGGTCCATTGGCTGGTAGGGGAGTATCTGACCCTGCGCCGTTCGTTCAGCGAGTCGGATTCGATCTTCGCCTACCGCACTCTGATCGAGTGGGACGACACCGCGCACTGTCTGTCGTTCAGCGAAAGCTCCCGGCTCGACAGCGATTTCGAGCAGCACGGCTTCGTCTCGTTCCCCCATCTGTCGGGTCACATCTACCTCGTGACCAACGTCGAGGGCCAATTCCGGGTCGCGATCCTGGGCCGGCCGACCCGAGCCGGCTGCCTGAACGGAATTCTCACGACGCTGGCGGCGGGCAATGGCGCGCAGCTCATTCCGGCGAGCACCCCGATCACCCTGCTGCCGATGAGCCGGAGGCCGGGAACCGAATTCGGGCTGATCCGGCCCGGCGACGAATGCCATTCCGAATATTCGCAGCATGTCTCTGCGGTTCGCGACAAGGGCTACGCGATGTTTCCTTATTGAAACCTTGAAATCCTCCCCGGCATTTACCGGGGAGGGGGACCATGGGCAGCGTGGTGGAGGGGTTCTTTCGCCCTCTCGGAGAACTCCTCCACCGCGCTTCGCGCGGTCCCCCTCCCCGCGAAATCGCGGGGAGGATCGAGCGCGCCTACGCCCCGTCCTTCATTATCCTGTCCACCTGGCCGGTGGTCACGGAGTGGTAAAGCGGCCGCGCCCGGCCGTAGAGACGCTGAGCAATCGGGCGGCCCCATTCTCCCTCGCCCCACAAGGTCCTGAAGATCGGCGCGACGAACTTGCCGCGGCCCATCGACAGCAGGAAGCGCTCGGCCGCGGGCACCGCCGGCTGGTAGCGGTTGGCCAGCGCGAGCTGGAGCCAGGCCGAGAGCAACTCGGAATTGCGGCTTTGTGACAGGCCCAGCGCCCGGTCGAGCTGCGCCAGCCGCGCCTCGGGCAGCTCACGCGGCAGGCCGTTGAGGAAGCGCAGCCGCTCCGCCGTCGTCCAGCCCTGCCAAAGCGCGGAAGGCGCGGGGGCGCCGCCCTTGAAATTATCAAGGACGGCGTCGACCGCGGCAAAGGCCTTCGGATCGGGCCGGACGGCATTGGCGGGAAGGCCCGGCTTGTAGACCCACTCGTCGAGCTTCAGCTTCTCCTCAAGCGCCTTGTCGCCCTTGATCAAATTCGCTCGAAGATCGGCGAGGAAGCGCGCCGAGGTCATCGGCTGGAAGGCATGGCGGTCGAAATAGGAGCGCAGCCAGGAATCGAACCGCTCCCGGCCGACGGTCCGCTCCATCGTCCTCAGGAACAAGGCGCCCTTGTCGTAGACGATTCCGCTGGCGCCGCCCTCAATGGTCTCGTCGGGATTGTGGAGGCGGGTGCCCGGCGCCGTTGCGCCGAGCTCGGCAAAGGCGCTCTCCATGTCGGCGAACGACAATGCCGCCTCCTGGCTGGCGCGGGCCGGGCCGTAGAGCGCCTCCATGATCCGGTTCTCGAAATAGGAGGTGACTCCCTCGTTCAGCCAGGAATCGGGCCAGACCGCGTTGGTGACGAGATTGCCCGACCAGCTGTGCGCGAGCTCGTGGGCGACGAGCCCGACCAGGCTTCGGTCCCCCGCGAGGAACGTCGGGGTGAGGAAGGTGAGGGTCGGATTCTCCATGCCGCCGTAGGGAAAGGCCGGCGGAAGAACGATCATGTCGTAGCGGCCCCACCGGTAGGGGCCGTAAAGCCGCTCGCCCGCGGCGACCATCTTCTCGGTGTCGACCAGCTCGGCGGCCGCGGCCCTGATCGTCGCCGGCTCGGCATAGACTCCGGTGCGCGGGCCGAGGCTCTGGAAGGCGATGTCCCCGGCAGCGAGCGCAATCAGATAAGGCGCGACCGGCTTGTCCATCCGGAACCGGAAGGCTCGGCCGCCGCCCTCGGCCGCTTCGCCGTCCGGTGTCAGCCGCTCGCCGCTCATCACCGCCCTCAGCGGCTCCGGAACGACGATCCGAGCCTCCCAGGTCTGGCGGATGCCGGGGCTGTCCTGGGTCGGGATCCAGCTTCGGTTGAGGATCGCCTGGCCCTGGCTGAACAGGAATGGGTGCTTCTTTCCGGCGGTCTGCTCGGGCGTCAGCCATTGCAGCGCCTCTGCATCGGGAGCGCTCGCATAGGCGATCCGGATCCGCCTGGCGCCGTTCAGCTCGACCGTGAGTGGAGCGCCGAGGTTCGGATCGGCTGTCCCCAGGGCGAAGCGGAGCGGTTTTCCGCCCTCGTCGGTGACGGACTTCACCTCCAGTCCCTTGCTGTCGAGCACGATCGCCTTGGCGTCCGGCTTCGCCTGGAGGTCCAGGGTGGCCGTGCCGGCCATCCGCTTCGCCGCGAAATCGGCCTTGAGGTCGAGCGCGACGTGGGTGACCCGCGCCTCGAGAGGCCGGGCGTAGCTTTGCGGGTCCCTGGCGTCGGGGGAGTCGAGCACCGGTGCGACCTGCCGCTCTCCTCCCGCGGACTCCTGCCGGTTCGATGCGCCGGGATCGGCGGCGGGGGAGCAGGCGGCGAGAAGGGCGAGAAAAGCGAGGGGCAACAGGCGCAAGGCGCGACTCCTATCTTGGGACTGGGCCGTCCGGCTCCTTCACCAGCCCGATGCCGATGTCCACTATCGCCTCGGCCGCGAGACCGAGCGCGAGACCGGCGCCGACATCGGTCGGATAATGGGCGCAGCGCGGAATCTGGGCCAGAGCGAGCGCCCCACCGACGGCATAGGCCGGCGCGGCGAATTCCGGATAATCGCGGGCGAAGGCCCGTGCGACGGCGGCCGCTCCCGCGCTGTGGCCCGAGGGGAAGCTGGTCTCCTCCTTGGAGGTGTCGCGGCCGGGCTTGGGCGTGTGATTCTTGCCTTTGTCGCCCTTGGACCGCGGCCGAGTTCGGTCAACGCGCTCCTTGACATAGTCCTTGGCGAGAGTGGCGAGGGTGTGGGCGACGAGCATCCTCACGCCTGTCCGGGCGAGCCGGCCATTGCCCCCCGCCACTCCGGCGGCGATCACCGCGGCGCACAGGGTCCGAAGCGGCGGCTGGTCGCCGAGCGAGGCGAAACGGCCGAGCGCCTCCATCGCCGGCGAGCCCTGATAAGGCAAAGCGGCCTCCGCGGCAGCCTCGTCCGCCGCCATCAGGGCCTTGCCTGCTTTGCCTTTAGCCACGGCCGAAGACCGAGCTGTCGAAGCGGGCGAGAAGGTCGCCAGGGCCGTCGTAGAGCTCGCAGGCGCCCGCCTCGGTCAGAGCCTCGTCGGGAAAGCCGCCGGAGCGGAAGCCGACGATCCTGAGTCCGAGCTTCCCGGCCGCCTTGGCGTCCCAGGGCGTATCCCCGACGACCGCCGCCTCGTTCGCTCCGATCGGCGCCACCTTCGCCAGCGCCGCCGCGAAGATGTCCGGGCAGGGTTTGCTGTTCTCGACGTCGTCCGACGTCGTCGTCGCGCTCACCAGGTCGGCGCAGGCGATAAGGCTCAGATGATAATCCACCTCCTCCGAATGGGAGGAGGAAGCGAGGACGATCTTGGTGCCCTCCGCCGCCAGCCGCTCGAACAGGTCTCGAACTCCGGGAAAGGGCGTGGCCCGGGGCAGATAGTCGCGCTTGAACAGCTCGCTTCGAAACGCCTCCAACTCTTCGTGCTGAGTTTCGCCGACGTCCGGGAACAGGGTGGGGACGAGGTTGTCGCCCCCCTTCCCTATCTGCCAGCGTATCTCCTCGATCGGTTTGTCGAGGCCGAAGGCCAGGAACGCCTCGCGCCACGCGGCGGCATGAAGGTCGTTGGTGTCGACGAGGGTCCCGTCGACGTCGAACAGGACCGCGCGCGGAGCTCGGCCCTCGCATATCGGAGTTTGAAGATTGCCGGTCATCTCGCCCCAACGCCGGGAGAGGCGGCGGTTTCCGTCAGATCGAGCCGGCGGCCCGGAAGCTGAGCAGGGGGCCGCCGGACCTCAGCCCCTCGACCTTGGGATAATAGCCGATGAAGCGCTCCATCCCCGCGGACAAAGTCAGGGTCCAGGGGCGGCCGTCGTCGAGGCAGAGCTGCAGCTCCACGCGAGGGCGGGCGGCGATGGCCGGAAGGAAGGCGGGATGGATACGCATACGAAGCTGGTGACATTCAAACGTTCACAAATGGTTGAGGGTCCGTCGCCGCAAGCAGCCTTAATCCAAGATAAACGGTTTTGCGGCAAAGCGGTTTTGGGAAGAGGGGACCTGTGGCTTGACGAGCATTATCGGCAAACTGCGTGAAATCGGAAAAACCGATCGGAAGGTCGCCGAAGAGGTGCGCCGTTCGCTCGTCGAAACCCTGTTCACCTCGTCCACCTCGCTCGGGGTCGGGGCCGCCGCCGGTTCCATGGTCGGAACCCTCATCGCCCTTTCGAGCGGCGACCCCTGGCTGACTTTCATGGCCGTGGCGATCGGCCTCGTCGGAGCCGCCCGAGTCAGTCACCACGTCTTCTTCCACCGCGCGGCACAGCACGACCCCAGGCAGAACACGCGCTCCGAGACGATCTACGAAGTCGGCGCCTGGGCCTATTCACTGCTGCTCGGAACGATGACCCTTCTGACCATGCTGCGCTCGGACGATGCGCTCCATCACATGTTCGCCGCGACCCTGACGACCGGCTATGCGGCCGGGATTTGCGGGCGCAACGCCGGCCGCCCGGTGATCGCCATCGGCCAGCTCTCCCTCGCTACCGGCCCATCGGCGCTCGGCCTGTTCCTGAGCGGCGAGCCGTTCCGAATGATCCTTGGCGCCGTCTTCGTCGTTTTCATGATCGGAATGGTCGACATCACCCTCCAGACCTATTCGGCCATCCTCAAGGCGATGTCCGCGACCCGCGAGCAGAGGACCTTGACCGACCGTTTCGAACGGCTGGCGCGGTTCGACGCGATGACCGGGCTCGAAAATCGCGGCTCGTTCCAGGAGCGCCTCCACGCCGAGCTAGCCGCGCTGCAGACGGGCGCGGCGGGGGAGCTGGCCGTCCTCTGGGTCGATCTCGACCGGTTCAAGGAAATCAACGACTCCCTCGGCCACCCGACCGGCGACGGGGTGCTGTGCACCGTGGCTCGCCAGCTCTCGTCGATCGTCGAGGGCCGCGGCAGCGTCGCCCGCTTCGGCGGCGACGAGTTCGTCCTGCTCGCGCGCGGCACCAAGCCCTATTTCGCCGAGGAGCTGGCCCGCGAGGTGATGCGCGGCCTCGCCGTCCCGATGATGATCGAAGGCGCCTCGCTCCAGGTCACCGGATCGATCGGAGCGGCGGTCGCTCCGGGCCACGGCACCGACGCCGACACCCTGCTCCAGCATGCCGACATGGCGCTCTACCACGCCAAGGCCAACGGCCGGAACGACTTCTGCCTGTTCGAGGCGAAGATGCAGGACGAGTTCCAGCAGAAGCGCCGGCTCGAGGGCGCGCTCAAGGAAGCGATCGAGAAGGGCGAGCTCGAAGTCTATTACCAGCCGATCGTCGACCTGAAGACCAAGAAGGTCACCTGCTGCGAAGCGCTCCTGCGCTGGCATCACCCCGAGCTCGGAATGGTCAGCCCCGCCGAGTTCATCCCGCTGGCCGAGAGCACCGGCCTCATTTCGCCGATCAGCCACTGGGTGCTCTATCAGGCCTGCGCCGCGGCGGCGAAATGGCCGGACGATGTCAGCATCGCCGTGAACATGTCGCCGGCTCTCCTGAAAGACCTTCACCTCAGCCACATGATCCTTTCGGCCCTCTACCGCTCGGGCCTGGCGGCGCGCCGCCTCGAGCTGGAGATCACGGAGAGCGTCCTGCTCGAGGAGAATCCGCAGTCCAACTCGCTGATCCGCGAGTTCCAGAGGATCGGCCTCAAGCTGTCGATCGACGATTTCGGGACCGGCTATTCCTCGCTTACCTATTTGAAGAAATATCGCTTCGACAAGATCAAGATCGACACCACCTTCATCGCCGACGTCACCAAGAGCCGCGAGGCCCGGGCGATCATCCATGCTCTGGTCAGCCTCGCTGCGGAGCTCGACATGGAGATAGTCGCCGAAGGGATCGAGACCGAGACCCAGCTCGGCTACGTCACCGGCGCCGGCTGCACCGCAGCCCAGGGATTCTTCCTCGGCCGTCCCGTGCCCGAATCGGTGATCAACCGCCGGCTCGAAATGCAGGGACGGGGCGAGGAATGGTTGGAAGAGGATCCCGCGCCGGGGAGCCTCAGGCGGCTGCAAGCCTAGTTTGAGCGCTCCCAAGCCGACGCATGAGCTTCAGATCGGCATCGCTGAGGCAGAGCGCGCTGTCGGCCCACACTTCGACGATCGAATTGAGCTCTTCGAGCGTGATCGGATCCGCGAGGCTCGAGGCCTGGTAGATCCCGCGATGGCCCGCGTGGCGGCGCCCGTTCTTCTCGATATAGGAGCGTACCGCCTGCTCGCCGCACCCCGGCTCGGCGAGAATGTGGACGATGCCCATCTCGTGCATCTCCTCGGCCGTGTAGAGCCGGTTGGAAAGCATCATCTCCTCGGCCCGAGCGAGGCCGATCTTGCGCGAAAGCAGGCTGTGAGCGCCCATTCCCGGGAACAGGCCGAACGCGATCTCCGGAAGGCCGAAGCGCGAGCCTTTCTCCGCGACGATGACGTTGAAGCTCAGCACCGCCTCGAAGCCGCCGCCGAGCGCGTCGCCCTGGACGAGCGCGATGGTGACGATCGGAAGCTCGAGCCGCCGCATGTTGTTGTGAAGAATCGAAACGCAGTCGCGGCCGTAGCGGACGAGCCCTTCCCGGTCGCCGGCGTCGATGAACCGCGCGAACAGCTCCAGATCACCGCCAAGGTTAAAAACCCGAGGAAATCGCGAGCCGAGAACCAGATATTTGAGACCCTCTTTCGGATCGGCGAACTCGCGGCCGATCTCCGCCTGCCAGCGCTGGAAATCGCGAAGCATGGCGCGGTCGAAATTGGGCCGGGCGACCGGTGTCATGTGGGTCCACAAGGTGCCGAGCTCGGCCTCCCAGCAGACTTCGAGCTGGCCGAGGTCGAACAGTCGGGTGCCTGCCGGCCGTTCGCGATGCTGGAGGGGCAGAGTCCCCGCTCGGCCCTCCATGGCGACGGCCATCGGGATCGCTTCGTCGGAGGTCGGAAGACCGAAATGGTGATTCATCATTTTGCCCCAAGCATTTGGTGTACGCAGAGGTAAGCATATAAGCGGTTTGGGAACAATTGGCCGTGCGCACGTTTCCGGCGTTAACCGATTAGGTGTTGCTCGCCGGGCTCGTATTGATCCGGATGAGGACCCTCAAATATCCATTTCGGATACAAATTAAAAAGGTTGAGAAACAAAGATTTCGTTTCTAACCCCTAAGGGGTGCATGGGGCTGTACGGGTTCAAGGTCGGGGGAAAAGATGATTGGGAAACGGGGCGGATGCCGAAGCGCCGAGGGGCGTTTGTTGCTTTTCGGGACGACCGCGAGCCTGATTATGACCGCCGGCACCGCCGAGGCCGCGGGATTCTATCTTCAGGAGCAATCGGTTAGGGGATGGGGCCGGGCGAACTCGGGTGAGGTCGCGGACCAGGGCGCGGCGTCGCTGTGGTGGAACCCTGCCTCGATCGCCGGCTCCACCAAGAGCGAAGCGGTCTTCGGCGCCACCGGGATATTGCCCAGCGGCAAGGTCGACGACGCCGGCACCCTGATCGACCGTCCGGGCGCCCCGCCCGTGCCGGTGGGCGGCCTGCCGCGCCTGCGCGATCCGATCATTCGAGGCGTCGCTCCCCACAATGCTTTCGCGCTTCCCCTCGGTGAAAGGGTCGCGGTCGGCCTCGCCGTCACAGCGCCTTTCAGCTTCACCAGCGACTACGATCCGTCCGGCTGGCAGCGTTATTCGGCGATTCGCAGCCGTTTGCTCACCCTCGATTTCCAGCCGTCGGTCGCGGTCAGGGCGACCGAGTGGCTCAGCGTCGGGGCAGCGCTGAACATTCAATATAGCGACGCCTGGCTTTCCAACGCGCTTCCCAATCTGGCGCCGGGCTCCGCCGACGCCCGCCTCCGGCTTACCGGCAACGGCTGGGACTGGGGCTGGACCGCAGGGGTCCAGCTCCGTCCCGCCGAACGGGCGACGATCGGAATCGCCTACAAGTCGGCGGTCGAGCACAAGCTCAAGGGCCCGGTCGAGATCACCGGTCTCGCCGGACCGCTGGCGGTGCGCAACTTGAAGGCGCAGACGGTTGCGCGCTTCACAACGCCTTGGCAGCTCACCGTCGGCGCCCGCCTGGGAGTCACCGAGAGGCTGACACTCAACGCCCAGGCGGTCCATTTCGGCTGGAGCAAGTTCGACCGGATCGAGATCGCCGCTCCGATCAACAACGCCATCGTCCAGAATTACAAGGATACGTGGAGCGTCGCCGTCGGCGCCGACCAGGAGATCGGGGAGCGGCTGACGGTCAGGGCCGGCGTCCAGGTCGACCCGACTCCCACCCGCGACTCCGGCCGCGATCCGCGCGTGCCGGACGGCGACCGGGTCGATTACAACGTCGGAGCGACCTACAAAATGAGCGGACGGATCTCGCTGGACGCGGCCGCGGGCCTCACCGATCTCGAGAACAGTCCGATCAGCCGGGACGAGCGCTTCTACGCGGGAACTCCGGCTCAGACCGACATCCTGACGGACGGCCGGGCCCGCGGCCAGCGCGTGCTCGTCTTCGCTTTGGGCGGACGGTTCAGCTTCTAGAGTCGATCCTGTCTTTTCTGAATCGGAATGGGATTCCCAACGGGGCTGAGGTGTGATTCAAGCTGCTGGCTGGGATGGAGGCCAGCAGCGATGGTCAGGCCTTATTCGAACGATTTGCGGGGCGAGTGGCTCGGTCGGTTTTGTCGGGGCGCTCGGTGCGCGAGACGGCTCAGCTGTTCGGGGTGAGCGTTGCGAGCGCGGTGAAGTGGTCGCAGCGGCTGCGTGCGACGGGGAGCGCCGCATCGCGGCCGATGGGCGGTCGGCGTCCTCGCATCCTGGCGGGCGAGGAGCCTTGGCTGTTGGCGCGGCTGGCCGAGCAGCCGGATCTGACGATGCTGGCTCTGGCGCTCGAGCTGCGTGAGCGCGGCTATCCGAGGGTG
>DASVSX010000046.1:0-43673 GCA_036387875.1 Allosphingosinicella sp. | reverse complement strand
TCCGCCCCTGGTCAGGCCCGAGCGGCGACCGGCCGGATCGTAGGCGAAGGCGACCAGCGGATCCCAGCCATCCTCGAGCACCCGGACGAACCGGTTCAGGCCGTCATATTGGTAGGTGAAGAAGCTGTCGGGATGGGTGATCCGGACCCGGTTGCCGTCGGAATCGTAGAGGAATGAGATGGTGCGGCTGGCGCCGCCCATCGTGCTCCTCGACGAAATCAGCCGGCCGAACCCGTCATAGGCGTTGAAGATTCCGAGGTCGGTCGAGGTGAACCAGGCCGCCGTCTGGAGCCCGCGAAGGTCGTAGGAATAGCGCACGTCGGCGACATTGCCGGGCGTCTCCTTGATCACCATCCGGTCGAGCGAGTCGTAGGTGTAGAGCAGGACCGCGCCGTCGCGCTTCCTCAGGGAGGTGCGGTTGCCGTCGGGATCGTAGCGATATTCCTCATAGTCGGACTGGTCGGCGACCCCCGGGCTGGCCTTGGATGGGAACACCCAGCGCTGCTGCCGGTCGAACCCGTCATATTTCATCTCCGCCCTGAACCCGCGCGCGTCGGTCAGGCTCGTCTTCTGGCCGTTGGCATTGTAAGCCCAGGCCGCCTCGCGGCGCTGGAGCGGGGTTCCGACCGCGTCCCAGCTCTCGATCGGCCGGCCGGCTTTGTCGTAGACGATCATCGAGATCCGGTCGAAGCCGTGGACCGGATGGGCCGGACCCGGGACGCATTTGTCGGCAAGCGGGGTCGCCCAGGCGTCCGGGTTCATCCTGACCGCCGTGCACCTCAGCCGGCCGGCGAGGTCGTAGCCATATTCGGTCACGCCCGCCCCGATCACCGCTTCGCGGGTCTTTCGGTCGAGCGCATCGAAGCTCGAGTCGATTATCTTGTAGGCGGTGAAGCCGGGCCACAAGGCCGGCGGCACATTGTCCGGCTGCCAGGCGGAGAGTGCCCCCTGCTCGACCCTGATCAGCCGGCCGGCCGGATCGTAGCTGTTGCGCACCGCGGGCGCGGGGAGCCAGCCCGCGCCGTCGGGGTCGGCCGAGATCGTCCCGGTCACCTTGTTGCCGGAATCGTAGCGGATGCTCGACGTGTAGGGCAAAGCCGCGGTCGGCGCCGCCGCCGGACAGGCGGAGAGGCCGGCGGTGCCGTTGGGGCTGGTCTCGCTGATCTTCCGGCCGAGGCCGTCATAGGCGAAGCAGGTGCGAAGGGTCCGGCCGTCGGCGGTCACCGACTGGCCTCGGAGAAGCAGATTGCTGGAAGCCGAATCCGGGCCGTAGTCGAACCGGGTCACCATTTCGTCGCCGGCCCCGAGCACGCAGCCGGCGCCCGACGGATTGCCGGTCCGGCAGGTCGACACGGAGTCGGGAAGCCACACCAGCGGCCCGGCCGGGCTCCCGTCCGCCAGCCGGGCGTGGCGCTGGACATAGGAATAGCGCTTCTGGGGGGTGACCCCGCCCACCGCCGGGCCGGTCTCGGTCCGCACCCCGCCATGCTCGGGCGCATAGGTCCAGTTCGTGACGAAGCCCCGGGCGTCGGTCATCGACAGCGGCTTGTTGGCCGATTTGGACATGAGAACGTTGTCGTAGACGGCCGAGGTGACGATCGGCGCCGGGACGCTTCCGTCGGGGTTGAGAACGCCCGGCCTGGGCCTTTTCTTCGCCTCTACAGCGTTGAGCCTGTTGTCATATTTGAATTCGGTGACGATCCCCTCGGGATCCGTCACCACCAGCGGTGCCCCGAAGACGATGCAGCGATCCAATATGTTGCCGGGCAGGAGCCTCATCGGCGCCTCCTCGCAATAGTCGAAGCGCGTCGTGTTGCCGAGCGGATCGACGATCGACACCGGCCCCGGAGTCTGCTGGTAGACCCAGCTATATTGAGCGTCCACCTCGACCGGCGCGCAGGGCAGCCGGCGGCAGAGGCTGCCCGGGGTGTTCTGGCCCGGCTCCCTCGGCCAGTCGAATTTGACCTCGGTGTGCTCGCCCAGCCCGTTCGTGTACCAGCCGCCGGCACGGCCCGAATTCTCCAGAGGCCCGGACTCGATCCCGTAGCTGTAGCTCTGACCGTCGGCGAAATCCTGGCGCTGGACGACGTCCTGCGGCACCCCAAGCTCGTCGCCCAGGACCTGGGTGGCGATGGTCATCCAGGGCGTTTCGTAACCGGGCTTGAAATAGCCCGTGACGGTTCCGCCTTCCGTCGCCACCGGATAGGTGAAGCGCGACACCGAATCGTCCGGGCCGGTAACCTTGGCGAGCCGGGTCTTGCCGAGAGTCACATATTCATAGGCCGCCGTCGGAACGCCTGCGGGACAGCTGCTTGCCGCGCCGGTCTTCGCCAGATTCACCACGCAGGCCTTGTTGACGAAATAGCCGCTGCCCTCGAGGATCAGCGCATAGCCGCGCGAGCTGGTCACCCGGGTGAGCCGCATCCGGCCGTTCGAAACCCCGTCGGCCGATTCGTAGTCGAAGCTGAACCTCGTCCCGTCGGGTTCGGTGATCTGGGTGACATAGGCGCAAGATCCGCCGCAGTCATTGCCGAGCGGCCGGAAGCTCGCCACCGTCCCGTCGGCCGCGGTGTAGGTGTAGACGACGTTTCCGCCGACTCCACCGGGTCCCCGGCTGCCCTCGAAGGAGAGCGACTGAGCGATCCCTGAGGAGACCTGGGCGAGGGCCGAGCCGCTGACCTTTGACGCCGGGAAGGTCTGCGAGCGTCCGCCGAAATTGACGTGGGCGAAACGGTCATACTCGTTCCTCTCGTTGAGCGTCCGGCTCTGCGACTCCGTCACCATGATGTCCCAATTGTGGGAAAGGCTGGCGAAGGGGGGGAAGTGGCCGTTCGGCGCGTTGGAGGTGAGGGTCCGGGTCAGGGTAAGCCCGCCATTGCCCTCGCCGCCGATCGAAAGGTCGGTCTCGTTATAGACGTAGCGGCCGGTGCGCATGTCGACCCCGCCCGGGGCGACGATGAACTTCTCGGCGGGCGTGTTGTTCAGCTTGGCCGTCTCGGTCTGGGCGGCGGCGGGCGCCGCCAGGCCGGCGGCGGCCAGCGCGACGAGGGCGCAGAGGGCGCGGAGCGACGGCCTCATCGGACCGGATCCGGCTCGGCGGTGGGCTGCTCGGCAGGAGGCGGCGCTGCAGGGGGCGCAGCAGGGGGCGCAGCAGGGGGGGCCTCCAGCGGGCCGATCGGACAGGTGCCGCCGGAGACCGTGACGTTGAGAATGCCGGTGGCGGTGGCTCCGAGACCGTCCCGGACCGTGTAGGTCAAAGCCTCGCCGCCGGTCAGCCGCCCGGAATCGAAGCGCACCGAGCTGGCGCTCGCGACCGAGGCCGAGCCCCTCTCGGGATCGGCGTCGGACACCGCGACGAGAGTCAGGGCCTGGCCCTCCGGGTCGTAGTCGTTCGAGATCACGTTCACCGTCGCCGCAGAGCATCGGCCCACGGCGAGGCTGTCCGAAGCCGTGACCGGCGCCTGGTTCGGCGGAGGCGGCGGCGGCGGCGGCGGCGGAGGCGGCGGCGGCGGCGGCGGCGGCGGCGGCGGAGGCGGCGGCGGCGGCGGCGGAGGCGGAGGCGGAGGCGGAGGCGGCGGAGGCGGCGGAGGCGGAGACGGGGGAGGCGGCGGAGGCGCGGAGCCGGCCACGGACACGGTCACGTTGGTGCGGTTGTCGGCGGAATCATAGGCATAGTCCGAGGTCACGCCTTCGTTCACGGTCCCGGTCCGCGAGACCTTGGTCAGTCGGCCGAGCGTGTCGTAGCTGTATGTAACCGATTCATTGCCGTCCGCGCTCTCGGTCAGAGCGAGCAACGACGTCGCCAGGAAAAACCTGGCGCCCCCCCTGATCATCTTGAATTCGCCCCTTCGAATGTCCTTCGACGATAAGTAAGACCGCCGATCCCGGCAACCGGCGGGGCGGTAAATACTTGATCCGGAATGGATGGATCGCCGAAACGGATGGTCGCGGATCCTTCGAATCCGGCCGGCTCCCGGATCCTCCGGGAGCCGGCGGGAAGGGCGAAGGCTCCCGGCCGCGGGTCGGGTTTTGCGAGCGCCGCTCGGCCCGCCGCCGACGCGGCTCGGCGCTGGCCGCTGGACTTGGATGCGGGCGGACGGGTAAAGGCTCGGCCGGGAAGGGTTCTGATTTCGATGCCGCCGATCCGCCGCCGCCTTCGGGCCGCCGCCGCCAGTCTTTCGGTCCTCGCCGCGGCGGGGGCGCCGGCGCTCGCCCAGAACGAGGCTTCGAACGCGATCGGGCCGCCGCAGCTCAAGGACTTCTCGCTTCCGGGCCAGCGGACCACCCCGCCGGCGACCCCACTGCCCGGCCCCGCCCCGGCGCCCCGGCTTCCGGTCGCCGATCCCGGACCGCCCCCCGCCGCCGCTCCGGCGGCCCGCGAGACCCCGGCGGCGGCGGCCCGGCGCACCCAGGCGCCGCCGCGGGCGACGGCGGGCGCTCCGGCCGCCGCCGCTCCGGAGCCCGCCGCCGCCGGGCCGGCCGAACCGGCCGCGCCCGCCCCGGCCCAGCCCCAGCCTTCGGCCGGGGCCCCGATCGCTCCGGCCCCTGCCCCTGACCCTGCCCCTGCCCCTGCACCTGCCCCTGCCCCTGCCCCTGGCGCAACCGGGGCCGAGGGCTCCGGCTGGCTCTGGCCCGCCGCCGGCGGGGCTTTTCTCCTCGTCCTGGCCGCCTTCTTCCTGTTCCGCCGCCGGCGCGCCCTGAGCGAGCGCGAGAGCGGGCGCGACTCCGCCCGAGCGGAGCTCGGCGGCGCGTTGGCGGTCCGGCCCCAAGCCGAACCGCAACCCGAACCTCGGCCCGAACCTCGTCCCGAACCCCGGCCCGAACCCCAGCCCCGGCCGGAGCCCGAGCCCCGGCCCGCTCCCGCCCCGGCGGTCGCGGCCGGGCCGCGCCCCTGGCTCGAGCTCGACATCGCTCCGGAGCGCGCGGCGGCGACCGAGGACGAGGTCTATGTCCGCTACGCCTTGACCATGACCAACAAAGGCGAGGCCGACGCCCGCAACATCCGGATCGACCCGCGGCTGTTCAACGCCGGGGCCGAGGGCGAGATGCTGGCCTTCTTCCAGGGGCCGATCCACGATGTGAGCGGCTCGCCCCAGATCGTCCTTCGCCCCGGCGGCTCGATCAGGCTGAACGGCCAGGTGGCGATGCCCAACGCCGAATTGAGGGAGATCGAGCTCGGCGGCCGGCGGATCTTCGTCCCGATGGTCGCGATCAACGTCGCCTACGACTGGGCGGGAGGCGGCGCCGGCCGGACCTCGCGCTCCTGGCTGGTCGGCCGGGAGGCCGAGGTTCCGACCGAGAAGATGGGCCCGTTCCGGCTCGACCTCGGACCCCGCATCTACCGCTCCGTCGGCCGCCGCGAGGCCCGGCTGGTGATGGTCTAGGGCCTGATCATCCCAGGTTGATCTCCTCCGTCATTGGGAGCGAAGCGAAGCGATCCACGGCGGCCATGGAGCCCCGCTGGATTGCCGAGTCCGGCCTCCGCCGGCCGGCTCGCGCCCGTCATCCGGCAAACAGCTCGCCCTCCGGATACAGGATCGAGGCGCCCGCGACCGCCTGGGCGGCCAGCCCGGCGGCCTCCGGAACGACATGGTCGAGATAGTAGAGGCAGGCGGCGCGCTTCAGTGTCGTAAAGTGGCGATTTTCGGCGATTCCACCACTTTCCACCACCGTCAGTTGCCGCTTCATCAGCCACCCGCATAGGAGGGTGGAGAGCAGTGTCAGGAACGGATAGGACCCCGCCAGCCGGTCCTCCGGGCCCATTGCGGTCAGCCTTCGGGCTACACTTTCGACCACTTCCGCCAGTTCGAGCAACGCTCCATCCGCCTCGCCCCGAACCTCGAGGAGCAGCCTCGTCAGGGTCTCGCCCCCCTCCAGGCCGAGCTTTCGCCCGACCAGGTCCGCGGCCTGGATCCCGTTCGTCCCCTCGTAAATCGGCGCGATCCTGATGTCCCTATAATGCTGCGCCGCCCCAGTCTCCTCGACATAGCCCATCCCGCCATGGACCTGCACTCCAAGGCTCGCCACCTCGCAGCCGATGTCGGTTCCATAGGCCTTGACCAGAGGCGTGAGCAGGTCGGCCCGAGCCTTCGCGGCCTCGTCGCCGAGAGTGCCCCGGTCGGTCTGCCCCGCCGAATAATAGCAAAGCGCCCTCGCGGCCTGGGTCAAAGCTGTCATCCTCAGCAGCATCCGCCGCACGTCGGGATGGTCGGCGATCGCCGCCGGCCGGCCTTCGCGAACGCCCTGGACCCGCTGCCGGGCATAAGCGAGCGCGGCCTGGGTCGCCCGCTCCCCGATCGACACGCCCTGAAGTCCGACGTTCAGCCGGGCATTGTTCATCATCGTGAACATCGCCCGCATCCCCCCCATCTCCTCGCCGATCAGCCAGCCCCGGCACTCGCCATTGTCGCCGAACGCCATCACGCAGGTCGGCGAGGCGTGGATCCCCAGCTTGTGCTCGATCGACACGCACCTGACGTCGTTGGCCGTCCCGTCGGCAAGGATCCTGGGCACCAGGAAGAGCGAAATCCCCTTCGTCCCCGGCGGCGCCCCGGGAGTCCGGGCAAGGACGAGGTGGACGATATTTTCGGCGAGGTCGTGATCCCCGAAGGTGATGTAGATCTTCTGGCCGGTCACCCGCCAGCTGCCGTCCCCCGCCGGCTCCGCCCGGCTCTTGAGAGCGCCGACGTCCGACCCCGCCTGCGGCTCGGTGAGGTTCATCGTCCCGGTCCACTCGCCGCTGACCAGCTTGGGAAGCCACTCGGCCTGCATCTCGGGCGAACCGTGATGCTTCAACGCCTCGACCGCTCCGGCGCTCAGCATCGTCACCAGCGAGAAGGCCATGTTGGCCGAGCCGAGATCCTCCATCACCACGGTCGCGAGGACGAGCGGAAGCCCCTGCCCGCCATGCTCCGGCGGTCCCGCCAAAGTGCCCCACCCGCCTTCGACATAGGCGCGATAGGCCTCGCGGAAGCCGGGCGGCATGGTCACTCCGCCGGCCGACCATTTCGCACCGATCTGGTCCCCCACCCGGTTGAGCGGAGCGAACTCGCCCGCGGCGAACTCGCCGGCTCCTTCGAGGATGGCGTCGACCAGGTCGGGGGTGGCCTCCGCGAAGGCTTGGCCGGCCAGCTCTTCCATGCGAACGATATGGCGGAGCACGAAACGCTGGTCGGCGACGGGAGGTGTGTAGGTCATGGGAGCCTTCGGGTTGCGCGGCGGTGAAGGCCGCTATAGCCCGCCCGGGTGGAGCCGCAAAACCCGCCGTTCGAGACCCAGGTCCGTCCTCCCGATGAATCCGGCATTGCTGAGGCGACTCGGCTCATCCTCGCGGGTTTCCCAGTCGCGGTCCCAACGGAAACCGTCTATGGGCTCGCGGCGGACGCCACCAATTGCGAGGCGGTCGCCCGGATCTACGCCGCCAAGGGCCGGCCCTCGTTCAACCCGCTCATCGTCCATGTGAAGGATGTCGCCGAGGCGGAATCGCTTGGGATATTCTCTCAGGCGGCTCGCGCCCTGGCGAACGCTTTCTGGCCGGGCGCGCTGACCCTCGTGGTGCCGGTGCGCGAGGACAGCGGCCTGGCCGCCGCGGTAACCGCCGGCCTGGCGACCGTCGCGCTTCGCTGCCCGGCCCATCCGGCGATGCAGCGGCTCCTCGCCGCCGCCGGCCGCCCGCTCGCAGCGCCTTCGGCCAATGCCAGCGGCGGCATCAGCCCGACCAGGGCCGAACATGTGCTTGCAAGCCTGGGGGGGCGGATCCGCCTCATTCTCGACGGCGGTCCGACGGAGCGGGGGCTCGAATCCACCATCGTCGCCGTGGAGGAAAATGGGTCCAGATTGCTCAGGCCCGGGCCGATAAGCCTGGAGGACATCCAAGCGGCACTCTCCCTTCCCTGCAAGGGAGAAGGCGAGCAGGCACGCCATGCGCCCGAAGTCGTCGCCGGTGTCCGAGAGCCATACACGCCTGCTCGTCCCCTTCCTTCAAGCGAGGGGAGAGTGGAAGCGCCGGGCCAGCTCGCAAGCCACTACGCTCCGACCAAGCCGCTCCGCCTCGAAGCCACTTTCGCTTCGCCCGACGAATGGCTGATCGGCTTCGGCGCGGTCGGCGGCGACGACAACCTCTCCGCCTCCGGCAATCTCGAAGACGCCGCCTCCCGGCTTTTCGAAGCGCTCCACCGCGCCGACGCTCAGCCCCACGCCCGGATCGCAGTCGCCCCGATCCCGGCCGAAGGCATCGGCCGCGCCATCAACGACCGCCTTCGCCGGGCCGCCGCTCCCAGGGCATGAAAAAAGGGGCGGCCCAAGCCGCCCCTTCTCAACGCTTCCCTCGTTGCGAGGAGCGAAGCGACGAAGCAATCCAAGCTGCGGATCTCGCTCCCCTGGATTGCTTCGCTGCCGAACCTGCCCGGCTTAGTTTTTCGCGGCCTTCTTGCCGCGGGCCTTCTCGGCCTTCTCGCGGGCTTTGCGCTGCTTGTCGGTCTCGGTCATCATGGTCACCCGGGCCGGCGAGTAGCTGGCGGCGATGACGGCCGCGCCGTTGTCGGCCATGACGACCGGGATGGCGTCGACGGTGCGGGCCGTGAACTCGCGGCCTTCCTCGATCTTGGCGCTCTTGCCCTTGACGAGCATTCCGCCGACGAGTCCGGCGGCGACGACGGCTCCGACGGTGGCGCCGGTGCGGCTGTCGCCGGCTTGGTGGTGACGGCCGTCGAGCGGGATCTGCTGACCGTTATAATCGATGTAGCGGAAGGTGAAGTCCATCTTCCCCGACTTGCCGAATCCGCCCTTGCCGGTACGCCGAGTGACCTGGGCCACTGCCCGGGTGCCGCGCGGAATGACCGTCATTCCGTTGGCCTTGACGTCCTGAGCCACGGTCAGCGAGAATTTCTCGCCGAGCCGGTGCGACTTGCTGCTCACCGTCTCGTTCATGGTCATGACGACTTCGGTGTTGGCCGGAAGCATGGCCTCGGACGCCATCGACACCGCGGCCTGCGTCTCGACGACGGCGGGCTGAGCAGCCGGAGCGGCCTGAGCAAAGGCGGCCGAAGGAATAAGCAATAGAGCAGCGCTGGCGCACAGCGCCGAATGAATCCGTTTCATTGGAAACCCCCCAAATAGAGTCGCCCTTATACGACTCGCGGGGAGAAACTGAACGACTCGTCCCCGAGTGACAAGTGGAGGAATGCCCAAGCCTTTATGATTTCGGGGTAAATGCCAGAAGTGTGGCTTATTTCGGAAGCGTTATTGCTAAAAGCGATAATTTTCGACCGCATTATCAGTCAAATCAATGAGGGAAACCGGCTTCCGGGACCTTTGCATACCCTTGCGAAGCGCCCCGGAACAAAGCCCCTCCCCTTCAGGGGAGGGGTTGGCATCCGACGACTTATGCAAAGGTCCCGCTTCGCCGGAATGACGGACGATCCGTCGCTCCGGCCTGCGCTTCGCCCGATCAGTCGCCGAAGTCGCAACCCGGGCTTTGCGGGCGTTTCCAGCATCGCAAAGCCTGCTCGAACGCGGCCCGCTCGGGCGGGCCGCCGCCCTGGAAGGCATATTGTAAGATGTAGGAACCCTGCGGCGTCGCCTCGTCTCGATAGACGAGCGGCTCGGTGGCGCCTTCGCCGTTCTGGACGACGAGCTTGCGTAAGCGCTCCAGATCGGTCGGGCGAAGGACCCCCGCGGCGCATAGCCGCCGGGCGGCGGCGGCGAAGCGGTCGCGGGTCAGTGCGACCAGCGGCCCAAGCCGAGCCGGGCTGGAGTCGTAACCGGCCTCGGCGAAACTGCCGTCCGCGGAGGCTTCCAGCGAGATTCTGCAGGCCGGCGCAGCCAGTGCCCCCGCAGGCAGGGCCGCACCGCCCAGCACCAGCAGGCCGAAGCCGAAGCCGTGCAGGCCCTTCAAGCCGCTCCCGCCGCTTCGCTTTGCACGCGATGGGCGAAGCTCTTGCGGAGCTTCTTCAGCTTGGGCGGGATGATTGCGAGGCAGTAGGGGTTGCGCTGGCCTTCGCCGGCCCAATAATCCTGATGATAATCCTCGGCCGGCCACCAGTCCGAGGCCGGCTCGATCGTGGTGACGATCCCGGCCGGCCAGTCGGCCCCGGCCCGCTCGATCGCCCGGTGGACGGCGGCTTCCTGCTCGCTCGAGAGCGGGAAGACGGCGGAGCGATATTGGCTTCCGACATCGTTGCCCTGGCGGTTGAGCTGGGTCGGATCGTGGGTCGCGAAGAAGAGGTCAAGGATTTCGTCATAGGATATGACGTCCGGATCGTAGGTCAGCCTTATCGCCTCGGCATGGCCGGTGCCGCCGCCGCACACCGCCTTGTAGCTCGGATTGGGTACGCTGCCGCCGATATAGCCGCTCTCGACCCTGGTCACTCCGATCACGTCGTTGAACACGGCCTCGGTGCACCAGAAACACCCGCCCGCCAGGATCGCCTGCTCTTGCGCCATGTCGTCACTCCTTTTTCGATGTGTGGGAGATAGGGGGTGGGAGGTAGACGGCAAGCTTTGCCTCCCCATGCAAAGCATGGGGAGGGGGACCACCGAAGGTGGTGGAGGGGTAGAAGGCGCAGGCTGTTGCCGTGTCGCGCGTGAACCACCGATCCGCGCCATCTACCCCTCCACCATGCTTCGCATGGTCCCCCTCCCCATCTGGCGATGGGGAGGCAAAAGCTAGGCGCGCGGGCCCTCGGGCAGCACCTGCCTCACCTCGAGCATCTCCGCCCACGGATCGCTCCGCTGCTTCGCGATCAGCGCCGGCACGGTCTCCACAGTATAGTCGCAAGGATCGAGCCCCGCCTTCACCTGCTCCCATTCGATCGGCATCGCCACCGGGGCGCCCTTGCGCGAGCGGGTGGAATAAGGGGCTACCGCGGTCGAGGTCGGATCGTTCCTCAGATAGTCGATGAAGATCCGCCCGACACGGTCGGCCTTGGAGATCTTGGTCAGATATTTGTCGGGCGAGTCCGCGGCCATCTCCGCGGATACCCCCTTGGCGAAGCTCTTCACTTCCTTCCACGGCGCCGTCGCGTCTACGGGCACGACGACGTGAAGCCCCTTGCCGCCCGTCGTCTTGACGAAGCTGACGAGGCCGAGCGCCTTCAGCCGCTCGCGGACCTCCACCGCCGCCTCGATCACCGCTTCGAAGCCGAGGCCCTCGGCCGGGTCGAGATCGAAGACGATCCGGTCGGCGCGGTCGGGCGCCTCGACCTTCACGCCCCAAGGATGCATTTCGAGCACCCCCATCTGGACCATCGCGACCAGCCCAGGGGCGTCGGAGATGTAGAGATAGGGCTCCTCGAAGCCGGGGATCGTCACCTCGTGAAGCTGCTCCAGCACGCCCGATCCGGCATGGCGCTGGTAGAAGCATTTCGTCCCCTCCCCCGTCGGGCAGCGGACCATGGTCACCGGCCGGAACGCGACATGCGCAAGCATCCGATCGGCGACCGAAACATAATAATCGGCGAGCTGGCCCTTGGTGATGCCCTGCTCGGGATAGAGTATCTTGTCGGGGTTGCTCAGCCTTACCCCCTCGACGGTCCGTTCCGGCTTCATGACGCCCCCTTCAGTTGCTCGGCCAGCATGTCCGCGGCCGCCTCTGGCTGCAGCTGGTCCATCCGGCACTGGGCAGGCGCCTTGTCGGGCCGCCAGCGAAGGAATTTGGTGCCGTGCCGGAAGCGGCGGCCGGTGACATGGTCGTAGCGCACCTCGGCGATCAGCCCGGGCCTCAGCGGCTGCCATTCGCCGGTGCGCTCGGTCGACCAGCGGCTCGGCCCACCGGGAGCGTCGCCGGTGAAGCCCGGCTCCTCGACGAGCGCCTCGAGCCGCTTGGTCAGCGCCGCCTTTTCCTCGGCGGGGATCGAAGAGGTGAAGCCGACATGATGGAGCAGGCCGTCCTCGTCATAGAGGCCGAGAAGGAGCGAGGCGACTTCCTTGCTGTTGGTGCCGTATCTGAAGCCTCCGACCAGGCAGTCCGCGGTGCGCATCGCTTTGATCTTCATCATCGCGCGCTCGCCCGGCTGGTATTTCCCGTCGAGGCGCTTGGCGATGACTCCGTCGAGCGCCGCTCCGACCTGCTCGAGCCAGCCCCGAGCGACTTGCGGGTCCGCGGTGCAGGGCGAGAGCAGCAGGTCGTCATGCTGCTCGGCCGCGTAGATGATTTCGAGCGACCGCCGCCTCAGCTCCATCGGAGCGTCGAGATAGCTCGTCTCCTTCGAGAAAAGCAGGTCGAACAGCACCACCTGCGCCGGAGTCTCCCGAGCCAGCCGGTTGACCCGGCTCTCGGCCGGATGGAGCCGGAGCTGAAGAGCGTCGAACGAAAGCACTCCGTCCACCGGGATGACCAGCTCGCCGTCGAGGACGAACCGGTCTGCCTCCATGCCGAGCACCGTGTCGACCACCTCCGGGAAGTAGCGGCCGAGCGGCTTTCCCGACTTGGACATGAGCGCCACCTCGGGGCCGTCCCGGAAGATCAGGCAGCGGAAGCCGTCCCATTTGGGCTCGTACTGCCACCCTTCGCCCTCGGGCAGCGAATCGACGAGCTTCGCCTCCATCGGCGCAAGCCCGGGCTTCACTTCAATGCGTTCGAACTCGGCCATAAGCGAGTCGGAAGACGCTTCCACAGCCCGCCGGGTTCCCCGCGCGGTTCACCGCCGCCGTTACGCTCCGGTAACCAACCGGAGCCGTAATCAATGCGGCGAGTCGAGGAACGGACGGGATGAAACGGCTGCAGTTCACTGGAACTTAAGGACAAAAGCTATAACTATGAGTCGAGAGCTGAGGGGAAAATCTTGATCTACTCGCGCAGGCAATTGCTTGGTGCCGGACTTTCGGCCGGTTTTCTCGCCACGGCGGCCCAGGGCCAGACCCTGGCGCAGATCGTCGCCGGCCTCAAGGATCCGGAGCCGAAGCCGCTTCCGGCGGTCCAGGTGCATCCCAGGAGCATCCCGGCCCAGCCCCGAGTCGCCGTCGACGGGGCCATCGACCCGCGCCTTCTCGCCCGCGCCCGCGCGGCGTTCGAGCGTCATCGCTCGCAGCTTCGCTACACCGACGTCGTCGGAATCGCCGATTTCAGCCGGCCGTCGCACGACCACCGCTTCTTCCTGCTCGACACCCGTTCGGGCCGGGTGAGCAACCATCTCGTCGCCCACGGCCGCGGGTCCGATCCCTCCCACAGCGGAGAGCTTCAGCGCTTCTCCAACGCGATCGGATCGGAAGCCTCGTCGCAGGGCGGCTATCGCACGGGCGAATATTATCACGGCAAATACGGCCGCTCGCTGCGCCTCACCGGCCTCGACTGGAGCAACTCCAACGCCGAGACCCGGGCCATCGTCGTCCATTCGGCCTGGTATGCCGAGCCCGAGCAGCTCGCCGCTCACGGCAAGCTTGGCCGCTCCGAGGGCTGCTTCGCACTCCCCTACAACAGCCTCCAGCAGGTCCTCGCCCGCCTCGGGCCCGGCCGCTTCCTTTACGCGGACAAGCTGGCTTAGGTCCGACGGGCAACGCGGGGGGATTTTACCCCCCTCCGTTCGCCCTGAGCCTGTCGAAGGGCCTTTCTTCGCTTTGACGCGAGCAAGAAGAGGGCTTCGACAAGCTCAGCCCGAACGGTTGGGACCCACCAATCCTTCGCGATTTCCCTAACGCAGCGGCCACACCGCGAGGATCAGAGGCACCCCGACCACCACCACGATCAGCGACAGCGGCGCTCCCAGCCTCGCATAGTCGCCGAACCTGTATCCGCCCGGCCCCATGACCAGGGTGTTGCACTGGTGGCCGATGGGCGTGAGGAAATCCGAGCCCGCGCCCACCGCCACCGCCATCAAAAAGGCTTCAGGGCGATAGCCGAGCCCTGCCGCGAAGCTCGCCGCGATCGGCGCCATGACCAGGACCGTCGCGGCGTTGTTGAGGAACGGCGTGACCGCCATCGCAGCCACCATGATCAAGGCGACGGCGCCCCAGGCCGGCAGGGTCGCCGCGAAACCGGACAGGAAATGGGCGATGAGGTCGGTCGCGCCGGTGGTTCGAAGCGAATCGGAGACCGGGATGAGGGCGGCGATCATCACCAGGATCGGCCATTCGATCCGCGCATAGGCCTCGCGGGCCGGCAATGCGCCCGAAAGCATGATGAGCGCCGCCGCTCCGAAGAAGGCGACGGCGACCGGAACCCAGCCGGCCGCGGTCAGCGCCATTGCGGCGGCGAGGATGGCGAGCGGGATCAGCCCCCGCCGCGCGTTGCCAAGCCTCAGGCTCCGCTCCGCGAGGGGAAGGCAGCCCAGCTCCCTCAGCCGCTCGGGCAGGGTGTCGAGCGCGCCCTGCAGGACGACGACGTCGCCAGGGCACAACACCACGTCGCGTAGCCGCCGCGTGATCCGCTCCCCCCGGCGCGAGACCGCGATCAGGTTCACTCCGTGACGGTCGTGCAGCGCGACCCGGCCGGCGGCCGTCCCGGCCAGGATCGAGTCGCGGCCGATCACGGCTTCGATCACTCCGACGTTGGACGAAGCGGTTCCGGCCGCCGCGTCGCGATGATGGCCTTCGAGCTCCAGGCCGAGCGAGGCGATGACCCGCTCGAGCGCCTCGGGCTCGCCCTTGAGGATGAGCACGTCCCCGGCCCGGATCACCGCGTCGGGAAGCGGAATCGTCGCCCGCCGGTCCCAACGGTGGATTCCGGTCAGCTCGACTCCCTTTTCGAGGAGGTCGCGAAGCTCGGCGACGCTCTTGTCCTCGGCGGCGGAGCCGGGCGGCACTTCCGCCTCGGTGGCGTAATCCTCGATATCCAGGGCCTCGCCCAGCGTCGGCACCGAGCGGCGGTCCGAGGGCAGCAGGCTGTGGCCGAAGCGAAGGAAGAGGAGGCCCGCCGCCGCGACCCCCGCTCCGACCGGAGTGTAATCGAACATCGAGAAGGGCTCGCCGGTCATCTCCTCGCGCACCCGGCTGACGATGATGTTGGGCGAGGTCCCGACCAGGGTCATCAGCCCCCCGAGCAGCGAGCCGAACGCCATGGGCATCAGGAAGCAGGAGGGCGAGCTGTCCGATCTCTTCGCCATCCGGAAGGCGGCCGGCATCAGCATGGCGAGAGCGCCGATATTCTTGACCAGGGCCGAAAGCAGGGTGACCGAGCCGACCAGCACTATGAGCTGCGAGCCCATCCGGGTCATTCCTCCGCTCAGCCGGCCGATCGCGGCCTCGACCACGCCCGACCGCTCGACCGCCGCCGAGATGACGAGGGCGGAGGCGACGATGATCACGATGTCGTCGGCGAAGCCGCTGAACGCATCCTCCGGCTTGACCAGCCCGAGAAGCAGGGCGGCCAGGAGGGCGAGGATGGCGACCATGTCGTAGCGGATCCGCCCCCAGACGAAGAGCAGCATCATTCCGGCGAGGAGGCCGAAGGCGGCGAGATGGGGAAGGGTCGCGGTCACAGGTCCGGGCGGAACGCGGGAGGGGCGATTCCTATCCTCCCCATCGCAAGATGGGGAGGGGGGACCTCGCGTAGCGGGGTGGAGGGTAATTGACGCAGGCCGTTGTCGCCTCGCGCTGAATTCTCCAGCTAAGGGCAGTTACCCCTCACCATGCTTCGCGGGACCTTTGCATAAGTCGCTGGGTGCTAGCCCCTCCCCTTCAGGGGAGGGGTTTTGTCTGCGAGCGCTTCGCAGGGGTTATGCAAAGGTCCCGCATTTGCAGGGTCCCCCTCGCCATGCTGCGCATGGGGAGGATATTATTCCTCCCTCACCCGGCCGCCCTCGACGTGGATCAGCCGGTCGCAGGCCGCAAGCGTCGTGGCCCGGTGCGCCACCGTCACCAGGGTCATGTCCTCCCGAAGCCCCTGAAGCGCGGCCAGCACAGCCCGCTCCGTGGTCTCGTCGAGTGCGCTCGTCGCCTCGTCGAGGATGAGCAGGCGCGGCCTCCGGTAGAGGGCCCGCGCGAGCCCGATGCGCTGGCGCTGGCCGCCGGACAGGCGGACCCCGCGCTCGCCCACATAGGTCTGGAGGCCGTCGGGCAATCCGGCCAGAAAGGTGTCGAGCTGGGCGGCGCGCACCGCCGCCGCGAGCCGCTGCGGATCCATTCCCTCGGCGCCGCGCGGGAAGGCGATATTGGCGGCGATCGTGTCGTCGGCGAGATAGATGGCCTGGGGAACGTGGGCGAGGCCCGACTGCCAAGCCGGCCGGGTCGCCGAATCGAGCGGCCGGCCGTCGACCGATATCCTGCCCTCGTCCGGCTCCAGCAGGCCCATCAGCAAATCGAGGAGGGTGGACTTGCCGCCCCCGGTCGCTCCCGCGATCCCGACATGTTCGCCGGCCCGGATCCGGAAGCTGACGTCACAGAGGGCGAAGCGGCCTTCGGGATAGCGGAAGCCCACCGCCTCGAATGCCAGCTCGCGCTCGATGGGGAGCGGCGGCGCTTCCGGCTGGGGGGGCGGGATGGGCATTTCCATCATGTCGATCACGTCGCGGAAGGCACGGTAATTGCCGCTCGCCAGGCTCCAGCCGTGATAGGCCTGTTGAAGCAGCGGCAGAAGCCGCTGCGCGCCCAGGGCCAGGGCGCCCAGCACCGGAATCGCCTTGACCACCCCGCCGGGCTCGAGGCTCATCGCCAGGGTGACGAGGGCGATCGCGACCAGGCCCGCCGCTTCGACGATGAAGCGCGGGGCGCCGGCGACGAACTGGGTGGCGGCCTGGGCGCGGCGATACCGGCCGTCGAGCTCGCTGAACTTGGCCTCGAACAAGGGTTCGGAGCGGTCGAGGATGATGTCGCGGATCCCGCCGAGCCCCTCCTGCACGGTCCGGGTGCGCCCGACCATCGTACCCGCCAGCAATTCGGAATTGCGCCGAAGCCTGGGCCGAACCAGCAGGCTGACTCCGACATAGGCCAGGACCACCGCGACCGAGGCGAGGCCGGCGGCCCGGGCGTCGATCTTCAGGAGCAGAGCGAAGACGCAGACGGCGATGAACAGGCCGATCATTCCCTGCATCGCCGGCTGAAGCAGGCCGAACACCACCCCCTGCACCTTCTCGATGGCGGCGAGGGTCTGGCTGGAATTGCGACGCACCTGCTCGGTATAAGGCTGGCGCAGCATCCGGCCGAAGACGGCGCCGGCCATGTCGTGGCCCGTCGCCATCACGAAGCGCTGGCTCCCCCAGGTCAAGGCGAGGCGCACGCCCGCGGCCCCGAGAGCCGCCGCGATGAGCAGCAACGCGGCGCCCACGACCGGCGAGCCGCCGACCGCGGTCAGAAATTCGAGCAGGCGGGGCGGGATCAGGTCGCTGCCCGGATCGGCGACCAGGGCGAGGAAGGGCAGTGCCGCGCCGATCGTCACCATCTCCGCCGCCGCGCCGAGCAGCATGAGCAGAAGGGTCAGGACGAACTGCTTGCGCCGGGCGGGCGAGAGCAGCCGGAATAGGGCGGTGAAGGCGTCCATGTGAAGAGTCAGGTTCCTCCCGCACCCCTTGCCTCCCTATCGCGCAGCGATGGGAGGGGGACCACCCGAAGCGTGGTGGAGGGGTAATTAGCTCAGTTCAAGAGGTTCTGGCGCGATCCGAATGCGTCCGCGCCATCTACCCTTCCACCATGCTTCGCTGGTCCCCCTCCCCATCCTGCGACGGGGAGGCAAAAGCGCCGCCTACTTCCCAGCCGAAGCCAGGGCCGTCCCGCTCTTGCGGTCGCTGAGCGCTGTAAGCACCTTGCCGTCGCGGCCGTACATGTCGGCATAGCTCATCGGCGGACCGTCGCTGGTCGCCGCGACGGTGAAATAGACGATGTAGACCGGCACCGGCGCTGCCAGATTGGCGGTGGTCGCCTTGCCCGATGCGAGGGCCTGGTCGATCTTGTCGCGGTTCCATTCCGTCCCGTCGAGCAGGGTCTGGGCGAAGCCGACCGCGTCCTCGGTCCGGATGCAGCCGTGGCTGAACGCCCGCGCCTGCCGGTTGAACAAATTCTTCGCATTGGTGTCGTGAAGGTAGATGGCGTGGGGATTGCCCATCACCAGCTTCACCCGGCCAAGGGCGTTCGACGGCCCCGGGGGCTGGCGCCAGCGGATGATCTTGCCGCTATCGTCCTTGACCGCGACATAGCCCTTCTTGCCGCGAACCTCGCCCGCGATGCTTGAGGGCACCTCCCACCACGGATTGAAGATGGCTCCGGTGATGACCGCGGAAAGCTGAGGGGTCGGAGTCTTGATCGCGCCCGCCACCGCCTTGCGGCGGTTGAGGGTCCGGCCGTTCTCGACCAGTGCGACCGTATAGGCCGGGACGTTGACGATCACATATTTCGAGCCGAGGTCGCGCGGAAGCCAGCGCCAGCGATCGAGGTTTATCCGGATCCGGTCGCGGGTCCTGGAATCGACCGACTTGTCGCCCAGAAGCCCCTTCAACGCCGCATATTGCGGGTGGGTCGGAAGCAGCGAGTCCAGGGTCTCCGCGACATCGCCCCGGGAGGCCCGGTCGAGCAGAGCCTGCTGGTCGTAGACGTTCCAGCTGTCGTCCTTGACGTGCCAGTCGATCCGGCTGTCGCCGCGGACATGGCCGAACATGAGGTCGCCGGCGAGCTTCAGGAAGGTCGCGGTGGCGACCGAGTCCAGCATGTCGCCCTTCGTCTCGATCGCATCGCGAAGCGCCGCGGGATTGTAATCGGCGGGATCGAGCCCCTCCCCGTCGACGTCCTGGACGTAGGCGAGCAGGGCCTCGGCGTCCTTTCGCGACCAGTCGGCGGCGAGCGGGGAGGCCGCCGGCGCCGGGACGGCCTCGGGCGCTTCCGGAGCGGACGCGTTCTGGGCGGACGCGGGCAAGGCGGCCCCGAGCGCGAGGAGTGCGAGAAAGCTGCGGCTGAACATGGTTTATCCCCGTCAATGGCGGCCGCGAAAAAACTCCGCGTGGCAGTGGGCCATTATCCTGGGATAGCCTATTAAAGCTCGCTGAACGGCCCCGCAAGGCCTCGCCAAGCCTCGGAAAGAAAAAGGGAAACGGCCCGGCGCAGGACCGGGCCGTCTCGCCTCGTCATTGCGAGCGCAGCGAAGCGATCCGATCCGGCGCCTGTCGAGGCGCCGAACCTGGATTGCCGTGCCGCCACGCTCCTCGCGATGACGGCTTCGCCGTCAGACCCGGTCGCCCGCGGTGTCGCGATTGACGAAGCCGAAATAGGCCGCGACGAGGGCGAGCAGTGCGTGAAGCCAGACGTCGTTGCCGTAGAGCGGGACGAGGCCGAAGGTCGTCCGCGTCGGCTCGAGCAGGCCGAGGATCATCAGGAGGCCGTAGACCACCGCGACGACCCGGAAATAGGCGCGGGAGCCGCCGTAGCTCTTATAGGCGATGATCCCCCAGATGCCGAAGAGGATGTGAACGATGTTATGCAGCGTGTTGACCGGAAACAGCCCGAGCGCATGCCCGTAGCCGTGGGTCATGGTGAGACCGGGATCGGGCGTGCCCGGCTGATACAGCCCGGGGATAAAGCCGCCGGCGCCGATGATTAGAAATGCGATTCCGAAAATGAGGGCGAAGGTCCGCGTATTCATGATCCAATTCCCCTGCTTTTATTGGGTTTACGCGTACTCGGTGTCTCTTAGCGTGAGAACGGCTCCGTAACCAGTCGGGTTCCCGGCCGCCGCCCAGGCGGCGATCGCCGACGCGATCTTGTCCCCGCCCTGGACGGACGGCTCGATCGGATTGGCGTAATCCTCGTCCTCATCGCAGATCAGGCGCAGGTCGATGAGCCCGGCGCCGCGCGAAAAGGCGGCTCGGGTGATGACGTCGTTGAACACGGCGAGCGCGGTGCGGACGATCCGATGGTCCGGCGACCAGGACGGCGTGTCGTAGACGGTGCAGAAAGCGGCGGGCAGGCCGGTCGCGGCGACCGCGTCGGCCATCTCCGAATAATCGGAGGCGAAATGGCTCTGGGCATTTTCGAGGAGCGACACCGCCTCCGCGACCGAGCCCACCCGCCGGCCGAGCAGGAAGGAGGCGCCGAGCGCGTCGTTGCCGCCGGCGCTGACGACCAGGTGGGTGGCGTCCCCGGGAAGCCGGGCGAGCTGGCTACGGACCTCGCGGGTCACCGCGCCGTCGCGCGCGAGCAGGGTCGAGTCCCACTCGGCGGGCAGCTTGCCGCGCAGCTGGTGGACGACGTCCGGCCCGCCGCGGACGTAGGCGGCATTGTCGAGGATCGAATCGCCGAGGAGAACGACATGGGACATGGTCCCGCCTCAGCGGCTCAAGCCGCGATCAGTTCCAGACTTGCCGCAGCGAAACGTTTTCCCGCATCCTCTTCATAACCCAGGTAAAGATCCGGCTCGATAAGCTCCAGCTCGATCAGCTGCGGCGTGCCGTCCAGGCCCCGAACCAGGTCGACGCGGGCGTAAAGGAGCGGCTCCTCCACCGCCGCGAGTATCCGCGCCGCCGCCTCGTGCTCCGCGGCATCGGGGCGGTGGGCCGCGATGATCCCGTCGAACTCCGGCTGCACCCGGAAATCCCCCGGTTGCGGGCGCTTGGAGATTGCGTGGCTGAACGCGCCGCCGAAGAAGATCATCGACACCTCTCCCGATCGCTCGATCTCGGGCAGATAGGGCTGGACCATCGCCGCGCCCTCCGGTCCGCCCGCCAGCGGCGCGCCCGGCGACCACCTTATCGTCTGCCAGGCGCTCGAGGAGATCCGCGGCTTGGCGACCAGCCGGTCGGTGCCGAAGGCCCGCGCCGCCGCCTCCAGGGCGGCCTCGGTCAGCCGGCTGCAATGGCGGGTGGGAACGACCGGCGCGCCGCGTTCTGCAAGCCGCTCCAGATAGATTTTGTCCGCGTTCCAGCGCAGCACCGAAGCGGGATTGCGGAGCCGCGCCCCCTCCCCTTCCCAGCGGTCGACCGCCTCCGCCCATTGCCTCGGAGCGAACGGATAGCCCCAGACCAGCAGCGGCAGCACCAGGTCGAATCCGGCGAGGTCGGACGCATTCGCCCAGTCCCGGGCCTCGACCTCCAGCCCCGCTTTGCGAAGCGGCGCCGCATTGCGCTCGAGCACGTCCCTCCAGCGCGTCCGATAACCCTCGCTGGCCGGGTCCGGAGTCAGGATCGCAATACGGCCCGTCATGGCATGTTGAAGTTGACGCCCTGGGCCAGGGGCAGCTCGCGGCTGTAGTTGATCGTGTTGGTCGCCCGGCGCATGTAGTTGCGCCAGGCGTCGGAGCCGCTCTCGCGGCCGCCCCCAGTCTCCTTCTCGCCGCCGAAGGCTCCGCCGATCTCCGCGCCGGAAGGCCCGATGTTGACGTTGACGATGCCGCAGTCCGAGCCCGCCGCCGAAAGGAAGGTCTCGGCCTCCCGGATGTCGTTGGTGAAGATGGACGACGCCAGGCCCTGCGGCGCTTGGTTGTGCGCCGCGATCGCCTCGTCGAGCGCTCCGTAGCGCATGACGTAGAGGATAGGCGCGAAGGTCTCGGTCAGCGTGATCGGAGTCTGGCCCGGCATCTCGACGAGGGCCGGACGGACGCTGAGGCCCTCGAGCCTGTCTCCGCCCTTGACCGTGCCGCCCTCGGCCCGCGCCTGCTCCAGGGCCGACTGCATCGCCTCGACCGCCGCTTCGTCGATCAGCGGCCCGACGAGCGTCCCTTCCTCCAGCGGATTTCCGACCGGCACCTCCGCCCATATCCGGTGCAGCCTCGGCACCAGCGTTTCGTACACCTCTTCCTGGACGAAGAGGCGCCTCAGCGTCGTGCAACGTTGCCCCGCCGTCCCGACGGCGGCGAAGGCGATCGCCCGCTCCGCCAGAGCGAGGTCGGCCGAGGGCGCGACCACCATCCCGTTATTGCCGCCCAGCTCGAGCAGGGTCCGGCCGAAGCGGGCGGCCACCCGCGGGGCGACCGTGCGGCCCATCCGGGTCGAGCCGGTGGCGGAAAGGAGGGCGACGCGCGGATCCTCGACCAGGGCCTCGCCCGTCTCGATCGCCCCCTGCACCACCTGGCTGAGCGCGGCGGGAGCATCGCCGAACCGCTCCGCCGCCCGCTCGAACAAGGCCTGCACCGCGACCGCCGTCAGCGGAGTCTTCTCGGACGGCTTCCACACCACGCAATCGCCGCAGACGAAGGCGAGGCAGGCGTTCCATGCCCACACCGCGACCGGGAAGTTGAACGCGGAGATGACTCCCACCACTCCGAGCGGATGCCAGGTCTCCATCATCCGGTGCCCCGGCCGCTCGGTGGCGATGGTGAGGCCGTAGAGCTGGCGCGACAGCCCGACGGCGAAGTCGCAGATGTCGATCATCTCCTGGACCTCGCCCAGCCCCTCCTGGAGTATCTTTCCGGCCTCGAGGCTGACCAGCCGGCCGAGCGGCTCTTTCTCCTGTCGGAGCACGTCGCCGAACAGCCGGACGAGCTCGCCGCGGCGGGGCGGCGGCACAATGCGCCAGGCGAGGAAGGCGTCATGGGCTCGGCCGACGGCGGCGGCGACATCGGTGGCCGAGGCCGAGGCGACGCCGCCGATGACCCGGCCGTCGATCGGGGAGCGGGATTCGAGGCCGCCTTGCGGGTGAGCGACTCCGAGGCGCTCGAACAGCGCCCGGCTTTCGTCTGAGGAATTGAAGTTCATCGCCGCCGTCTTTGCGAGGAGGAGGCCGCCGAAGCAACCCCGTCGCCCCGGCGAAGGCTATCCGTAAAACGCCGCCCGGCGGTCGCCGTAGAGCCGCCCTATCTCTTGCAGCCGCGTCTCATAGTCCGCCAGCGCCCGCTCCCGGTCCTCCGCGAGCAGCGCCTCGGCCAGCATGTGCCCGCCGGCCATGGCGCCCAGCAGACCCTGGGAGGAAAGCGGGTCGAAGGCGAGGGCGGCATCGCCGCAGGCGGCCCAGCCGTCGCCTCGGCAGGGCCCCAGCCGGCTACCGCCGGCGGGACTGCCGCGCGGCGGCGGGAAGGCGCCTGCCTCCGCCACCAGCGGCGCCAGGAAGCGCGTGGCCCGCAACCCCTGCGCCCACCCCTCGGGCGCCCTCGCCTTCGCCGACGACGCCGCCGGGACGTGGAAGGCGGCATAGGTGCGGCGTTCGCAAAGGCGGACGGCGTACCACCAGCCGTCCCCGGTCCGCTCGATCAGCGGCCGCTCGAGGCGTGGCGGCGCCTCGCCTTCGGCGACCGCCCACAAGGCGACGAGGTCGTGCTCGATCCGGGTCCGGGCGCCGAGGCGGCGGGCGAGCGCGGCGGAGCGGCCGGTGGCGTCGACGAGAAAGCCGGCCGATATCTCCTCGCCCAGCCGCCAGCCGGCGTCCTGACGCTGCGCCGAGGCCCGTCGCTCGACGAAGCGGACGCCCGCCGCCGCCGCCGCCGCCGCCAGCGCTCCGTCGAAGGCCGCCCGGTCGAGCAGCCAGGCGGGGCCGTCGGGAGAGCCGAGATAGTCGGTCTCGATCAGCTCGCCGTCCCAGGCCGACGCAATTCCGGTCAGTCGGCGGTGCCCGCCCGCTTCGGCCGGGACCGGAAGCTCGAGGCGGCGAAGCAGGCGCAGGCCGGCGCCGGGCAGGGTCTCGCCCGGGCGCGGCGGCCGGTCCGGCGGAGCCCTTGCCACCGCCACCAGGGCCCCGCCCCGAGCGAGCAGGGTCGCCGCGACCAGCCCGGCCGGACCGGCGCCCGCGACGACGACGTCGAAGCGCATTTCGGCGCGGGTCAGCGGCGGTTGCGGAAGCGCACGAACTCGAACGAGCGGCGATGCTCCTCGCTGACCCAGCCGGCCTCGGCGAGCGTTCCGGACGCCGGCGCCTCTCCTCCCTCCGCAACCTGCTTGAGGACCTTGGCCATCAGCCTCGGCTTCGGCGCGGCCAGCGCCTTGGAGACGTAGATGGCGGCGGGGATGTCGGGGTCGTCCTTGGGCCCGGGCCGCTTCTGGACGATTCCCATGTGCGGGAAGTTCTTCAACATGCTCTCGGCGATCGCCGGGTAATGGAGCGGCCCGAGCACTGAGAACTCCCAGTCCACCCGCCGGTGGAAGGCGGCGAGCCGCTCGGCGCGCGGCCGCTTCTCGTCCATCGCGATCTCGTAATCCGCCTCGTCGAGCACCTGGTTGGGGACCCGCGCCGGCCAGAAGGTGGAGAGATAGGGGTCGTAATCGGGATCGTAGCCCGACCGGCAGGTGGCCGTATCGCCGTGCCAGGGCAGCGCCATGTAGCGGGTGATGGTTCCGGGCCCCTGCGCGTGGAGGGGTCCGTCCAGCCCGAGCGCGATCTGCTGGTTGAGCTTGGGGCCGTAATCGGGCTCCGTCGCCCCCTCCGGCCGCCGTCGGATCCGGAACGGCGCGGAATAAAGCGTCGCATGGCGCATCGGCCAGGTCATCTCGCAGCCCGGGTGGAAGGCGTCGGCAAGGCAATAGCTGAGCGACGCCCGGTCGAGCATGGCCGGCTGCTCGGCCACCGGAAGCTCGTCGACGTCCTTCGGGTTCGCGGCGGCGGCGGCGCGGTCGTCGACGAACGCACCGTTCACCCACTGGCGCAGAAGCGAGGCCTGGTAGCTCGGCAGCGCCAGATTGTTGCGCGGCGACGAGTCGGCGAACGATCCGAACGCATCCCCGTAGAGATAGGGCCAGAGGCCCGGCGCGAAGGCGATCAAGGTCTCCGGCCGGAAGCTGTTGTAGATCGTTCGCCGCAGCTCCAGCCAGGGGTCGGTGTCGGGATCGGCGGGGACCGCCGCGAGCCGCTCGATCAGGTCGGGATCGTCGAAGTCCACGGGGCCGCCCGCGCCGAACATTCCGGCGATGCCCTTGTTCACCCATTGCAGCTCGGACATCCGCTGGAGCTGGGGAAGGATGTCGCGGGTGAACAGCACCGGGTCGGGCAGCGGCAGCTGGCCGGCGGCGGTGAAGACGGCGCGCTGCAGGTCGTACATCGAACGCCAGCCGATCAGGTCCGGCGCGTAATTGGGCGGAGCGACGATGACCCAGGCGGAGTCCGCCTCCATCTCGACGCCGTCCACCCGCACCCGCGCCGAGACGGGACCGTCGGACGTGTCGTCATACCATGCGTCGGCATTGTTGTAGCTGTCCGGATCCTTGGGGTCGAAGAGCGGGCTGTCGTTCGGCGAGCCCGCCTCGCCGAGGCCGCCGAGGAAGATCAGCCGGCCCGCTTCGTCGGTGAGGATCTCGCCCAGATCGACCGCCTTGCCCATGAACTTGCCGGTATCGAGCCGCCACTTCTTGTCGCCGCGCTTCGAGAGTCCGGAGATGCTGCGGGGCCCCGGATCGATGACCAGGCTGGCCCGGTCGGCGGGCGCGACGCTCTTGTTGCGAAGGATCGTCTGGAGGTCGACCGCGTCGGGGATGTCGAGCGCGGCGATGAAGCGGTACCAGTCGCCCTTGCGGTTGGCGACATGGACCGTCCACTCCACCTCGTCGCCGGCGGCCGGAACGATCTCCCGAACGACCTCGCCGGCGGCGTTGAAGCCGTAGACCCGGAACCGGGCGCCCTCGCGCTTCAACGCCCCCTTGCCGTCGCGGTAGAAGCCGACCTCGCGCTCCTTCGGAGTCACGGTCTCGGGCCCGATATAATATTCGTCCGGACTGTTGCCGATCCGGGCCACTCCGATCCCGGGATGGATCGCCGCCCTGACGATCTTCGAATCCGCCGATGCCCGTTGTGCCTGCGCCATGTCCTGCCCCCTTTGCCCCAGGCCGCGAGACTACAGGATGCAGGGCGCCGCTCAAGCCGAGACTGTTCCGGAATGGAGCTAGCGGCCCGTGAACAGCCTGCGTGCCCCGGCCATCCGCTCCACCCCCGCCGCCAGAGTCTCCACGCGCTTGGCGAAGCAGAGGCGGACGACGCTCGTCACCGGATCCTCCGCGTAGAAGGCCGACAACGGAATCGCCGCGACCCCCGCTTCGCGCACCGCCCGTTCGCAGAAATGCTCGTCTCCGACGTCGATCCCCGAGGCGGGGAGGTCGACTCCGACGAAATAAGTGCCCTCCGCCGCCAGCGTCGCGAAGCCCGCTTGCTCCAGGCCCGAGACGAACGCGTCCCGCGCCGCGGCGAACTCGCTGCGCATGCCGTCGAACCAGCCGGCCTCCTTGCCGAGCCCGTAGGCCACCGCCGACTGCAGGTTGGGCGCGGTGGCGAAGGTGAGGAACTGGTGCGCCTTCGAGATCGGCCCCGCCAGGGCCGGGGGCGCCACCGCCCAGCCGACCTTCCAGCCGGTCAGCGAGAATATCTTGCCCGCGGAGCCCACCTTCACCGTCCGCTCCGCCATTCCCGGGAAGCCCGCCAGCGGAGGGTGCGCCCTGCCGTCGAACACGACATGCTCCCACACCTCGTCGGTCAGGGCGATGACCCCATGCCGGACGCAGGCCTCGGCGAGCAGCCCCAGCTCGTCCGCCCCGAACACCCGCGAGGAGGGATTGTGCGGGTTGTTGAAGACGACGATCCTGGTCCTGGAAGTGAACGCTTCCGCCAGCGCTTCCTCGCTTATCCGCCACTCGGGCGGAGTCAGGCGGACGAAGCGCGGCACCCCGCCGGCTCGGATGACCATCGGAAGGTAGAGGTCGTAGAGCGGCTGGAAAAGCAGGACTTCGTCGCCCGGTTCGATCAGTGCGATCAGCGAGGCGGCAAGCGCCTCGGTCGCGCCGGACGTGACGACCACCTCTTCAGGCTCGACCTCCAGGCCCTGGTGCGCCCGGTAATGATCGGCGATTGCCCGCCGAAGCTCGGGCAGCCCGGTCATCGGCGCATATTGGTTGGACCCGGCGATCAGTGCCTCGGCCGCTCTCGCGACGACGTCCCCCGGCCAGCCGAAATCGGGAAAGCCCTGGCCGAGATTCACCGCCTCATGCTCCACCGCAAGCGCCGACATTCGGCTGAAGACGTTGATCGGCATGTTCGCGAAGAGCGGGTTCATGGGGCCCGTCCTAATCCTCCCCATCAAAGATGGGGAGGGGGGTGTAGGCGGGTCGGGATGCCGGGGGCATGCCGAGAGCCGGAACCGGCTGCGCAGCAGCCGTCGGGCGAAGCATGGTGGAGGGGTAACTGGCGAGGCCTCGGCTGCTACCCCTCCACCGCCCTCCGGGTGGTCCCCCTCCCCATGGCTTCGCCACAGGGAGGATTAAGCCAGCCGCCCGATCAGCGCTTCCGCCGCGGCCGGATTGCGCGCCTTCGCTCCGGAGATGAAAAACACGAAGGTTTCGCTGGGTCGCGGCTTCACAGGCTTCGAGACATAGCAGAAACCCTCCGGGCTCCCGCCCCGCGCCCAGCTTTTCGCCACCTCGGCCCAGCGGTCCAGCTCGGCGGGCGGATAGCCCGTCTCTTCCTCCTCCCGGCTGCGCTGGAGCCGGGCGTAAACGAGGTCGCCCGACAGATCGGCGATGCAGGGAAATTCGTCGGAATCGGCGAAGGCGATCGCGACTCCCGCCGCCCGGGCCATCTCGACGAAAGCAGGATCTCGGAAGCTTTCGTGCCTCGGCTCGACGACATGATGCACGGGCACGCCCGCCACCTTGCGGGGCAGCAGGGCCAGAAAGGCCCGGAAGTCGTCCGGGTCGAATTTCTTAGTCGCCATGAACTGCCAGAGTATCGGGCCGAGCTTCTCGCCCAGTTCCGCCAGCCCCTGCCCGCAGAAGCGGCCCACCGCCTCGCCCGCGTCCCCGAGCACCTTGCGGTTGGAGCAGAAGCGCGAGCCCTTGATCGCGAACCGGAAGCCGTCCGGCGCCGCCTTGGCCCAGCGCTCGAACAGCTCCGGCTTCTGGAGCTTGTAATAGGTCGCGTTGATCTCGACCGCGGTCAGCCTGCCGGCCATATGATCGAGCTGCTTCGATCTGGGCAGCTTGGGCGGATAGAAAGTCTCCCGCCACGGATCGTAATCCCAGCCTCCGACCCCGACTCGGATGAGGCCCTTCGTCATCGGCGAAATTGCATCGGACTGTCGACCTCGCTTCGGGCCCCGCACATAATTGCACATATCCGCACGCGGCACCCCATGCCAGCCGCCCGACGCCCGCCGAATGTGCCGAAACTTGGCTTTAATGCTGGTGGCGGCGCTCGGCCGCCGGGCCCTAGTCTGCAGGCGATTCGAAAGGAGCGGGACGATGGCGACAGTGGCGGCTTTCCAGACCCGGCCCTCGGCGAGTGATCAAACGGCCAGGCTGTCTTTGTCCGCCTCGCGCGGGGCCATCGGCGCGCTGCTGTTCCTGCTCGTGGCTTTCTTTCTGCTTGCCGCGGGGGCGGCAACCGGCGCGCCGCCGGTGGGCGGCGCGCCGGTCGAGTCCGGGGCGCTCATCCTCGACCCGTCGACAGGCCCGGCGCAGGGCCGAGCCTGAAGAGGAGCGTCGCTACTCCCTCCGTTCGCCCCCCTCCGTTCGCCCTGAGCTTGTCGAAGGGCTTTCCTTTCTTTCGGACGAAAAGAAGAGGGCTTCGACAGGCTTAGCCCAAACGGAGAAGGGACAATTCGCCCTTCGGGCCGGACGGCACGGTGACGCTATGGCCGCTACGGCTGGCAAGGACCGACGAACTGATCTAGATTGCCTCGTGGAGGGCAAAAGATGCAGGGCATCATCAGCGACGGCATAGCGATCGTCATCGCCTGCCTGCTCGTCGCCGCGGTCGCCAGCGCAATCATCGTCCTGCGGCCGCGGAAAGGCCGGCGCCGCCATCGCAAGCGCCATTCGCCCCGGCCGAAGATCGACCTGTTCGAGGCCGAGCCGGCGAAGCCCGCCGCCAAACCGGATGCATAAAACGCAGGTTATTGCATAATTATGCATTAGCGGGCATGGCCTGTTCCCCATGATTCGTGTTGCCATCCTAGGAGCCTCGGGCTTCGTCGGAGCCGAGCTGCTGAGGCTTTGCGCCCAGCATCCCACTTTGCGCCCGGCGAAATTGTTCGGGAGCAGCCGGGCCGGGCAGAAGCTGGACCTGGTCCATCCCCAACTCGCCCTCGCCTATCCCGATTCGGTCGTGAATAGTTATGCAGCCGAAGCGCTGGACGACGGAGTCGATCTCGTCTTCGCGGCGCTTCCGCACGGCCATTCGCAGGCCGTTGCGCGCGACGTCATCGCCCGTGCCATCCCATTCGTCGATCTCGGCGCCGATTTTCGACTGGGCAGCGCCGCGGATTACCAGCTGTGGTACCGCGAACCGCACGGGGCCGCGGACCTCGTCGACCGGTTCGTCTACGGTATTCCGGAGCTTCATCGCGGTTCGATCGCCGGTTCGACGACGGTTGCGGCCGCGGGCTGCTACGCCACCGCGGCGATTTTGGCGCTCAAGCCGCTCATGGACCTGGTCGAGCCCGGCAGCCTCGTCGTCGACGCCGCCTCGGGCGTCAGCGGCGCGGGCAAGGCGCTGAAGGAGGAGACCCATTTCAACAGCGTCGACGAGAGCTTCTCCGCCTACGGCCTGCTTACCCACCGCCACACCGCGGAGATGGAGATGGCGCTGGGCGGAAGCGTGCTGTTCACCCCGCATCTCGTGCCCATGAACCGGGGCATCCTCGCCACCTGTTACGGCGTCGCCAAGGGCCCCTGCGATCCCCTCGCGGCGCTTCGCGAGGCCTATTCGGGGGAGGCCTTCGTCCACGTTTCCGAGCGCCCGCCGGCGACGAAATGGACCCTGGGCTCCAACGCCGTCCACCTCACCGCGCGCTACGACGAGCGCACCGGCCGGGTGTTGGCGATCGCGGCGCTCGACAATCTCGTCAAAGGGGCCGCCGGCCAGATGATCCAGTGCGCGAACCTCATGCTCGGCCTCGACGAGACGGCGGGATTGCCTGTCGCGGGAGTCTATCCATGAGCGGGACGGCGCTTCAAAATCCTCCCCTGCATTTGCAGGGGAGGGGGACCGCCCGAAGGGCGGTGGAGGGGCTCTTCGCCAGCAGGCCCCTCCACCATGCTTCGCATGGTCCCCCTCCCCTCGAAATCGAGGGGAGGATTCAAGCATGAGCGTCACCGCCGCCAAGGGTTTCGTCGCCGCGGGTTGCCATGCCGGGATCAAGCGGCGGCGCTTCGACATGGCGCTGGTCGCGACCGAGGACCGAAAGCCGGTCGCGGCGGCGGCGGTGTTCACTCAGAACAGGTTCGTCGCGCCTCCGGTCGTCCTCAGCCGCCGCCGGCTCGCGGAGAATGGCGGCCGGGCAGCAGCGATCATCGTCAACAGCGGCAACGCCAATGCCGGGACCGGAGCCGCCGGCCTTGCCGACGCCGAGGCGATGGGGGCGGCCGCAGCGGCGGCGATGGGGGTAAAGGCGGAGGAGGTGCTGGTCTGCTCGACCGGAATCATCGGCACTCCGCTCCCCATGGACGTCATTCTCGCCGGGACTCCGAAGCTCGCGAGGAAGCTGTCGGCCGGCGGAGCGCACGACGCGGCGCGCGGCATCCTGACCACCGACCATGACGCCAAGGAAGTGGTCGTGAAGGGCTCGACCTTCACCCTGGGCGGAATGGCCAAGGGCTGCGGGATGATCGCCCCCGACATGGCGACGATGCTCGCCTTCCTCACTACCGACGCGGACGTCTCGGCTCAGGAGATGACGGCGATCCTTCGCGACGCCTCGGACCGGACCTTCAACACCTTGAACGTCGACGGCGCGACCTCGACCAACGACACGGCGATCCTGCTCGCCTCCGCCCGGGGCGGCCGGCCGGACATGGGAGAGTTCGCGGACGCGGTGCACAAAGCCTGCGAGGACCTCACCCTTCAGATGGCGCGCGATGCCGAGGGGATGACCAAGATGGTGGCGCTCGCCGTCACCGGAGCCGCTTCCGACGCCGAGGCTCGGATCGCCGCCAAGCGGATCGCCGAGAACAACCTCGTCAAATGCAGCTGGTATGGCGGCGACCCTTATTGGGGCCGGCTGCTGGCGGCGGCCGGATCGGCGGGGATCGCCTTCGAGGCGGAGAAGGCGATTGTCGCCTATGGCGGGACGATCGTCTCGCGCGGCGGCACCAACGCGGACCACGATTCGCAGGCGGTCGCGGCCCACATGAAGGGGGAGCGGATCGAGATCGAGGTCGCGCTCGGCCTCGGCGCGGGCCGGGCGCAGGTGATCGGGATCGACCTTGGGCCCGGCTACATCAAAGAGAATTCGAGGACGTCATGAGGCGGGAAGGCTGGGCCGGCGAGCTAGTCCTCCCCGTCGCCGCAGGCGATGGGGAGGGGGACCACCCGAAGGGTGGTGGAGGGGCGATTGGCGCTGCCCTGCCCCTCCACCGTGCTTCGCACGGTCCCCCTCCCCATCCGCTTCGCGAACGGGGAGGACTAAGGCGATGAGGTCCCCTACCGAGACCGCGTCGATCCTCGTCCAGGCGCTGCCCTACATCCAGCGCTTCCACGGCCGGTCGGTGGTGGTGAAGCTGGGCGGTGCCGCAATCGACGAGGCGCTCGACCGGGCGCTTGCCCAGGACGTCCTGCTGCTGAGAAGCGTCGGGGTGCGCTGCGTCCTCGTCCATGGCGGCGGGCCGCAGGTCGACAAGATGATGCGCCGGGTCGGCAAGGAGCCGGAGTTCCGCGACGGCCTCCGGGTCACCGACGCCGAGACCCTCGAGATCGTCCGGATGGTGCTGGTCGGCAAGATCAACCGCGACCTCGTCGCGACGATCAACCGCGAGGCGCCCCTCGACCCGGTCGCGGTCGGAGTCTCGGGCGAGGATGCGGGCCTCCTCACAGTCACTCCGCGCGAATCGTCGCTGGGCTTCGTCGGCGACGTCAGCCATGTCCGGGCCTCGGTGCTCGAACGGCTGCTCGACGAGGGGCTCAGCCCGGTCGTCTCGACGATCGGCGCCGACTCGACCGGCCAGCCCTACAACGTCAACGCCGACGAGGCGGCCCGGGCGATCGCGGTGGCGATGGCGGCGGAGAAGATCGTCTATCTGACCGCGGCTCCGGGGCTTCTGGAGGACGTCAACGACGAGACCAGCCTCGTGCCCCGCCTGACCTCGGCCGAGCTGCGCGGACGGATCGAGCATGACAGCGTCAGCGCGGGGATGATCCCCAAGCTTCGCGCCTGCGCCGACGCGGTCGACGCCGGGGTCGGAACGGCGCACATCATCGATGGCCGGGTGCCGCACGCTTTGCTGATCGAGCTCCTCACCGACGAAGGGATCGGGACCATGGTCAAGCGGGAGAAGAGCTGGTGACCCGCCTCCTCACCGTCGGCGACCTCGGGCGCGAGGGGTTGGAGGAGATCCTGGCTCTGTCCGAGCTTCCCGACCTCGGACTTCCGCTTGCCGGCAAGGGCGTCGCTTTGCTGTTCCAGAAGCCTTCCGCCCGGACCCGGAGCTCGATGGAGATCGCAACCATCCAGCTCGGAGGCCATCCGGTCTACATCCAGAAGGAGGAGGTGGGCCTCGGCACCCGCGAGAGCGCCGAGGACGTGGCCCGGACTCTCGCCTGCTACCATTCGGTGATCGCGGCCCGGGTGATGGACCATAAGGACCTCGAGGCGATGGCGGCGGCGACCGGCAAGCCTATGCTCAACATGCTCTCCGACCGAGCCCATCCGCTCCAGGCGCTGGCGGACCTGCTGACGGTGAGGCAGCTGCTCGGCCGGCTGGAGGGCGCCCGTATCGCCTATGTCGGGGACGGCGACAACAATGTCTGTCGCTCGCTCGCCGAGGCCTGCTCCCTGCTCGGAGTGGAGCTTCGGATCGCGAGCCCGGAGGGCTATGGGCTGGGTGGGCCGCCGGAAGGCGTGGCCCAGCTCGCCGACCCCGCTGAAGCGGTCGAGGGCGCCGATATCGTCTATACCGACGTCTGGGTGTCGATGGGCCAGGACGATGAGGCGGCGGCGCGAGTCGAGGCCTTCGAGGCCTATCGGGTGGACGAGGCGCTGATGTCGCGCTGCCCGGAGGCGCGTTTCCTGCACTGCCTGCCGGCCCGCCGGGGCGAGGAGGTGAGCGCCGGAGTGATGGACGGGCCGCAAAGCGCGGTCTGGCTCCAGGCGGAGAACCGGATGCACACGGCGCGCGGGGCGCTGGCCTGGCTGATGGGGGTGAGGCGGTGAGGAAGGTCGTCGCGCTAACCCTCCCCATGAGCGAAGCTCATGGGGAGGGGGACCATGCGAAGCATGGTGGAGGGGCCGGGGGCGCCACTTGCCCCTCCACCACCCTTCGGGTGGTCCCCCTCCCCATCGCCTTCGCCGACGGGGAGGACGAAAGATGACCGAATCCCGGATCCGCCGCCAGAAGGCGATCGCCGACCTTATCCGGGCCGAGCCGCTCGGCAGCCAGGAGGAGGTGACGGCCCGGCTCGGTGCGATCGGCTATTCCGTCACCCAGGCGACCGTGTCGCGCGACCTCGACCAGATGGGCGCGGTCAAGGTGAAGCGCGGGGGAGCGCTCAGCTACGCGCTTCCGGACCAGGCCGGGGCGAACGACTGGGCGGCGGCCCGGCTTCGGCGAATCCTCCAGGAATGGGTGCTTTCGATCGAGGCCGCCGGAAACCTGCTCGTCATCAAGACCCCGCCCGGCTCGGCGCATCTCGTCGGGCTCGCGCTCGACCAGGCCAGGCTCGACGAGGTGGCCGGCACGATCTGCGGCGACGACACCTTGTTCGTGGCGCTGAGAGACGGGGTGGAGGCGGGCTTCATGGCGAAGCACTTTCGGGAGCTTTCGAAGGAGCCGTCATGATTCCCCGTCATCCCGGCGAAAGCCGGGACCCCAGCGCGCGAAAGTCGCCGGCGCTCTTCACCCCACGAGGCCCCGGCTTTCGCCGGTGTGACGATTGAGAGAGAAAATATGAACCTCCCCGCCCCTAAAAAAGTCGTGCTCGCTTATTCGGGCGGGCTCGACACCTCGATCATCCTCAAATGGCTTCAGACCGAATATCGCGCCGAGGTCGTGACCTTCACCGCCGATCTCGGCCAGGGCGAGGAGGTCGAGCCGGCCCGCGCCAAGGCGGAGCTGCTCGGGATCCGGCCGGAGAACATCTTCATCGAGGACCTCCGCGAGGAGTTCGTCCGCGACTACGTCTTTCCGATGTTCCGCGCCAACACGGTCTACGAGGGCCAGTATCTGCTCGGCACCTCGATCGCCCGGCCGCTGATCGCCAAGCGCCAGATCGAGATCGCACGCGCGGTCGGCGCCGACGCGGTCTGCCACGGCGCCACCGGCAAGGGCAACGACCAGGTCCGCTTCGAGCTCGGCTATTACGCGCTCGAGCCCGACATCAGGGTGATCGCTCCGTGGCGCGAATGGGATTATGCCAGCCGCGAGCAGCTGATCGACTTCGCCGAGAAGCACCAGATCCCGATCTCGAAGGACAAGCGCGGCGAATCTCCCTTCTCGATCGACGCCAACCTGCTCCACTCCTCGTCCGAGGGTAAGGTGCTCGAGGACCCGTCGGTCGAGGCGCCCGAATATGTCCACCAGCGCACGATCTCGCCCGAGGACGCGCCCGACAAGGCGACGGTGATCGAGATCGGATTCGAGGCGGGAGACCCGGTGTCGATCGACGGCGAGACGCTGTCCCCGGCGAGCCTCCTGACCCGATTGAACCAGCTCGGCCACGACAACGGAATCGGCCGGCTCGACCTGGTCGAGAACCGCTATGTCGGGATGAAGTCGCGCGGGGTCTACGAGACCCCCGGCGGCACGATTCTCCTCGCCGCCCACCGCGGGATCGAATCGATCACGCTCGACGGAGGAGCGGCGCATCTCAAGGACGAGATCATGCCGCGCTACGCCAGCCTGATCTACAACGGCTTCTGGTTCTCGCCGGAGCGCGAGATGCTCCAGGCGCTGATCGACAAGAGCCAGGAGCACGTCACCGGAAAGGTGCGGGTGAAGCTCTACAAGGGCAATTCGACGGTGATCGGCCGGGAGAGCGCGCTGGCGCTCTACGACCAGGATCTGGTGACGTTCGAGGAGGGCTCGTCGAGCTACAGCCAGCGCGACGCCGCGGGCTTCATCCGGCTGAACGCGTTGAGGCTGAGGATCGCGGCGAAAAGGGCGAGGAAGGCGGGGTAACCGTCACCCCGGCGGAAGCCGGGGCCTCGGGGAGACCCGCCGAGACTTCTCGACCCGAGGTCCCGGCTTTCGCCGGGATGACGGGCTATCCTCTTTTGTTCTTGCTTTGTAGGATATTTCCTATTAGATTGGGAGCTGGGCGAGTCGCGAATCGTCCGGGCTCTTTGACATTGTGAGATCGAATCCAGTCGGCCTTGGCTCCGTCATTGCGGGGAGCGGAGCGACGAAGCAATCCGGCGGCGGACGCGCTGCACTGGATTGCTTCGCTGCGCTCGCAATGACGGGGGCCTGCGGGGACGGCCATATCCGGATATTGACTTCGGTTCGGGCCGGTGGGATTTTGCCGCTGTGGGGGCGTGGCCATGTGCCGCGCCGAAGGGAATCGGCGAAATCGCAAGCCAGCGGAGTCGGGCGAATTGCCCGGGCCCTCCGCTCGGCAAGAGAAGGAGCGTCCAATGATCACCGCGTTGAACATGACCGTACCCCTGAAGCAGGATCCCGAATCCCTGGCCAAGCTTCAGAAGCTGAAGGAATTGTTCGCAGACCATATCCAGCCCGAGATCGACCGGGCGCTGCGCAAGTCCGGGATCGTTCATTTCGCCCGGGTGCTCGTCATCCACGACCGGTTCCTGCAGGTGATCACCGAGTTCGACGGCGATCCGGAGGAATATACGGAATTCTTCCGGCGCGAGCTTCCGCACGTGTTCAGGCCGATCTTCGAGCTTGCCGACGGGGCGCCCCCGTGGGACGACCTCAACGACCAGGACACCTTCTTCGAGGCTTCCAAGCATTTGAACGTGAAGGCGCTCGGCCGGTCCGAGGACGGGCGGGAGGAGCAGGGCTGGCTGTTCAGCTATTTCCCGAAGACGGTCCGAGAGATCGAGGAATCGCTTGCGGGGAACGGCGGCGGCGGCGGGGAGAAGCCGGCGGGCGGCGATTCGCCGGCGGCCCCGGTCCCGGCCGCCCCGGTCCCGGCGGCTCCGGCCGCGGGCGGCGGAGCCCATGCCGCGGCGCTCCATGCCGCGGCGGCGGCCCTTACCGCCGCGGCGGCGGCACTGACCGCGGCGGCGGGCGGGAAGGCCTGACTTAAATCCTCCCCCGGATTTCCGGGGGAGGGGGACCGGCCGAAGGCTGGTGGAGGGGTTGTTCGAGCGCTGGAAGAACCCCCTCCACCATGCTTCGCATGGCCCCCTTCCCTGCGAATGCAGGGGAGGATCAGGGGAGACCGCGCATGACCGTCGACAGCAACGATCTCCAGGGCATGGTGCTCGGCAATATCGCGGGCTACCGGCTGGTCAGGCATCTCATCTTCTCGGCGCCGGACGCAGCTTCGCTTCGGCGCTTCGTCAACGAGATCCGCCCGCTCATCCTGTTCGGGACCAACAAGCCGACGACGGCGCACGGCTGGGTGGTCAATATCAGCTTCGCGGCCGGGGCGATGGGGCAGCTGCTTCCGCCCGACATCTACGCCAGGCTCGAAAGCACCTTCCGGGCGCCGCCCGACGCAGAGCGGATCGGCGACGTCGGCGCCAGCCATCCTTCCAGATGGTGGGAGGGCCGGTTCCGGGGCGAGGAGGTGAGCTGCTTCGTCCACATTCATGCGGTGGGCGATTCCCAGCTGGAGGCGGCCACGGCCGAAATCCTCGAGGAGGCGGCTGCAGCCGGCCTTTCCGAGAAGATCCCCCGCGCCTCGGGCGGACGGCTCGACGGGGCGTTCCTCGGCTCCGGACCGGCGGGCAAGGGCGCCCGGATCCATTTCGGCTATGTCGACGGGCTGTCGAGCAGCAAGATCGCCTGGGAGGGGGCGCCGAGCCCCGAGCGGCCGGTCGACTTTCGCTCGGTCGTCGTCGGCCATTATGACGACCGCTTCCCCTGCGCGCCGGCGCGCGATCCCGCAGCGACGATCCTTCGCGATTCCTCCTATCTGGTGTTCCGCTGGATCTACCAGGACGTCGCCACCTTCGAGCGCTTCCTGACGAGCAAGGCGCCCGCGCTCTTCCCGAAGCTTCCACCGGCCGAGGCGCGCGAGCTTCTCGCCGCAAAGATGATGGGCCGCTGGCGGGACGGGACTCCGCTCTGCCTGTCGCCGGACGCGCCCGCGCCGGACCGCTGCGAGGAAGGTTTCGCCTTTGCCGAGGACCTTCAGGGGATCGCCTGCCCGGTCTCGTCCCACGTCCGGGTGATGAACCCGCGCGACCAGGAGCTTTCGGGAATGGCGGCGACGACCGGCGTTCCCCAGATCGTCAGGCGGGGGATGCCCTACGGGCCCGAGCTCGAGGGCGAGAAGGACGACGGGGTCGACCGCGGCATATTGGGGATCTTCGTCTGCGCCTCGATCCGCGAGCAGTTCATGCGCCTCGCCGCCTGGGGCCAGCGCAACAATTTCAGCAACGCCTTCCCCGCCCACGGCCGCGACCAGGACGCGCTGATCGGCAACCGGGCGGTGCCGGGGGCCACTCGGGAGTTCCGGATCCCGAAGGGCCCGGCCGGCGGAGGCACGGTGACCGGGCTGCCCGATTTCGTCCGGATCAAGGGGACCCAGTATCTGCTCATGCCGAGCGGGCAGACCCTGTCGAGGCTGGTTCCGATGTGACCGTCATCCCGGCGAAAGCCGGGATCTCGGTGAGACCCGCCGAGACTTCTCGTCCCGGGGTCCCGGCTTTCGCCGGATGACGGGTCTAGTCCTTTAGCGCCCTCTTCGCCTTGGCAATCTGCTCCCTCACCCGATCCGGCGCGGTGCCGCCGTAGCTGGAGCGGCTTGCCACCGAAGCATCCACCGTCAGCACCCCGTAGACCCGCTCGTCGATCCTCGGGTCGATCCCCCGAAGCGCCTCCAGCTCCAGCCCGGCCAGCCCCACGCCGCGCTGCTCCGCCGCCTGAACCGCCCGCCCGACGATATGATGCGCCTCGCGGAACGGGACGTCGGCCTCGCGAACCAGCCAGTCGGCGAGGTCGGTGGCGGTGGCGAAGCCGGCCTCGGCGGCGGAGCGCATGCGGACCTGGTCGAAGCGGGTCTGTTCGACCATCCCGGCGAGGGCCTGGAGCGAGAGCATGAGCAGGTCGTGGGCCTCGAAGACGGGCGGCTTGTCGTCCTGCATGTCCTTCGAATAGGCCAGTGGAAGGCCCTTCATCGTCATGACGAGGGCGACCATGGCACCGGCGATCCGTCCCGAATGGCCTCGGACGAGCTCGGCCGCGTCGGGATTGCGCTTCTGGGGCATGATCGAGGAGCCGGTGCTGAACCCGTCGGGCAGGAGGGCGAAGGCGAAGGGCTGGCTCGCCCAGAGGATCAGCTCCTCCGCGAGGCGGGAGAGATGGAGCGCGCACGTGGTCGCGGCCATCAGATAGTCGAGGGCGAAGTCGCGGTCGGAGACGGCGTCGAGCGAGTTGGCGCAGGGGCGGTCGAAGCCCAATGCCGCGGCGGTGGAGTCGCGGTCGATCGGGAAGCCGGTGCCGGCGAGGGCGGCGGCGCCGAGCGGCGATTCGTTGAGGCGATCGCGGGCCGAGGCGAAGCGCGACCGGTCGCGCGCGAGCATCTCGTAATAGGCCATCAGATGGTGACCGAGCGTGACCGGCTGGGCCGACTGGAGGTGGGTGAAGCCGGGCATCACCGTTCCGGAATGCTCGTCGGCCCGCGCGACCAGGACGCGCTGGAAGGCGGCGAGGGCGGTGTCGGTCTCGTCGACGGCGCTCCGGACCCAGAGGCGGAAGTCGGTGGCGACCTGGTCGTTGCGCGACCGCGCGGTATGGAGCCGCCCGGCGGCGGGGCCGATCAGCTCGGCGAGCCGGGCCTCGACGTGCATGTGGATGTCCTCGAGGGCGGGATCCTCCTTGACCCCCACACGCGCATATTCGTCCTCGATCCGCTCCAGTCCCTCGGCGATGGCGGAGGCGTCCTCTTCCGGGATGATTCCCTGGGTCTCGAGCATTGCGACATGGGCGAGCGAGGCCGCGATGTCCTCGCGCCAGAGCCTCTTGTCGAAGCCGATCGAGGCGTTGATCTCGCGCATCAGCGCCGCCGGCCCGCCGGCGAAGCGACCGCCCCACATCAGGTTGCTAGGTTTGTCTTCGGAAACGGCGGCTCTCCTTCGCCTTCGCGATAAGGCAAAGGGGAGTGGCGATGCTAGTCCTCCCCGTGGAGCGAAGCTCCATGGGGAGGGGGACCACCCGAAGGGTGGTGAAGGGGCAATCGGCTCAGCTAGCCCCTCCACCGCGTTCCACGCGGTCCCCCTCCCCATCCGCTTCGCGGACGGGGAGGACGAGGGTGGCCCTCGGCCCCCGCCCCCGCTAATCCACGCCGATGCGCCAGGCCACAGGCACCCTCGAATTCCACACCTCCCGTCAGGGCCTTCTCGAGATCACCGGCGAGATCACCGACTGGACCGCTGCCCAGGCCATGACCGAAGGCCTGCTCACCCTCTTCTGCCGCCATACCTCAGCCTCGCTGATCATCCAGGAAAACGCCGCCCCCGAGGTCCGTACCGACATCGAGGCCTGGATCGCCCGCCTGGCCCCGGAAGATCCGGCCGCCTACGCCCATCGCGACGAGGGCCCCGACGACATGCCGGCCCATCTCAGGACGATCCTGACCCAAATTCAGCTGTCCATCCCGCTGCTGGGCGGCCGACTCGCGCTCGGCACCTGGCAGGGCATCTACCTGTTCGAGCACCGGCGACGCCCGCACCGGCGAAGCCTCGCGCTCCACCTGGCGGGCGAATGAGCCTCGAATCCGTCCGGACCTGGCTCGCCGGGAACGCGCCCGATCTTCCGCTGATCGAGGTGGAGGAGAGCACGGCCACGGTCGAGGCCGCGGCCCGGGCGCTCGGAGTTGAGCCGGGGCGGATCGCCAAGACGCTTGCGGTTCGGGTGCGCGACTCGGTCTTCCTGCTCGTCGCGCGCGGCGATGCCCGGCTCGACAATAGCAAGACCAAGGCGGAGCTCTCGGCGCGGCCGCGGATGCTTGGGCCGGACGAGACGCTGGCGCTGACCGGCCATCCGGTCGGCGGGGTCTGCCCCTTCGGCCTGGCCACGCCCCTCCCCGTCTATTGCGACGTCTCGCTGAGGGATTTCGACCTGGTCTATCCCGCCGCGGGGTCGCTCAACAGCTCGGTCGAGGTCACTCCGCAGCGATTGTTCGAGCTGGTCGGCGAGCGCTGGGTGGATCTGTGCCGGCTTCCCGAGCCGGACCGTCGCCCCGGCGAAAGCCGGGGCCTCGGGGAGACCCACTGAGACTTCTCGTCCGGAGGTCCCGGCTTTCGCCGGGATGACGATGTTGCGACGGCGCATTGATCGAAGGGGCGCCGCGCCCCTATGGTCGGACCGATGAACCGCCTCCTTGCCCTGCTGCTCGCACCGCTTCTCCTGACCGCCTGCGCGAGCGACGAGGCCGGGCCGGCGGCGGCGGTGCCGGCGGTGGCGGGATGGCGGACGATCGCGACCGACTTCGACCTCGAACGCGTCCGCAAGTGGCGAACCGCCTGGGTCCGCTCGATCGCGAAGGCCCGGGCCTCGGGCCATTCGGCCGAGATCGGCCGCGAAGGCCTTTTGCTCGAGCCCGACTCGGGCCTGCGCGAAGTCGCTCCGCCGACGGGCGATTATCGCTGCCGGGTCCTGAAGGTCGGCGCCAGGAGCGAAGGGCTTCTCGACTACGTCGCCTACCCCTCTTTCGACTGCCGCATTTCCGCGGGCGCCGGGGCGATGGACTTCGTCAAGCTGACCGGCTCGCAGCGGCCGGTCGGGCGGCTGTTCGCCGACGGCGAGCGGCGGATGGTCTTCCTCGGGACGCTCCAGCTCGGCGACGAGCAGGGCGTCCTTCGCTACGGCCACGACCGCCAGCGCGACATGATCGGCCTTCTGGAGCGGATCGGCGAGCGCCGCTGGCGGCTGGCCTTTCCCTACCCGGCCTTCGAATCCACCCTCGACGTGATCGAGCTCGTGCCCAAGGAATGACCCGATGAAACGCCTCGTGCTTCTCCTGCTGCTGTGCGCCGCGCCCGCCGCGGCCGATCCGCTCGCCGATCAGGTGAAGCGGGACCTGCCGTCGCTGATGAGCCTCTACCGGGAGCTCCACGCCAGTCCCGAGCTCTCGATGCAGGAGGTGAAATCTGCGGCCCGGCTGGCGGCGGAGGCGAGGAAGCTCGGCTTCGAGGTGACGACCGGAGTGGGCAAGACTGGAGTGGTCGCGGTGATGAAGAACGGGTCCGGACCGGTTCTGCTGATGCGCGCCGACATGGACGCCCTCCCGGTGGCCGAGCAGACCGGCCTCCCCTTCGCGAGCAAGGTCAAGGCGACCAGCGTCTCGGGGACCGAAAGCGGAGTCATGCATGCCTGCGGGCACGACACCCACATGACCGGATGGCTGGGCACGGCGCGTCGGATGGCGGCGATGAAGGGGCAATGGTCGGGGACCCTGGTGATGATCCTGCAGCCCGCCGAGGAGACCGGCCAGGGCGCGAGGGCCATGCTCGACGACGGGCTGTTCACCCGCTTCCCGAAGCCGACCCACGCTTTGGCCTGGCACGACAGCGCCTCGCTCCCGGCCGGCGTGCTCGGGATCACCGTCGGCCCGGCCTTCGCCAACGTCGACAGCGTCGACATCGCGGTGAAGGGCGTCGGCGGCCACGGCGCGGTGCCCCAGAACACCCGAGACCCGATCGTCCTCGCCAGCCGGATCGTCGGAACGCTCCAGACCCTCGTCAGCCGCGAGCTCGATCCCCAGGACGCGGCGGTGGTGACGGTGGGAAGCTTCCAGGCCGGGACCAAGCACAACATCATCTCCGACGAAGCCAAGCTGCTCCTGACGGTTCGAAGCTACAGCCAGAAGACCCGCCGGGCCCTGCTCGACGGGATCCAGCGGATCGCGCGAGGCGAGGCGATCGCGGCCGGGATGCCCGAGGACAAGATGCCGGTGGTGACGATCCGGGAGGGCGAGTTCACGCCCGCCGCGATCAACACGGACAAGATGAGCGCCGACACCGCCGACCTCTTCCGGACCCGTTTCGGAGCGGAGCGGGTCCAAGTCGTTCCGCCGCCGATGGTGGGCGAGGATTTCGGCCGCTACCACCTCGCCGACAAGAATATCGAGAGCCTGATCTTCTGGGTCGGAGGCGTGCCCCAGTCGAAATGGGACGCCGCCGGCGGCGACACCTCGAAGCTCCCCTCGCTCCACAGCCCGTTCTGGGCCCCGGAGGCGGAGACGGTGATCGCCACCGGGATAGAGGCGATGGTGACGGGGGCGATGGGGGTCTTGGGGAAGAAATAACCCGTCATCCCGGCGAAGACCCGTCGTCCCAGCGAAGGCTGGGACCCCGGGGGGGTGAGAGGCTCGGCATTTCACCCCCTGGGGCCCCAGCCTTCGCTGGGGCGACGAGTTTCTCCAGCCCAGCGAAATTATTTCATCGGCACCGGATCGCCGGCGGGCCAGCTCGTATCGCCGACCCGCTTCAGGTTCATCTCGAAGATCTGCACCGGCGCCGCATTGCCCGCGATTCGCTCGCCGACCTCGCGCCACGTGCCCTTCCCGATGGTGGCGGTATAGCGGACGATCGCTCCGGGGCCGGCCGGGACCTGCCAGACATAGCCGTCTGGCCGGACGTCGAGCCTGAAGTCCCCGGCATGACCCATGGCGTAGGAATGGAGATTATAGGCCTTCGTCGCCGGGTCGAAGGAGACGATCCCGAAAGCGTTGAAGCCGACCGATCCGTCTGCATTGTAGGCGCGGCCTTCGATCACCTTGACGGTGCCGCCGAGGAAGGGACCGATCCGCTCGGTGTGGACGACGTCGTGGCGGCCCACGGGAGTCATCGTCCAGGCGGTTCCGCGCCAGACCCCGTCCATTCCCGGAAGCTTCGCCATCGCCTCGCGCTGGGCGGCCTGGAGAGCGGCAGGGTTGGGCGGCTGGGCTGCGGCGGGCGCGGCGAGAGTCAGGATCGCGGCGGCGAGGATCTGGCGCATGGTGGGTCCCCCTTTGGTGACGGGGATGGTGCGTCAGATCGAGCTGGGGGTCAAATTCCTCCCCTGCGTTTGCAGGGGAGGGAGACCAGGCGAAGCCTGGTGGAGGGGGCCTTCCAGTCTCCGAAAGAACCCCTCCACCGCGCTTCGCGCGGTCGCCCTCCCCGAGAAATCTCGGGGAGGATTACGCGGCGCCGTCCAATATCGCCTCGATCGCCTGCTCGACATGCGCGATGTCGGCCATCCCGTCGACCCGGCGGACGAGGCCGCGGGCGTCGTAATAAGGGAGGATCGGAGCGGTCTTGGCGCGATATTCGGCGAGTCGGGTGCGGACGGTCTCCTCGGTGTCGTCGGGGCGGCGCTTGAACTGATCGGAGCCGCAGACCTCGCACAGACCCTCCACCTTGGGCAGCTTGTAGCGGTCGTGATAGCCCTCGCCGCATTTGGCGCAGGAGAAGCGGCCGGTGATCCGGTCGACCAGGGCGTCTCCGTCGACGTGGAGCTCGATGACGTGGTCGAGCTTCATTCCGCGCTCGCCGAGCAGGGCGTCGAGCGAGACGGCCTGCGCCTCCGTGCGGGGATAGCCGTCGAAGATGAAGCCGGAGCCGGAATAGCGCTCCGGAAGGTCGAGGCGGTTGGCGATCAGCTCGTTGACCACCTCGTCCGGGACGAGCTCGCCGGCCTCCATGATCGCCTTGGCTCGAAGGCCGATCGGGCTTCCGGCCTTGATCGCCTCGCGAAGCATGTCGCCGGTGGAGAGCTGGACCAGCCCGCGCTCGGCGATCAGCCGGCCGGCCTGGGTGCCCTTCCCCGCGCCCGGGGGCCCGAGGAGGATGATGTTCACCTTGCGCGCCCGCC
>DASVSX010000045.1:0-5338 GCA_036387875.1 Allosphingosinicella sp. | reverse complement strand
GCGCCCCGAGCTCCAGCGAGGTGCTGGGGCCGACGGCGAAGAAGTTGGGCCGGAGCCGGATTGGAAAATCGGGGTCGAACCGCTTGAACGGCGGACGCGGCGGAGCCGTGGTCGGCAGCAATATCGGCATCGTCTCGTTCTGGTAGCGGTAACCGAAGGCGGAGTGGGTGTCCCTGGTCGCCGCCTTGGGCGCGGCAAGGCCCCCTCCGTAGTGGAAATCCCCCGACCAGTAGGAATCGCCGGCATCGGGCATCGCGCGCCCGCCGCCGGCTCCCGCCCAGGCGCTCCACAGCCGATCGATATTGGCGTGGTGCAGCCAGAAGATCGGATCGCGGGGCGATTGCATCGTCACCATGTCCCGGCCGATGAGGCTGTGCACCATGTTGTGCGGCCTGTCCTCCACCTCATACTCGAAACTATCCCGTTCGCGGTTCGGAAACCGGGTGACGGCGGCAGCGAATGGAGCGAGGCTGAGCGCGGCCCCCACGTTGAGGCCTCGGCGCGGGTGGGCGAGAGGATTGGTGGCGGCAGGACCCTGGGTGAATTCGGCCGGAATGCGCGGGTTGGAATAATAATCCCAATAGGGAAGCGCGAGATCCGAAATGCCGGAAAGGGTCTGCAGCTGCCGCTCGAACAGGGCGAGATAGGCGCGGTGCCACGCCAGGAAGTGATCCACCCCGTGGGGGCAGTGGAATTGGTGCGCGTTCGCCCAGAAGAGCATGCTTCCGGGATCGTTCGGATCCTGGTTGCGCCGCATCTGCGCGATCGCGTCGCGGAACGCGCCATAATGCGGCCCGGCCTTGAAGCTGCTCCAGGGCAGCCGAGCCCGCGTCGTCCCCGCCTGCCCCCAAGCGAGGCCGGGCAACAGCACTGCCGCGGCGGAACCGCCGATAAGATGGCGCCTGCTGATCATGAAAGCCCCCTTTTCTGCAATGCCGGCGCGTCCGGCGTGTCTCGCGATCCGCTATCCTAGCCGCCCCCGGCCATCGAGAGCGTGACACATATCACGCGCCGGGCAAGCGTTGAACGGCGTGCGCGGGCCCTCCGCCCCCAGGCCGGGGCGGCCCGTTACCGGCGGCGCACCTAAGCTCCGCAGAGACGGTGGGCGTCGGATTTTAGGGCGGCGAGGGCGTGGTCGGCGGAGGCGAGTTCCCAGGCCTGGTCGTCGATGGCGAGGTGGATCTTCCGGGCGAAGGCGGGGAGGTCCGGCGCCGGGGCGCGAAGCAGGCGGGCGAGTGCGGCGAGGCGGGCGCATTCGAGGTCGCCGAAGCGCTCCTCGAGCGGCTCGCAGGCGGGAAAGGCGCGGCGCTCGGGCGGAAGCGCGGCCTCGGCGGCGCGGAACGCATCGAGGCGGGCGGAGGCGCGGGCGAACGCGGCGTCGGCGCGGTCCCAGCGGGTTCTTCGGCGTTGGTCGGGACAGCCTGGGGGGTGTGGTCGGTTGGCGGCGGCGGCGGCGGGCGCGGCAAGCGCAGCCGGCAAAGCCGCACCCGCGCCTAGCAACGCCCGGCGCGTCAGGTTATGCCTCCCGGCAACCATGCCTGAGGGTCCTTTCCTTGTCGGTCCCGAATAGGGACCGCGCAAGTACACGTCAAGGGGTTTTGATCTGGAGCGTCCCGTTCTTCGGCCGGAGCAGTCCCGCATGGCGCGGGCGGCGCTGGAATGGTCGCTCGAGGACGCTGCGGCGGCGGCTGGGGTCAGTCGGCGGACGGTGCTCCGGTTCGAGCGCTATCACCGGGACGTGAAGCCGGAGCTGATCCAGGCGCTCCGTCGCGCCTATGAGGATACCGGCGTCAGGTTCCTCGACGGCGGGCCGGACGATGGCGGCGTCATTCCTCCGCCGCTCCGAATCCCGTCGCCGCGCTGAAGTTTGATGGTCCCGGTTCAGGACCGCCTGCAACAGCCCTTTCAACGAAGGCGGCGCCGGTGCGGTTTTCGTGGTGTGCGATCACCTGCCGACACAGCTTGATAAATTCGGCATGGCAAAGATCGTTCTTGGCGTCGTTCGTCCGCCAGCCGCAGATGACGAAGTCGTAGCTGCCATCTTCGAGCAGGACATGGTCCGCCGTCGGGAGCAACGCGAACCCGGCTTTGTATGCCGATCGACCCGCCTTCGAATCCTCGTTGCAATAAGTGCTGAGCTTTTCCCAGGCCAGAGGCTCCCCCGTGTAGAAGTCGGTTCCCCCGGACTCGCAGACGGCGGAATGGATCTGCTGTCGGTAATGGGAGCCGGTGATCTCGTGCAGCGAGCGCAGCCGATCCCGCTTCACGTGCGCGGCGGCCTTGCGGCCGAGCCACCGCGAATAGGCCTCTTGGGTGACCCGCCCTTTGAGGAAAGCGGGCAGCGCGAACATCTTGCTCATCGGGAGGGTTCCGTTCGGTGGACCGAAGCATGTTGCTCTGGAAATGGACGCCTTGTCACGCCCGGTTTCTCCAGGCTCTGTGGTTTCACTTCGCTCGGCGACATTGCGCGGTCCCCGTCAGGGACCGTGAAAAAATGGGTTCAAGCTGCCCTGACCGTGAGACGGGAATTGTGGCTTTCACTGCCGCTCTCCAGGGCTGGACGGGGTCGCAGGCCGGGCGGGGCCGAGGGCGCGGCGGCCTTCAGTCTTCAACGCGATGACGCAAAGACGCGACGAGGCTTCGGATCGTCAAGAACTCCGCACTCCTCCTACGAATTCCCGGCGGCGGGAGGCCGTTGGAATGCGAGTTTCGAATGGCCTGGGAGCGGGCAAGGATTCGTTGCGTCGTTGCGTTGAAATCGATCGACCCGCAGCGGTCGAGGAGCCGCGCCGCCTACACCGGGCGGGAAAAGTGACCGTCACTGCAGCTCCCTGGCCCGCGCGACGTCGTCCTAGGCGGCGGCGATCAGGTCAAGATCGCCCTCCTCGAACACCGCCTCCAGATGGGCGGGGGACCGCCTCGTCGTTGTCGAGGTGATCGGCGGCGCGACCTCGATTGCCATTCTCAGGCTCCCGGGGCCGGCGTTCCGCCCAGCAGGCCGGCGACGCTGAGATCCTCGTCGACGTCGGGCCAGTGGATCCCGAAGCCTCCGCCCGCTTTGGTCCAGTTGGAGCGGTGGGCCGGCGTGGCGTCACGGAGGCGGGGATACCAAGCGAGGGGAACGGCGATGGTCCGGCCGTCGGCGAGGTCGACGATCAGCCTCTCGGAGTCGAAGCGGACGTCCTCCACCCGCTCGTCGCCCACCTTAGCCGAAATATTCATGCCAAGCCTCCAGCATCGCCAGCCGATGCTCTTGTACTATGCTCAGGATAGCATTGCGCTCCCTCAGCCGGAACCCGCGCTGCTTGGCGAACTCGATCCGCTCCAGCCACACCTTCCCAGTCGCCTCCGCCTTGTCGACATGGACGTGAGGCGGCTCGTTCGGCTCGTGGCTGTAGAAGTAGAAGCGATAACCGTCGATGCGCAGGATGGTAGGCACCGTGCATGCCTAGGCTTTGCCAAAGCATTTCCAAAATCCAGATATTTGGCGGCCCGCAGCCAGTCCCAGGCACGTAGCGGGCACCCGCGATCCTATTCCGAAAAGAATGCGCTAAAAGGATTATCTGCGGAGGATGGGTCTTCCAGTGCGCGCCTCACATGGCTGGATATTTCCGCCTTGTATGTTTCAATCTTCGGTACAAAACTGAATAAGTCGGTCGTATCCACCACAATGGTACGACTTTGATTGATGTCGAAGGGTATTCGATCGGCTTTGCGGATTAGCTGGACCACCGGCAAGTTTCGCGCATGCCTTATTGCGAGTTCGTAAAACACATTAGGATTGTGATATGACAAATCAGCAATTGCTAATCTGCTTTTCAACAGATACTCAAAAATCTGTTTGTTTATCAACCCAGGATTTTGGATTTCGTCCGCTCTCTTTACCTCCAGGCCAAACGGCTCCAGAGCAGGGCGTATAAGGGATTCCAGCATCAAATCAGAGTGCTTACGATGTTCGGAGTCCTCTTCGCCAATCGGACCGATAAAAAAGCAGACCCGGTCGAAGTGCGCCTCGGAATGAATCACTATAGCTTGATCCACGGAAGGCACATGCAAGAGGCGGCCAGCTCCCGGCTGGGATGCCGGCAACTGATCCAAGGCATGATCAATCGTTACAATCCGCTCGGCCCCCGACAAAGTTTGAAGCAGTCCGACAAACCGAAGGTTAACAATAAACATTTCTACCGCTTCTTTGCGGAACCGTTCGTCCAGTCCCAAATCACCCGCTGCGTCTTCAAGAAGTGCAGGTGACGGTAATTTTTGGCCTGCAAATTTTTCATAAAGGGCTTTGAAAAGTTCGACGGATTCGAGGGCGAGCTTCATGCGCGCGCGGGCCTGCTCGCGCGGCGAAACGTCACGACTAGTTGCTACATCGCCATCCGGGGTGAGCTGGAGGAGCTCAGATCCAGCATTTCCCTTAATCAACCCGTAGCGAGCGGCAGTCGAGATCCACTGCCGGCTCGGCCCACTCTCGGGAGCTCTTTTCAAGTGATCAAAAAGTGTCAAGCGCCGAACAGAGTTAGAACCCGCAAATGCCTGGACTGCCTCAGCCAGCGAGAATGCCTCCTCGAAGGGAGAGTGCGGAACTGGGCGAGCGCCAGCCTTTCCCCGAGGCTTCCGTTCCTTGGAGGCATCGGCCGGCTTAGAGGCAGGTATCACGATTTTCTTCGATCTAGCGGCGGGCTTGGAAGAAGCCTTTACCGCATCTTGGGCACTAGGGGGTTCAGCATCTGCCATAATCGCTTCACCTGTCGTGAGGTTCTATTTATACCCCCTAGCACACTCCCCTTTGTTCCGCTATTCCGCCGCCACCCCGGCCCGCGTGAACATGTCATCCCCGCCTTCCGGTGCAGCACCAGCTCCCCCATCATTCGCCGCCTTCGCGCTCTTCCTTCGGTCGAAGCTGTCCCATACCTCGCCCCAATTCCCCTTGGTCGCGGCCTTGGAATATTCCGTGGCGCGGGTCTCGAAGAAGTTGGCGTGCTCCACGCCGTTGAGGAGGGGGGCAAGCCACGGGAGGGGGTGGTCGTCGATCATGAACATGGGCTTGAGGCCGAGCTGGCTGAGGCGCCAGTCGGCGATGTAGCGGATGTATTGCTTGATCTCCTTGGGGCTCATGCCCGGAACGGGGCCCATCTCGAAGGCGAGGTCGATGAAGGCGTCCTCGAGCTCGACGGTGCGGTGGCAGACCTCGCGTATCTCCTTCTTGACCTGGGGCGTGTAGCAGTCGCGCTCCTTGACGAAGGCGTGGAACAGGCGGGTGATTCCCTCGCAGTGGAGGCTCTCGTCGCGGACGCTCCAGCTGACGATCTGGCCCATGCCCTTCATCTTGTTGAAC
>DASVSX010000044.1:0-17566 GCA_036387875.1 Allosphingosinicella sp. | reverse complement strand
AGCGCACCGTCCTGCGCTCCGTCTCGACCTCGTAGAAGGGCATGTCCTTAAGCAACGCCTTCGCATTGGCTTCATAATCGTCGGCCGAGAAGGAGTAGGCGACCGGCCTGCCCGCTTCGTCGAGCCGGGTCCGGACCAGTCGGACGTCGGGATGGTAGACGCGCCTCGAAAGCTCGAAATCCTGGCCGCCGGGCGGGCCCGAGATCGAGCTGTACAAAGCCGTCATCAGCGCGTCGATCGTCACGAACTCATCACCCACTGCCGTCATCCGTCCCTCCTCGCTGGCCGCCGACTGATTGCACAAAGGGGGGCGTTCAGCTATGGGCCGCTCACCGCCCTGGGTGCCCGTCCGCCGACGACGCTTCCGGGGCCGCTTTTTTCTCAGTCCCTGGAGGGCGCACAACCCAATGTCCCGCCGCCGCCAGATCTACGAAGGCAAGGCCAAGATCCTCTACGAGGGCCCCGAGCCCGGCACGCTCATCCAATATTTCAAGGACGACGCCACCGCCTTCAACGCCCAGAAGCGCGGCACCATCTCGGGCAAGGGCGTGCTCAACAACCGCATTTCCGAGCACGTCTTCACGCTTCTCGGCCAGATCGGGATCCCCCATCATTTCATCCGCCGGCTCAACATGCGCGAGCAGCTGACCCGCCAGGTCGAGATCATCCCGATCGAAGTGGTGGTGAGGAACGTCGCCGCCGGCACCCTCTCGACCCGCCTCGGCATCGAGGAGGGCACCCAGCTGCCCCGCGCCATCCTCGAATATTTCTACAAGGACGACGCATTGGGCGATCCGATGATCGCCGACGAGCATATCGCCTGCTTCGGCTGGGCGAGCCAGGAGGAGATGAACGACATCGCCGACATGGCGGTGCGGGTGAACGATTTCCTGTGCGGCCTGTTCGCCGGGATCGGCATCCGCCTCGTCGACTTCAAGCTCGAGTTCGGCCGGATCTGGGAGAATGAATATCCCCGGGTCATCCTCGCCGACGAGATCAGCCCCGACGGCTGCCGCCTGTGGGACATGGCGACCAACGAGAAGCTCGACAAGGACCGCTTCCGCCGCGACCTCGGCGGCGAGGCCGAGGCCTATCAGGAAGTCGCGCGCCGGCTCGGCCTGCTGCCCGAGGGCGACAGCAACATGGTCCTCGACCTCGACAAGCACCGGCAGAAGAAGGGGCGCTGAACCCCGCCCCTGCGCTCGACACCTCGGCCAGCCGCCCGAGCGGGTCGCAGGATCGGTCTGCATGAACGGCCCCGGCGTCGGCGGGTAGATGCGGGCCACCACAGGCCGAGCTCCGGCACCCAGGCCTGGCCGGTATAGCCGAACCGGCCGGTATTGCCCGCATTGGGGATGTCCCAGGCGTCGTAGCCGTTGATTGCCAGCGCGTTGCCGTCGTCGTCTGCGATGGCGACGATCGAGCCCTGGTGGTCGCTATGGTAATAGCGGTGCACCGGCCCGCCGGCCAGCTCGTAGAGCATCAGCGGCTCGTCGGCGCCGCTGCCGTGGACGTAGACGCGCGGCCGGTTGCCCGCGCCGTCATATTCCTCGACCAGCCTGTCGCCGTCATAGACGAAGCGCGTGGTCCCGGACGAGCCGCCGCTCGTCTGCCACAGCCGCCCGAGCGGATCGTAGGCGAGGCTCGCAGTCTTCGCGCCCGAGACCGACACCAGACGATTCTCGCTATCGTAGACGTAGCTGCTCGACCCGTCCGAAATAAGGTTGCCGTTCGAATCGTAGAGGAAGCTCGCCGGGCCGGCGGCGGTATATTGGTTGAGGCCGTTCACCGAATAAGCGCGGCTGACATTGTAGGCGGTGCTCGAGGCGTAAGCGTCGTTCGAGCTGGTGCGGCTGACGATCTGCGACGCCGGATTGTGCGCGAAGCGATAGCCGAACTAGATGCGACGCTCCGCGTCTCTCGGCCGCTCCTGCACCGGCCGCAGCGCCCAGCTGATTCTGGAAAACTCTATCGCGCCTTCGCCTTGGTGCACCGGCCAGAAGAGATAGCGGTGCCGACAGCATTCTTGCCCGTCCAAGCCGAGACCGAAGTCGAACTCGTCGTACCGTATCTGCGGACCCTTCGACACGAGAACGCTTTCGAAAATCTGCCGATCGCCAGCCTCGACGCTCGCATCCTCATGGAGGATCTTCAGAAGGTTATGTTCGCTTCGGCGATCCCCTGAGTAGATGCTCATCGCGACCGTGCGCGCACCTTCGTCAACAAAAAAGCCGTCTAGCAGTGCTCCTCGAAGATCGAAGCTTTGCACGAAGCGCATTACCGGGATTCGAGCGGGCAGCGGATAGCCGCGGAGTATCTGCGCATATCTCTCCACGACTTGCTGGCTTTCGGGGTCGTCGGCTGCCGCCCACTCATGGCTGAAAAACCTCCCGTCAGCCTCCCGGTGGCGCCCAGCCGTGACCAATCAGCCAGTCCCTGGCAAGAGTAGCGACACCAGGGACAATGTGCGAAGCATGGGAGAACATGCCGAGGAAGGCGCTCATCAGCTCCAGGTGGATTCGGATATCTTGCCGCCGAACGCCATCCCCTTGTCGGCCCCAATCATGAATTGCCGGCGTAATACCCCTCCTCGAAACCCCAATGGCCCTCCTTTTCCCCCTCTTCCAAGAGCGCGTATATCGCATGCACATCCGCGCCGGGGGGCACGTCGACTGCGTAGAGGCGCCGGCCCCCCAGCGAGGATCCTTCGTAGGTGCAGCCAAGCGCTTCCAAGGGCACCCAACGCTCCAGAAAATGGCTGTGCGGCCTCCCTTCTGGAAGCCTCACCCGATAGGTGGAGTGTCCACCACGGCGTGCTACTTCCGAGTAGAACAGACGCCCATCCGTCGGCACAACTGTGAATTCATCGTCGTAGCTGATTCCCCGGACGTGGAATGGAACGTTGTCGAGCCGGAACGTGCCGTCCAGCAGTGGCTCGGCATGCATGGTCTCGACGCTTCCGTCCGGAAGACGGAATGCGATCTTCATTTGAGCTCCCAGGAAGGTCTGCGCAACCTTTCGATCTCCTCGTCTCGCTTGCGACGCAACTCCTGCCATTCGTCCACGTCCTTCGATCCCTTCGAACGATTGCATGTACGGCAGGAGTCACGTTCGTTTTCCGGCGTATTGTTACCACCCCTTACCTTTGGATCAATATGATCCCGTTCGCGCGAGTTGGGGTGGCCATATTCATTGGTCGTCGCTTCATCGCAGTAAACACAAGGCACTCCGTCTTTAGATTCACGAGTCCCGGCCGACTCATGTGGAAAATCTTTGCCCGCCCCGGGTCCCCCCGTTGAACCTCGCTTCCCATCTGGCCCCGAGGGCCGATCCGAAGCAATCTCCTCGCTCGCTAGCCATCCGCGTTCGTACAGGAACTTATGAAGGAATACGCCGAGGACATCAGCGGGGTTCCTAGGATCATAGGAACAAGTCTGGGAGCGGTCCGAAAAGGTGATGCACTCAAATTTACCGGTCGGATCTAGTTTGTTTAAAGGATCGTTCCCGACATAGGCATAGAGATTGACCTGGTCCTCATACCCCACCGGATCCGTCTGCATGAACCGCCCGAGCGTCGGCGAGTAGATGCGGGCCTTGTAATAGTACATTCCGAGCTCGGCGATCCAGGCCTGGCCGGTATAGCCGAACCGGCCCTGGTTGCCGGCATTGGGGATGCCCCAGGAATCGTAGCCGTTGATCGCCAGCGCATTGCCGTCGTCGTCGACCAGCGCCACGATCGAGCCCTGGTGGTCGCTATGGTAAAAGCGGTGAACCGGCCCGCCGGCCAGCTCGTAGAGCATCAGTGGCTCGTCGGCGCCGCTGCCGTGGACGTAGACGCGCGGCCGGTTGCCCGCGCCGTCATATTCCTCGGCCAGCCTGTCGCCGTCATAGACGAAGCGCGTGATCCCGGACGAGCCGCCGCTCGTCTGCCACAGCCGCCCGAGCGGATCGTAGGCGAGGCTCGCAGTCTTCGCGCCCGAGGCCGACACCAGACGATTCTCGCTGTCGTAGACGTAGCTGCTCGACCCGTCCGAAATAAGGTTGCCATTCGAATCGTAGAGGAAGCTCGCCGGGCCGGCGGCGGTATATTGGTTGAGGCCGTTCACCGAATAAGCGCGGCTGACGTTGTAGGCGGTGCTCGAGGCGTAAGCGTCGTTCGAGCTGGTGCGGGTGACGATCTGCGACGCCGGATTGTGCGCGAAGCCGATGGCCTGGTCCGCCGCCGTGCCGGCGAGCTGGCGTGTGAGGCCGTTCAGCCGACCTGCGGGATCGTAGCCGTAAGCCAGCGTCGACGTCGAGCCCGGGCCGTTGGCGAGGCTCGAGCGCCGTCCGTTCGAATCGTAGGCGAAGCGGACCATCGGAGTCCCGCCCTCGTCATACGAGGTCATCCGTCCCAGCACATCGTAGCTGAAGGCGGCGTAGTAATTGGACGGGCTGCCCAAGGCTGTCCGGTTCCCGGCGGCGTCGTACTGCGAATTGAAGGTGCGCGCCGTGCCGTCCATGTCGGTGGTGCTGGAGGCGAGCCGGCCGAAGGCGTCATAGGCGTTGGTGACGCCCGAGCCCGCCGCGGAGCCGAAGCGGGCATAAGCCTGAAGGCCGCGAAGGTCGTAGCCGTAATAGACGCTGTAGCCCGGGGCCCCACTGACCGACGCCGGCACGTTCTTCGACGTCACCCGGTTCAACCCGTCATATTGAAAACCGAGCGTGACCCCGTCCCGCTTTCTCAGCGAGGTGCGGTTGCCGTTGAGATCGTAGCCGTAGCTCTCGAAATCGCCGGTCGAGCAATCGCCGCCCAACGCACCCCCCGCCGTCTTCGAGGGGAAGATCCAGCAGCTCTGGCGGTCGAGCCCGTCGTAGCGAAGCTCGGCGCGGTTGCCGTTGGCGTCGATCACCGCCTTGCGCTTGCCGTTCCCCGTATATTCGTAGCCGGCATAATTCTGCTGGAGAGTGGCGGGAAAGAAGTTGGCAGTGGTCACTCCATAGGCGCGCTGCACCGTCAGGAGCTGGCTTGCGGAATCGTAGACGTTGCGGGTGATCCGGTCGGGCCCGAAGCTGCCCTGCGCGCCCAGGGCGCAGGCCGAGGCGGGGAGCGAGGCGAAGGCCGCGGCGTTCATCCTCACGGCAGTGCACTCCAGACGGCCGCGATTGTCGTAGCTGTACTGGGTGACGCTCTGGACCGTTCCGCCGCCCACCAGGCTTTCGCTCGCCTTGCGGCCGGCGGAATCGTAGGTCACGACGACTTTGAGGTCGACAGTCATCGCCGCGAGCGCCTGATCGGACCTGTCGGCGGCGCTGCCCGTCTCGACCAGAGTGACCTGGCCGTCGCCATCGTAGGTCGTCCGGGTCGCCGGCACCGGGAGCGGGCCGCCGCCGTCCGGATCCGGACCGAGGACCGCGACAGGTCGGCGGAGCGGGTCGTAGACGTAGCGGGTCGTATCGTCGGCGCCGGCCACGGGCCCGTCGACGGAGACGAGATTGCCGATCGCGTCATAGGTCCTCGTCGTCGTCGAGATCGCCGAATTGTCCCCCGCCCTCACCGTCTCGCTCGCGACGAGAAGGCTGTCATTGTAGGTGTAGCTCGTCACGACTTCATCGGCCGTCCCGGCGCAGCTCGCCTGGGTTCGGCAAGCCGACGTCGACTGAAGCTTCCAGATCGGCGGCAGGCTGAAAGGCGTCCCGGAAGAGTTCAGCGCCTTGGCTGAATATTGCTGGTAGACGTAGCGCACCTGCGCCCGGACCCCGTTTGGGTCAGGCGGCAGGGTCTTGGTCGCCACGCCGCCGTGGACCGGATCGTAGGTGTAATCAGTCCGGTTCCCCTTGGGATCGAGCTCGAAGTCCGGCTTGTTGCAGGACAGCGCCGGCGCCGTGGCCGGGCACGAGGCGGGATAGCTTGAGGTCCAGGTCACAGTCGGGCTTCCCGACCCGGCCTTCGGCGTCATCGTCGTGCTTGTCAGATTGTTGCGGCTGTAGCCGAAGGTTGCCTTGTTTCCTTCGGGGTAGGTGATGCTGTCGACCGACCGGTTTTCGCTGGTCGACGGCGCGGCCGGATTGTAGGCCATATTGTAGGTGTAGGCCGTCTGGCGGATCAGCTCGTCGACAAAGGTCGAGCCCACCCGTTTCTCCTGGGTGCCGTCGGGGTTGGTACGCACTGCGTTAAGGCTCGAGGGAGAGCAGGCGCCGTAATCGTAGCTCCAGGTTCCTGCGGCACTCTGCACTCGCCAAATCTTGCTGGCGTCGATGCACTCCCCGAAGGATGTATAAAAGCCGTAATAAGGCGGCCCCGGCTCGCTGGGGACGGTGTTGCGGGTCGTGTAGGTCGTCACGACACCGGCGCCGCTCGTCACGGCCCGGTTCCATTCGTAGACCGTGTTGGTGCCCGAGCCGATCACCGTCGCGCCCCGTTGCCGGGCAGCGTAGAAGACGTTGCGGGTAGCCGATGTCGTTGCCGTGACGTTCATCGAAGAGTCGAGCGACCATGAAATCGTCGGCCAACTTGAGCTGCCGCCATTGCAACTCGCCGCAACGGGGTCGCAATAGGCGATGTTGCGATTGATCAACCTCACCTTGGAAAGGCCCGAAGATGTCCATTCGAAACGCATCTCGAAACCGCCGCTGCTGACGATCGAGCGCAGCTTGTCGATGATGCTGCCGGCAACCGGTATGGCCGAATAATTGTAGGTGAGTATTTCGCCGTCCGGGCGGGTCAGTGAGACCAGGTAGTAATCCGGCTCGACTCCGATCGGCTGGGTGGTGTTGGTCGGAGCGACCTCCAGGTCGATCCGTCCTTGTCGTAGATGACCTTGTTCGTGCCCCACCAGTCCACCGTCGATCCGTCGCTGAGGATCGAGGCGCTCGTGCCGGCAAATTCGCGCCGGCTCCCGAGGTAGAATTCGTGGTAGAAATTGGGATAGCTGCCGCGCAGATAGTGGAACCCGGCAATCGGCGTTCCGCCGAATCCACCGCCGCCCTCGCTGAAGGAGAGTGCCGGCGAGTCCGCGGCTCCGATCGAAATTGCACTGTCGGTCCCGACGCGCCTGCCGTTCAACAGGTCGACCCCGGCGACGTCCGGAGCCACCATCTCCGGCAGCGGCGGCCCGTTGCCGGAGCCCTGTGCCGAAGCGGCCGAGGCCGCGCACAGGCCGAGAAAAGCCAGGCCGACCGCGAGAAGGGCCTGCCGCGCCGCTTCCAGCCTCCTCTCGACCGCGCTCATCCGCAAAACTTCCCGGTACGCCGACTTGCCCGCAGCGCGCCCGGCGTCTCTTCGCGCCATTGCTGAGAGTGCGGTCATGGGCACGAGCTCCCGGCGGCGATTGTCACGTAGAGCGTTCCGGTCGTGCTCGCGCCGGAAACCCTTCCATCGTGTAGGTGAGCACGTCCGATCCGGTGACGGCGCCGGCCTCATATTTGACGTGGCGCCAACTGCCCCACGACGCGGAGCCGAGGCTGCCGCCGGAAACTGAAAGGAGCGAAATCCCCCAATTTGTGCCGTCCTCGTCGACGTCGTTCGCGGTGACGTTGGCATAAGCCGTCGTGCACCGCTCAACCGTGAGATAGTCGGGATTCGCCGCGAGTGCGGACGCAGGCGGCGGCGGTGGAGGCGGCGGAGGCGGCGGCGGAGGCGGCGGCGGCGGCGGCGGAGGCGGCGGCGGCGGAGGCGGAGCAGGCGGAGGCGGAGGAGGCGGCGGCGGAGCGCTGACGCCCGTTACGTTATAGGCGGAGCGATTGCCCGCCGGATCGTAGGCGATGCCCGTGGTGACCCCTTCATTGACCGTCCCGCTGCTCGAGCTCGCCGTCAGCCGGCCGAGCGCGTCGTGGCTGTAGGTCGTCGTTTCGCTCGCCACGGCGGCGCCCGCCAAAGCGAGGGCGGATCCCGTCAGCAAATAATGACCGCGTCTGCCCATTCTGCCCCCCAGAGCCGACCGCGAGGCGGGGCTCCCGGGCCCACCGAATCGGCTTCAGAACATCAGTGGAACATGCAAAGTCCTACATTGCAAATCCTGTTGGGTCCGTTTCGGGTCATTGCTGTATCCGCGGCGGCGATGCGGCATTGCCCACCGCAAAACGAAAAAAGCCCGCCGTCTCCGGCGGGCCCAGGCCTTTCGGCTCTCTCCTGAACTGGGATCAATTGGCGGCGGCGGGTCCGCCGATGGCGATCCGGGTGGCGGCGGCGGCGCGCTGCTGGACCGACTGGAGGTAGGAGGTCGACTGGAGGAAGGGGACCGGGTTGACCGCCTTGCCGTCGATCCGGACTTCGTAGTGGAGGTGGCTTCCGGTCGAGCGCCCGGTCGAGCCCATCAGCGCGATCATGTCGCCGCGCTTCACCTTCTGGCCGGCGGCGACCATCGATCTGGAAAGGTGGCCGTAGCGGGTCTGGATGCCGTGGCCGTGGTCGAGCTCGACGAGGTTGCCGTAGCCGCCATTGTTGTATTCGGAGCGCTGCACGATCCCGTCGGCGGTGGCGTAGATCGGGGTTCCGATCGGGCCGGCGAGGTCGATGCCGGCGTGCATCGCGGCGCGGCCCTTGAACGGATCGGAGCGCACTCCGTAGCCCGAGGTGAAGTTGGTGCCGCGGACCGGCTCGGTCGAGGGGATCGCCACGGTGCCCTGCTCGAGCTGGTCGAGCCTGGTCCAGCTGTTGAAGAGCGCCTTGAAATTGGGGTCGGCGGCGCGGACCGTCTCGACCGGCTCGAACGGTCCGCCCACTCCGGCCTGGAGCCGGCTCGGATCGAGGCCGAGGCGGCGGACTTCGCCGGCGGTGAACTGGAAGCGGCGCTGGGCGGCGACCTTGATGGCGGCGACGTCGGCTTCCATCGCGGCGAGCTCGCGCTCCATCCGGGCGACATCGGCGCTGGAAGTGGACTCGGAAGCGGAAGCGAGCTGGGCTGCGGCGAAGATCGACCAGAGGAGAAGCACGACGGCGGCGAAGGCGGTGGCCGCCTGGACCCCGGAGCCGACCCGGACCCGGCGCAAGGCCTTGCCGTCATGGAGGAAAATGTCGCGCGGCTTGAACATCGTGCGGAACATTCCGATCGGTCCCGCATTGTGTGTTTTAGTCAGCACCATCAAATCCCCGACTGGCCGCCCCTTACTGGGCGCGGCCACGCTAGAGCGCGACCGAAAGCATTAAATTCAAGGCGTTTCCGCCCCCTCGATGACGTCAGGGAGATGCCCCCTCCGCGACGTGTGAGCTGAGACTGTTAAACATCTCCTGCCACGGCAAGCGCCGAGTAGTAATCGCGGGACAGACCGGCTTGGTCGCGCGCTGAATCGTTGAATGGAGGCTTCAGAACGCCTCCGAAGTGGGCGCCGACCAGTCGTTTCCAGGTCGAAACAGGCTCGATTCTCAGCGATTCACAGCCCCAGCGGAACCATTTCGAACCCACCCCGACGTGCCGTATCTCATCACGGTAGATCCGCCCCAGGATCGCGGCCGAGCGCGCATCGCCTCCGGCCTCGAAACGCTCGACCGCCGCCGGGGTCACGTCGAGTCCGCGCGCTTCCAGAACCATAGGCACCACCGCGAGTCGGGCGAGCGCGTCGCCTGCAGTCGCCGCCGCCGCCTCCCACAGGCCGTCATGGGCCGGCATCTCTCCATAGGCCGAGCCCAGCGACTTCAGGCGCCGGTCGAGCAAGGCGAAATGAATCGCCTCGTCGGCGCCGACCGAGAACCAGTCGTCGACGAACTCGCGCGGGAAACCCGCGCCGAAGCGCCCGGCGAGGTCGAAGGCGAGGTCGATCGCCGAGAACTCGATATGCGCGAGCGCATGGAGCATCGCGATCCGCCCCCGCTCGGAACCGCCGCGCCCGCGCTTGGGCATTTGCGACGGCGGCAGCAGCTCCGGCCGGCCGGGCCGGGCCGGCGAGCCCGGCATCGCCACGTCGAATTCGTGTTCGAGCTCGCCCCGCCGCCAGGCCCGGGCGGCGGCACGGGCGGCGCGGATTTTGGCCGGCGGATCGGCGGCGAGCAGGACCGAGCGGGCGGCCCGGGCGACAGTGGTAGGCAAAGCGACTAACATTTTCTCGCACATCCGTTCGGGCTGAGCTTGTCGAAGCCCTTCCTTTCGCCACCGAGGGAAGGAAGGAAAGCCCTTCGACAAGCTCAGGGCGCACGGAAGCGCGGTTCAAATTCCGTCCAGGCTTTCCTCCAGCCGGTCGAGGTCGATCCCGGTTCGAAGCGTGTCGAGCCCGTCCACCACGAAATAGCGGGGCTGGAAGACGTCGGAGCGATAGGGCGTCCGAATCACCCGCTCCAGGTCGAACGGCAGCCGCTCCGGCCTGGCGCTGTCGAGCGCATAGGCGGCCTCCCCGAAGCTCGAGGCCAGGCCGGCGCCGTAGAGCTTGAGCGCTCCCTCCTCCCGGGCCACTCCGAACTCAACCGTGAACCAGTAGAGGCGCGAGAAGATCGCGACCCTGTCCTTCGCCACCGCCTTCAGCCCTTCCTCGCCGAGCCTCTGCATGAAGTCCGCGAACCAGGGTGTCGCAAGCATCGGCACGTGGCCGAACACGTCGTGGAAGACGTCGGGCTCCTCCAGATAATCGAGGCTGGAGGCCGGGCGGATGAAGTTGCCGGCAGGGAACTGGCGGCGGGCGAGATGGGCGAAGAAGACCGCGTCGGGAAGAAGGCCCGGAACCGCGACCACCGTCCATCCCGAGCGATCGAACAGCCGGGCATTGAGATCCTCGAAGTCGGGGATTCCGGAGCGCGAAAGGAGGAGCGAGTCGAGCCCCTCCTCGAATGCGGCGACGGCTCGGCCGGCGAGCTTGCGGCGCTGGCGGGCATAGAGGACGTCCCAGACCCGGTGCTCCTCGGGGCCGAAGCGCCCCCAATTCTGGGGGATGGTCCAGTCCTCGGCCGTTCCCGGGGGGCGGGCCGGTCCCGGCGGCGGCAGTGTCTCGGTGAAATCGGCGAACATCGGTCTCTCCATATGAAAAAACCCCGCCCGGAAGGTCCGGACGGGGTCGGTTTGAGCTGGCTTGTTAAGCGCGTGCTATTCCGGTCCCGCCCGAGCGATTCCGTAATAATAATAGCTGGAAGCCGCGGCACAGGGCGTCGCGTTGATCGGGGCGGCGGAGGCGCACATCGGCTTCATCCTTCGAAGGCTGACTTATGTAGCGGACCTTGTCAACGTGCGACTGAGTGGGCGCTGAACGGCATCGAAAATTCTCGCTTGGCCGGGTGCTCCGGTTCGCCGCGCGGCCAGGCAGGAGGCTCGGGGTCGTTTCTTGCGTATGAACTTCAAGACGAGGCAACGCGAACTTTCCAGCAAGCAACACCTGGCGAAGAATCTATCTCATTGCTTTTTTGCCGATCTCAAATGTTTATTACCTGTTTTCCGGGTTACTGAACGATTCAACGGCAGTGAAAATAAAACTAACTAATGTTCACCGAAGTGAGGTAAACTGGCTCTAATGGTTCACGCCAGCTGCTCGCAGGGAGAGACAGTATGTGTGACACGACGCCGCTTAAAATATGCCTCGCCGCGGCACTCGCCGCTGTCGTCGCGGCGTTGGCCTTCATTGCAATTGCCGTGGTCACCAACGGATCTATCTGGAATGTCGAGCAATCGCCTGGATGGATGCTATTGGCTGCCGGCTCTTCGGCCTTGGCCGTCGGAGCATGTGTCCTGGCTCTCAACAGCCTGGGCACGCTTTGCGCCTGCCTCGCCCCGCAATGTGCGGGCGAGTGCGACAATCTTCGCAAACTGATCCATGCAACCTGGGTCGTTCTCGGCATTCAGACCACGGCCGCCGCCGCCGCCGCCATTCCCGCCCTGATCCCCTTCCTCGGCGCGGTGCCCATGGAGACGATCGTTTCGGCCTTGCTGGTCCAAAGCGCGCTGCTGCTATCCCACATCGTCTTCGTCGCGGCGCTCGACAATTGCGCCCGCGCGGCGGTGGCGATAGACCCTTTCCCCGCGGTGATCGCGACGGGACCGGTTCAGTCGGGACTCACCGCCTCGCCATCAGGCCGGAAGCGCTGGTTTTGGCGAAATCTGTGGAAGCGGCTTTGGAAATGAGCGCGTGCCGGCGTGAAGGCGCGGCTCCTTCGCCCGATCCCGACTCCACTTCAGGGCAACTCCCGGGCCGCCTCGAGCACTTCCTCGGCATGGCCCGGCACCTTCACCTTGCGCCAGACCCGCTTCACCACCCCGTCGCGGTCGACGAGGAAGGTCGCCCGCTCGATCCCCATATATTTGCGGCCGTACATGCTCTTCTCGACCCAGGTGCCGAACGCCTCGCAGGCCGAGCCGTCGGAATCGGTGGCCAGCGGCACCTTGAGTCCGAATTTCTCGATGAACCTCACATGCTTCTTGGCGTCGTCCTTCGAAACCCCGAGGATCCAGGTGCCGGCATTCTTGAACTCCTCGGCCAAAGCGGTGAACGCCTGCGCTTCGGCGGTGCAACCGGAAGTGTCGTCCTTCGGGTAGAAATAGATTACGAGCTTCTGGCCGCTGAAATCGGTCGGGCTGATCGCCTTGCCCTCGAGGCTCGCCAGCTTCACGTCCGGAACCTTGTCACCTTCGCTCAGCATCTTTCCACCTCCACGTCATTCCGGCGAAAGCCGGGACCCCAGCCCGAAAAAAGCGCCGCGCCCTTCACTCCCTGAGGCCCCGGCTTTCGCCGGGGTGACGGGCTAGAGGTGCGACACCGACTTCCACAGCTCCGCCACCCTGTGCCGCGCCGCGTCGTGGGCCGCAAGCAAAGCGTTCCAGTCGCCGAGCCCGCAGGCGGCGGCGACGAGGGGCTTGGTCTCCTCGGGCGGCTCGTCCGAGGCAGGGGAGACCAGCCGGAACATGACCAGCATCCGGGTCAGAAGCCGAAGCGCCGGGTCGATCCCGTCCGGCACCAGGCCGGCCGCCGCCAGCGCCTCGAGCGCGTTCTCGAGATGCGGGTGGAGGCCGATCCGGTGCTTGAGCTGAAGCGTGTGAACTGCGAATTCGAGGTCGACCAGCCCGCCCGGGCCGAGCTTGATGTCGAACCGGCCCCGGGGGGCCTTGTGAGCTGCCATCTCCGCCCGCATCGCGACCGCGTCGGCGACCAGCCGCTCCGGGTCGCGCGGCTTGCGCAGGGTGCCGTCGATCACCGACTGCAGCGCCGAGCGAGCGCCGTCGGAGCCGAAGACCGGGCGGGCGCGGGTGAGCGCCATATGCTCCCAGGTCCAGGCCTGCTCGCTCTGGTAGCGGGCAAAGCTTTCGAGGCTGACCGCCAGCATTCCATCCGTGCCCGAAGGCCGAAGCCTCGTGTCGACGTCGTAGAGCGGCCCCGACGCGGTCGCGACGCTCAGGGCGGCGGTGATCCGAGGCGCCAGCCGGTTGAAATAATCCGTGGCTCGAAGCGGCCGGGGCCCGTCCGACTCCGCCTCGTGAGTACCGCTGAACAGATAGACGAGGTCGAGGTCGGAAGCGTGGGTCAGGGCCTCGCCGCCGAGCCGTCCGAGGCCCATGACCAGAAGCTCGGAGCCGGGCACTCGCCCGTGGCGCGCCTCGAACTCGGCGATGGCGGCGCGTGCGAGGACGTTGATCGCCGCTTCGGCGACCCGCGAATAGCCTTCCGCCGCCTCGATCGGATCGGAATGGGCGACGATCAGCTGCACGCCCAGCGCGAAGCGCCGTTCGTTGACCCGGCGCCTTACCCGGTCGAGCACCAGCTGGTAATCCTCGCCCTCGCGCTCGGAGCGGGAGAAGTCGCGGATCAGCTCCCCGACCGGAGGCGCCGGCTCGAAAGCGGAAGCGTCGACGAGCCCGTCGAGCAGCTCCGGCCGCCGGCCGAGCTGCTCGGCCAAAGCGGGGGCGTGGCTGAGAATGGTTCCGAGATGGTCGGTGAGCCCCGGGCGGGCCTCGAGCAGGCGGTAGAAATTCACTCCGCTCGGAAGCTTCGTGACGACGTCGTCGAACCGGTTCATCGCCCGCATCGGGTCGGGCGCCCGGCCGAACGCCTCGATCAGCACTGGGAGCATCGCCTCGAACGCCTCGCCGGCCGCGGCGGTGCGCAGGGACCGCGCCTTCCCGCCGCGCCAGCCCTCGATCCGAAGCCGGGCCGAGACCGGATCGTCGAAGCCGGCGTCGCGCAAATGCGATTCAAGCGCTTCCGGGTTCAAGGGAATCCTGTCCTCGCCATGGCCGGCGAGCCCGTCATACAGCTCGCCGCAACGGGCCACCGGCGCCTCGATCAAGGCGATGAGAGCGTCGCCCGAGGCCAAGCCGTGCAGCTGCGCGACATTGTCGAGCGCCGCCCGATCGGCCGGCAAGGCGTGGGTCTGGCGGTCGTCGACCATCTGCAGCCGATGCTCCACCGTGCGCAGCAGCCGGTAGGCCGAAGCCAGGTCGTCGGCGGCGTCGGCAGGGATCCGTTCCGCCTCCTTCAGCGCCGCAAGAGCGTCGAGAGTGGCCGGCGCCCTCAGCGCCGGCTCGCGGCCGCCGTGGATGAGCTGGTGGATCTGGGCGAAGAACTCGATCTCACGAATTCCGCCGCGGCCGCGCTTGACGTCGAAGCCGGGCCCGAGGATCTGGCCGTGCGAATAATGGTCCCTGATCCGCCGGGTGATCGCCTGCACCTCCCCGATCGCTCCGAAATCGAGCGAGCGCCTCCACACGAAGGGATGGAGCGCCTCCAGGAAATAACGGCCGACCGTCTCGTCCCCGGCGACCTGGCGCGCCCGCACGAAAGCCGCCCGCTCCCAGGGCAAAGCCGAGGATTCGTAATAGGAGATGGCCGCGTCGACCGGCAGAACGATCGGGGTCGCTTCGGGCGACGGCCTGAGGCGCAGGTCGACCCGGAAGACGTAGCCGTCGGCATCCCGCTTCTGGAGCAGCTCGACCAGCCGGTTGCCGATCCGAAGCGCCCCCTGCCCCGGCTCTTCGCGCGGCCTGAGCGGCAGGGTCGCCGGATCGAAGAGGAAGAGGAGGTCGACGTCGGACGAATAATTGAGCTCGCGGCTGCCATGCTTGCCGAGCGCGATGACCGCGAATCCGGCCGGCGGGTCTTGCGGAGTTCGCTCGGCGAAGGCGGCGGCAAGCGCGCGGGCCAGCGCCCGGTCGGCGAGGTTCGAGAGGCTTTCCATCAGCCGCTCGAGGGGGATCGCGCCGGCGAGATCCGACACCGCCAGAGCCGCGGCGAGAGCGCTCCGCTCGAGCCTGAGGGCCGCGGCAAGATTCCCCGCATCGTCGCCGGCCAAAGTCGCTCGGGCCACCGCTTCTTCGGCCCGTCCGGCCTCAAGCGCCTGCGCTATATCGGGAAAGCGTTCGAGCTGCAGCCGCAGGAACGGCGAATGCGTCCGCGCTCGTAGGAGCGCATCCTTAACCGCTTCTTCACTCTGTGTTTCATTCATACAACAGCCGAAGTTAGTTCCGTTGGGGACGCGCAACGGTTGAAACTACCCCGTTTCCGGTGCGTTCTTAACCCCGTGAGTACGATGAATCCGAGATTAGAAGCCATGGTCCACGCTTCCTCAAGGCGCTTCGTGAAAGTCGCCCCGCCCACGGTTCATGCCGGCGTCGGCAACGCCCTGCGCGAGGCGTTCGCCATGGACGGCGAAATCCGCTCGCTCGACATGTTCGAGGAGCTTCTGGTCCGTCTGGATCAAAGCTGATCCTTCGATACGCCGGTTCGACAGGCTCACCGGCTGCTCAGGACGAGCGATAGAGGATAATCCCAACCGCTCATCCTGAGTAGGGGCTGAGCTTGGCGAAGACCCGTATCGAAGGACGCTAAAGCCGCGGATCCCGGTCCCGGCTGAGGTCGTCGACTTCGCTCATGATGCTCTGAAGGGCGGAACGGCCGCCCTCATTCTCATGCTCGCGGCGCGAGGGGAGCTTGCCGTCGGTGAGAAGCGCCTCGAGCGCGACCCGGCCGCGGGCCACCCGGCTCTTGATCGTCCCGACCGCGCAGCCGCAAATCTCGGCCGCCTCCTCATAGGCGAAGCCGCCGGCGCCGACCAGGATCAGGGCCTCGCGCTGCGGCTGCGGAAGATGGAGCAAGGCGCGCTGCATGTCGGTCAGCTCGACATGCCGATCCTGGCTCGCCGGGGCGGCGAGCATCTTGGAGGCGGTGATCTCGTCCCACTCGCCCTTGAAGCGCGCACGGCGCATCTGGCTGAGGAACAGGTTCCTGAGGATGATGAAGGTCCAGGCCCGCATGTTGGTTCCGGCCTGGAAGCGCTTACGCGCCGCCCAGGCCTTGAGCAGGGTTTCCTGGACGAGATCGTCCGCAAGGTCGCGGCTTCCGGACAGGGACCGGCCGAAGGCGCGCAGATGCGGGATGACCTGCGCGAGCTGGTCCTTGAACTCGTCGTCCGGCAGCGGCACCGGCTCGAAGCGCGGCGGCTCGATGTCGTCCTCGTCCAATTCCGGCTGCTGAACCAAGCTGCCCCCGTTATACGCCGTACTGATTGCGCTCATGCGATTCGGATGGGCCGGAGCCCCCCTCTCTTCGGTCAAGGATGTAGGCCTCTACTTCCAGAGAAACAATAAGAGCGCGAAGAGGATGATGACCAATCCCAGCGAGATGGGCAAAATATAGCGAGTCATGTGCGGAGTAGCCCCCGCGCGCGCGCTCGTCGTGTCGATATGTTCGCGCTCGTCCATGATCCCTCGGTTCCGCTCGTTATGTGGGCGCAACGCCCGCTGCTTGAGGGGGTTCCTAGCGGACAGTCACTTTTCCACGCGGCGCAGACCGCCCGGCGGCGCCGTTCGGAAAAAGCGATTGCCCCCTGCGCCGGCCCTAGGCGGGCAGCGTCGCGCTGTCGAAGAACAGGGCCTGGGCGATCGCCGCCTTCACCGTCGAACGCTGGAACGGCTTGGTGATGAGGAAGGTCGGCTCGGGCCGCTCCCCGGTCAGAAGCCGCTCGGGGAAGGCCGTGATGAAGATGACCGGAACCTGGAATTCCCTGAGGATGTCCTTGACCGCGTCGATCCCGCTGCTGTCGTCGGCGAGCTGTATGTCCGCGAGGACCAGTCCGGGGCGACGGGCCATCGCCTGCGACACCGCCTCGTCGCGGGTCACCGCCACTCCGGTGACGGTGTGGCCGAGGTCGCGGACGATCGTCTCGATGTCCATGGCGATGATCGGCTCGTCCTCGATGATCAGCACTTCCGCCCGGGTCTGGCGCTCGATTTCGGCAAGCGCTTCCGAGACCAGGCCCTCGACGTCCTCGGGCGAAGCGCCGATCAGATAGCCGGCGTCCTCGGGGGTGAAGCCCTCCATCGCGGTGAGCAGGAGCGCCTGGCGCGAGAGCGGCGTGATCCGGGCGAGGCGCGCCTGGGCGATCGCTTCGGGATTCTCCGAATCGAGGGCGTGCGGATCCTCCTCGATATTGGCGGAGGACCAGATGGCATGGAAAGTGCGGTAGAGGCCCAGCCGGGGGTCGACGTCGCGAGGGAATTCGTTCGGCGCGGCGACGATCGCCTCGAGCGTGGCCTTGACGAAGGCGTCGCCGTGACCCTGGGTGCCGGTGAGAGCGCGCGCATAGCGCCTCAGGAAGGGGAGGTGCGGCGCGAGATCCTGACCAAGCGACATGTTCGTTTCGACTCCTGTTCGATCCGGGTCCTATTGAGGTTGCGCCCGCGCT
>DASVSX010000043.1:0-55225 GCA_036387875.1 Allosphingosinicella sp. | reverse complement strand
CTCGATCCTCTCGAGGAGAATGACATCCATTGCTCGCGCTCCTTATTTCACGACGTAGGGGAGAAGGCCGAGATGGCGGGCGCGCTTGATCGCGGTGGCCAGCTCGCGCTGCTTCTTGCCGGAGACGGCGGTGATCCGGCTCGGGACGATCTTGCCCCGCTCGGAGACGAAGCCCTGGAGCAGGCGGACGTCCTTATAGTCGATGACCGGAGCGTCCTTGCCCGAGAAGGGGCAGCTCTTGCGGCGGCGGAAAAATGGGCGTGCCATGTTGCTGGTCCTTTCTCTTTAAGCGTCGGCGAAGTCAGGGCGGGGGGCGCGGTCGCCGCGGTCCCCGCGATCGCCGCGGTCGCGGTCACGCCCGCCGCGATCACCGCGATCACCGCGGTCGCCGCGGTCGCCGCGTTCGCGGTCGCGCTCGCCTCGGCGCATCATCGCCGACGGGCCCTGCTCGTGAGCGTCGACTCGCACGGTCATGTAGCGGATCACGTCCTCGTTGATCTGGGTCTGGCGCTCGAGCTCGGCGACGGCCGCGGCCGGCGCTTCGAAGTCGAGCATCACATAATGGCCCTTGCGGTTCTTGGCGATCCGGTAGGCGAGCGAGCGAAGGCCCCAGGTCTCGGTCTTGGCGACCGTTCCGCCGGCGGTGGTGATGATGTTGGTGGCGGTCTCCGCCAGCGCGTCCACCTGGGCCTGGGCCAGGTCCTGACGCGCGATGAACACATGCTCGTAAAGCGGCATGGCTTCGCTATTCCTTGTCTTTGGCCGATCGCTGACGCCGCCCAATGCGGACGCCCCTCCGGCTTTCGTTCAGTTAATTCTCTGTCGCGATTTCCGAGCCGGCGGCGTTGCCGCCTCGCAATCGCTTCAAATTGAACCGGGGCGGAAAGCGCATGGCTTTCCGCCCCGGTTGCCCGGCCTGTGGCTCAGGGAACCGGAAAAAGCAAGTCATTCCGCCACGTTTCGTTCGCCCTGAGCCTGTCGAAGGGCCTTCCTTCCCGTGTGAACTGGAAGGGAAGGGCTTCGACAAGCTCAGCCCGAACGGGAGCGGACCGTTAGCGAGAGGCTCGAAGCAGGTCGCGGGCCATCTGGAGATGATGGCGCAGCACCGGCAGCTGGGCTCGGGCGAAAGCCGCAGTGTCTCGGTCGCCGGTGCGGGTCTGGGCCTGGAACAGGCTTATGGCGCGCTGGTGCGCGGCGATGTTGAAGGTGGCGAGCTCCCGGTCGAAGGCGCGGCCCCTCAGGGTCTGGAGCCGGCGCATCTCGACCCTCGCCTCGGGAAGCATTCCGACCGGCGGCCGGACCCTGTACCTGGCCATGAGAGGCGCGGCGGCCCGCTGGGATGCTCGGTGATCGGCCACGAGCATCCGCCCTGCCTCGCGGGCGGCTTGTGAGCTGCCCCGCGCCTGAGCGAGCTGGCCGACCTGGATTTCGCTGTTGTCGGTCAGGCCGGCCTGGCGAAGGAACGTCGCCGGAGGGGCGGAAAGCGCGGCGGTCGCCGCCAGGGGAGCGAATACTAATGTAAGTAAAGTTTTGTATTTCACGGCTTTATCTCCGGTCATTGAGAAGGTGCCGGAAGAACCGGGGCGATGGCGAGTGGTTCCCGCGGTTGACCCCTGCCGCCGCGCTGGCCTAGGCGCTCCGCCCGACAGGAGAAATCAATGCGCGCGTTCATTTTCCCGGGCCAGGGCAGCCAGTCGGTCGGAATGGGCAAGGCCCTCGCCGAATCCAGCAACGTCGCCCGGCACCTGTTCGAGGAGGTGGACGAGGCGCTGGGCCAGAAGCTGTTCCGGCTGATGGCCGAGGGTCCGCAGGACGAGCTCACCCTCACCGAGAACGCCCAGCCCGCGATCATGGCCAATGCGATTGCGACGCTCCGGGTGTCCGGGCTTTCGATCGACAAGGCCGATTTCGTCGCCGGCCACAGCCTCGGCGAATATAGCGCGCTCTGCTCGGCGGGCAGCTTCGACCTCGCGACCGCCGCCCGGCTCCTGAAGCTTCGCGGCCAGGCGATGCAGCGCGCGGTGCCGGTGGGGCAGGGCGCAATGGCGGCGGTGCTCGGCGCCAGCGTCGAGATCGCGCGGGCGATCGCGGATGCCGCGGCGCAGGGCGAGGTCTGCACCGTCGCGAACGACAACGATCCCTCGCAGGTCGTCATTTCGGGCCATCGCGGCGCCGTCGAGAGGGCATTGGCCATCGCCAAGGAGAAAGGGGCCAAGCGCGCCGTCCTCCTCCCAGTCTCCGCCCCCTTCCACTCCCCGCTGATGGAGCCCGCGGCGCGGGAAATGGAGCAGGCGCTGGCGGAGGTGGAGATGGACGAGCCCGCGGTCCGGCTCTACGCGAACGTCACAGCCGCTCCGGTCGAAGACCCGACCGAGATCCGCCGTCTCCTCGTCGAGCAGGTCACGGGAATGGTTCGCTGGCGCGAAAGCGTCGCCGCGATGACGGAGGCGGGCGTCGACCATTTCGTCGAGTTCGGAGGCAAGGTGCTCGGCCCCATGGTCAAGCGCATCGCGCCCGACGCGAAGGTGACGAGCGTGGTGACGCTGGACGATATCGAGGCGCTGGTGAAGGAAATCTGACGCGAGGCGTCACCCCGGCGAAAGCCGGGGTCTGAGGGTGAAGTGCCGAGTCTCGCTGAGGTCCCGGCCTTCGCCGGGATGACGGAGAATGATGACGATGTTCGACCTTTCTGGAATGACCGCTCTCGTCACGGGAGCGTCCGGCGGCATCGGCTCGGCGATTGCCGAGGCGCTGGCGGGGCAGGGGGCCCGGCTCGCAGTTTCCGGCTCCAATGCGGAAAAGCTCGAGACCTTCCGTTCGGGCCTCGGCGGCGACCATGTTGCCCTCCAGGCGAATCTCTCGGACCCGGCCGCCGTCGACGCGCTGGTGCCGCAGGCCGTTGAGGCCCTCGGCGGCAAGCTGGACATCCTGGTCAACAATGCGGGCGTCACCCGCGACAACCTGGCCATGCGGATGAAGGATGAGGAATGGTCGGACGTCCTTCGAATCAACCTCGAGGCGGCCTTCCGCCTGGCCCGCGCCGCGCTGAAGCCGATGATGCGAGCCCGGCATGGGCGGATCATCTCGATCACCTCGGTGGTCGGTTCGACCGGCAATCCCGGCCAGGCCAATTACGCGGCCTCCAAGGCAGGGCTGGTCGGAATGTCGAAGGCGTTCGCCCAGGAAGTCGCAAGCCGCGGAATCACGGTCAATTGCATCGCTCCCGGATTCATCCGGTCCCAGATGACCGACAGTCTCCCGGACGCCCAGAAGGAGACGCTGCTGGGGCGCATACCCGCCGGCAAGCTCGGGGAGGGGAACGACGTGGCGGCCGCCGCCGTTTACCTCGCCAGCCGGGAGGCCGGCTACGTCACCGGCCAGACCTTGCACGTCAACGGCGGCATGGCGATGCTGTGACGCAGGAGGAATGATCGTTTCCGTTGCCGCCCCTTGCCAGCCCCGGCAGGGAGCGGCTAGGGCATCGCAAAACTACGGCCAGGGAAGAAGGGCATACACATGAGCGAGACGTCCGATCGCGTGAAGAAAATCGTCGTCGAGCATCTCGGCGTCGAAGCCGAGAAGGTCACCGAGGAAGCGAGCTTCATCGACGATCTCGGCGCCGACAGCCTCGACATCGTCGAGCTGGTCATGGCGTTCGAAGAGGAGTTCGGAGTCGAGATTCCCGACGACGCGGCCGAGAAGATCAGCACCGTCAACGACGCCATCGCCTATATCGAGGCCCACAAGGCCTGAGCACGGATCGCCATCCGTTCGCCCTGAGCTTGTGCTTCGATACGGCATTTCGACTTCGCTCAATGCCTACTCAGCATGAGCGAGGGCTTCGCGGGGGGGTCGCTCATCCTGAGTAGCGGCTGAGCTTGTCGAAGTCGCGTATCGAAGGACAGGCTCAGCCCGAACGGGACTGGGCCTGTTTAGCGTTTGGAGACGTAATATGCGCCGCGTAGTCGTGACGGGTCTCGGGATGGTGTCGCCGCTTGGCCCCGACGTCGAGACCAGCTGGAAGAACATCCTGGCGTCCAAAAGCGGCGCGACCCGGATTACGCGGTTCGATCCGGAGGGGTATGCGTGCCAGATCGCATGCGAGGTGAAGCCGCCGGAGCATGAATATGGCTTCGACCCGGCCAAGCGCGTCGACCATAAAGTCCAGCGCCAGGTCGATCCGTTCATCATCTACGGCCTCGACGCGGCCGGCCAGGCGCTCGAGGATGCCGGCCTGACCGACATGAGCGAGGAAGAGCGTTACCGGGTCGGAGTCTCGATCGGCTCCGGCATCGGCGGGCTCCCGGGAATCGAGAAGGAATCGATCGTCCTCCACGAAAAGGGCCCGCGCCGGGTCAGCCCTCATTTCGTCCACGGCCGCCTGATCAACCTCATCTCGGGCCAGGTCTCGATCAAATACGGGCTGATGGGCCCCAACCATGCGGTCGTCACCGCCTGCTCTACGGGCGCCCACTCGATCGGGGACGCCGCGCGCATGGTGGCCCTAGACGATGCCGACGTGATGGTCGCGGGCGGCGCCGAGAGCGCGCTCTGCCCGCTGGGCATCGCCGGCTTCGCCCAGGCGCGGGCGCTCTCCACCCAGTATAACGACCAGCCCGAAAAGGCCTCACGTCCCTACGATCAGGGCCGCGACGGATTCGTCATGGGCGAGGGCGCCGGCGTCGTCATCCTCGAGGAATATGAGCGGGCGAAGAAGCGCGGCGCGAAAATCTACGCGGAGGTGATCGGCTACGGAATGTCCGGCGACGCCTATCACGTCACCGCGCCCCACCCGGAAGGCGCCGGCGGCTATCGGGCGATGGAAGTGGCGATGAAGCGCTCCGGCCTCGATCTTTCCGACATCGACTATATCAACGCCCACGGCACCTCGACCCCGCTCGGCGACGAGCTCGAGCTGGGCGCGGTGCGCCGCCTGTTCGGAAATGCCGTCGGCAAGCTGTCCATGAGCTCGACCAAGTCCGCGATCGGCCACCTCCTCGGCGGCGCCGGAGCGGTCGAGGCGATCTTCTGCATCCTCGCAATGCGCGACCAGATCGTTCCGCCGACCCTCAACCTCGACAATCCGAGCGAGGGCACGGCGGGGGTCGATCTCGTGCCTCACGTCCCCAAGGAGCGCACCGTCAAGGCCGTGCTGAACAACAGCTTCGGCTTCGGCGGGACCAACGCCAGCCTGGTGATGCGGGCCCTCTGAGGCCAGCCATGAAGAAGCTCATCGCGCTTGTCCTGCTCGTCGTGGCGGGTCTCGCCGTGGGCCTCTGGCTCATCCAGGGCTGGAGCGGTGCGGGACCGTCGCGCCAGCCGACCTCGGTGGTGATTGCACCGGGCACGAGCATGGTCGCCGCGGCCGGCCAGCTGGAGAAGGCCGGAGTGATCGCCTCGGCCGAGCGTTTCCTGTTCCAGGCCAAATTGTTCGGCGGCGGCGAGTCCATCAAGGCGGGCGAATATGAGATTCCGGCGCGTGCAAGCCACGCCCAAATCCTCTCCCTCCTGCAAGGCGCCAAGACCCTCCAGCGGATGGTGACGATCCCCGAAGGGCTCCCGTCCGTGCTCGTCCACGAGCGGCTGATGAAGGCGCAGGCTCTGACCGGCGAGGCGCCGGTGCCCGAGGAGGGGAGCGTCCTCCCCAACAGCTACAGCTACCAGCGCGGCGAGCCGCGTTCGGCGGTGGTGAAGCGGATGCAGTCGGCGATGTCGCGGACCCTGGCCGAGCTTTGGCCGAAACGAAGCCCGGCGACCGTAGTCAAGACCCCGGCCGAGGCGGTGACCCTAGCCTCGATCGTCGAGAAGGAGACCGGCAAGGCGTCCGAGCGGCGAATGATCGCAGGCGTCTATTCGAACCGGATCCGGCAGGGAATGAAGCTCGATGCGGACCCGACCGTCATCTACCCGATCACCAAAGGCAAGCCGCTCGGCCGCCGGATCCTTCGATCCGAGCTGAAAGCGAATAACGGCTACAACACCTATGCCATGGCCGGCCTTCCGGTCGGACCGATCGCCAATCCCGGCAAGGAATCCATCGCCGCGGTCCTGAACCCGGCCGAGACCCGGGCGCTCTATTTCGTCGCCGACGGCACCGGCGGCCACGTCTTCGCGAACACGCTGGCCGAGCATAATGCCAACGTCCGGAAGTGGTTCGCGATCAGGCGGGCGCGGGGAGAGATGTAACTCTCCAAATCCTCCCCGGCATTTGCCGGGGAGGGGGACCAGCCGAAGGCTGGTGGAGGGGTTCGTCCAGACCCGGCAGAACCCCTCCACCGCGCTTCGCGCGGCCCCACTCGCCCGGGAATCCGGGGGGGATTAAGCGAGACCGCGCCGGCGCGCGAAGCGGCCCTTCAGGCCAAAGCGAGCTCATCCTCGCGCAGGTGCAGATAGGTGCTGTCGAAATCGCCGGCGTCGGCGAGCTTGTTCCAGTCGCCGATCGCCACCGCCCGGCTGGTCCGGCGGGAGATCAGCTTCTCCGCCTCAAGCGTCTTCAGCATCCGGTTGACGTGAACGGGGGTCAGGCCGAGGCAGTCGGCGATATGCTCCTGGGTCATCGGCAATTCGTAGTCCGTCGCCTCGCCGAGTCCGGCCACCTTGAGCCTCAGCGAGAATTCGCAGAGCAGGTGCGCGAGGCGCGTCTGGGCGTCCCGCCGGCCGACATTGGCGATCCATTCGCGGAAGACCGAAGCATCGACGAGCGTGTCGAACCACATCGCGACTCCGACATTCGGCCGCTCGAACGCCAGCCGCCTGATGGCGTCGCGGGGAATGAAGGCGGCTTCGGAATCGGTCAGCACCTGCACGCTGTGATCGGCGACACCGAGAAAGGAATTCTGAAGGTCGACCATGTCCCCCTTCATGTGAACGGCGACGATCTGACGCGAGCCGCTCGCGACGATCTTGTGTCTGATCGCGAAACCGGAAACCAGCAGGCAGGAATGCGTGGTCTTCTCTCTTTCGCGCACGATGTAACGGTTGCGCCCGATCGTCGCCATCCGGTGCGGAAGCTTGAGCAACGCTTCCTCGTCGGCAGCGTCGAAGTCCGCCCAGTAAGCGAGCTTGCGGACCATCGGGCGGAGGGGGGATTGCGGCTGATCGAGCATATGGCTTTCCGATGGGGCGGGAGCACTTGTCTCTCAGTCGCTGGAGGGCCGTTTCAAGGCCAACGATGAACGGTTATTAACATGGATTTTGTTTAGCCGTTCTATCATTTGTTTGAAAACGGTATTGTCGATCTGCGCGGCGACCTCTCTAATCTTGCTTGAAGGGGTGCTTCACCGCTTGCCAGGCCTGCTGGAGCCGCCCGCGCGCGGAGGCCGGCACCAGATCGCCCACGCGCTCCGCCACCGCCGGGTCGCCTCGCTCGGTACGGATCAGGTGGAGATAGGTCGGATCATATTGGGCCGCCTCGCTCAGCCGCTCGAAGTCGAGCACCGTCAGGATCTGGCCGTTCAGTTCGATCAGGCCTTCCGAGCGGAGCTCCTGCAGCGTCCGGTTGGCGTGGACCGGACTCATCCCGGTCGCCTCGGACAGCTGTTCCTGGGTGAGGGGGAAGGGGACGCTGTCCCCCGTGCCCCCGCCGACGATCCGGTAGCGGATCAGCAGCTCGCAGAAGATGTGAGCCATGCGCTGGCGCGCATCGCGGCGGCCGTGATTGACGATCCATTCCCGAAGCACGGCGGAATCGGTCATGGTGCTCCACCAGATCGCCCGGGTCAGGTTCGAAGATTCGGTGAGCAACTGCTCCATCTCCTCGGCGGGGATGAGCGCGCAGCTGGTCTCCGTCAGCGCCAGAACGTCATGATCCATCGCCTCGAGCACGAAGACCTCCACGTCGCAAAGGTCGCCGGGGATCAAAAAGGCCATCAATTGGCGGCTGCCGTCGACAAGCGTCTTGGAGCGGGTCGCGAGCCCTTGAGTGATCAGATGGATATTCTCGACCTTGTCGCCTTCGCGGATGATCGTCTTGCCCCGCGAGTAGGTCCGGGTGCCGCGCTTCAGAAGCTCGTCCAGCCGCATTCGCTCCGACGGCTCGAACCGCGTATATTGCTCCAGCTTCATGGTGAGCGGATTGGACATGGTCGGGCACCTCGCCACGACAACGCATCATTGGCCGCCGAGACGCAAGAGCCATCTGGGGCGGGACGACCATTTCCACTCCCGTGAAGGACGGGAGAGGGGTCTACCGGGCCAGCCTTCTCCGCTCGATGCCGGTCTCGCTTCCCGAAGCCCGGGCGCAGGCCAAGGGTTCGACAGCGACCTTCAGCGCCCCATGGCTGACCTGGATCGCCATCCGGTCGTCGACCATCATCCCGACATGATCTTCGCAGAAAAGCAGGTCGCCGCGCTTCAGTGGAGCCTCGTCGTCCAGCGCCTCGCCGAGCGCGCGCTGCTCCTTCGAATCCCGGGGCGCGTCGATGCCGCACAGCTGGAGCGCGAGCTGGACCAGTCCCGAGCAGTCGATCCCGTGGCAGGTCCGCCCCCCCGGACGGTAAGGCGCTCCGAGCAGGCGCTGGGCCACCGCCACCGGATCCTCCTCATGCTCGCCCACGGCGCGGAGGTAGGAGAGCGGGACGAAGCCGCCCTCGAATTCCAGCGAAGCGCCGCGCACTTCGCCATGGACTCGAGAGCCCATCGGTAGATGGGAAAGGGTGGCGGCGAGCGGGTCCGGCCCGGACTGGATAGGCGCCTGGGCCTCGACAACCACATGGCTCGGCTCGAGCGGTTCGGTGAGCCCGATCGCCTCGACATAGCCGACCCGGTGATCGGCCACGCAATAGCCCCAGGCCCAGCCCGCGGTGAGATCGAGCACGGCGAAGTTTTCGCCTGGCAGGAGTTCCGAGACCGGCTCCGCTCCGTCGGCCGGCTCCACCAGGACGGGAGCGGGAATCAGACCGCAGGCGCGAAGGAGAGGAGATGCATAATGAGGGGCGAACAGACGGCCGGCCAAGGCGATGTCGGCAATGTCGCTTCGCCAGGCATAGAGTCGCGGATCGAGCCGAACCGAAGGCCCGTCGAGCGAGATCCTCCGGTCAGTGCTGGAGGAGGATGCCCCGTTCCTTGGCCGCGCCCCGGCGGTTCGAGCTTTCCTGCTGCTCGATATTGCGTTCGAAGCGCTCAAGGAACTCCTGTCCTATGCTGGTCTGGGCAACGAAGACATTGCGGCGGTCCGCCTCGTCGCGCACCCGGCGCAGATAGCCGAGCGTACCCAGCGTATTCAAGGCGCGCGTGATGACCGGCTTCGAGACTCCCAATATGTGGGCGAGGCCGCGCACCGTATGGGGCCCCGGACTGAGATAGACGAGGAGCATGAGCGCCATCTGGCGGTTGGTAAGATCCGGCTGCCCTGACCGCACATAGCTGATCAGAGTCTGCATCCAGCTCCTGAGAGCGCGCTCTGACACTGGCTTGTCTCCAAATTTCCAGGCAGCTTGTTCCGGGTCCTAAACCAGTCAGGACGGTTTTCGTTTCGTTAAATATTGAGAATTCGACGCAAAAACCGTCGAACCTAACAATGGTTATAGCGATCGGACAGCGCCTGCCAGGCCGCACGCAGTCCCAAGGCGTCCCCGCCCTTGGGCCTTCCCGGCTTCGCCGAGCTTCGCCAGGCGAAGGTGTCGAAGTGGGCCCAGGGCACGGTGTCGGGGACGAATTTCTTCAGGAAAAGTGCCGCGGTGACGGCGCCCGCCATCGGAACGTCGGACGAATTGCTCATGTCCGCGATATCCGAGGACAGCATATCCTCATAGGGCGCCCAGAGCGGCAGCCGCCAGACCGGATCGGCCGAGGCCTGACCGCCGGCGAGCAGAGCGGCGGCGAGGGTCTCGTCATTGGCGAACAGGGCCGGAAGGTCGGGCCCGAGCGCGACCCGCGCCGCGCCCGTCAGAGTCGCGAAGTCCAGGATAAGCTCCGGCTCGCCTTCAGCGGCCTTGGCGAGGGCGTCGCCGAGGATGAGCCGACCTTCGGCGTCGGTATTGTCGACCTCGACCGTCGGACCCTTGCGGCTTCTAAGCACGTCGCCGGGGCGGAAGGCCGCGCCGGAAATGCTGTTCTCGACCGCCGGGATGAGAAGGTGGAGCCGGACGGGGAGCCCGCGCTTCATGACGATCATTGCAAGCGCCAAGGCGTGGGCCGCGCCCCCCATGTCCTTCTTCATCAGCCGCATCCCGGAGGCCGGCTTGATGTCGAGCCCCCCCGAATCGAAGCAGACGCCCTTGCCGACGATTGCGATGCGGGGATGACGGCGGTCTCCCCATTCGAGCTCGACGAGGCGCGGCGCCCGCTCCGCCGAAGCGGCCCGGCCGACTGCGGCGATCATCGGATAGCCTTCGTCCAGCGCGGCTCCGGACGTGACGGCCACTTCGGCGCCGCACTCCGCCGCCATTTCGCGAACGGCGCTCTCGATCTCGGCGGGGCCGAGGTCGCCCGCGGGCAGGTTGACGAGGTCGCGGACTAGGTGGATCGCCTCGGCAATGAGGACGGTCTCCTCGATCCGTGCCGGATCGGAGCTCAGCAGCACCCGCGGCCCGGTCTTGCGATCGACCTTCTTGTACCGCTCGAACCGGTACTGGCCGAGCAGCCAGCCGAGCGCGGCCTGGCCGGGGCTCCGGCCCTCGACCCTGTACTTGCCCTCGGGCAGCGACTCGGCGGCCTTGGCGAGGCACCAGGGCCCGAGCGCGTCGACATTGGCGACTCCGAGCACGACCGACCATTCGGCCTGCTCCCCGGGCATTATGGCGACCTGAAAGCCCTCGCCCCTGAACCCCTGCGCCGAAACCGACTGACGCATTCGCGCGGGCTGTCCCTTCAGCCAGGCGTCGAAGCCCTTCTTGTCGACGAGGTGGAGCGCGGTCGCGGCCTGACCCTTGTCGGGCTGGAGCAGGGTGGAGAAGTCGTTCGGCATGATCACCATGTTCGGCTGGCGGGATGGATCAGAGCATCGGTCGAAGCGAAGTCTCGGCCAGTGCAGAGAATTGGAACGTCGAGCCGTTTAGCGGTCGCGTAGACCATGAGATCGAGGAGGTTGAGGGTGCCGCCACGGCCATTGCCGGCGCCGAACTGGAGATTGGCCGCTGCGGCTAGTTCCGCATCTTCGGCGGTGAAAGGCTCGATGGTGAGTTCCGCCGAGAGCAGCTCTTGCAAAATCATTTCCGCCTCCGGAGCTGCCCGAGCGCCGCGCTCCGTCACCACCCTTCGATATTCCAGCACCACAGGGGCCGGGACCAGTCCGCCCCTGAGCAGCGCGCGTTTCAGATCTTCGCTCTCCGGCTCGTCCTTAGCTGCGGCAACGAGCGCGGAGGTGTCGACGATCACCGCGGATCGCCATTTTCGTCATATTCCAGTGTGTCGAATTCCTTCATCCTCATGATTGAGTCCGCCGGTATCCGGGCAATGAGCGCGTTCAGCTCCGCAAGCCGATTCTCGATCGATTCCTCATCAGCGGGCGGCAGCGGAAGTTGCTCCAGCGCATCCTCGACGACCTCCGCCTGGCTTCGGCCGTTACGAGTTAAGAGCTTCAGCCGCTTGAGGGCGCGGTCGGAACGTATCGTTATCGGAGCCTGTTGACGACGTGGGCGCATCGGTCTTCCAATGTGCATGCATGATTTAGCTATCTCACATGTACGCTAGGCCGGCGCGCCGTACAAGTCATGCTCGTCGGCGTCCTCGACCAGCACCCGGAGGATGTCGCCCGCCTTTGCCCCAGGCGCGTCGCGCAGGTGGACCTCGCCGTCTATTTCCGGCGCGTCGGCCTTCGAGCGGCCGGTGGCTCCGCCTTCGCCGTCGGCGAGGTCGACGAGGACGTCGATCTCGCGCCCGATCTTCGACTGCAGCTTGGCGGCGGAGATCCGGGCGGTGAGCTCCATCAGCCGGGCGTAGCGCTCCTCCTTGACCTCCTCGGGCACGACGCCCGGAAGGCTGTTGGCGGCCGCGCCCTCGACGGGCTCGAACCGGAAGGCCCCGACCCGGTCGAGCTGGGCCTCCTCCAGCCACTGCATCAGATATTCGAAATCCGCCTCGGTCTCGCCCGGGAAGCCGACGACGAAGGTCGAGCGGATTGCGATGTCGGGGCAGATCTGCCGCCAGCCCCGGATGCGCTCCAGCACCTTCGCTTCGTTGGCGGGCCTGCGCATCGCTTTGAGGACGCTGCGCGACGCGTGCTGGAAGGGGATGTCGAGATAAGGAAGGACCAGCCCCTCCGCCATGAGCGGGATGACCTGGTCGACGTGCGGATAAGGGTAGACGTAGTGCAGCCGCACCCAGGCCCCGAGCTTGCCGAGTTCGCGCGCCAAATCCGTCATGTGGGCGCGCGCTTCCCCGCCTTTCCAGGGCCAGGAGGCGTGGCGGACGTCGACTCCGTAGGCCGAGGTGTCCTGGCTGATGACGAGCAGCTCCTTCGTCCCGGCGGCGATCAGCTTCTCGGCCTCGCGAAGGATCGCGTCGGGGCGGCGGCTGACGAGGTCGCCTCGAAGGCTCGGGATGATGCAGAAGCTGCAGCGGTGGTTGCAGCCTTCCGAGATCTTCAGATAGGAATAATGGCGCGGAGTGAGCTTGAGGCCGCCGTCCGGCACCAGGTTGAGGAAGGCCGAGGGCGGCATCGGAGCGGCGACATGCACGGCTCCGACGACCTGCTCATATTGGTGGGCGCCGGTGACCGCGAGCACCTGGGGGAAGCGCTCGCGTATGACTTCCGCTTCCTTGCCCATGCAGCCGGTGACGATGACCCGGCCGTTCTCGGCCATGGCTTCGCCGATCGCCGCGAGGCTCTCCTCCTTGGCGCTGTCCAGGAACCCGCAGGTGTTGACCAGCACCACGTCGGCGCCCGCATAATCGGGCGACATCTGATAGCCGTCCGAGCGGAGCTTGGTCAGGATCCGCTCGGAATCGACGAGGTTCTTCGGGCAGCCGAGCGAAACCATGCCGACCTTGGGCGGGGAGGGGAGGATGGTAGCCATGGGGAGGGCGCTAGATAGGCGCCCCGGGCGAATTTTCCTAGGGCCGGACGTCGATGTCGCGATCCTCGTCGAGGAAGCGGAGCAATGCGGCCTCCAATTCGTCCCGCTTCCGGTCAAGGGCGGTATCGAACTCGAGCCAGATGTTTTCGGACGGTGTGACCGAAGCCGACGCGGCTGAAATCGAGCCGCCGGCCTCGGTCGTCGAAGAGAAATCGGAAAAGGAGTAGCTCATGGTCCACCCGCCGGCTGTCTGTTCGCGGGCAAAGTCATAAAGGGCAAACGGTTAAGTCCGGGCTAAGGCGATGCGCAATGCGTCACCGTGAACTGGTTTCAGGGTCCAGAAAGCGCCGCCGCCGTCGAGTCGAAATGCCAACGTCGGCGTAGTCCTACCTCGGTCCCTGAAACGAGTTCAGGGTGACGGGCCCGCCGCCCGACCCTAATCAGCTCTCATGACCTCCCGTCCGGCCCTCCCGCGCTCGGTCGTCGCGCTTGGCTTCGTCAGCCTGGCGATGGACCTGTCCTCGGAGATGATCCACGCCCTCCTGCCGCTCTTCATGATCGGAACCCTGGGGCTCAGCGTGGCCGCGGTTGGGCTGATCGACGGGATCGCGGAATCGACGGCCTCGATCACCAAGGTGTTTTCCGGCTGGCTCTCCGACCGGCTTGGGCGAAGGAAGCCGCTGATCCTGCTCGGCTACGGCCTGGCCGCGTGCTCGAAGCCGCTTTTCCCGCTCGCCGCCGGCGCACTTCCTATTCTCGCCGCCCGGTTCGCCGACCGGATCGGAAAGGGTATAAGGGGCGCCCCTCGCGACGCCCTCATCGCCGACGTGACCCCAGCCGCGATCCGGGGCCGCGCGTTCGGGCTTCGCCAATCGATGGACACGGCCGGCGCCTTCGCCGGGCCGCTTCTCGCCATCGGCCTGATGCTGTTGCTTTCGAACGACATCCGCTCGGTCTTCTGGATCGCCGTCATCCCGGCCGCAATCGCGGTCCTTATCCTGCTCTTCGCCGTCGAGGAGCCCGCCGCGGCGCCGGACGGTCCCGCCAGGGCCCCCGTGCGGCTCGCCGATCTGAAGCGGCTCGACCGCGCTTATTGGGCCGTCGTCGGGACCGGGTTGCTCTTCACCCTGGCCCGGTTCAGCGAGGCCTTCCTGATCCTCAAGGCGTCGGACGAAGGCCTGCCGCTCTGGCTTGCGCCCGCGGTGCTGGTGGTGATGAACCTCGTCTACTCCGTCGCCGCCTATCCGGCCGGGATCGCGTCGGACCGAATCGGAACGCGCGGACTGCTTCTGGCGAGCCTCGCCGTATTGGCCGCGGCCGACCTGCTGCTCGCCCTGATGCCGGGCCTGGCGGCCGCCTTCGCAGCGATCGCCTTGTGGGGCCTCCACATGGGGCTCAGCCAGGGCCTGCTCTCGCGACTCGTCGCCGACCGCTCGCCCGAGGCCCTTCGCGGCTCCGCCTTCGGCCTCTTCAACCTCGCCTCGGGAATCGCGATGCTTGCGGCCAGCGTGACGGCGGGGCTGCTCTGGGACGGCTTCGGGCCGGCGGCGACCTTCCTTGCGGGAGCCGGGTTTGCGGCGGCGGCCGCGATCGCATTGCTGATGGTCGATCGAACTGGATCTTGAAACAAGTTCAGGACGACGCCTCTTTCTCGGCCGTGGGGAGGATCTCGACGATGCAGTCGCCAGCGCGGAGGGCCTGGGCTTCCGGTTCCCAAAAGCCATAGGGCTGTCCGTCGCGATAGATCCGGACTCCGATTCCCTTGGCGAGGGCGGCGAGCGGCTTGCCGCATTCCTGGTCGGTGACCGTCCGCTCCGACAGCTTCACCCGGCCGCTCGAGGAGGCGAGGTCGGCGATATAGTCGGAGATGTGGAGCCCCTGGGTCGAGCCCGCCAGAAGCAGCCCGGCGAAGCTGACCGGATTGATCACCGTCGTCGCCCCGGCCTGGCGGGCGAGCAGCTCGTTGTCCTCGTTCCTGACCGCGATGCTGATCGGAAGATCGGGCGCGAGGTGCCGCGCGGTGAGTGTGATCAGGATCGAGGTGTCGTCGCGGCCGGCGGTGACGATCATGGCCCGCGCCCGCTGGATGTGGACGGCCTGGAGGGTCTTGTCGCGGGTCGCGTCGGCGTCGACGATGGCGCAGCCGAGCGATTCGGCGCGCCCCAGGGCGTCCTCGCTGGCGTCGATGACGACGATCTCGTCGGCGCGCGTGCCCCGGGCGATGAGCTCGTCCACCGCCTCGGAGCCGCTCGTTCCGAAGCCGGCGACCACGACATGGTCGCACAAAGTCCGCTGAAGCCTTTTCATACGCCATTTGTCCCAGGTGCGCCTGAACACGAACGTGTAGGCGGTGCCGATGAAGATGAGGACGAAGAAGATCCGGATCGGGGTGACCACCAAAGCGTCGAACAGCCTCGTGTGGGTCGCTACCGGGACGATGTCGCCATAACCGGTGGTGGTGATGCTGATCATCGTGAAATAGACGACGTCGAGGAAGCTGATATGGCCGTCGTAATTGTCCTTGAGGCCGTCGCGCTCGAACCAGTGGAGGGCGATGGTGAAGGCGAGAAGCCCGATGACGAGGCCTGCGCGCCAGCCGAGCTGAGCCCAGACGGGGAGGCGGCCGCGGCGGCGCATATTGATCTCGTCCGGTCCGCGAGGGCGCCGGCGCATCAGCCGTAGAGCTCCGCCATGCGGGACAGCGAGGGCCCGTGGGTCAGGTCGAAATGGAGCGGGCTCACCGCGACATAGCCGTCGGCGACGACTTCCAGGTCCGTCATATGGCCGGGAGTCTCGACCATCGGCGCAAGTCCGAACCAGAAATAATCGAAGCCCCGCGGGTCGGTGCGCTGGACGATCCGCAGCCGGGCGTAATCGTGTCGGCCCTGCGGTGCGACCCTGATGCCCTTGACCGCCTCGGGGGAAAGCGCCGGGAAGTTGACGTTGACGAGGGTTCGGGGCGGCATCCCTTTCTCGACGAGAGGGCGAAGCACCCGTTCCGCCCAGGCCTCTGCCGCGGCGAACGGCACCGTGTCGCCCATTCCTTCGCGGGCCGAGGCCTGGCTGAGCGCGATCGCCGGAAAGCCGGCCATGGCGCCTTCCATCGCGGCGGAGACGGTTCCCGAATAGGTGACGTCCTCGCCGAGATTGGCGCCCCGATTGACTCCGGAGAGGACGAGGTCGGGGGGCTCGTCCTTCATCAGATGGGCGACGGCCATCATCACCGCGTCCGTAGGCGTGCCGGTGACGCAGTAGCGGCGCTCGCCGAGCTTCCTCAGGCGCACCGGGCGGGCGAGGGTGAGCGAGTGGCCGGCCCCCGATTGCTCCTCGGTCGGAGCGACCGTCCAGATATCGTCGGAAAACAGCCGGGCGATCTTCTCGAGCACCTTGAGGCCGGTCGCATTCACGCCGTCGTCGTTGGTGAGGAGGATGCGCATCGTGCCGAGCTAAAGCGGGGCGGCCGGCGGCGCAAGCGTGGCAACCATCGCCGCGATTCGGGAGTTGGTCGGGCGAAGAAGGAGAAAGCGATGCAGGTTCCGCACAGAAGTTTCGTCGTCGTCGCCGACGGCAAGAAGATGCTGTTCTTCCGCAATGAAGGCGATTCCGAATATCTCAAGCTCGAGGTCGAACGGAAGCGCGAGCAGACCAATCCGTCGGATACCGATCAGAAGACCTCTTTGGCGGGTCAGGCGCCTTCGGGTTCGAGCGGGGCCGGCTACAGCTCCTACGGCGAGGTCGACTTCCATCAGCTGGAGGAGGACCGCTTCGCCGCGGAGACCGCCGAGCTGCTTCGCAAGAGGGCCCTGAAGAACGATTTCGAATCGCTGATCATCGTCGCTCCGCCCAAGACCCTGGGCGAACTCAGGAAGCATTATCACAAGGAGGTCGAGAAGCGCCTGACGGGCGAGATCGCCAAGGATCTGACCGGTCATCCGGTGGCCGAGATCGAGAAGATCATCCAGGCGGAGTAGCCGCTAATCGACATCCCGGCGAAAGCCGGGACCTCGGGGAGACCCGCCGAGACTTCTTGGCCTCGGGTCCCGGCTTTCGGCGGGATGACGGTCGGGATCCAAGACGTGGAAAAGGCCGCGGGGCGAAGGGACCCCGCGGCCTTTTCGCTGTCCGCGCCGGTTAGTCGGCTCGGGCAACCCTTCGGCGGGCGACCAGGGCGGCGGCCGCCGCTCCGAAAAGCAGGATCATCGGCGGGGCCGGAACGTCGTGGCCGCCGCTCGTTCCGGTCGAGCTTCCGCTCGAGGTCGAGCTGCTGGTCGACGCGCTGGTGCTGCTCGAGGTGCTGCTCGACGTGCTTCCCGAGGTCGACGAGCTGGTCGAGGTGCTGGTGCCGCCTCCGAAGCTCGACGAGGAGGAGGTGGTCGACACGTTGCCGCTCGACGTGCTCGTCGAGGAGCCGCCGGTCGAGCTCGAGGTCGAGCTGCCGCCGGTCGAGGTGGAGGTGGAGCCGCCGCTGGTCGAGGTGGAGCTTCCGCCGGTGGAGGTCGAGCTTCCGCCGGTGGAGGTGGAGCTTCCGCCGGTGGAGCTGCCGCCGGTGGAGGTGCTGGTCGAGGCGGTAAAGATGGCGTTGCCGCTCGATCCGCCGAAGAAGCCGCCGCTGAAGAAGCCGCCGCCGAAGCCGCCCCCGAAGCCGCCGCTGCCGCCGATCACGGTCACTCCGCCGCCGCCGCCGGTGCTTCCGGCCATCGGCGGAAGCGGGGCCAGGGGTAGAGGCACCGAGCCCGGATAGGTGATGGTTCGGGTGGTGGTGGTCGTGCCCGGAGTCCTGACGACGCAGGCCGTCCGAACTCTCTTGTGGCGCTTCATCGCCTTGACCCGGGCATAGCGCCGAGGTGCCTGCTTCACCATCGTGGCCGCATGGGCCCGCTTGACGAAGGAGGGCCGCGAGGGCGGGTTCTCGGCGACATGGACCGCGCCGCCACCGATGATCGCGCCGCCGCAAGTGCAGGCGCAGAGTTTAGCGAGAGCCATTCTAACCGACATGACAGCGCACCTTGTTCTTAGGTTCCGATGCGTGGCCGAAAGTCCTGGATGGAAGATCGGCTTCAGCGTCGGGCTACACCCACAGATGCAAAGGAATGCTTTAAGTGCAAGCGCGTTAACCACGAAGACCCCTCGGAATGCCCGCCAAAAGGCCGTTCGGACGACTTGTGTCCCATTCGAGGACAGGCCCGGATGACCGGTGAACGAATAGGCGCAGGGCGGGGCCGGACGAACATGGTTAATGGACGGCCGTCGAGCCGATTCGCGAATCTTCGGGATGGACCGGCGGCGAATCGGGCCGCAGCGGCAAGAATGAGCGAAAAAGTCACTCCCACTGTCCGAATCCGGCGCATTTTTGACCGCTATTTGAGTGACTTGTACTCCCCGTTGCCGAAGCGTATAGGCGCGCTGGGGCAAGCTCCGACATTTCCGGACGACTCGGAAGCGGAGCTTCAGGAGGTTTGCGTGACGCTTCGGCGATGCGTGAGGATGGAGGGGTTATGGCGACGGCTTTGAGTGACGTTTACGGCTCGGTCTATGCTTTGGGCGGAGTGCCCGAAAGCTACCGGCCGAGTGCCAACGAAGAATTCATGAATCCCGATCAGCTGGCTTATTTCCGCCAGAAGCTGCTCGGCTGGAAGGATGAGATCCTCCGCGAATCGCAGGGGACGATGGCGTCGCTGAAGAGCGGCCCGATCCGCGAGGCGGACGTCACGGACCGCGCTTCGTCGGAGACGGACTGGGCGATCGAATTGAGGACCCGCGACCGGCAGCGCAAGCTCATCTCCAAGATCGACTCGGCGCTCCGCCGGATCGACACTGGCGAATACGGCTTTTGCGAAGTGACCGGCGAGCCGATCTCGCTGGCCCGACTCGAGGCCCGGCCGATCGCGACCATGACCGTCGAGGCCCAGGAGCGCCACGAGCGCAACGAGCGAATCACCCGCGACGATTGATTTCCGATCGAAGTGGTACTTCGATCGGGAGGCCGGACGTTCGGGCTTGCGCCCTGGCGGACCGGGCTCAGCCCACCCGTTCGGGCTGAGCTTGTCGAAGCCCTCTCTTTCTCAGCTGACGCAAAGAAGTGAGGGGCTTCGACAGGCTCAGCCCGAACGGTTCAAAATGATCGCAAAATACCATTCGGGCCATCGGCTCGAGCGGCGGTTAGAGACTTGAGGTGCGCCGCGCCTAATGGAGGCCGGCAATCTCTTCCTTGATCCAGAGCTTCTCTTTCTTGAGCCTGGCGAGGGCGGCTGTATCCGGCAAAGGCCGCTGACTTTCTTCTTCGATCCGAGCTTCGATGTCCGCGTGGCGGTGTTGCAATGCCGAGATATGCGCCTGTTGCATTCCCATCTCCTTGCTGTGCTGGGCGGGGTTCTCAACGTCTGGAGGCGTAGCCTGTCTCCCGTCGATCGGACGGCCGTCGCATTATGTACGACGGACCGTTAATGGACTATCCATAGCGCGTTTCGAAGCGCTTGAGTAGCGCTTGAGGAAGGGCATGGAAGCCATCGACGGAAACCCCCTCCCGGCGGCTGCGCGGCTGGTCCAGATGCGTCAGGAGCATCGCGACCTCGACGCCGCGATCGAGGCGCTTCGAGCCGCTCCCGCCACCGATCAGCTCCAGCTCGCGCGGCTCAAGAAGCGAAAGCTCAGGCTCAAGGACGAGATCGCGCTGCTCGAGGACCAGCTCATCCCGGACATCATCGCCTAGATAAAGACAGCCACCGTCATTGCGAGCGAAGCGAAGCAATCCAGCGCCCGAGCCGGTCGCATGCCCCTGGATTGCTTCGTCGCTTCGCTCCTCGCAATGACGTTGTGTCGCGCCGGCACACCTCCGCCTTCACCATCTTTGCCCGTGGCGACTCGGCCGCCTCTGTGGCAGCATGAGCGGATGCCCGAACCGCGTCTTCCGCTGACCGCCAAGCTGGTCGCCTCGCTCTACACCGAGGCGATGCTGCTCGCCGACGAGGCCCGCTCTTATTTCGACATGAGCGGCCGTTCCGACCGCGACTCGCTGGATCCGATCGACCGGGTCGGCTTTTCCTGCGAGTCGCTGAAGGTCACGACCCGGCTGATGCACGTCATCGCCTGGCTCCTGACCCAGCGCGCGGTCGAGGCGGGCGAGCTCAGCCCAAGCCAGGCCCGGAGGCCGGCCCGACGCCTCGGCGAGGCGCCCGACAGCGAGGAGGCTCTTCTGCCGAAGCTGCCCGGAGCCGCCGTCGCGCTTATCCATGCCAGCCGCGACCTTTACGCCCGGGTCAGGAGGCTGGATGAGGCCGGGGTGCAGAATGCGGAGCCGCAGTCGAGCCCGGCGCGAAGCCTGATGAGCCGGCTCGAGCGGTCTTTTTAAAGGCACGTCATCCCGGCGAAAGCCGGGACCTCGTGGAGACCTGGCGAGACTACTCGTCCTGAGGTCCGGCTTTCGCCGGGATGGTTACAGCCCGGCCCTTGCCCTCAGCTCGGCCTTCGCCTCGTCATACTGCCGGGTCAGCTCGGCGACATACTCCCCCGCGGGCCGCACCCGGTCGATCGCGCCGATACCCTGGCCCGAGCCCCAGATGTCGCGCCACGCCTTCTTCGCGCTGTCCCCGCCGCCGAAGTCCATCGTCTTCAGATCGCCTTCGGGCAATTTGTCGGGGTCGAGTCCCGAAGCCGCGATCGACGCGCGCAGATAATTGCCGTGCACCCCGGTGAACAGGCTCGAATAGACGATGTCGGCCGCCCGGCCGTCGCAAATCCCCTGCTTGTAGGCTTCGGCGGCATTGGCTTCGGCGGTCGCGATGAAGGGCGAGCCGATATAGCCGAGGTCCGCGCCCATCGCCTGGGCGGCGAGGATCGCGCGGCCGGTTGCGATCGCGCCCGACAGGGCCAGCGGCCCGTCGAACCACTGCCGGATCTCCTGGACCAGCGCGAAGGGCGAGAGAGTCCCGGCATGGCCGCCGGCCCCGGCCGCGACCGCGATCACTCCGTCCGCGCCTTTCTCAACCGCCTTGCGGGCGAAGCGGTCGTTGATGATGTCGTGAAGAGTGATCCCGCCCCAGCCGTGAACCGCCTCGTTGACCTCGACGATGGCGCCCAGCGAGGTGATGACGATCGGCACCTTCCATTTGGCGCAGGTCGCCATGTCCTGCTGGAGCCGGTCGTTGGAGCGATGGACGATCTGGTTGACCGCATAAGGCGCGGCCGGTCGGTCGGGATTGTCGCGGTCCCATTCGGCGAGCTCCTCAGTGATCCGGTGGAGCCATTCGTCCAGCACGCTCTGCGGCCGGGCGTTCAGCGCCGGGAAGGAGCCGACGATCCCGGCCTTGCACTGGGCGATGACGAGATCCGGGTTGGAGACGATGAACAGGGGCGCGCCGATGGCCGGGAGGCGGAGGCGCTGGAGGACGGAGGGGAGGGTCATTGCGCTGCCTTAACGGAAGCGGGGGGCGAGGCAAGACAAGGGATAGTATCCCGGCGAAAGCCGGGACCTCGGTTCGGAAAGGCTCGGCGGGTCTCCCCGAGGTCCCGGCTTTCGCCGGGATGACGAAGATCAGTCCATCTCCCGCCCCCGCGTCTCCGGCAGAAGGAAGACCCCCACCAGCAGGGTAAGAACCGCGATCGCGACCGGGTACCAGAGGCCGTGATAGATGTCCCCCGTGGCAGCCACCATCGCGAAGGCGGTGGTGGGGAGGAAACCGCCGAACCAGCCGTTGCCGATATGGTAGGGGAGCGACATCGAGCTGTAGCGGATGCGGCTCGGGAAGAGCTCGACCAGGAGCGCCGCGATCGGCCCGTAGACCATGGTCACGTAGAAGACGAGCAGGAAGAGGATTCCGACGACGAGCGGCTTGTCCACTCGGGCCGGATCGGCCCTGAGCGGATAGCCGGCGCGCGCCAGCGCCGCCTTGATCGCGGTTTCGGCGGTCGCGGCCCAGCGCGCATGTCCTTCCGGCTCATCGGCCGACGGGGCATTGGGGATATCGACGAACGCGTTGCCGATCTTGAGCCGCGCTCCCGTTCCAAATTCGGTGTCGACGGACACATAGCCGATGCCCGCCTTGGCCAGCAGGCTCTTCGCGATGTCGCAGCCGTTCCGGTTGAAGCTCTTCCTGCCGATCGGATCGAACTGGAGCGAACAAACCCGGCTATCGGCCATCACCTCCACCGGCGCCTGTCGCTGGGCCTCGTAAAGCGCCGGGTTGGCCGCCCTGGTCAGGGCTTCGAACAACGGGAAATAGGTCAAGGCCGCGAGCGCGCAGCCGGCGAGGATGATCGGCTTCCTCCCGATCCGATCGGACAGCCAGCCGAAGAAGACGAAGAAGGGCGTCGCCAGCGCCAGTGCGATCGCGATCAGGATGTTGGCGGTGGCGCCGTCGACCTTGAGGGTCTTCTCGAGGAAGAAGAGGGCGTAGAACTGGCCGGTGTACCAGACCACCGCCTGGCCTGCGACGGCTCCGAACAGGGCGATCAGGACGATCTTCGCATTGCCCCAGCGGGCGAAGCTCTCGCGCAGCGGCGCCTTCGAGGTCGTTCCTTCCGCCTTCATTTTCTTGAAGACCGGGCTCTCCTCGAGCTGCATCCGGATCCACAGCGACACCGCAAGGAGCAGGATCGAGAGCAGGAAGGGCACCCGCCAGCCCCAGTCCGCGAAGGCGGCCTCGCCGAGCAGGGTTCGGGTGCCGATGACGACGAGCAGCGCCGCGAACAGGCCGAGGGTGGCGGTCGTCTGGATCCAGCTCGTGTAGAAGCCGCGGCGTCCGGGCGGCGCATGCTCGGCGACGTAGGTCGCCGCTCCGCCATATTCGCCTCCGAGCGCCAGGCCCTGGAGAAGGCGAAGGGTCACCAGCGCCACGGGGGCGACCATTCCGGCGGCCGCGTAGCTGGGCAGGAGCCCGACGAGAAAGGTCGAAAGGCCCATGATCGCCATGGTGACGAGAAAGGTATATTTCCGCCCGACGAGGTCGCCGATCCTGCCGAACACCAAAGCGCCGAACGGGCGGACCGCGAAGCCGGCGGCGAAGGCGGCGAGGGCGAAGATGAATCCGGTCCTCTCGTCTACGCCAGAGAAGAACTGGCTGGAGATGATCGTGGCGAGCAGTCCGTAAAGGTAGAAATCATACCATTCGAAGACGGTGCCGAGCGACGACGCGAGGATGACCCGCCGGTCGCGACGGGAGGTGGAGGGGGCAGGGGCTTGGGTGGTCATGCCGCCGGTGTCACGCGTCCGGGGCCGGAGCGCAAGCCGCCAAGGGTCCGGCGCTGATCAGGACTCGCCCTGCGAACCCATTTTCAACGCAAAGACGCAAAGACGCAAAGACGCAAAGATTTCCGCGAAGTGACCAAATCACTGCGCGGCGAGCCGCGCCGCGTCTCTAGCTATGCATGTTTTTGAGAGCGCTCCGTGCTCTTTGCGTCTTTGCGTCTTTGCGTTGAATCCTCCAGCCGGACCCGCGCTTGGAAGGCCGGCACGGATGGCGCAGGCCCTTCCAGTTCGGGCCTTTGCGCGCTTCGGCTTGCCCCGCGCGCCATGCCTGCTATATCCCCGCGCGACCGGCGGCCCGGCGGGCGTGGCGGAACTGGTAGACGCGCCAGGTTTAGGTCCTGGTATCGAAAGATGTGGGGGTTCGAGTCCCTTCGCCCGCACCAGTCCCGCCAGGCTGAATCCGTCCAGGGCCGCACTCCCGCAGAAGGTAAGAGCTTTCAATCATGCAGACCGTCGAGACGTTGAACCAGGGCCTCAAGCGCGCCTACCGGATCACCATCGCCAAGAAGGAGATCGACGCCCGAGTCGACGGCGAGCTGAAGAAGGTCGCTCCGCAGATCCGGATGCCGGGATTTCGTCCCGGCAAGGTGCCCGCCAACCTGGTGCGCAAGATGCACGGGGCGGCGATCGAGCAGGAAGCTCTCAACACCGCCGTTCAGGAAGGCGTCCAGCAGCTGATCGCCGAGCAGAAGCTTCGGCCGGCGATGAACCCGCAGGTCCAGCTCGAGGAGGGCGGCCCCGGCCAGGACGCGATCGTCAAGGTCGAGATCGAGACCCTGCCCGAAGTGCCGGCGCCCAGGATCGACGAGCTGAAGCTCGAACGGCTTCTCGTCGAGCCGAGCCCCGAGGAAGTCGACTCCGCGATCGCCCGGCTGGCCGAGGGCCAGAAGAGCTTCGATCCGGCCCCGGCGGACGTCCCGGCGGAGCCCGGCGACCTCGTCGTCATCGACTATGAAGGAAGCGTCGACGGCGAGCCTTTCGAAGGCGGCAAGGGAGAGTCGATGCGGGTGGAGCTCGGCTCGGGCCGGCTCATTCCCGGATTCGAGGAGCAGCTCGTCGGAGCCAAGGCGAACGAGCAGCGCACGCTGAACGTCACTTTCCCGGAGGAATATCCGGTCGCCTATCTAAAGGGCCGGGAGGCGATGTTCGAAGTGACCGTCGGCGAGGTCCAGAAGCCCCGGGCGATCGAGATGGACGACAGCTTCGCCCAGTCGATGGGCCTCGAGGGCATCGACCAGCTCCGCGAGCTGATGAAGGGCCAGGTCGAGCAGGAGCTGGGCGGCCTCACCCGGACCCACATGAAGCGCCGGCTCCTCGACCAGCTCGCCGACACTCATGATTTCGAGGTTCCGGCGTCCATGGTGGAGGCCGAGTTCGCTCAGATCTGGCAGCAGCTCGAGCAGGAAGCGGCCCAGGAGGAGGATCCGGCCGCGGCCCGCGCCGAGATGGAGGCTGAGCGCGAGGAATATCGCGCCATCGCCGAGCGTCGGGTGCGCCTCGGCCTGCTCCTCTCCGAAATCGGCACTCGCAACAACATCATGATCAACGACAACGAGATGAACCAGCTGATCATGCAGGCGGCCCAGCAATACCGCCCCGAGGACCGGCAGAAGTTCGTCGAATATGTCCGCAACGAGCCGATGGCCGCGGCCCAGCTGAGGGCGCCCTTGTTCGAGGACAAGGTCGTCGACTTCCTGTTCGCAAGGGCCGAGATCACCGAACGCACCGTGAGCCGGGAGGCGCTCCAGGCGGAGATCGAGTCGACGGACGACGGCCACGTCCACGGCCCCGATTGCGGCCATGGTCACGACCACGCTCACGATCACGCTCCCAAGGCGAAAAAGCCGGCGAAGAAGGCCAAGACCGAAGCCGCTCCCGTCGAGACGGGCGAGGCTGAAGCCAAGCCGGCCAAGAAGGGCAAGGCGAAGGCCGAGGCCGCCCAGCAGGCTCCCGCCGCGGAGGCGCCCGCTGCAGAGGCACCCGCCAAGAAGGGCAAGGGCAAGAAGGCCGAGGCCGCCGCGGAGGCTCCTGCCGCCGACGCCGCCGAAGCTCCGGCCAAGAAGCCGCGAGCGAAAAAGAAGGACGCCTGAGCCATAGGGCTTGGGCAAGCCCTCGAACCCGTTCGGGCTGAGCTTGTCGAAGCCCTCTCCTTAACTCAAAAGAGGCCTTCGACAGGCTCAGGCCGAACGGTCGAGGGGGCGGGGGTGCCGGTGGATCAATCGCAGCTTCGAGTCGCCGTCCTTCTCCCTTGCTACAACGAGGAGGCGGCGATCGCCCGGACGGTGGACGCCTTTCGCGCCGCCCTGCCGACGGCGCGGATCTACGTCTACGACAATAACAGCCGCGACCGAACCCGCGAGGTTGCTCGAGGCGCAGGCGCGATCGTTCGCGAGGAGCGGATGCAGGGCAAGGGCCACGTCGTGCGACGGATGTTCGCCGACATCGAGGCGGACGTCTATGTCATGGCCGACGGCGACTCGACCTACGACGCAGCCGCCGCCCCCGAGCTCGTCCGGCGTCTCGTCGAGGAGCGGCTCGACATGGTTGTGGGCGCCCGCAAATCCGAGGTCGAGGAAGCCTATCGCCGCGGCCACCGCCTCGGCAACCGGCTGTTCACCGGGATCCTTGCCGGGCTGTTCGGGCGGAGCTTCACCGACATCTTCTCGGGCTACCGGGTCTTCTCGCGCCGCTTCGTCAAGAGCTTCCCGGCCTTGTCCCGCGGCTTCGAGACCGAGACCGAGATCAGCGTCCACGCGCTCGAGCTCGCGATGCCGGTGGCCGAGGTGGTGACCGCCTACGGCGCTCGCCCGGAAGGCTCGGAGTCGAAGCTCTCCACCTACCGGGACGGCTGGCGGATCATGCGCACCATCCTCCACCTTTTCCGGATCGAGCGCCCTGTCCTCTTCTACGGCGGCTTCGCGGCCTTCCTGGCGGCGCTCGCTCTCGTCCTCGCCGTGCCGCTCATCGTCACCTACGCCGAGACCGGGCTGGTGCCGCGGTTCCCGACCGCCATCCTGGTCACGGGGCTGATGGTCGTCGCCTTCCTGAGCTTCGGAGTCGGACTGATCCTGGACACCGTCGTCCGCGGGCGCCGCGAAGTCCGGCGGCTGGCCTATCTGAGCTTCCCGGCGGTGGGCCAGGGGGCGGGCGGGGAATGACCGGCGTCCCCGATGCAGACGGGCGGCGCCGGCGCACACTCGACAGGCTCGATGCCGAAGGAATCCCCTATCATCCCGGGCTGATGCGCCTGCCTTCCGAAGAAGAAGCGGCCTTTCCGGCGGCGGAGGCGATCACGCTCAGGGCGCTTGCGCTGGTTCTGGTCGCCTGTGAGGCGACGGGCGTGAGCAACTCGACGGTGGACGGGCTGATCGACCTCTACACCCCGCCTTTCTCACCCGCCGAATGGCGCTGGTTCGAGGACCCGGCGCGCGACCCGGGCCAGACCCGCGATTTCGGCTGGCGGTTCGAATCGGCGTTGCCCCTGCTCTGGTCGGTCGGCCTGGCCGCCGCGATGAAGCGGCCCGACTCGCAGACCGAGCCGTTCGAGATATTGGAGCCGCTGGTCCGGTTCCGCCGCGACGAGCTCCTCGCCCGCGCCGCCTTGCGCCCGGCGGGCGAGATACTCGACTCTGCCGATCTCCATTTCTGCTACCAATGCGCTTCGCTGCTCGCGCTGGACGAGGGGGCGGAGCCGCCCGCCGGCCTCGACTCCCTGGTGCTGCTCGAACGCCACCGCGCCTTCACCTGGCTGATCCAGAGCGGCGGCGACTGGGACGAAGTGACGGCGCGAGCCTGACGCTCGGGCCAATCCCCCGCCTCGGGCAGCGGCTCGAATTAGCGTCACGGTAATTATCTCAGTTTAGACCCCCGATCGGGGACCTGTCGGGGACCGGGGAGGAAATATTGGCGCTCTACAAATATTCGAACTACCTCAAGCCGAGCAAGAATTCTTCGTTCGACCAAATCCTTCCCGCCGGTCTGCATATTCCGAGCGGCGGCATCTATCGCTGCGTCGGGTGCGGCAACGAGATCGCCCAGGAGGGGAACAGCGTCCTGCCGGATCGTCAGCACCATCCGCATAATCCGGGACAGGGAGACATACGCTGGCAGCTCGTCCTCGCCACCGAATCGAACCTCCCGGTCGCCTATCTCCACGGCTGAGCGACGGAGCCACTGCGATATTCGAGCTTGCGCGGAGCCGAGCTGAATCTCGATTCGCCCCAGGTCCCCGCGAGCCTCAGTTGCCGAGCAGCATCACCGTCAGCATCACGCAGGCCAGCCAGACGACGACGAGAACCGCCGGCAGATAGAGATATTTCTTCCGCCACGGGCGGTTGCGATGCCAGAAGGTGATCGGGGGCACGGTGTCGAGGAAGCGCATGAAGCGCAGATGGTCGGCATCGGTGCCGCCGCCGATCGGAGCGGGCGGGTCGATGTCCCTTTTGTAGCGCGGCCGCCGCGCGTCCAGGCCCTCGAGGTCGCCGCTGGAGTGGAGGACCAGATCGGGCGCAAGCCCGAGATGGCGAAGCACCACCCGGTCGGGATTGCCGGGGGTGCCGAGCTGGGCCGTGTAACCGCGCCGCACGAGGGCGTGCAGCCGTTCCAGCACCGGCGAGGACGCCGGGGCCGTCAAAGCTTGCGGCCCGCTTGTTTCCTCCCGGACGGCGGCCCTTCGGGCCCTGTCGGGCGCGATCTCAATTTCGTTGGACATTCGGACAGCCTAGCATGAGAGTGTTAGTCTTGCAACACACCTGGCGCAGTGCCGCCGCGGCTTGCCGCCATTTTCCGACTTTCCGCTACTGCCCCGTCGGCTTGACCTCGCTGGTGTGGCTGGCGACCGCCACCCAGGCGCCGTTCCGGCGGGCGAAGACGTCGGTAAAGGCCCATTTGCCGCTGGTGTCGCGCCCGTCCACCGAAGAGACTTCCTCGTCCACGCCCTGGACCAAAGCGACCTCGCCCATCAGCCGGACCTTGAGGTCGCGGACATCCATCGACTTGACGACATAGCGCGCGTTCAGGACGGACTTGAGCATGGTCGCCTTGGACCAGAAGCCCATCCAGTTGCCGCCGCGCCAGTCGGACGCATAGAAGCGCATCAGGAATCCCCTGTCCTTGCCGACGAGGGCCCGGGCATATTCGCGTTCCAGGCGGATCAGCTCGGCCTCGTCGCCGGCGGGGCCGGCCGAGGGGGAGGGGAGGGCAGGCGCGGCCGATTCGGCGATGGCGGGCATGGAGTTCGCGGACCCGCCGGACTCGTCCGAGACCGAAGCCTCGGGGCCGCATCCGCCCGGGAGCAGGAGCAAGCCGAGGAGAAGCGCCCACTTCAAACGCGCCGGAAACCGCATGGCCGGGGCCTATGCGTCACCGCAGGCCCGGGCCGCAAGAGCGGACTCGACTTTTCCAGAATCCCTTGAGAGCGCCCATCGTACTGGTCGGAAAGCAGTGAGCATTGGAGGCGGGCGGAGGCTGGTGGGAGTGGGAAAGGCCAGTGCCGCCAGGGTATCTTGCTGAGGGCCAGGGGCGGAGCATAGAAAAGCCGAAATACACTTGCAAGTATTCGGTTATCGCATCACTAGGCGGAACTGTCCGGACGAGGTGTGCGTCTATGGAAATTCGGAAAATGCAGGCCGCCGCCATGCGCCAGCGCGCGCAAAGCCTTCGCGAGGCCGCCTGCGGCTTCTCCTCGGGTGTATCCCGGACGCTGATCGAGCTCGCCGACTCGATCGATTCGGAAGCGGCGCTGCTGGAGGCAAAGGCTCGGAGGAAGGGCGAAGAAGCAGCCGATCCCGCCGGCTGACGCTTGCGGCCGGCCTCACTCCTGGGGCGCGGCCTTGAGCAGTAGATCGAGCTGGGCGTCGCAGCCATTGTCGATAAGCGCCTTGGCCAGCAGCGTCGGATCGTCGCCCATCGCCGCCAAGGTCTTGAACCTGAGCCGGGTCGACTCGCCCGCGTCCGCCCATTTCAGGGAATATTCGGCCCCGTCGGCGATCGGGAGCTGCTGCGGCCAGCGCTGCACCAGTCGCCCGGCGGGCCACGCGACCGGCTGGCCGGCGCCGGTGGCGGGAGTAACCTGGAGCGTTCCGTCGGCGGCGGCGGCGGGGCGCCAGAGGACCACCCGGGCGGGGTCGGAGAGGCAGACATTGCCGCTCTTCGATACGTCGACGTCCCACAGGCCGGGCGACGGCGGCACTTCCGGGCCGCGCATGGCGCTGAAGCGCGAGCGGGCGTTGAAGGCCGGGGCGCCGCCCCCGCCGGCCACCTTGAACGTGCCGGGCCCGCGCAGGGTCCGGGCTCCGGACGGGGCAAGGACGGTGACGACGTCTCCGGCCTTGAGGATCACAGGGGTGTTCTCGCCGACCGCGCGGCCCGGCGGGTAGGATTTGGCCGACGGTCCGGCCGAACGGACGACGAGCGGAGTCGCCGTCAGAGCGGCGGGAGCGGCAAGCACGGCCGCAACCGCGGCGGCCCTCAGCGCCTTGAGCGCGATATTTTCCATGGATCCACCCTCCAACGGGAAGTGACAGAGTAACCTTGAGTGACGCGGTTAATCCAGCCCTGTTGCAGCTTCATGCCGTTGCCGGCCGCCGAGCGTTTCAATTGTGTCCGGCGGGGCTCCCCGCGAGTCCGGCCATGAGCGCGTCGATCTGCCTTTGCTGCCGGGCGATCGCATCGGTCACCTCGCGCTCCCGGGCCTGGCGCGCCAGCACCACCCGGACGGCGCGTGCGACCGGGCCGGAAAGCTCGCCTAGCGCGTCGAGCTCCGCCGTGCTGAGCCTCGACCGGTCCGGGTGCGGCCCGAGCAGGATCCAGCCCAGGCAGCTTCCGTCGTCGAGGCTGAGGGGGCGCCGCAAGGGGAAGAAGGCATCGCCGGTCTCGACGCCGGACGAGCAGGCGGGGTCGAGCGCCGTCCTTTGAAGCCAGGCATCCACCTCCGCGGCCCCGGTCCCCCGGCTCCCCGCCACCTTCCCGTCGAGGACGAGCGCCAGCCGGGCGGAGCGGACGCCCGACGAGATCCGCTTCAGGACCTCCTCGACCAGCTCGGGCAGGGTGGCGAAGTGGCGGAGGTCGCGAAGGCAATCCGGCAGGTCGCGGCGCATCTCGACCAGCTTGCGCTGGAAGCGCCGCTCCGCCCAGCCCTGGACCCGCTCGTAGATCGGGTTGATCATCACGGTCGACAAAGCGGCTCCGACGATCGGAGCGATCGAGCCGGCGTCGCGGCCGAAGAAGCGCAAGATCACCTCCTTCACGCCCTCCATCGTGGCCGCGAAGATGCCGGCGAGGATGAGCGCGATGAGGGCGAAGGACGCCGAGCGGCTGATCGCCACCTCGGCGTCGTAGAGCCGATAGCGGAGAAGCGCGACGAGGAGCCCGGCCTGAAGCAGCAGGAAGGCGAGACCGAACGCGAAGCCGGCCGCGACCTCGAGGCAAAGCTGCTGGGCGAGGCTTGGAGCCCCGGCCTTGAGGATGTCGGCGGTGATCGCCACTCCGAAGAAAAAGACGTAGCCCGAAAAGCCGAACACCGCCCATTTGAGCTGCTGGCGCTCGTCGCCCGAAGCGCTCCTCAGCCGCCACAGGAAGAGGAGGACCGAAGCGGCCATCGCGCCGATCAGCATCGCCCGGTAGAAATCGCCCTCGAGGAACAGGAGCAACGGCAAGGCGGCCAGCACCACGATCGTGATCCGCGGCGAGAGCCGGCCGTGGGGGAAGAGCAGGATCCCGCCGATCAGGAAGATGTTGGCGACGTCGTAGAGGGCCTGGTGGACTCCCGTCGGCACTTTTGCGACCGAGACGAGGAAGGTCGCCGAGGGCTGCTCGGACGCCATGGTGAGAAGGATGGCGAGCGAGACGACCGAGCTCACCACGTCCTCGCGCTTGCGCTTGTAGAGCAGCCAGGCGGAGATCAGCAGCAGCGGATAGGTGAGCAGGTGGAGGAGGTCGACGACGCTGAGCAGGCGTCCCGGCAACCCGAGCGCTCGGGCGCCCTGCTCGATATGGCTTTCCCCGGTCTGGACCGCGACCTCCCGCTCGCGGCCGTCGGCGGAGCGCAGACGAAGCATCAGCTCGCGGTCCTCGGTCCCGTTCAGGAGATCGTTGAACAGCAAGTGATCGGTTTCGGTGCCGGCTCCCGCCGGATGGCCCGGGGAGCCCGGCATCGCCACCACCGGCGAGACGGGGAGGGTGTCGATTGCGACGATGTCGTCGCCGGGACGGATCCCGGCCGACGCGGCGGCCGAGCCGACCGGGAAGCGGATCCGGGTCAAATCGTCCTCGGCCAGGGCGATTCCGGCACGGCTTCCGGCGACGAGACCGCTGTTCCGCCCCGCCTCGGCGAGCCGATGCCAGGTCCCGGCGATCGGGCCGAGCACCGCGAGCGCGAAGGCCGCGAACCAGACGATCCGGAACACGAAGAAGCCGCGGGGCCCGAAATCGGGGACCCGGCCGGGCAGCCTCAGCCGGAAGCGTCCGGCGGGCGGTCCGCTCTCGGACGCGATATCGATTGCCATCCCCCGCGAGCGCCCCAGCTGCAACGATCCTTCAGAGGCGTGGATAGCATGGGCGGGCGCGGCGGCCATCGGGAAAATCGCGGGTCTGGAGCACGAGTCGCGGCGAAAATTATTTTCGGCGGCGAGAAGTAGACTTCTCGATTTTGCAGCCAATTCCAACAGCTAAGCTTCTGATAAATAGTATTTTACTTTCCGTTCCTTTTATGTTCTATTAGAACGATGAAAAGCGAGCGGAAAATGGGGCGTGGTCCCGGGGAGCTGTCACCGCGGCGCAACGATCCCGATCAAATCGTCCGTTCCGGTAGCGAATCCATTCTCGCCGGCCGGGCAATCGGGGCTAGTCTTCGTGCCAGGGGCCGGAGGTCCGCGAGGGGTCGCGGACAGTGCCCGAGGGGAATCGCCATGGCGGGATCGAACCGAATGCTGCGCGCCGGAGGCGTCTCGATCGCTCTGGCAATGGCCCTGGCCTCGGCGCCTGCGTCGGCGCAGCCGTCGGCCACCACGCCCGACGAGCCGCTGGAGGAGGCCTCCACCCCCTCCTCGCAGGGCGACGAGACCATCGTCATCACCGGCTCCCGGATCCGCCGCAATCCGCTCGACCAGGACCAGCCGGTCACCTTCCTCGACGAGGCGGACATCGGCCGGACCGGACTCACCTCGGCGGCCGACATCATCCAGCGTCTTCCAAGCTCGGGAGGCGCCCTTAACAGCCGCTTCAACAATTCGGGAAATTTCGGAAATCCGCCGGACGGCGGCGGAGTCGGCGCCGGCTCCGCCGAGGTCGATCTGCGCTACCTGGGGTCGAAGCGCGTGCTCGTGCTGGTCGACGGCCTACGCTACGTCAACGGAGCGTCGGCGAGCGGGGTCCCCGGCGCCACGGACCTCAACTCGATTCCGGAAAGCGCCATCGAGCGGATCGAGGTGCTCCAGGACGGCGCCTCCGCCATCTACGGCTCGGACGCGATCGCGGGCGTCGTCAACATCATCACCCGCAAGGAGCAGGAGGGGCTTCGGCTGTCCGCGCAGCTGGGGGTGATGAGCGAAGGCGACGGCTTCACCCGCAACCTCCAGGCGAGCTGGGGCACCGGCAAGCTCGATTCCGGAACCAGCCTCGTCGTCGGCGCAAATTACGTGAAGCAGGACGGGATCAGCTCCGCCGGCCGCGACCTCTCGCTCTTCCCGACCCCCGGCACCACCGCCTGCGACTCCTCGTGCAGCTCGGGTACCCCCAACGGCCGCTTCATCCTGCTCGGCCAGGATCTGACGCTGAAGGCTCCCGTCATCGGCCGGACGCCGACCGTCGCCGATTTCCGGCCCTTCGCCGGCGCTCCGGACCGGTTCAACTTCGCGCCGTTCAACTTCATCCAGACCCCGCTGGAGCGCTACGGCGCCTTTGCCAACCTCAGGCAGGAGCTGGGCGAGGCGGCGAACCTGTCGCTGAAGGCCGTCTGGAACCGGCGCAACTCGAAGAACCAGGCCGCACCGCTACCGCTTTTCGTCGGTCCCGACGCCGGCAACGGCAACCTTCTCGACACGATCACCATCCATTCGACCAACCCGTTCAACCCGTTCGGAGTGACCCTCGACGCCTCCAACCTCGCGTTCATCGGCCGCCGGGTCGTCGAGGGTGGGCCGCGCCGTTATAACCAGCGGGTCGACACACGGTACGTCTCGGCGACGCTGGACGGCAAGTTCGAGGTCGGCGGCCGCGACTGGTATTGGGACGTGAACGGCCTCTACGGCCGCAACAAGGCTCAGCAGACGGTGCTCGGCAACGTCAACGCCGCCAATCTCGCCCGGGCGCTGGGACCGGTGGCCGCCTGCACCGCGCCCTGCGTTCCGTTCAACCTGTTCGGGGGCGCCGGCTCGATCACCCAGGCCATGTACGATTACGTCGCCTTCACCCAGCGCGACAGCAGCCGTCAGACCCTGTGGGACGTAACCGCCAACCTCACCGGCGAGCTGTTCGACCTGCCGGGCGGCGCCGCGGGCTTCGCGGTCGGGGTCGAGCATCGCGACCAGACCGGGCGCTTCGACCCCGATCCGACCGTTGCAGCGGGCCTCGGCTCCGACATCCCGGCGCTGCCGACGCGCGGCGGCTACAATGTCGACGAAGCCTATATCGAGCTTCGACTGCCCTTGCTTCGCGAGACTCCCTTTTTCCATCGTCTGGAAGTGACGGGCGCGGCCCGCTTTTCCGATTATTCGACCACCGGCTCGACCACGACCCTCAAGGCCACCGCCGACTGGGCCCCGATCGAGGGCCTTCTTTTCCGCGGCAGCTGGGCCCAGGGTTTCCGGGCGCCGACGATCGGCGAGCTGTTCGGCACTCCGTCGCGCTTCGACCAGGAGATCGTCGACCCCTGCTCGGCCGTCGGCGGCCAGATCCCCGCGGCGGTGCGGACCAATTGCATCGCGGCGGGAGTCCCGGCGAACGGAAGCTACGTCCAGGCAAATCCCCAGCTTCCGGTGATCACCGGGGGCAATCAGCAGCTCGACCCGGAGACGTCCGAAAGCTGGGTGGCGGGCGCGGTCTTCAGCCCGACCTTCCTTCGCCGCTTCAGCCTCGAGGCCAATTATTTCGACATCAAGGTCGACGGCGCCATCCAGGCGATCGACGCGGACGTCCTGCTCGGCCGGTGCGCCGAGGGCGGCGACGCGCTCTCCTGCGCCGCGATCACCCGTTCCGCCTCGGGCGCGGTCACCCAGATCCGAGGCCTCCTGCAGAACATCGCGGGGATCGAGACGAACGGCCTCGACGTCATCTTGAACTACCGCACCGGCGACACCGGGCTCGGCCGCTTCGGCCTCTACTGGAGCAACACCTTCCTGTTCAACTACACCGTCACCGTGCCTGCCACCAACGGCTTCACCCGGATCGAGCGCGAGGGTACCGAGCAGGGCAGCCCCGACCAGGCCTTCCCGAAATGGAAGTCGACCGCGGTGCTCGACTGGACCCAAAGCGGAAAAAGCGGTTTCGGAGGCTCGCTGACCGGCCGCTACATCAAGGGGGTAGGCGAGGCCAACGGCAACCGCCTGGGGTCGCGCTTCTACACCGACCTGCAGCTGCGCTGGGAGCCGGAGCATTGGAACGGCTTCGGCTTCGCGCTGGGCGCGAACAACCTGTTCGACGTCGACCCGCCGGCCTGCTTCACCTGCGGCCTCAACAACATGGACCCGACGACCTACGACGTGCCCGGCACGTTCTTCTACGCGAGGGTGAGCCTGAAGATGTAGCGCCGCGGCCTGGGGCCCGGGGCGGCGAGGCGCGCCCTCGACCCGGCGAAAGCGGCCCGCGGGACAGGAAGTCCCGGCGGGTCTCCCCGTGGCCCCGGCTTTCCGGCGACGAGAGGGCCCGACCCGAAAATCGGTGCCAGGCACCAATTTCTAAAGCGTTGATTTCATTGGCCGCGCCACGAGAAAAATCGGTGACGAGAAAAAACTGGTGTCGGACACCGAATTCTCACCTGGCCGGGCCGTGAGAAAATCGGTGCCAGGCACCAATTTCTAAAGCGTTGATTTCATTGGCCGGGCCGGACGCCTGGAACGAAGCGGAGGGGAATCCCATTTACATGCGAGACTGAAAAGGAGCTTCGCCATGGCCGGCGGATGGGCGCGCGACGGCGCGGTGCAGGATCAGATCGACGATACCGTGAAGGACGCGGTGCTGAGCGCCCGGGCCAGGCTGCCGGCGGGCGAGGGCTCGGAATATTGCGAGGATTGCGGCGAGCCCATCGCCGAGCGGCGCCGGGCGGCGCTGCCCGGGACCCGGACCTGCGTCGCCTGCCAGTCGGAGCGCGACGCCGAGGCGAGGCGTTCGGGTGCGGGGATCAACCGGCGCGGAAGCAAGGACAGCCAGCTTCGGTGACTTGGCCCCGCTTCCTGGAAGGGAGGGCGGTATTTGAAGCGCCGGCGTCTGTTTCCCTTTCGCTGGAAGGCAGAGGGCAGGGGGTGGGTAGGCGAGCGTAGCGAGACTTTCTGCCGACTTCGGAGTGTAGGCCGCCTTCGGCGGACCGACCCCGGCCTCTCCCTTCAGGGAGCGGAGTCGTCCTGGTCGCTGAACTCAGAATAATCGATGCTCAGCTCCTCTCCCTCGGCGATGTCGCGGCGGGCGATGAAGCCGAGACCGCCGGTGCTCGCGACATTGGCCTCGGCACCCGGCGCAGGCTCGTTCAGGTACCAGCCGGGGGTGAGGTTGTGGAAATTGGCCGGGCAGCCGATCCGGTCGCCCCGGTTGATCCCGAAATCGTGGTAGAAAGCGCGTTCGGCCGGAGTGAGGTTCGAGCGCTCGAGCTCGGCCTTGCTCACCCAGACCAGCGGCACCAGATCGTTGGCGAAGATGTCCGTCCCCGCGGCGATCGGCCGGATCGCGAACACGCCGATTCCGTGCACCGACGACAGGCCGAGCCGGACGTAGACTCCTTCATGGGGCAGCTTCGAAGTCATCGGCCCTCCTCGAGCGTTCGGGCCATTCGCGACGGTTCGACGGGCGACGGCTTATCCGCCGCAACCGTAGCCCGTCCGCGGCGCTCGGGAATCGGGCTGCCCGCAATCCCTGGCGAGGCGCGCCCGATCCATGTGAAGGACCGAAAGCTTCATGTGCGAGGCGGCCGCGGCGGGGTGCCCCGCGCGGTAGGCGCAGTCCATCTCGACGCGCGCCCGTTCGATATGGTGACGATAATCCGGTCCCTTGCCCATCTTGCCCTCCCTCGCTTCGCCGCGACTAATAGCATCGCCGGCGGACGAGTCCCTTACGCAGGTAAGGATTTGCTTCGTCGCGAGGGGTAAATGACTGATCCAGGTGGTTTTCTTCGCCGTCGGGGGACATTTGGCGCTAAGCGCGCGTCTCGCCCTGCGCCTGCCTTGGCGGAGATCGGCGGGCTGAAGCCTGGGCGGACGAGACCGGGCCAGTCGGGGGAGGTGGAGCTCGCCGCCCTAAGCCGCGATGTCCACGCGGCCCGTGATCCGCCGCAGGAACTCGGCTTCGTGGGCGAGGTGCGGCCGTCCGTCCGGGTGAAGCACGTCGTGGAACCACTTCCCCGAGCCGCCGGCGATCTTCTCGTTCCTGGCCGGGTCCCAGGCGAGGTGGGTTTGGGTGCGGCCCGTGACGAGGCCCCAGCAAAAGACCGCCACCCGGTGCTTCTTGGCCTTGGGCAGGATGGCCTGGAACGTGCTGCCTTCCGAGCGTGCCATATATTCGGTGCACAGGATCGGCCGGCCGAAGCTCTTCAGCCAGCTCAGGCGCCGCCCGAAGTCGCGGGGCTTGCCGTAATTATGGAAGGAGACGACGTCCGAGTTGGACGTCTGCACGCGCTGGATGGGGCTCAGCTTGTGATGCGCCGACCAGTTGCCGAGCCAGATCGCGCTGGTCAGCGGCTGGCTGGGACGCGCTTCCCTAGCCCATTGGAACGCCTCGATCAGGAGCGGAGTGACGAGGGCCGACTTGGCGGCGATCTCGGCTCGGTTGCACAAAGCGACTTCGGGCCCGTTGTCGGGCTCGTTCCAGATGTCCCAGGCGAGCACCCGGGGATCTTGAGCGAAGGCGGCCACGACGCCCGACACGTAGCCGCGCAGCCGTTCGTGCTGCGAAGGGTCCCCGAGCGCCGCCATTCCGGGGGATTGCACCCATCCGGAATTGTGAACGCCCGGGGCCGGGTCCCGCTGCGGCCCGAGCGCGGGATCGGGATCCCAGCAGGAATCGAACAGGACCAGCATGGTTCGGATCCCGTGGCTGTCGGCGATGGCGAGATAGGCATGGATCCGGGCGGTGAAGCCCTCCGGGTCCTGATGCCAGAGCAGGTCGTGGAGATAGACCCGGACTGAGTTCATTCCGAGCGCGGCGGCCCAGGCGAGCTCGCGATCGATGGCCACGGGGTCGAAGGTCTCGCTCTGCCAGAACTCCAGCTGGTTGATGGCGTAGGACGGCGTGAAATTGCAGCCCACGAGCCAGGGGAGCCCGGCATACCAGCCATGGGCGGCCTCCTCCGTCCAGCGGTGATGGGCCTGCGTCGCCGCGACTTCAGTCGCGACCGGGTCAAAGCTGGGCATGATCGGCTTTCGGCTTCGAGCCGCGCCCCCCGGTGCGGCCCTTGTGGGAACTTGATTTCTATCAATAATCTATGTTCCCGGCCACGACTGCGCAAGCCGTTTCCGCTAATCTTTTCAATTAGATTCACTGGAGGGCTTAGCGCGACCGAAAAGGCCGCAAGCTCCGCGCCGGCGAGGCGCCTTCGTGTCCTTCCTGTTTTTCGTGCGAACCCGAATTGCGGCCTGCGGCCCCGGCTCGACCGTGGCCGCTACGCTCAATCCGAGAACAGCAGGGTGAGCTCGCCTTTCTCCTGCTCGGTCAATTCCGGCCGCCAGATATCGAATATCAGGACTACGCGATCCTGCGCTCCGTCGTTCCAGGCTTCGTGCTCGATCGTGTCGTCGAAGATGAGCAGCTTGCCCTCCTCCCATTCGCGGACCTCCTCGCCGACCCGGAAACGGCAGTTGGGCGGGACGATCAGCGGCAGGTGGCAGATGAGCCGTGAGTTGTACATGCCGGTGTGGGCGCCGATATGGGCGCCCGCCTTCAACAGCGAGAAGACCATGCTCGGCCCCCAGCCGGGGACTCGCGGGACTGGGACGTGTCGCAGGAGCGTGTCCCAGGTGCGCGGACAGCGGTCGATATAGGCAGGGTCCAGCCAGCCCTGCTCGCACAAGGCCAGCACGCCCCAGTTGCGGCCGTCGCGCAGCGCCTTGCCGACGCCCAGCGGCATGCCGTCGTCGTTCGGGCGAAAGGGGCGAAGCTCGTCCGAGCCTTTCGCCAGCAACCCGATCAGCTCCTCGCGTATCGAAGCGGTCGCCGCCTCGATCTTCGGCGCCCAATCGAATCGATCCCTTTCGTAGAAGGGGATCTGCGGCAGTCCCGGATAATGATAGTGGGTGGGGTCCTGAAGATAGAAGCGGCGCGGATCCTCGACGTCATAGGGCCGTGGAGCCGCCGCGAGCTCGAGCGACGCCCGCAGGCGAGGGCTCCATTGCTGGGGCGGCAATCCTCGTTCGGTGAGCCGCGCTTCGCGTCGCGAATGCGCGCGTCCCGCCGCCTCGGCGAGCGCCCGCTGCGCCCGCCGCACCTCGGCCGACTCCTCCTGTGTCGAGGGCCGATCCTTGGCGATCTGCAATGCGCGCCTGTAGAAATAGCAGGCCAGATCGTCGTCGCCGGCCCGAAGCCGGCAATCCGCCTTGTGAATATTCAAGAGCAGCGATTGCGGCTCGTCCTCGAGCCGCCGGTTCAGCGCGAGCTCGCCCGCCGAATCGGAAGCGGCATGGGCTTCGGGACGAGGAGTCGACCCGGCACCGCCGTTCCGAAGCGCCTCGTGGCCGGCAGGATCAACGCCGTCAGGGATGTCTGGCGTCATAAAAACTCCCAAGCGAGCCTATAGCGAGCGCTCCTGAGGGCGGCCACCGCCGACGATCGAGGAGCCAGACTAGTGGTCCGCCCGCTGCACGCGCAACCCTGGCGCTCTGCTTCAGAAGAGGGTTTCGCGAGAGTGGCTCCCCGGGACGGATTCGAACCATCGGCCATCCGATTAACAGTCGGATGCTCTACCGCTGAGCTACCGGGGAGCAGCCTCTCGGGCGAGGCGCGCCTATAGCAGCGGGTTTCTCGGACTGGCAAGGGCCTGGCCGAAGCTTCCTGCTCAGACCGCGAACTGCTCCATCGAGATTCGTTCGTCGAGGGCGTGCTCGGGATCGAACAGCAAGGTGAGCGCCTGGGTCCGGTCGACCCGGACCTCGACCGTGGCGACGTCGCGCACCTCGCGCTGGTCGGCGACGGCGGAGACGGGCCGTTTCTCGGCGTCGAGAACCCGAAGGAAGATGGTGAGATCGTCGGGGACGAGCGCGCCCTTCCAGCGCCGGGGACGGAACGGGCTGATCGGAGTCAAGGCGACGAGGTTCGCTGCGAGCGGAAGGATCGGCCCCTGGGCGGAGAAATTATAGGCGGTCGAGCCGGCGGGGGTCGCGACCAGCACCCCGTCGCAGACCAGCTCGGGGAGCACGGTCCGGCCGTTCACCGAAACCTCGATCCGGGCGGTCTGCCTGGTCTCCCGAAGAAGCGACACTTCGTTGATCGCGGGGCTCGAGACGGTCTCGCCCGAGACCGTCACCGCCTCCATCCGCAAGGGCGCCACCGACACCGCCTTGGCCCGGTTGACCCGCTCCCTAAGCCCGTCGATCCGCCACTCGTTCATCAGGAAGCCAACCGTCCCCCGGTTCATCCCGAAGATGGGCAGGGTCCGACCGCAATTGAGCATGTCGTGAAGGGTCTGGAGAAGGAAACCGTCGCCGCCCAGCGCGATCACCTGCTCGGCCTGGGCGAGCGGAACGAAGTCGTAGGCGTCGCGAAGGAGGGCCTCGGCCGACTGGGCCGCCTCGGCAGGGGAGGCGAGGAGGGCGGTGGGGAGGTCGGCGTTGGCCGTCATGCCTGCTTGCTAGCGGCAAGGTGGGGCGGGCGCTAGGGGAAGGGGAGAAACGGAGAATTGAATGAGCTGGCTCGAACGCCGCGAAGGATGGAGTCCGCAGGGAGACGACGCGCGCGGCGCGGCCGACGTCGATTATGCCCGGGTCATCCATTCGGCCTCGTTCCGCCGCCTCCAAGGCAAGACCCAGATCCTCAACCTCGGCGACAGCGACTTCTATCGCACCCGGCTCACCCATTCGCTCGAAGTTGCCCAGGTGGCGGACGGGATCGCGCGCCAGTTCGAGCGGGACGTCGGCGACCATCCGGCCCGACCGGTCCTTCCAAGCCGAAGCATGATCCAGGCCGCGGGCGCGGTGCACGACCTCGGCCATCCGCCTTTCGGCCATGGCGGCGAGGTGGCACTCAATTATTGCATGCGCGACAATGGCGGCTTCGAGGGGAACGGGCAGACGTTGAGGATCCTTGGCCGGCTCGAGAAATATTCCACCGGCGCCGGGGCCAATCTCACCCGGCGCACCCTGCTCGGGGTTCTCAAATATCCGGCTCCGTTCAGCTGCCTCGCCAACCCGGCGATCGCGCCTCGTCTGGCATCGGGGACGAGTGCGGTGGCCTTGCTCGACCGTGCCGCGTGCAAGCCGCCCAAATGCCATCTCGACAGCGAGTCCGACCTCGCCGAGTGGATACTCGCGCCGCTGGTTTCCGCCGATCGCGATCTTTTCACCACCGTCGAGGCGCGCGACGGAGCGCATGGCCGGACTCGGCACAAGTCGTTCGACTGCAGCATCATGGACCTCGCCGACGACATCGCCTTCGGGGTCCACGACCTCGAGGACGCGCTGGCGCTTCGACTGATCGATCGGGCCGATTTCGAGCGGCTCGTTCCGCCGGAAAGCTGCGCCGGCTTCCTCGACTCGCTCAAGGCGAAATATCCCGCAGAGTTCGCCAACGACGTCTACGGCGGCTTCGTCCAGTCCCTCTTCGGCGAGGGCGGGCGGCGCAAGCGGATGATCGGCCGGATGGTCCACCATTTCATCACCGCTTGCCGGATCGAGACTTTGGAAGCGTTCGACGAGGCCTTGATCCGCTACCGCGCCGCCCTTCCGGAGGGTCCGAAGCGCTTCCTCACCGCGCTCAAGGAAGCCGTCATGGAGACGGTGATCCTGAGCCCCGGAGTCCAGCACCTGGAATTCAAGGGACAGATGATGGTGGTGGCGGTGTTCGAGACTCTGGCTTCGGACCCGAAGGCGCTTCTACCCGGGCCGACCTATCGGCGTTTCGGGGAATCGGGCGGCGACCGGCGGGTGATCTGCGATCACATCGCCGGGATGACCGACTCCTTCCTGCTCAAGACTTACGACCGGTTGTTCAGCCCTCGGATGGGGTCGGTTTTCGACAGGCTTTGAAGCGGGACAAAGTCACCGAGGCTGAACGCTGGTAGAAATCGGTTCGTCATTGCGAGCGAAGCGAAGCAATCCTGCAGCGCAAGGGCCCGCACTGGATTGCTTCGTCGCTTCGCTCCTCGCAATGACGGATCATCTAGTCGGAACGCCCGTGCTCGAGTGCCGCGGCCATCGCCTCGATCAGGCTCTTTCCGTCATAGGGCTTGGGCAGGACCCTGAAATCGTGGTCCGTGTTCAGAAGCTCCTCGCTGTATCCGGTCGCGAGGAGCACCGGCAAGCCGGGCATCTGCCGTCGCAGGGTCGTCGCAAGCTCGACTCCGCTCGTGCCGGGCATGACGACGTCGGTGAACACCAGGTCGACCTTCTCGACCTTCAGGATCTCCAGCGCCGACTGCGCATCCTCGGCCGGAATGACCCGGCAGCCGAGGTCCGTCAGCAGCTCATGCGCGAATTCGCGAACCTGGCGGTTGTCCTCGACGAGCAGGACCCGGCAGTCCCCGGGGAGCGCGGCGTGACCGGGGCCCTCGGCCTGAAGCGACAAGGCTTCGTCGGTGACTGGAAGCAGGATGTGGATTGTGGTGCCCGCGCCTTCGCGCGATTCTATTTCCGCCTTGCCTCCCGCCTGGGCGGCGAAGCCGTGAATCTGGGAGAGGCCGAGGCCGGTGCCCTTGCCGACCTCCTTGGTCGTGAAGAAGGGCTCGAACGCGCGCTCGACAACGCGCGGCGGCATTCCAAGGCCGTCGTCGCTGACCGAAAGCCGGAGGAAGGGCTTCCCGCCTTCGTCGACGGTCCGGGTCGCGATGACGAGGCGGCCGCCCTTCGGCATGGCGTCTCGCGCGTTGACGGCGGCGTTGAGCACGGCCGCCTCAAGCTGCGTGGGATCGACCCGAACGGGGCCGCGGACGGCGCCGAGATCCAGCGCAACCTGGATCCGGCTGCCGAGCGTCCGCCTTAGGACTTCTGCGAAGGCGTCCAGCGTGGAGTCGACGTCGAGCACCTCGGGCTTGATCGCCTGCCGCCGGCCGAAGGCGAGAAGCTGCTGGGTCAGGGTTGTGGCGCGCTTGGCCGTGTCGCCGATCGCCTGGAGATACTGGCGTCTCTTGGCTTCGGGAAGGTCGGACCGGCGCAGAAGGACGTCGGCCGAACCGGAGACGACGGTCATGAGGTTGTTGAAATCGTGAGCGATCCCGCCGGTCAGCTCCCCCAGGGCCTGGAGCTTCTGGGCCTGCGCGAGCGCCTCGTGGACCTTCTGAAGCTCGGCCGTGCGCTCGTCGACGCGCTGCTCGAGGGTCTCCCTGGCCTGCTGGACCGCCTGATAGAGCCGCGCATTGTCGATGGCGACGGCGGCCTGGGCGGCGATTCCGACGATCAGCCGCTCATGGCGCTCGGTGAACCGCCCGGGCTCCGGATAGCCGAAGAACAGGCCTCCCATCACTTCGCCGGATCGGCTCCGGACCGGGACCGCCAGGTAGGAGACGACCGGCAAATGGCCTTCGGGCATTCCGAAATGCGGAGCGCTGAGGCCATAGCGGGGATCGCTGGTGATGTCGTCCGAACGGATGATGCATTCCCCGGCGAAAGTCGGGTGGAAGACGGCCGTATTGCGCGGCATTCCGAACTGGAACTGGGACGGGTGCGCCCCGGAAAGCGTGTAGAGCATGTAGCTCTCGCCGCTGGAGCTCAGGACGTTGTAGAAGAACGCTCCGAACTGGGCTCCGGTCAGCTCCACCCCGGCGTCGGTGACGGTCTGGACGATGCTTTCGAGGTCGAGCTGGGCGGCCAAGGCGGCGCCGGTCTTGTTCAGCGCCTCGAGGACCCGGGTCTCCTCCCTGAGCGCGTCCTCCGCGTCGCGCGCTTCGGTGACGTCGTTATGGACCCCGACCCATTCCGCGACGCTTCCGTCGGGCCTGAGGACGGGCGTGGCCCGGACCGAAAAGAGCCGCCAGTCGCCGTCGAAGCGCCTGACCCGATGCTCGAAGACGAACGTGTCGCGCCTCCGCACCGCTTCGTTCCAGGCCTCGATCGTGGGCTGGACGTCGTCGGGATGGACCGCATCCGACCATCCGTAACCCTGATATTGATCGTAGCTCTGCCCGGTCAGAGCCGACCAGCCGGACTGTTCGCCCACCATCCGGCCTTCGGAATCGTTCGTCCAGAGCACTCCGCGGGTCGCCTGGACTGCAGCCCGGAAACGCTCGTGGCTGGAGCGAAGCTCCGCTTCCGCCCGTACCCGCTCGACATGGGCCCAGGACCGGTCGGTGACCTCGCGGATCACCTCGAGCTCGTAGGCCGACCAGGGGTGGGGAATTTTGTCGTGGATCGCCATCAGGGCGCTGAGCCGGCCCGCCTTGACGAGCGGCATGCAGATGGTGGCGGCTATTCCGATGTCCTGGAAGGTCTTCGCCTCGTGCGGCGCGATCTCGGCCAGGTTGTCGTTGATGATGAGCGGCCGGCCCGCCTTGAGCTCCTTCACAGCGAGAGCGCCGAAGTCCGCCAGCCGATAATGCCCGACGATCGAGGGCGATCCCGGCGCATGCCAGTCGCCCCGGATGGTGAAGCCGTCCTCGTCCTCGTCCATGTCCGCATAGGCGCAATTGGTGACGCCCAGATGCTCGGCCGTTAGGCTGGTCGTGATGGTGAGGATCTCGTCCGCGTCGGTGGACCTCGAAGCGGCCTGGCTCAGCCGGTCGAGGAAGCTGAACAGCGATTCGCGGCTGTCGGGCCGAGGGTCGACGCAATCCTTGTCAGCCAACGCGCGCACTCCGACAACTTGATCCGCTTGGCCGGCGGTAGCGCTTATCGGCGCGATATCAATAGCCGGGGCTTCGAACGCCTTGCGCTCAGCACTGCTCGCAGATCAGCCGCGACGGCTGGCAGATGGCCGGCCGGCGGCGGGTCACGTGGCCGCATTCGAGCAGCATCGACACCGCCCCACGGCCGCACGGCGTCCTGGCGGTGACGGCACGGCTTCGCCGGTCGCGGGGACGCAGCAGCGTCTCCTCTTCGATGATCATGTCTATTCCCCCCTGCTTCCCGTAAAAAACGGCTCGCAATCAATGCTGTAGCAAGCTTTCCAGCCTACACCAAGGCGCTTTGTCATCGGATTCGGTTAAATTGGAACGAGCGCCCCGTCCCGCGGCGGCACCTGCGCCAATCTAAACCGATTGTTGAGGGGAAAGGCCCAGAGTAGAGCGATGGGGTTCGAAGCGGCGTCTTGCGGAAAGGGAGAGGGAGGCATGGCCGCGTCCGGCGCACCGCTCTTCCTGCTGTCCTTCCGGCATAGGGACGAACTCACCGCCACCGCCGAACGGGCGGGATGGCTCGCAATCGCCGCCCGGCGGGCTGACAATGCGGAGGGCCGCTTCATCGCGTCGGGGGCTTCGGTGGCCGTAGTGGACGCGCGCGGCGCCCTTCCCGAAGGCAAGGAGGCCGTTAGAAGCCTCGCGGACCCCGCCGAGGCCAATTGCGCTGCACTGCTGGTCCTGCTCTCGCGCGGCGATTCCGACGCGCTCGACACCCTCTATGCCGACGGCGCCACGCACTTCCTGGTCAGCCCGTTCAGCGATTCCCAGTTCCTTCAGGCGCTTCAATATGCGCATCGTCACTCCGAACGGGTCGGCGGCCGAAGGCCGCTTCGCCGAGGCGAAGCCGAGGGCCGGAAGGGCAAGCCCGGAAGCGCCTCCTGGCGGTGGACGCCCGGCTCTCAATCGATCGAGCTCAGCCCGGCTTTGGCTCGGCGCGCGGGCCTGGGCGACGAAGCCGGCCAGAGGATCAGCCTGATGGAGCTGTTCCGAAAGCTCGACCCGGACGGCCGCAAGGCCGCGCGCGGCGCCATCGACCGGCTTCTCGCCACCGGCCAGTCGACCGCCTTCGCACATTCGGATTCGGAGGGCGAAGGCGCCCGGCTCGCCCACCATGTCCGGGTCGAAGGTGAGGGCGTGGTCGGCCGGACCGAGGCGATCGTCCAGGTCGAGGGCGCGGCCTGGCAGTCGCGCGATCCGATGACGGGCGTGCGCGACGGCCGCGCGGCCCGGGCCTGGATCCAGAGGCAGCTCAAGCTCGAAGGCCAGGGGCGGCCGGCGCTTGTCGTCCTGCTACTCGCGGTCAGCCGCTTCGACACGATCAACGCCGCCTTCGGGCGTCCCACCGGCGATGCGGTCCTTCAGGCCGCCGCCCGCCGGATCGAGCGCCTCGCCGATTCGGACGGGCGGCGAAGGCTCGTCGCGAGGATAGCCGGCGCCGAGTTCGCGATCCTGCTCGCGGCTCCGACCAGCCTCGCCGAGGGCCGCTTCCTCGCCGGGCAGCTGGTCGAGGCGATCGGCCGCCCGTTCATGTCGGGCGATCATGTCATCACCCTGGGAAGCCGGGTGGGCGTGGTCGCTTCCGAAGAGGACGAGGACGCCGCGGGCTTGCTCCGCCGCGCCAGCGGGGCTCTCGCGGAGGCCAAGTCGAGCGAGGCCGGACCCGTCAAGGTCGTCGACGCCGGGGCGGCGAGCGACAGCGCGCTCGGCGACCAGCTCGAGATCGATCTCAGGCGGGCGCTGGATCAGGACGAGATCGAGATATTGTTCCAGCCGCAGGTCTCGGTAGCGACCCGCCGGATCGTCGGCGCCGAGGCGCTCGCCCGCTGGCGTCACCCGCGCTTCGGCGAGCTTGGCGCAATGACGCTGTTCAGCGTCGCCGAGCGCTCCGACTATCTCGTCCAGCTTTCCGACCACGTCCAGAGGAAGGCGGTGGCGGCCGCCGCCGCCTGGCCCGAGTCGCTTTCCGCCCTCCGGCTGTCGGTCAACATCACCGCAGCCGATATCGTCCGGCCGGGTTTCGCAGAGCAGTTCATCGCATTGGTCGCCGAGGGAGGGTTCGATTCCGGCCGGCTCACCGTCGAAGTCACCGAGAGCGGCCTGATCGAGGATCTCGGAGCGGCCGGCAATTTGCTCGCCCGGCTTCGCGAGGGCGGGCTGCGGGTGGCGATCGACGATTTCGGAACCGGCTATTCGAGCCTCGCCTATCTGAAGGCGCTGCCGCTCGATTATCTCAAGATCGACAAGCGCCTGGTCGAGGATATCGGCGGATCCCCCCGTGACCAGGTGGTGATCCGAAGCGTGATCGACATGGCCCGCTCGCTCGGGCTCGAGGTGATCGCGGAAGGGGTGGAGAGCGAGGAGCAGCTGACCTTGCTCGCGAGGGAAGGCTGCAACCTCTACCAGGGCTTCCTGTGCTCGCCGCCGGTGGATGTGGAGACTTTGGTGGGGCTGATGTCCGCCTAGCCCGTCATCCCGGCGAAAGCCGGGACCTCCGGCCGATAAAGGCTCTGCGGGCCTCCCCGAGGTCCCGGCTTTCGCCGGGACGACGGAATGAGCGGGGACACGTACCCCCGTGGAAGTACGTGTCCCCTTACATACCCTTGGGGCCGGCTCCGTGACCTTGCTCCGCAGCGGCGAGAGGAAGCGATCTAACCGCGGCTTCGAGCTCGATCAGGCGTTTCGACCTGTTGATGGAGGATGCCGGGCGCGCGCGGGAAGCTTCGCGGCGCTGGACGATGTCGGGCTTGACCGTCGACGTGGGGGCAGCGGCAAGCATCAATGAAATCAGCAACATCGCGGCGTTTTCCTCCAGGTACGACGGGTCAACCGGGGGGCGCAGCGTAGGTTGCGGCGGGCGGGACGAAGCGAGCGAAACTTGGGATAACAGGCTTAACATATCTCAAGCTCCGGGGCGGGCCCTGGCTGGATACCAAAGCAGCGACGGCTAACCGTCATCCCGGCGAAAGCCGGGACCCCCCGGACGGAAGGTTTCGGCGAGTCTCCACGAGGCCCCGGCTTGCGCCGGAGTGACCTAACCCAATATCCGGGCCAGACCCTTGGAGAGCTGAAGGGCGCCGTTGACCCGGCTTGCAGCGTCGGGCCAGCTTCTCGAAATGACCAGCTTGCTGTCGGGCCTCAATTTGGCAGTGCCCTTGAGGCGCTGGACGTAGGCGATCAGGCCTTCCAGATCGGGGAAGGTGTCGTTGTGGAAGTGGACGAGCGCGCCCTTGGGGCCGACGTCGAGCTTCACCACCTGGGCGGCGCGGCAGTTCAATTTGATCTCGATGACCTTGAGGAGGTTGTCGGTCTCCTCCGGGAGCTTGCCGAAGCGGTCGATCATCTCGGCGGCGAAGGCCTCGATCTCGCCGCTCGCCTCAAGCTCGTTCATCCGCCGGTAGAGGCCCATCCTCAGGTCGAGGTCGGGGACGTAATCCTCCGGGATCATGATCGGGGCGTCGACCGTGATCTGCGGGGAGAATTCGCCGCTCGTCTTGAGCTCGCCGCCGCTCTTGGCGGCCATGATCGCCTCCTCGAGCATCGACTGGTAGAGCTCGAAGCCGACCTCCTTGATATGGCCCGATTGCTCGTCGCCGAGCAGGTTGCCGGCGCCCCTGATGTCGAGGTCGTGGCTTGCGAGCTGGAAGCCGGCGCCGAGGGTATCGAGGTTGGCGAGGACCTTAAGGCGCTTGTCCGCCGCCTCCGTGACGGTTCGGGTGGCGGGCGTGGTCAGGTAGGAATAAGCCCGAGTCTTCGACCGTCCGACCCGGCCCCGGAGCTGATAGAGCTGGGCGAGGCCGAAGCGGTCGGCGCGGTGGACGATGAGCGTGTTGGCGGACGGGATGTCGAGGCCGCTCTCGACGATCGTCGTCGACAGGAGGACGTCGTACTTGCGGTCGTAGAAAGCGCTCATCCGTTCCTCGACCTCGGTCGGCGCCATCTGCCCGTGGGCGGTGACGGCGTTCACTTCGGGGACCTCGTCGCGAAGATATTGCTCGAGGTCGGCGAGGTCGGCGACCCTGGGGGCGACGAAATAGGTCTGGCCGCCGCGATAATGCTCGCGAAGCAATGCCTCGCGGATCACGACCGGGTCCCAGGGCATGACGTAGGTGCGCACCGCCAGGCGGTCGACCGGCGGGGTCTGGATTACGGAGAGCTCGCGAAGGCCCGACATCGCCATCTGGAGGGTGCGCGGGATCGGCGTGGCGGTCAGCGTCAGCACGTGGACGTTGGCGCGCATCGCCTTGAGGCGCTCCTTGTGGGTGACCCCGAAGCGCTGCTCCTCGTCAACGATGACGAGTCCGAGATTCTTGAACTCGACATTCTTGGCGAGGAGAGCGTGAGTGCCGATGGCGATGTCGACCTGGCCGGCCTTCAGCCCCTCCTTGGTGTCCTTGGCCTCCTTGGCCGGGACGAGGCGGGAGAGCCGGCCGATCTCGATCGGAAAGCCTCGGAAGCGCTCGCAGAAGGTCTGGTAATGCTGGCGGGCGAGCAGGGTGGTCGGGCAGACGAGCACAACCTGGTGGCCGGCCATCGCCGCTGTGAAGGCGGCGCGCAGGGCGACCTCGGTCTTGCCGAAACCGACGTCGCCGCAGACGAGCCGGTCCATCGGCCGGCCGGCGGCGAGATCGTCGAAGACGTCCGAGATGGCGCGATCCTGGTCCTCGGTTTCCTCGTAAGGGAAACGGTCGGCGAAGGCGGCGTAGCTGGTGTCGGGCTCGACCACCGCGCCGGGGCGCAGAGCCCGCTCGGCCGCGGTCTTGATCAGCTCGCCCGCAATCTCGCGGATCCGCTCCTTCATCCGCGACTTGCGCCGCTGCCAGGCTTCGCCGCCGAGCTTGTCGAGCGCCACTCCGTCGCTCTCGCTGCCGTAGCGCGACAGGATGTCGATATTCTCGACCGGAACGTAGAGCTTGTCGCCGCCGGCATATTCGAGGGCGACGCAATCGTGCGGGGACGTGCCGACCGGTATCTGGGTCAGGCCCTCGTAGCGGCCGATTCCGTGGTCGGCGTGGACGACGAGGTCGCCGGGGCTGAGCGTGGCGAGCTCGCTCATGAAGGCGTCGGCCGACTTGCGGCGCTTGCGGCGGCGCACGAGGCGGTCGCCGAGCATGTCCTGCTCGGTGAGCAGGGCGATTTCGGCGGTGCTGAAGCCGTGGTCGAGCGGTAGGACGGCGAGGGCGATTCCGGAAGCGCCCTGAGCCTCCTGCCAGGTGTCGACCTCGACCGCCTTCTTGAGGCCGTGGTCGGCGAGCAGGCCCTTGAGGCGCTCGCGGGCGCCGGCGGAATAGCTTGCCAGAACCACTTTCTTCTTCGCCCGCCTCAGCGCGGCGACATGCTCGACCACCGCTTCGTAGACATTGGCGTTCTGCGACCGCTCCGGAGCGAAGTCGCGGGCCGGATCGACCTCGAAGTCGATGACAATCGCGCTGTCCGGCTCATGGAATGGAGTGGCGAGGTGGAGCGGGCGTTCGCCGATCGTCCGATCCCATTCGTCGCGCGCCAAATAGAGCGTTTCCGGCTCGAGCGGCCGATAGCTGCCGGGGTCGGAGGATTGGGCGCGCTTCCGGTTCTCGTAATAATCGGCGATCGCCTCGAAACGCGCGTCGGCGGCGCCGGCGTCATGGGCGTCGCGGACGACGATGTCGTCGTCGGCAAGGTGCTCGAACAAGGTGTCGAGCCGCTCCTCGAACAAAGGCAGCCAATGGTCGATGCCCGCCAGGCGCCGCCCTTCCGACACCGCCTGGTAGATCGGATCGCCGGTCGCGGTCGCTCCGAAGCGCTCGCGGTAGCGGGAGCGGAAGCGCTTGACGCTGTCCTCGTCGAGCAGGGTTTCCGCGGCCGGGAGGAGGGTGAAGCCGCCTTTCTCGTTGCCGCTGGTGCGCTGGGTGGCCGGATCGAAGCGGCGAACGCTTTCGATCTCGTCGCCGAAGAAGTCGAGCCTCAGGCCTTCGGTCTCGCCCGCCGGGAACAGGTCCACGATTCCGCCGCGGACTGCGAATTCGCCGGCGTCCTGGACCGTGTCGGTGCGGTGGTAGCCGCTGGCGCTGAGCAAGGCGGAGAGCTTCGCCATGTCGATCCGCTCGCCGGGAGCGAGCCTCGCCACCAGCTGGCGGACCCGGAAGGGCGAGAGGGTCCGCTGGGTGGCCGCGTTAACGGTGGTGACGAGGAGCTGGGGCTTGCCGGACTTGCGCTGGAGCGCGTGAAGGGTGGCCAGCCGTTCGGAGGAGGCTCGAAGCGACGGCGAGGCGCGGTCGTAGGGCAGGCAGTCCCACGCAGGGAAGGAGAGCACTTCCAGCTCGGGCGCGAAATAGGTCGCCGCGTCCTGCAGATGCCGCATCGCCGACTCGTCGGGCGCGATGAACACGGCGCGTCCTTTCGCGGCGCGCGCGAGGTCGGCGGCAAGCCACGGCAGGAAGCCTGCCGGCGCTCCGGCCAGAGTCATCGGCCGCCTGGCCGCGAGAATCTTGTGGATGTCGGTCACTTATTCGGGGTGCTTGATATAGTTGAGTGTCTGGAGCCGCCGCATCATCGCTCCGCGGTAGCGCTCCGGCGGCTCCGCGGTTCCGATGGCCCAGGCCATGATGTCGGCGTCCTGCTCCTCGAGCAGAGCCTCGAACCAGGCCATCTCCTCGCCGCCCCAGGACTCGCCATTCGCATCGAAGAAGCCGCCGATCATATAATCCGCTTCCCTCACTCCGCGGTGCCAGGCGCGGAAGCGGAGGCGCTTGATTCGGTCGGCGGGGTCCAAGGGAGCTCCATGCGGAAAAGGCCGCCGGGAGAATCCGGGCGGCTCGGGTGAGCAGGCGATGTAATGTCGCTTTGCACATTCGTCACCCCGGACTTGATTTCGGGTCGTGAACACGGCGGTTCGAGCTGGAGTCGCCGCCGTGTTCATGGATGCCGGATCAAGTCCGGCATGACGATCGACGACACGCGCGCTAACAACCCCCATGCGCCCCGATATCCTGAACCCCCTGTTCGCCGAAGTGGAGGTGCTGAAGGGCATCGGCCCCGCCCTCGCCAAGCCCTTGAAGCGGCTCGGGCTGAACCGGATCGTCGACATCCTCTTCCACCTCCCGGTCAACTGGATCGAGCGCAAGAAGGTGGACGTGCTCGACATGGCCGATGCGGGCGGGGTGGTGACATTGGTGGTGACCCCGGTCGATTATCGCCAGGGCGGCCCGCGCAGCCCGTTCCGGGTGCAAGCGACCGACCGCGCGGGCAATTATCTGAGCCTCACCTATTTCCACAATCCGGGCTGGGCGAAGAAGCAGTTCCCGATCGGCGTGCCCAAGGTCGTCTCGGGTCGGATGGAGTCTTACGGGCAGGAGCTGCAGATGGTCCATCCGGACTATGTGCTCGAGCCGAGCGAGGCGCTCGATCTGCCCGAGCGGGAGCCGGTCTATCCGCTCTCCGAAGGACTCACCAACCGTCGCCTGGCCGACCTCGCCGGACAGGCGCTGGCGCGGACTCCGTCGCTTGGAGAATGGATCGAGCCGAGCTTGCTCGCCGCCCGCGGCTGGCCGGGCTGGCAGGACGCGCTGGGGGCGGCCCATCACAGCCGCGACGCCGCTCCGGCGCGCGAGCGGCTCGCTTATGACGAAGTGTTCGCCAACCAGCTCGCCTTGATGCTGGTCCGGGCCTCGTCGAAGCGCCGCCGGGGCGTGCCCCTCAAAGGCAACGGGCGACTTCGCGACGCCCTCGAGCTTCCCTATGAGGCGACGGGCGCCCAGCGCCGCGCCGTCGCCGAGATCGAGGGCGATCTCCAGCAGGAAACGCCGATGCTGCGGCTGCTCCAGGGGGACGTCGGCTCGGGCAAGACCCTGGTCGCGCTGATGGCGATGCTGACGGCCGTCGAGGCGGGCACCCAGGCGGCTCTTCTGGCGCCCACCGAGATCCTCTCCCGCCAGCATTTCGAGACCTTGTCGAGGCAGCTCGCCGGCCTCCCCGTCAACGTCGCCATCCTGACCGGGCGGGAGAAGGGCAAGGTGCGGGAATCGACCCTGATGGGCCTCGCCGACGGATCGATCGACATCCTCGTCGGAACCCATGCCATCTTCCAGCAGGCCGTCGCCTACAGGAAGCTGGGCCTCGCCGTCGTCGACGAACAGCACCGCTTCGGGGTGGCGCAGCGGATGATGCTGGCCTCCAAGGCCGAGCGTCCGCCCCATCTACTGGTCATGACCGCGACTCCGATCCCGCGGACCCTCACCCTCACCCAATATGGCGAGATGGACGTCAGCCGGCTGGACGAGATGCCGCCGGGCCGCCAGCCGGTCGAGACCCGGGTGCTCAGCCTGGACAAGCTGCCGGACGTCGCCGATGCGCTCGCCCGCCACATCGCCCGCGGAGGCCAGGCTTATTGGGTCTGCCCGCTGGTGGAGGAGAGCGAGGTCTCCGACCAGGCCGCGGCCGAGGAACGCGCCCGGATCCTTCGCCTTCGCTTCGGCGAGAAGATCGGCCTCGTCCATGGACGGATGAAGGGGCCCGAGAAGGACGACGTCATGGCGGCATTCCAGCAGGGCGCCGTCTCCGTCCTCGTCGCCACCACCGTCATCGAGGTCGGAGTGGACGTCCCCAACGCCACCTTGATGATCGTCGAGGGTGCCGACCGCTTCGGCCTCGCCCAGCTCCACCAGCTCCGAGGCCGGGTCGGTCGAGGGGAGGGGCGCTCGATCTGCCTGCTCCTGCGCGGAAATGCCCTGAGCGAGACCGGCCGCGCCCGGCTCGCCCTGATGCGCGAGACCAACGACGGCTTCCGAATCGCGGAGGAAGACCTGAGGCTGCGGGGGGCGGGGGAGATATTGGGGACGAAGCAGTCGGGCGAGGCGCAGTTCCGGCTGGCGAGCGTGGAGCAGATTTCGGAGCTGGCACAGGCGGCGAGCGACGATGCGCGGTTGCTCGTCGACCGCGATGGCGGGCTGGAGGGGCCGAGGGGGCAGGCGGCTCGGGTCTTGCTCTATCTGATGGAGAGGGATTCGGCGGTTGGGTTGCTTCGGGGGGGATGATCACGTCATCCCGGCGGAAGCCGGGACCTCAAGTCGCGAAGTCGCTGGTGCCAGTCCTCGCCGAGGCCCGGCTTTCGCGGGACCTTTGCATAACCCTTGCGAAGCGCTCGCAGACAAAGCCCCTCCCCTTCAGGGGAGGGGTTGGGGTGGGGAATGTGGGGGAGAATGTTCGCTGACGCCGGTGAGGCGAGCAGACAACCCCCACCCCAACCCCTCCCCTGAAGGGGAGGGGCTAGCACCAGCGACTTATGCAAAGATCCCCCATTCCAGGGAGGGGAATCAGTCCGGCCGGAACCGTTTCCGCCGCTCCTCCATCTCGAAGCGATATTCGTCCTTGATGTGTCGGTTGACATATTCGCCTGCGGACGCGGCCGACAGTAAAGCCTCGAACGTCGCCGAGGGCACGTCGAAATAGCGGTAGCGGTCGCCGCCCTTGAACCAGATGTCGAGCGTCGCTTCGTTCTCGTCATGAGCCGCGCGGGTGATGGCGCTGGACTCGAAGTCGTGAACCCGAAGCCGCGCCATTTCTACAGCCCCACATCCTCCAGGCTGAGCAGGGTCGCGTTGCCGCCGGCGCTGGTCGTGTCGGTGCTGGTCACCCGCTCGGCGCAGAAGCGCGGAAGGTAGTGCGGCCCACCCGCCTTCGGGCCGGTTCCCGACAGGCCCTCGCCGCCGAACGGCTGGGAGCCGACGATCGCGCCGATCATCGAGCGGTTGACGTAGAGGTTGCCGACGGTCGCCAGCTCCTCGACCGTCTCGGCCGCCCGGGCGATCCGGCTGTGAAGGCCCATGGTGAGGCCGAAGCCGGACCGGTTCACCCGCTCCACCGTCTCGGCGAGCCGGCCCGATTTCCAGGTGGCGACGTGGAGGAGGGGGCCGAACCATTCCTTCTTCACGTCCTCCACCCGGTCGACCCGGATCAGGGTCGGCGGAACGAACAGGCCCTCGACCGGAGCCTCCACCGTCTTTATCCAGCGCGCCCGGGTCTCCTCGCGATGCGCCATCAGCCGGTCGAAGGCCCCCCGGTCGATCACCGGCCCGACGTCGGTGCTCGGCAAGGCGGGGTCGCCGACGACGAGCGCGTCCATCGCCCCCGCCAGCATCTCGAGCGTGCGCTCGGCGATCTCCTCCTGGAGCAGTAGCACCCTGAGCGCCGAGCAGCGCTGGCCTGCCGAGCGGAAGGCGGAGGTGACGACGTCGACGACGACCTGCTCGGGCAAGGCGGTCGAATCGACGATCATCGCGTTGATCCCGCCGGTCTCGGCGATCAGCGGCACGATCGGCCGCGCATCGTCCTCGAGCAGCGACCGCGCGATCCGCCGCGCCGTGGCGGTCGACCCGGTGAACGCCACGCCCATGATCCGCCGATCCGCGGTCAGCGCCGCGCCAACGTCTGGCCCGCCGGTCACCAGCACCAGCGCATCCGCCGGAATGCCCGCCCGATGCGCCAGCGCCACGGCCCGCGCCGCGATCAGCGGCGTCTGCGGCGCAGGCTTGGCCACCACCGTGTTCCCCGTCACCAGCGCCGCGACGGTCTGCCCCAGGAAGATCGCGAGCGGGAAATTCCAAGGCGCGATCGTCGCCCACACGCCGCGTCCTTCGAGATGCAGCGTGTTGCGCTCCCCGGTCGGCCCCGGCAGCTCGATCGAGCGCAAGTTGCGCCGTGCCTCGCTCGCATAATAGCGGCAGAAGTCGGCAGCCTCGCGCACCTCCCCGATCGCATCCGCGATGCTCTTGCGCGCCTCCTGCACGCAGATCGCCATCAACTCGTCCCGCTCCGCCTCCAGCAGATCGGCGAGCCGTTCCAGGCACGCCGCACGCTCCTCCACCGGCGTGCTGCGCC
>DASVSX010000042.1:0-4961 GCA_036387875.1 Allosphingosinicella sp. | reverse complement strand
CCGGCCGCCGACGGTGGCCGGAGAATGGCCGGTGATGCGGTCGTGGACGCGGGTCGAGATCGTCCACTCCGCCCGGTCCTTGAACTCGTGGCGGAGCGAGTGGAAGACGTAGCGGGGGTCATCCGTCACCGTCCGGTCGACGTATCGGTTGACCCGACGGCTCAGCTCCTTGGTCCACTTGCCGGTGGCCGACTGCTTGAGCTCGAAGAGCCGATCCGCGCCCGCCGCGCGCCTCGCAGCGACATATTTCTGAAAGCCCAGGTCGAGCAGGCGCGGATGAACGATGATGACTCGGGCCGATTCATCGTTCTTGATGTTCTCGTCGGCGCCGGTGCCGGTCACGTAGATCACGACGATCGCTTTGCCGTCCTTGCCGCGCTGTTCCTCGATGTCGTCGAGCCGGATCTGGCCGATCTCCTCCAGCCGAGGCCCGGCGGTCGCCCCGAACAGGAAGCTCCAGTAAAGCTCGTCCTGATAGACGTGATGACCGGGCCTCGTCCGCTTGATGTCCGTCGGCCCCTCGCAACCCGTGAAGAGCGGCGAAGCGAACAGCTTCTCCATCATCGACGGCCGGAGCGGCAGGCGAGGCGTCCGCTGGCTGCGGCGCGTCTTCGAGTAGCCTGGGACGGAGATACCCGCCGAGACATTGTCCGGAATCCACCCCTCATTCCTCAGAAGTGTTAGGACCGCGCCCAAAGCACCCATGTCTTTCTTTATGGCGCCGGGCGAAAGCGTCCGCGCCGCTTCGCCGCCGGCCTGCTCGAGCGCCTTCTCCACGGCGCCGCCGAAGCCGAGGCGGGAGGCCTTCAGCTTCTCCATGTTCAGGTTCGTCGGCATCCGGCTGATGAAGTCGCGATAGTCGAGGAGAAGATCGCGGGTGATCCGCTCGACGGGTAGGTCGCCGTTGAGGGCGATGAAGCGGTCGATCGCCCGCTTCGCCTCCAACTCGCTTTGAGGCCGCGGCGCGCGGAGCTGGGCCCAATGCGCATAGCCTTCGGAGAGTGGCCGTGAGCCTTTCCCCCCGGATCGCCCCTCCGATCTCCGGCCCGGCGGGATAGCGGGCGGGGCCGGCGGGGCGGCGACGAGAGCGGGCGGAGCGGCCAGTGAGGCCAGAATCGAATCGCGATTGGGGTGAGTGTACTCCACCAGCCGGCGCAGCAGGTGCTCGGCTACCGCATCGAACAACGGCGAGCCGGGTGGAATCTTGATGCCGGCGTGATCCTCGATGAGCAGGATCTCGATCCGCACCACCTCCCATTTGCCGGCCTTCAGGAGGTAGGCGAGCACTTCTGAGAAGCCGGCTCCCTGCGTATCGCGATGCCGGTGAAGCACATCGATGCGCGCCAGGAGGGCGTCGCGGTCCTCATCCGGCATGATCGCGGCGATGTCCCCGAAGTCGGCGCCGCGCCAGGCGTTCCGCCCCGGCATGAAGGCGAAGGCGCGATCCGCCCGCCGGGACCGGAACTCGTCGCGGCCCCACGCGATGAACAGCCGCATGGCGATGGCCGTCTGTAACCCGAAGATCACGTTGCCGAGCACCCCGTTGCGCCGCGCCATGTCTTCGAGGAAGGCGTCGACGATAACCGGGGCCGTGGCGATCGCCTCCTGATCAATCTCCGCCTCGAGCTGCTTGAAATAGGACCGCCACCTGGCCTGCTCCGCCGCCTGCCGAATTTTGGCTTCGCCTGCGTCGGAGGTTTCGAGCGAGAATTTGATCTCGCGCTTGCCGACCTTCGCGCGCAACCGCTCCGGCACCGCCATGCGGAACCAAAGATTCGTCGACCTTGGATGGGTAGCCGGCCCGGGCAATCGCAACCTCATTTTGTACCACCCTTTTGTACCACCGGGCGGCTCAGAAGCTACTGATTTCGGCCAACTTTCTGAAAAGGCTTAGCTTTTCAGCGCCATGGTGACCCCAACGGGAATCGAACCCGTGTTTTCGCCGTGAAAGGGCGACGTCCTGGACCGCTAGACGATGGGGCCGCGGCGGAAGCGCGGCACTTAAGTGGCGCGGCGCTCCGCGTCAATCGGCCCGGGGCCCCCGCAAAGTACCGCTTTGCGGGGTTTTCAATCGCACCAGGCCGCGTCCTCCAGATGAAGCTCGGCCCCGACGCGCCCGTCCCATTCGTCCTTCTTCACCCGGCCCGCCACCCACAATTTCCGGTGCGACGGCGCGGCCAGCATCGCTTCTCCCAAGGGGCTCGCCGCCATCCGGAAGGCGATGGCCTTGATCCGGCGGCCGTCGTCGCCGGCGACGATCAGCCGCAAATGGCCGTTGCCGACCACGTCGGCCTTGATCACCCTCACCGGCCCCGCCGCCACCCGGGGCGCCGGCCAGCCCGCCCCGTAGGGGCCGCCCGCCTCCAGGGCGTCGCACAGATTGGGGCAGACTCCGCCCGGCGCAAGCACCGCGTCGAGGAGGAGGGCGCGGTCGTCGCGGCTTCTCGCCACGTCCGCCGCGAGTCGTTCGTCGAGGAAATCGCAAAGGGCCTCCAGCTTGCCGCGCTCGACGGTGAGGCCCGCCGCCATCGCATGGCCGCCGCCGGCGACGAGGAGGCCCAGATCCTTCGCAGCCATCACCGCGGCTCCGAGATCGACCCCGCCGATCGAGCGGCCCGAGCCCTTGCCCAGGCCATCCTCGCCCAGGGCGATCACGACGGCGGGGCGGCCGAACCTTTCCTTGAGTCGTCCGGCCACGATCCCGATCACTCCGGGATGCCAGGTCTCGCCGGCGGCGACGATGACGGAGCGGTTGTCCTGGCCGCCGCACAGGCTCTCGGCCGCCTCGCAGACGATCGACTCGATCGCCCGCCGCTCCTCGTTCAGCCGGTCGAGCTCGACCGCGATCGCCTCGGCTTCGGCGGGATCGTCGGTGGTGAGCAGCCTTACGCCCAGGTCCGACTTGCCGACCCGCCCGCCGGCATTGATCCGGGGCCCGAGCGCCCAGCCGAGATCGGTGCAGCTCGGCGCCCGGGTCAGGCGCGCCGCATCGGTCAGCGCGGCGAGGCCGACATTGCGGCGCTGGGCCATCACTTTCAGGCCCTGGGTCACGAACGCCCGGTTCAGGCCCTTGAGCTGGGCGACGTCGGCGACGGTGCCGAGGGCGACCAGGTCGAGAAGCTCGATCAGCTTGGGCTCCTCCCGGCGGGCGAAGAAGCCGCGGCCGCGAAGCACCCTCAAAGTCGCCGCTCCGAGCAGGAAGCAGACCCCGACCGCCGCGAGATGGCCGTGCGCCGCGGCCTCCGCTTGCTCGTCGAGCCGGTTGGGATTGACCAGCGCCAGGGCCAAGGGCAGCGCGCTCGCGCATTTGTGATGGTCGACGACGATCACGTCGACCCCCGCCTCGCGCGCCATGGCCAGGGCCTCGAAGGCCTGGGCGCCGCAATCGACGGTGACGATCAGCCGGGCGCCCTCCCCGGCAAGCCTGATCAGGGCCTCGCCGGAGGGGCCGTAGCCCTCCATCAGCCGGTCCGGAATATAGGCGCGGGGCTCGCAGCCGAGACCGCGCAACAGCCTCACCAGGAGGGCCGCCGAAGTCGCTCCGTCGACGTCGTAATCGCCGAACACGGTCACGTTTTCGCCCGCCTCGACCGCGTCGGCGAGCCGCTCCGCCGCCTTGTCCATGTCGCGAAACAGCGAGGGATCGGGCATGAAGCCGCGCAGGGTCGGAAGCCGGTGGCTTTCGAGCGCATCGCGCCCCACCCCGCGCGCCATCAGCAGCTGGTCGATCAGGTCGTCGGGCTGGAAAGCCTCGTCATGGCCGTCGGCGGCCGCGCCCCGCCAGCGCCAGGGCTGCCCTAGGATCGAGCGCGAAACGCCGCAGACATGGGCCTTGGTGAGCATCTTCGCTCCAGCCTAGCGCATTGCGAGTCGCGCGTGAATCGCCCTTCTGCTTCTATCCACATATGTTTTATCGTGGCTCAATGACGGACGAGGCGGCGCACAGGGTGGAAGAGGAGGCGCTGGCGGATTCGATCCGCCTCAGCCCGATCGCCACCGTGATCAGCAACCCGCGCCTGCCCGACAATCCGATCGTCGCCGCCAATGCCGCCTTCTGCACCCTCACCGGCTACGAGGAGGACGAGATCGTCGGCCGCAATTGCCGCTTCCTCGCCGGGCCGGACACCGAGCCCTGGCTGACCGAGCGCATCCGGCAGGCCCTTCGCGACCTTCGCCCGTCGCTGACCGAGATCCTCAATTACAGGAAGGACGGCACGGCCTTCCGCAACGCCGTCCTCATCGCCCCCTTGTTCGGAGCGGACGGCGAGGTCGCCTGGTTCCTCGGCTCGCAGGTCGAGGTCGATCCCGGCTCGGCCGCTCCGCTCGCCCTTCGCCAGCAGCGCGCCGCCGGCCTCGCCGCCACCCTCTCCCCGCGCCAGCGCGAAGTCCTGAAGGAAATGGCCGAAGGCCAGCGCAACAAGCAGATCGCCTGGCATCTCGGCCTGTCCGAAAAGACGGTGAAGATGCACCGCTCCCTGCTGCTCGAGAAACTCGGAGTGAAGACCACCGCCGACGCCATCAGGCTCGCCGTGGAGGCCGGGCTGTAGAAAATCCTCCCCCGCATTTGCAGGGGAGGGGGGCCATTCGAAGCATGGTGGACGGGATCTTCCGAGCCACCAAAAGCCCCTCCACCGCCCCGAGCCTCCGCTCGACACCTGGAACAGCCGCCCCAGCGGGTCGTAGACCAGCTCGGCGACATGCGTGCCCGAGGCGGACACCAGCCGGTTCTCGGAATCGTAGACGAAAGTCGTCGAGCCGTCGGAGGTGAGGTTGCCGTTGGAGTCGTAGGCGAAGCTCGCCGGCCCGGCGGCGGTATACTGGTTCTGGCCGTTCACCGAATAAGGCCGGTCGGCCGCGACGCTTCCGGTCCAGGCGAAGGCGTCGTTGGCGCCGCTCCGGCCGAGGATCTGGCCCGCCGGATTGTAGGTAAGGCCGATGGTCTGGTCCCCGGCCGTCCCGGC
>DASVSX010000041.1:0-58525 GCA_036387875.1 Allosphingosinicella sp. | reverse complement strand
ACCGTCACCACGTGCTTGTGCCGCCAGGTGGCCAGCGAATCGTCTATGTCGACCAGCTTCTCGGCCAGCTGGTAGAGCGCCCAGTGCCGTTCGGGCTCGCGGTAGACCGAGGCCCAGGCCGACTCTACCCCCTGGCTTGCGCGGTAGGGCTGGCTCCAATCGCGTTCGAGCACTTCTGCGGGAATATCGAGCCCCGCCCGGGCGGCCGCGCAATTGGCCTCGTCCCACAGGCTCGGCTGGTGAAGCGCGTCGAGCAGCGCCGCATAGGGCCCGCTTCCTTCCTCCTGGAACTTGAGGTGGCCGCCGTCCTTCAGTCCCAGGCGATACTCGAATTCCCGGAACTGGGCCGACTGGAACCCGGAGCTCGAGCCGAGCACGGAGCGGAAGCTGGTATAGTCGGCCGGGGTCATGGTCGCGAGCACGTCCCAACTCAGTGTCATCACCGCCTGGATCCGCGAGACCCGTGAAAGGGCCTTGTGGACCTCGATCAGCCGGCCCCGGCGAATCATCTCCCTCGACAGCTTGAGCTCGTGGATGGCCTGCTTGAGCCAGAGTTCCTTGGTCTGGTGGATGATGACGAACAGCATCTCGTCATGGTGGTCGGAGACGGGATGCTGGGCGGAGAGGAGCTGGTCGAGCGTGAGGTAGCCGCCATAGGTCATCGAGGCGGGCGTATCGGTCACCCCCCTCAGCCGTGGGTGGCGAAGACGGAGTGGCGCCCGGCGGAGTCGAACGCCATGACCTGGTAGCGCTGGCGGTGATTGTGGCCGACGTCCATTCCGGGCGATCCGGCGGGCATGCCCGGGACGGCCAGACCTTTGACGCCCTTCCGGCCGGAGGCGATCAACCGCTTGATGTCCGCGGGCGGGACGTGCCCTTCGACCACCACGCTTTGGATGAGCGCGGTATGGCAGGAGTGGAGCGCGGCCGGAACGCCCTGCGCCTTCTTCACCGCCGCCATGTTGGGGGCGTTGACCACCGGCAGCGTCTTCCCGAACGCGGCCTCGACCCGTTTCGCCCATTCGAGGCAGCAGCCGCAGCCGGGGTCGCGCCACATGACGAAGCCGGCGGGGGCCGCGGCGTTCGAGCCGGAGGGAAGCAATGCCGCGGCGGCGGCCCCGCCGATCAGTCCCACCACCTGCCGCCGGCCGATAAGTTCTGCTGTCATTACAAACGCTCCGCGCTGGATACGACGTCGGCGGCCCGAAGCGCCGCCAGGATGCGCATGAGATGCTGCACGTCGTGCACCTCGATGTCGAGATGGAAGGTGTGGAAGCTTCCGTCGCGGCTCGCCTGGTCCATGGAGACGATGTTCGCTCCGTGCCGGCCGAGTATCCCTGCAATGACTGCGAGCGAGCCGGGCTCGTTCTTGATGACGACGCAAAGCCGCGCCGTTCCGCCATCCGATTCGTCGCCCCAGGCGAGGTCCAGCCAGTCGGCGTCGACTCCGTCGGCGAGGCTGTCGCAGCCGATGACGTGGACCTCGATCTCGGTGCCCTCGCGCCTCAGGCCGACGATCCGGTCGCCGGGAATGGGATGGCAGCATTCGGCGAGCTGGAAGGCCACTCCCGGAGTCAGGCCCTTGATCGAAATGGCGGTCCGCTGGGGCGGGGGCTTTACCCCTTCGGCGCCGGTGGAGCCGGGGATCAGGGCCTCCATCACCGCGACGTCGCTGACCCGCTTGAGGGCGATCGCCTCCATCAGCGCGGCGTCGTCGTGGAAATGGAGCCTCTTCAGGGCCTCGGTAATGGCTTCCCAGCCGAGCGGCTGGGGCAGGCGCTGGACGATCTCGTCGAAGATCTTGCGGCCCAGCTGAACCGTCTCCTCCCGCTCCTTCGACTTGACGAACCGGCGGATCTTGGCGCGCGCCTTGCCGGTGACGACGAAGCTGAGCCACCCCGGCTGGGGGTGCTGGGCCTTGGAGACGAGGATCTCGACCTGGTCGCCATTCTCGAGCGGAGTCCGCAAGGGCATCACCCGGCCGTTGATCTTGGCTCCGACCGTCTGGTCGCCGAGGTCCGTGTGGACCGCATAGGCGAAGTCGACCGGAGTCGCGCCCTTGGGCAGCTGGATCAGCTCGCCCTTGGGGGTGAAGGCGAAGATCCGGTCCTGGTACATCGCCATCCGGGTGTGCTCGAGCAGCTCCTCGGCGGTCGCCGCATGATCGAGGATCTCGAGCAGGTCGTCGATCCAGGGATGCTGCCCTTCCGCATCCTGCTCGTCGCCTTCCTTATAGGCCCAGTGCGCGGCGAGCCCGTGCTCCGCGGTCGCGTGCATGTCGCGGGTCCGGATCTGGATCTCGATCCGCATCTGCTCGTCGTGGATGACGGTGGTGTGGAGCGATTTGTAGCCGTTGCGCTTGGGGGTCGAGATGAAGTCCTTGAAGCGCCCCGGGACCACCGGCCAGCGCTGATGGATGAGCCCCAGCGTCCGGTAGCAATCCTCGACCGTACCGACGACGGCTCGAAAGGCCATGACGTCCGACAATTGCTCGAAGCTGACGTGCCGTTCGGCCATCTTGCGCCAGATCGAAAAGGGATGCTTCTCGCGGCCCTGGACCTCCGCCTCGATCCCGCTGGCTTCGAGATGGGCCTTGAGGCCTCGGCCGATCCGGGAAATGAGGTCGCCTTCGCCCTTGTGAAGCTGCTCCAAACGGCGGGAAATGGAGGCGTAGGCGTCCGGCTCGAGCTCGCGGAAGGCGAGGGTCTGCATCTCCTGCATGAACTCGTACATCCCGATCCGCTCCGCGAGCGGGGCGTAGATGTCCATCGTCTCGCGGGCGATCCGCTTCCTTTTCTCCTCGCTTGCGATGAAATGAAGGGTGCGCATGTTGTGGAGCCGGTCGGCAAGCTTGACGAGAAGCACTCGGATGTCGCCCGACATTGCGAGCAGGAACTTCCTCAGATTCTCCGCCGCCCGCTGGCTCTCGCTCTGGGCCTCGATCTTGCTGAGCTTGGTCACCCCGTCGACCAGCCGGGCGACGCTCGGGCCGAACAGGCGCTCGATCTCCTCCGGAGTGGCCACCGTGTCCTCGATCGTGTCGTGGAGGATCGCGGTGACGATCGTCTCGTCGTCGAGATGGAGATCGGTAAGGATCCCGGCCACCTCGATCGGGTGGCTGTAATAAGGGTCGCCCGATGCCCTTTTCTGGGAGCCGTGCGCCTTCATCGAAAAGACGTAGGCGCGGTTGATCATCGCCTCGTCGGCGTCCGGGTCGTAGGCCCTTACTTTCTCGAGAAGTTCATATTGTCGAAGCACCGCACCGACATTGGGTGGGGCGGTGCTGCGATGCAACGGTAATCGGGCTTCGGATTGCTTTTGCCATCCGTCATTGCGAGCGAGGCGAAGCAATCCAGCCTACTGCGAAGCCCGCTGGATTGCTTCGTCGCTTCGCTCCTCGCAATGACGGCTTGCCTAATCAACGCGCCCTGGCGTTGCACTTTCCAAGCGCGGCCGAGTCGAGCGGCTGGCCGCCGACGCTGAAGCTTCGAAGGGTTCCCACCTCCCGCGCCAGCGCCGAGCAGTCGACCGCGGGCCGGCTGGTGCCCTGCGGCGCCACGCAGCCGCCGGCGCCGCATTTCCAGACGATCTCCTTGACGATGAGCCGGGCCCCGGCCGGCGGAGCCGTGGGTTCGGCCCGGTATTGGGTCCCGGCGAATGCCGTTCCGCCGAACAGGGAGGCCGCGAGCAGGAGGGCCGGCAATGCGGAGGTGAGGTGCCGAATCATGACGAGCTCCATTCAGTTGCAATATGCAACTCGGTAGGAGGATCAGTTGCAGTTTGCAACCGGAAAATTGTTTCTTATGTTTCAACGATGAAAGAAGCTAAGGTCGGCCGATGAGCCGTGCGGAGCAATTGCGGGAGGTGTTCGCGGAATGCGGCATCGGCGCCGCCCTCGAGGTGGTCGGAGAGCGCTGGTCGTTCCTGATCCTGCGCGGCGCGTTCAACGGGCTCAGGCACTTCGAGGAATTCCAGGCGAACCTCGGAATCGCCCGCAACATCCTGTCCAACCGGCTCGGACGGCTGGTCGAGCACGGCATCCTTCGCCGCGATCCCGATCCCGCGGACCGGCGAAAGGTCACCTATCGGCTCACCGACAAGGGCCGCGATCTGCTCCCGGTCCTGCTCTCGCTTCGCCAGTGGGGCGAGCGGTGGATTTCGGGATTGCCGAGCAATCCGGTGCTGGTCGACCGCTACACCCGCCAGCCGATCGCGCCGATGGCCGTCCGGTCCGCCGACGGCCGGGAGCTCAGCCTTCGCGACATGGAATGGGTGGACCGCGACGACCTGGACCGCGAGACGGCCGCGGCTTGATCTTGAAAATCCTCCCCTGCATTTGCGGGGGAGGGGGACCATGCGAAGCATGGTGGAGGGGTTTCTTTCAGACTCCGAAGAACCCCTCCACTGCGCCTCGCGCGGTCCCCCTCCCCGCGCAAATGCCGGGGAGGAATTTTGAGCTAGCTCGGCTTCACCCGCATCGGCAGCGACTCGAACAGCTCCGGCTCGCCCGGCCGTCTCGCGCCCTCGATCTCGAGGATCCGAAACTTGGTGGCGACTCCGCCGGGGGCAGAGAAGCCGCCCGTTCTTCCATCGGCCGCGAGAACCCGGTGGCACGGGACCACGATCGGCACCGGATTGCGGCCGAGCGCGAGGCCGACGGCCTGGGCGGCGCCCGGCGCCCCGATTTCCCGGGCGATGTCGCCATAGCTCCGGACCTCGCCGCAGGGGATCCGCCGCGCCGCCCGCCAGACGTCGCGCTCGAACGCCGAGCCTTCGGGATCGACCTTGATTCGGCCGAGGTCGGTCCTTGCGCCGGCGAGCAGGCTCGCGATCCGGTCGATGGCCTCGGCCGCGAAAGGCGGCGGATCGGCTTTTACGGCGCCCGGGAAGCGCCGGGCCAGGGAGGCCCTGGCCACTTCGTCGGAAACCTCGGGAAGGGCGGCTCCAACGACAAGGCCGCCGCGCCACACGAGGGCGCAGCGGCCTATGGCCGTGTCGAAGAGCGCGTAGCCGCTCCCGCCGGGATTATTCGTAATCGCCGCCCGCATTGTTGTTGCGCGGCGGAGCGGCTGCGGTGAGGCGAAGGGCCTCAGCGGAGGCGGACAGCGAGCCGACCTCGTCCGGAGCCTCGTCGTCGTCGACCTGGACGCGCTGAAGGCCGGAAACCAGCGCCTCCTCCAGCTGCTTGGGCCTCACCGTTTCCTCGGCGATCTCGCGAAGGGCGACCACCGGGTTCTTGTCGCGGTCGCGGTCGATGGTGAGCTCGGCGCCCCCCGAAACCTGCCGGGCCCGCTGGGCCGCGAGGAGCACCAGGTCGAACCGGTTGGGGATCTTGTCGACGCAATCTTCGACTGTAACGCGCGCCATGAAGCAGCCTCGCTCAACACTATGTGGGGAAAGCGGGGGAGATACGGACGAGGGCGCCGAAAGTCAATGATTTGGAGGAAGGGGTGGCGCCAGGTCCCTTCCGTCATCCCGGCGAAAGCCGGGACCTCCGGACGAGAAGTCTCGGCGGGTCTCCCCGAGGTCCCGGCTTTCGCCGGGATGACGGTCGGAGCTTGCCCTCGCCGCTCCGGCCCCGCATGCACCCCCCATGCGGCAAGACGAAGCGCAGGAACCGGGTCTTTCGCTCGAAGTGGCGGGCAATCGCCTGACGCTTCTTGCTGACGGCCCGGAACGGCTCGATGCCCTGCTCGGCCTGATCGCCGGCGCCAGAGAAAGCCTTCGCTTCCTCTATTACATGTTCATGGACGACGATTCCGGCACCAGGGTGCGCGATGCGCTGATCGCGGCGGCCAGGAGGGGCGTCGCCGTTTCGCTTCTCGTCGATGGCTTCGGCTCTACAGCCAACCGGGACTTCTTCCGGCCGCTGGAGAGTGCGGGGATCGCTTTCTGCCGGTTCAGCCCGAAGTTCGGCCGCCGCTATCTCCTTCGCAATCACCAGAAGCTGGCACTGGCCGACGGCGAGCGGGTGATCATCGGCGGCTTCAACGTATCGGACGACTATTTCGGAACCGTCGAGTCCGGCTCATGGCGTGACATCGGCCTTCGGGTCGAAGGCGATTCGGTCGACTGTCTCACGCGCTATTTCGACAACCTCTTCCAATGGACCCAGGCCCCCGACGCCCGGGTCCGCGACATCCGCCGGTTGCTCCAGCAGAGCAGCGTCACCAGGGGCCGGCTTCACTGGCTTTTCGGCGGGCCGTCGCGCCGGCTCAGCCCCTGGGCGCGCGCCGTCCGCCGGGACATGAGAAGCGCCCGGCGGCTAGACCTCGTCGCGGCCTATTTCGCGCCCAGTTTCGGGATGCTCCGCCGCCTCTCCGGCATATCGCGCCGCGGCGGCGAGGTGCGGGTCGTCACCGCTTCCAAATCGGACAACAACGCCACCATCGCCGCGGCCCGCAACACCTATTGGTGGCTGCTTCGGAGGGGCGTCGAGATATTCGAATATCGCCCGACCAAGCTCCACACCAAATTGTTCGTAGTCGGCGACGTCGTCCATATCGGCTCAGCCAATTTCGACATGCGAAGCCTGTTCCTCAACCTGGAGATGATGCTCCGGATCGACGACGCCCCCTTCGCCGCGGCGATGCGGCGATTCGTCGACGGCGAGGTGGCGAGCTCGGAGCCGATCACCCTGGAGAGCCACGGCCGCAACCGGACCCTGCTCAACCGGCTGCGCTGGGCGGTCGGCTATTTCATCGTCGCGGTGGCGGACTATCGGATCGCGAAAAGGCTCAACTTCAAGGATGTTGGGCTGCCGAGGCCTTGACCTAACGAAAGGTGCGGCCCGTCATCCCGGCGAAAGCCGGGACCTCAGGTCGGAAAGTCTCGGCGGGTCTCCCCGAGGTCCCGGCTTCCGCCGGGATGACGATCAGTCCCGCCAGGCCCAGAAGAGCGTTGCCGGCGGGACGTTCATCCATTCGAAGCCGCGGTCGATCCGCTCGAAATAGGGCGCGATGAAGTCCCGGACCTTCGGGGAGAATTGGTAGACAAGGAAGGCGCCGCCCGGGCGAAGCGCCTCGGCCGTCTCTTCCGCGATCTTAGGGCCCAAGCCGGGAGGCAGGGTCGAGAAGGGGAGGCCGGAGAGGATGTAATCGGCATGCTCGAAGCCGAAATTGCCCATGATCTCGCGAACGTCGGCGGCGGAGCCGGTGACCGCGCGAAGCCGTGAATCGCGGATCTTGGAGGTCAGGTAGGAGGTGAAATCCGCATTGGTGTCGATCGTCAGTAGGATCGCGTCGGGCGCCAGCTTCTCGAGGATCTTCTCCGTGAAGGTGCCGACCCCGGGGCCGTACTCGACGAACAATTTGCAATTCGACCAATCCACCGGAGCGAGCATCTTGTCGATCAGCATCTTGGACGACGGGATGACCGATCCGACCATCACAGGATGCTTGACGAAACCCTTGAGGAACATCAGCCAGGGTCCGCCCTTGGCGCCGTGGCGGGAATAAGCGCGGGATCGTTGAGCCTGTTCGCCGGGAAAGGTCATTTCGGGGGGGTTCCGTAATTAGGTCAGCAAGGTGCGTTGGCAAATCAACGCACCGATGGCAAGGGCGGGGCCTCCGGCGGCCCGGTTCGAGGCGAATCCGGGACGAACCGCTGCATTTTCGGGATTTGCCCCCAGATGGTCCCCTCCGCCAGCCTCTCCCGGGAGCGATTCGCTCTGCTTTTCGCGGTGATGCTGGTCGCCGCGTCGGGCAATACCGCGATGCAGTCGCTGATGCCGGCGATCGGCCGCGAGCTGGGAGTCGCGGATCTGTGGGTGGCGGTCGCTTTCTCGCTTTCCGCCGTCATCTGGGTGCTGATGGCGCCTTACTGGGCGCGCCGGGCCGATCATCGCGGCCGACGGGCGCTGATGCGGCTCGGGCTCTACGGATTCATCGCCTCCTCCCTGATCTGCGGCGGGATCCTCGCCGCCGGCCTCCACGGGCTCATCCCGGCCACCATCGTCTTCGTCGTCTTCGTCTTCGGCCGAGCCATTTACGGCGGCTGGGGCTCGGCCTCGCCGCCCGCGGTCCAGGCCTATATCGCGGCTCGAACCGAGGGCGAGCAGCGCACGGCCTATCTCGCCGCTCTCGCATCCTCCTTCGGGCTCGGGACGATCATCGGCCCGGCCATCGCGCCCTTGTTCATCTTCGAGCCGCTCGGGCTGTCCGGGCCACTGATCGTCTTTGCCGCCATAGGAGTGGCGGTTCTCGTCCTGGTGGCGATGCGCCTGCCGGACGACACCCCGGCCTCCGCCGCTCGAGGCGAAGTGGTCGACTATCCCTCGATGGGCGGATTCCTGGTCGGGAGCCGCGAGCGCCGCGACGATGGCCGCGAGCGCCTGCGCTGGCGCGACCCGCGGGTCCTCCCCTGGCACATCATCGGCGTGGTCGGAGGCCACGGCAACGCGGCTTTGCTGGGCGTGATCGGCTTCCTCGTCATCGACCGCTCGGGAGTCCCGCTCGCCGAGGCGCAGCAGTCGATCGCGATCGTCCTGATGGCCGGGGCCGGAGCGACCCTGCTCGCCCAGTGGGGCCTCATCCCCTTCCTCCGGCTCGCCTCGCGCCAGCTCGTCTTCTGGGGCCTCCTCATCGCGACCGCCGGAACCCTCGTGACCGGGCTCGCGCAAAGCATGTACGGAATCACGCTCGGCTTCGCGGTCGCCTCGGTGGGCTTCGGCCTGTTCCGCCCCGGCTTCACCAGCGGAGCCTCCCTCGCCGTCCGCCCCGACGAGCAGAACGCCGTCGCGGGCATGGTCACCTCGGTGAACGGAGTAGCCTATATCGCCGCGCCTGCGGCCGGGGTGCTGCTTTACGGGATGTGGATGCCGCTGCCGTTCCTGGTCACCGCCGCCGGGCTGCTGTTGCTGGCCGTCTGGGTGCGGGCGAGGGTGAAGGGATAGCCCGCCCCGACAAAGCCTAATTGTTTTTATCGTCTTCGCGGTCAGCTGAGGCCGACTCATAAGCAGCCGCGGGCGCCCTGTTCCGGGATAATTACACCTCCACGATGCTTCGCATGGTCCCCTGGCCACCGCCGCGCGGTGGGGAGGCAGAAGCTATTGCGTACCCTTCGGACCCCTCGGCGTAAGCATGCCCGGCGAGATGAAGCCGATTCCGCCCGCGCCGGTGCTCATCGCGTCGCGCTTCAGGCTTTCCTGGATCTTCTCGTAATCCTTTTCCATTTCCGGAGTGACCGAGGCCCTCGTCTCCTCCATCGCCATCTCGAAGTCCGATCCGGTGACCTGCACCGCGTCGATCGAGCCGCGCAGCGCGAACAGGCCGGCTCGGCGGACGAGATCCTCGAGGTCGGCGCCGGTGAAGCGGTCGGTCCGGGCGGCGAGGCGGTCCAGGTCGACATCTTCGGCCAGCGGCATCTTCGCCGTGTGGATCGAAAGGATCTTGCGCCGCCCCGCCTCATTCGGGACGGCGACGTAAATGAGCTCGTCGAACCGGCCGGGCCTGAGCAGCGCCGGGTCGATCAAATTGGGCCGGTTGGTCGCCCCGATCACCACCACCGAGCCCAGGTCCTCGAGCCCGTCCATCTCGGCGAGGATGGTGTTCACCACCCGCTCGGTCACCTGCGGTTCGCCAAGGCCCCCGCCGCGGGCGGGGACGAGGCTGTCGAGCTCGTCGATGAAGATGACGGTCGGTGCGACCTGACGGGCGCGGGCGAACAGGCGCGCGATCTGCTGCTCGCTCTCGCCATACCATTTGGAGAGCAGGTCGGAGGATTTGGTGGCGATGAAATTGGCCTCCGCCTCGCGCGCCGTCGCCTTGGCGAGAAGGGTCTTGCCGGTGCCCGGGGGGCCGTAGAGGAGGAAGCCCTTTGCGGGCCGGATTCCCATTCGCTTGAACGCCTCGGGGCTCTTGAGGGGCAGCTCGACGCCTTCGCGAAGCCGTTCGCGCGCGTCGTCGACTCCGCCGATATCGTCCCAGCGGATAGTCGGCGCCTGGACCATCACCTCGCGCATGGCGGAAGGCTGGACCCGCTTCAGCGCCTCCTCGAAGTCGCTGCCCTTGACCGAGAGATTGTCGAGCACCTCGTCGGGGATCTTGCCCTCGTCCAGGTTGATCTGAGGCATCATCCGCCGGACCGCCTCGATCGCCGCCTCGCGGGTCAAGGCGGCGAGGTCGGCACCGACGAAGCCGAAGGTTCGGCGGGCGAGCTCCTTGATGTCGACTCCGCCGTCGAGCGGCATTCCCCGAGTGTGGATCCCGAGGATCTCGCGGCGGCCGCCCTCGTCGGGCACTCCGATGACGATCTCGCGGTCGAAGCGGCCCGGACGGCGGAGCGCCTCGTCGAGCGCCTCGGGCCGGTTGGTCGCGGCGATGACGACGAGGTTCTGGCGCGGCTCCAGGCCGTCGAGGAGGGTGAGGAGCTGGGCGACGAGGCGCTTCTCGGTCTCGCCCTGGACCTGGCCGCGCTTGGGGGCGATCGAATCGATCTCGTCGATGAAGATGATGGCGGGCGAGGCCTTCGCCGCCTCCTCGAAGACCTCGCGGAGCCGGCGCTCGCTCTCGCCATAGGCCGAGCCCATGATCTCCGGCCCGGCGATGTGGAAGAAGCTGGCGTCGCTCTCGTTGGCGACCGCCCGGGCGAGCCGGGTCTTGCCGGTTCCGGGCGGGCCGTAGAGCAGGACGCCCTTGGGCGGGTCCACTCCGAGCCGCTCGAATATCTCGGGATAGCGAAGCGGCAGCTCGACCATCTCGCGAAGCTGGTCGATCGTCGAGCCGATGCCGCCGAGATCGTCGTAGGTGACGTCGGCGCGCCGGGTTTCGGTCGCCTCGGCATATTCGGGGCGAAGCTCGACCTCGGTATTGGCGTCGATATGGACGATGCCCTTGGGGGCGGTCGACACGACCGTCAGCCTGATCTCCTGCAGGGCATAGGCCGGGGCGTTCAGCATCTGCCTCAGGTCGGGCGGGATGTCGCCGCGCTGGATCTGCTGCTGGCCGGTGGTGGCGACGACGTCGCCGGCGGTGAGCGGCTTCATCCCGAAGCTTCGCTTCAGCGCCTGGGCCGAGCCGTGCAGGCGCAGATTCTTCTGCGCGGGGGCGAAGACAACGCGCTGCGCCGGCTTGGATTCGACCTTGCGCAAGGTGACGAAGTCGCCCGAGCCGATCTCGGCATTGGCGCGCTGGAGGCCGTCGAGGCGGATGATGTCGAGGCCCTCGTCCTCCGTATAGGGGCCGACGGCGCGGGCCGGGGTGGCGCGCTTGCCGGTCACCTCGATGACGTCGCCTTCGGCGAGCTCGAGCTGGGCCATCAGCCGCCGGGGCAGCCGGGCTAGGCCGCGGCCGCTGTCTTCCGGCCGCATCGTTGCGACCTGCAGCCGCGCCGGCTGCCTTTCCTCGTCCGCCATGTCGCCTGTCCCTTCGCCGCTCTCGCAGTCAGATAGGAAAGGACAACGGGCCTGCCACCCCGGGGGGTTCCGAGGGGATAAAAAAAGCCCTTGCCGACTTCCGGACCGTCATCCCGGCGAAAGCCGGGACCTCAGCGAAGTCGAGGCTCGGCGAGCCTCTCCGAGATCCCGGCTTTCGCCGGGATGACGCTACGACGCTCCGCGCCGAAGCGCAAAAAAAGGGCCGGTCCCGAAGGACCGACCCTGAAGTTTTTTAGGAGAGGATGCCTGAAAGGCAGGGTCTTTCTCCTCCCCGACGGCTTATTGTGCAAGTGCGAACAATTATGCTACACGTGCAATTGTTGCATCTTGATTTGATGAGTTTCGCGGTTGTTATTACGCGGACGGCTCTTAGGTGCGGCGCACAAGAGGAGACGCCTCCAATGCGCAGACTGCCTCCGCTGACCTCCATCGAGGCCTTCGTCCAGGTCGCCCGCTTGGGCTCGGTCAAGGCCGCCGCCGAAGCGTTGGCGCTGTCCTCGCCGGCGCTTTCGCGCCGGATCCAGGCGCTCGAGCGGTTCGTCGGCCATCCCCTGTTCGAGCGGCGGCACCAGGGGGTCCACCTCAACCCGGACGGCGACCGGCTGATGGCGGAGATCGGACCGGCGATCGATGCTCTTGCGCTGGCCATGGAGCGCGCCACCGGAAGCGTCGAGGTGATGCGCCTGAGGCTCGCGATTCCCTCGCTCTTCGCTTCGCAGCGGCTGATGCCGAAGCTGCCGGGCCTTCGCGCCCTCCACCCGGACCTCCATATCGACATCGACACCGGTTCCAACCGCCTCGCCCGGCTGGACGAAGGGCTCGACGCGGCGATCGCGATCACCGCCGAGATCGATCCTTCGCTCTATTCGCGGCGGATCGACAGCAATTGCGTCATCGCGATCGGCTCGCGCGCCCTTCAGGAAGGGCCGGACGCGATCCGCGAGCCGGCCCAGCTCGCCCGCGCCACCGTCTTCCTCCACCGCGACATGCCCGATTCCTTCGCCTATTGGAGCGACTCCATCGGCCTTCCGGACTTGCAGCCGGCCGCGATCGACCATTTCGATTCGGGCCAGCTGATCCTCGACGCGGCGGCCCAGGGGCTTGGAGTCGCCTTCATGCTCGAAAGCCACCTCTACGGCTCGGGCGACGACAGGCTGGTGCGGCTGTTCGACCACAAGGTCGAGAGCCCCTACAGCTACTGGTTCGCCTGCCGCCGCTCGGCGCTCAAGCGCCGGCCGGTGCGGATCTTCCACGACTGGCTGTTCGACAGGTTGCTGAAGGAAGAGGCGCTGGCGGAAGCGGCTTAGAGGAAGCGGCCTAGGAGAGGGCCGTCATCCCGGCGAAAGCCGGGACCTCGGCGAGACCCCAGCGCCTTTTTCGGCCTGAGGTCCCGGCTTTCGCCGGGAGGACCGGACTACATCTTGATCCGAGCGACGATTCGCCGGAGCGCGGCGCGCGGCATCAGTCGAGTGCCGAACGCTCCGATCTTGTTGGTGACTCCGGGAATGACGATCGCGGTGTTGCGGTCCAGGCCCTTCAGCCCGGCCCGGACCACCGCCGCCGGGTCGGTCGCCATCTTCGCCAGGGTCGAGCCGGCCGATTCGGCGACCTCGAAGAATTCGGTCGCCGTCGGCCCGGGGCAGAGCGCCGCCACCTTGACGCCCTTGCCCTTCATCTCCTGGTGGATCGCCTCGGTGAGCGAGAGCACATAGGCCTTGCTCGCATAATAGACCGCCATGTTGGGCCCTGCCTGGAAGGCGGCGGTGGAGGCGACGTTGAGGATCCCGCCGCTCCGCCGAGCGGCCATGGCCGGCAAGGCGAGCCGGGTGAGCTCGGTCAGGGCGCGGACGTTGAGATCGATCATCTCGAGCAGCCGCTCGGGCGAGGCGGCCTCGAACGCGCCGCTGGCGCCGAAGCCTGCATTGTTGATCAGGACGTCGATCCGAAGGCCCAGTGCCTCCACTTCGGCGAGAAGCCGTCCGGGCGCGCCCGGACGGGTGAGGTCGGCCGCGATGACGTGGGTCGAGCCGAGCTCGGCCGCCAGCGCCTCAAGCCTGTCCTTGCGGCGGGCGACCAGCACCAGTTCCTCGCCGCGCGCCCGGCACTGGCGGGCGAACTCGGCGCCCAGCCCCGCCGAGGCGCCGGTGATGAGCGTGACCCCCCGAGCCACCGTCAGGGCCGAAGCGAGGCCTTGACGATCTTGCCAGGCTCGCGCGGCGGCTCGCCCTTGGGGAGGGCGTCGACATGCTCCATGCCTTCGGTCACCTGGCCCCAGACGGTATATTGATTGTCGAGGAAACGGGCGTCGTCGAAGCAGATGAAGAACTGGCTGTTGGCGCTGTTCGGATTCTGCGAGCGCGCCATCGACGCGACCCCGCGGACGTGGGGCTCGCGGCTGAACTCGGCCTTGAGGTCGGGCTTGTCCGACCCGCCCATGCCGGTGCCGGTCGGGTCGCCGCCCTGGGCCATGAAGCCGGGGATCACCCGGTGGAAGACGACTCCGTCGTAAAAGCCTCCCTCGACGAGCTCCCGGATCCTGGCGACGTGGCCGGGCGCCAGATCCGGCCGGAGCCTGATGACGACGTCGCCGCCGCTGCTGAGGTTGAGGACCAGGGTGTTGAGCTCGTCGGCCATTGAAGCGTCTCCATAAATCGTCATCCAGGCGAACGCCGGGATCTCAGGACGAGAAGTCTCGGCGGGTCTCGCCGAGATCCCGGCTTTCGCCGGGATGACGGGAAAGCGCGGACATAAGCTCACCACCGGCCTCGCGCCAGCCCTGCGGCCGTATCGACAGCGCGGGCGCCCCGGCTTAGGAAGCGCTCGGCGACACCACACCGGGCGGAAAGAGGGGCGGATGAGCGAGAGCGAAATCGATCTGCTGTCCGGCGCCCCGCCCGGCATTCTCGCCGAAGACCGGCTGGACGAGGACGACCGGCTGAAGCCCGAATATGTCAGCGAGGTGATGGAGCGCGTCGAGGCCGGCGACTCCGACGGCGCCCGCGCCCTCGTCGAGCCGCTCCATCCCGCCGACCTCGCCGACCTGTTCGAGCTGATCGACAGCGACGACCGCCGGGCGCTCGCCGCCGCAATCGCCGACCTTCTCGACGGCGACGTGCTCGCCGAGATGAACGAGCATGTCCGCGAGGAGCTGATCGACGCGCTCGACCCACGCCAGGTCGCCGACCTCGCCGGAGAGATGGAGACGGACGACGCCGTCGCCATGATCGAGGACCTCGAGGAGGACGAGCAGCGTGCGGTCCTCCGAGAGCTCGATCCCGACGACCGGGCGGCGATCGAGGAAGCGCTCACCTATCCCGAGGAATCCGCCGGCCGGCTGATGCAGCGCGACCTGATCGCGGTTCCCGAACATTGGACGGTCGGCCAGGTCATCGATTATCTTCGCGCCGGCGAGGACCTCACCACCGATTTCTGGGAGGTCTTCGTCGTCGACGGGCGCCACCATCCGGTCGGCACCTGCATGCTCAGCTGGATATTGCGCACCCACCGCCATGTCGCCGTCGCCGACGTGATGAAGCGCGAGCAGACCCTGATTCCGGTCGACATGGACCAGGAGGAGGTGGCGCTTCGCTTCCAGAAATACGCGCTCATCTCGGCGGCCGTGATCGACCAGTCCGGCCGGCTGGTGGGAATGATCACGGTCGACGACATCGTCCATATCATCCAGGAGGAAGCGTCGGAGGACGTCCTCCTGCTCTCGGGCGCCGGCGAGGGCGACATCAATCAGCCGCTGCTCGAAAGCTATTCGAGCCGGGTGCGCTGGCTGATCGCCAATCTCGGCACGGCGCTCGTCGCCGCGACCATCATCGGACTGTTCGAGGGAACCATCTCGAGGATGGTCGCGCTCGCGGCGCTGATGCCGATCGTCGCCGGAGTCGGCGGCAATGCGGGAACCCAGACCCTGGCGGTCACGGTCCGGGCGCTGGCCACGAACCAGCTCACCCAGTCCAATACCTGGCGGGCCATCCTTCGCGAGATCCAGGTCGCCTGCCTCAACGGGATCACCGTCGCCGCCGTGATCGGAGTCGGGGTGGCCCTCTTCTTCGCCAATCCCGCCCTCGGCGCCGTGATCGCCGCGGCGATGCTGGCGAACATCATCATCGCCGGCTTTGCCGGAGTGTTGGTCCCGCTCACGCTCGAACGCGCCGGCGCCGACCCTGCGGTGGCCTCCTCGGTGTTCGTCACGATGGTGACCGATTCGATGGGCTTCCTCGTCTTCCTCGGGCTCGCGTCGGCCTCGGGCATCGCCGGCTAGGGCGTCACCCCGGCGAGAGCCGGGGCCTCGGCGAGACCCGCCGCGCCTTTTCCGGCCCGAGGTCCCGGCTTCCGCCGGGATGACGGGGAGCTGCGTCAACGGGAGCAATATTCCTATTGCCCCAATCACTTATCCAATTAAGAAATCCCGATGCCGCTCAACATCAGCAAGGTCGCCGTCGGCTGCGCCAGCCTCGATTCGCTTGCGACGCGCCAGCGGCTTCGACTCGCCGGCGGGATTGTCCCGATCGTCACCCGCTTCCGCCCGAAGCGGGCGGACGAACTGATCGGCGGCTCGATCTACTGGATCGTCAAGCACAGGATCGCGGTCCGTCAGGTGATCGTCGGCTTCGCCGATCGCGAGGAGGACCGCCGGACGATCATTCGGCTCCACCCGGAGCTGGTGCCGGTGCGGGCATTGCCGAAACGCGCCCACCAGGGCTGGCGCTACCTGGAGCCGGCCGACGCCCCGCTCGACCTCGACGGGGACGACACCGGGCTTGCCGAACTGCCCCCGGAACTGACGGCGAGGCTCGCTGCGCTTGCGCTGATCTGACCACGATCGCCGGTTTTTATTTATACATTGCCGTCATTGCGAGCGGAGCGAAGCAATCCAGAACAGCCTCAGAAGCCCGCTTGATTGCTTCGTCGCTTCGCTCCTCGCAATGACGGATCGAGAAAGGCGACCTATCTCGCCCCGCCGCAGGTCACCCGGCCGGAACCCTTGGATGACACCGTGCAGCTCGGGCTACCGACGATCTCGACGTCGCCAGCTCCGTTGGCCGTGACCTTCGCGGCCCGGCCGACCGCGACCACGACGTTGCCGGCCGTATCCGAAGTTACCTGGGCTTCGTCGGCGCTCAATCCGGCGGCTGCGAGGTCGCCGCTGCCCTGGACGGTCGCCTTGAGTTGCTTGGTTCGGCCGGCCAGCGTGATTCGGCCGCTGCCGAGCAGGCCGACGATCAGATTGTCGGCCTCGACCGAGCTCACCGTCAGCCGTCCGCTTCCCGACACCGACAGGTCGACCCGAAGGCCTTCCGCGCGGTCGATGTCGAGGCTTCCCGAGCCGACGACGGCGGCATTGCGAAGGTCGCGGGTCGTCAGGGCGATCGTGACCGGACCCGGGTCGGCAGCCGGATAGCTTCCCAGGGCGGACCGGTTGCGACGAACCCGCAAGGTCCGGCCCTGGACGTCGACCGAGACATGGTCGAGCGCTGCGGTCGATCCTTCGGCGCGGGCGCCCGAGCTTCGTCCAGTCGTCAGGATGACCCGATAGGGTCCGTCCACCTGGACCCGGTCGAAGTCGGTGATGGAGTAGTTTCGCTCGGCCGCCCCGGCGGGGAACGCGGCGGCGAACGCGAGGAGGGCGAGCGGCAGGGTCCTGATCATGCCCGGACCCTGCCGGAAAATGGTTAACGGTCGATAACCGTCATCCCGGCGAAAGCCGGGACCCCGGGGAGACACACTGTGCCTTTAGCGGCCTGAGATCCCCGCTTTTCGCCGGGATGACGGCTAGCCGCAGCGCACGTCGCCCGAGCCCATCTTGTTGACGGAGCATTTGGCTCCGCCGGTGACGACGACGTCGCCCGAGCCCATGATTTCGACATTGGCGCTCTCGGTCGCCCTGGTCTCGACATTGCCGGAGCCGGCGATCGAAACCTTGGCGCTCCTGACCTGGAGCCCGCCGGCACGGACGTCGCCCGAGCCGGCGATTTCGAACTCGGCCGACTCGGCCGTTCCCGAAGCCGTCACTCCGCCCGAGCCGGCGATCGAGAAGCTGGCGTTGCGGGCGCGAAGGCTTGCGAGCTGGATCTCGCCCGATCCTGCGATCTGCCCGGCGAAGTCGCCGCCCTCGACCTTGTCGATCTTCATGTCGCCCGAGCCGGCGACTTCGGCGCCCCGAAGCGCCGCCGTCGAGACGTGCACCGTCACCGGCCCGCGATCCTTGCCCGGGCCGAACGACCAATTGCCCTTCTTGTAGCCGATCCGGAGGATCCCGTTCTCGACCTTGATCTCAAGCTTTTCGAGCAGGGCCGTGTCGCCCTCGGCCCGGACGGTGGGCGCTCCGCCGACGGTGACGACGACGTTCGGGGATCCGGTCAGCGAAACCCTGTCGAACGCCCCGACCGCAAAGTCGCGGCTCCCGCGCTGCCCGTTGCTTTCGCCCGCCTCGCTCATCGAGCAGGCCCCGAGCAACAGGACAGGAATCAGAATCGCGCCGCGCATATCGCTCTCCCCATTACGTGTATTATGTATCTAATACACATCGCCGGGAGTTGGCGCAACAAAAAAGGCGGCCCGTCGCCGGACCGCCTTTTTGCAGGATCGTCATCCCAGCGAAGGCTGGGATCCCAATGAGATACAGCCACCGAGCCCTTTACCCCCCGGGGCCCCAGCCTCCGCTGGGGCGGCGCGGAAAGTCAGACGGCCGCCGCCGCTTTCTCGCGATTGTAGACCGCCGCGGCCTTGTTGAGGATCTCGAGGATCTTCACCAGCGCCGCCGGCTCGTCGACCTGCTCCATCGCGGCCAGCTCGCGGGCGAGCCGGCTCGACGCGGCCTCGAAGATCTGACGCTCGGAATAGCTCTGCTCGGGCTGGTCGTCGGCGCGGAACAGGTCGCGGGTCACCTCGGCGATCGACACGAGGTCGCCCGAGTTGATCTTCGCTTCATATTCCTGCGCGCGGCGCGACCACATGGTTCGCTTCACCTTCGGCTTGCCCTTCAGGGTGGCGAGCGCCTCCTGCATCGTCTTGTCGGACGACAATTTGCGCATTCCGACGCTTTCCGCCTTGTTGGTCGGAACGCGCAGAGTCATCTTTTCCTTTTCGAAACGCAGCACGTAGAGTTCGAGCTGCATTCCGGCGATGTCCGTGCTCTGCAGTTCGATCACCCGGCCCACGCCGTGCTTGGGGTAAACAACGTAATCGCCAACGTCGAAGCTCAACGCTTTCGCTGCCATTTAATAGACCTTCCCATTGGAAACAGCCGCTACGCGCCGGACTCCATCCGTCCCCAAGGACGTATCCAAACTGCGATGTGCGGCGATTCTTCTCTGACCACCGGTTGCGGAATGCCTGCCGCATCCGCTTCGATGGACCCCTTATAACCGAAAAGGTGCCGAAAAGCTACCCTTTTGACCGCGAAGCGGTCATCCCGGCGGAAGCCGGGATCTCGGGGAGACCCGCCGCGCCTTTAGCGACCTGAGGTCCCGGCTTTCGCCGGGATGACGGAAAGCTCGGTCGGCGTCTCGCGCTGGTCAATCCCCCTGGCCGGGCTCCGGCGAGAAATATTTGTCGAACTTGCCTTCCTCGCCCTTATGCTCGTCGGCGTCGGCCGGGCTTTCGCGCTTGCGGGTGAGGTTTGGCCATTCGGCGGAGTAAGTGGCGTTGACCTCGAGCCATTTCTCCAGCCCCGTCTCGGTGTCGGGGAGGATCGCCTCGGCCGGGCATTCGGGCTCGCACACTCCGCAGTCGATGCATTCGGAAGGATTGATGACGAGCATGTTCTCGCCCTCGTAGAAGCAGTCGACCGGGCACACTTCGACGCAATCCATATATTTGCAGCGGATGCAGGCATCGGTGACGACGTAGGTCATTGGCTTCTCCCTGGAGCCGGTTTCCTAGTCGCGGGTGGCGGCGTGCGTCAACGCGGTTGATGTCGGAAGGGTCGGGCTCCGGCGGCGGCCGCAGGAGCCCGCAGGTCGGTGCGGCCCAGCCGCCGCGGAAGGCGAGCGCTACGCCAGCTTGACGTCGCGCTGCTTGTCGTAGGGGCTGGGCGACTTCGCGCCAAGGGTGCCGTAGCCGTTCATGCAGGCTTCGTACTCCTCGTCGACGCACTCCACAGTGGGTTGGATCGGGCGGTAACTCTCATCGTATCCGCACACGACCCAGGCCACATTGCTGCAATATTGAGAATTGCCATATTGCGCCGAAGCGCTTGAGCTCATCGCGACCAGCCCGATCGAAGCCGCCGCGGCCGCGGCGCGGCTTGCCCATTTCGCGTAGTTCATCACCCGCTCCTTCACGAAACGCGGCCGATATGCCGCATGAACGAGGATAGGCCCGGGCCGGAGCCGCTGTCGCCGGAAGATCGCTCCGAATCGGCCCGATTCCGGGAAGGGGCTGCTACCGGTTTCAGAAACCCATCCCCGCGATCGCGCTTCCTGCGCTCAGGCGTGGCGCTTGTCGTAGTCGCCCGGCTTCCTGAGGTCGAACTTTGCGAAGTCGCTCATGCACCACGCAAATGCCGCCTCGAAACATTCGAGGGTCAGTTGCTGGGGATGGCCGTTTTCGTCCACCGAGCAGACGTTCCGGGCATATTGGCGGCAATACTCCCTCTTCGGGTTGATTTGAGCCGAAGCGATGGAGCTTGCCGCGACCAGCGAACCCGCCGCCCCGGCCATCGCTGCCAGCCGAAGCCATCTCGAGTTGTTCATGATGATCTCCTTCCACGTGCCGGCGCCAGCCGACCGGTGGAGACTGGACCGGCGGTCGGAAGCTGTCTCCGACAGATAGGTCCGAACCGGTGCAATCCGGATCGTCAGCCGCTCGGCGGCTCCGACAGGTCGGAATATAGCGCGCGCGCTTCCGCCGGCGGACCGCGCCGCGCCGGAAGCGCCTCTACCTTCAGAACCCGAATCGCGCCTCGCTGTGCGAAGCTCATCACGTCCCCGACCCGCACCGGGGCATGGGCACGATCCACAATTCGGCCCGCTATCCGGATCCGCCCCTGTTCGGCCAGCGCCTGGGCCAGCGCCCGCGTCTTCACGATCCGGGCGAACCACAGGAACTTGTCGAGCCTCAGGCTGTCAGACATGCTTGAGCCCCGCCAGAGCCGCGAAGGCATTGGCGGTCTGAGGCTTGCGCGGGGCCTCGGGCCGCCGGGCGCGGCCGCGCCAGATCCAGGCCTGCCCCCCCTCGGACGGCCGGAACCCGAGGTCGCGCATCAGCTTCGCAAGCGCCTGCGGCTGAAGCCCAAGCGAGGTCGCGAGCGCCTCGTCGACCACCGGCTGGGGCTTGCCCGTTCGAGCCTCGTGGGCGTGGCGGGCCAGCCGCTCGACCAGGTCGACCCGAAGCATCTGCGGACCGAGCGGTCGGAAGCCGAGGCGAACGAGCCTCGCCCGCTCGCCGTCGGACGGGCAGGGGAGGATCACGGCCGATTCGGGTGGCAGCTCGGGCATCGGCTCGCCGGCCGCGGCCGAGCGGAGCGCCGTGCGCCAGCGCCGGGCCTCCGGCTTGAGGACGTCGGGCAGGAACAGGTCGAGCGCCCCGATCCTGATCCCGAGCCGGGTGACGGCCCGCCTCTGCGCCTTGTCGAGCGCGGCGAGCGGCTTGGCCACCGCCTCGCGGGCGACGATCCCGCCTTCGTCGACCAGCATGGCGAGGATCGAGCGCACCGCGGCGGGCGCCTTGACGTCCTGGGCCGCCAGCCCCGCCTGGCGGAGCGGGCCGAGCGACCGCTCGACCTGGTGCCGCACCCACAGGTCCAGCCTCTCCACCACCACGTTCCGGCCACGCTCGGACAACCGGTCGAGCTTGCGGTCGACGACAACCCGCGGGCTGAGCAAATTCTTGCCCGGGCCGAGCCTCGCCACTTCGTGCCCACGCCAAAGCACCGCCACCGGCTGGCCCGGGTGGGTGCGCAAGGTGAAATGGTCGTCCGTGTCTGCGGCGAGCGCGGCCGCGCGCTTCTCATATTCGCCGCCGAGGCGCCGCTCCGCCGTGGCGAGAAGCATCTTCCTGTCGGAATGGCGGGCGGTGGGGTCGACCTCGAAGGCGAAGCCCTCCATCCGCCCGATCGGGAACGAGCCGACCGTCACCTCGCCCTGCTCGTCGACGATCACCGGGAACTCGCCGACGCCCTTGCGGCCGATGTCCTTGAGGAGCACCGAAGTGCGCCGGTCGACGAAGCGCTGGGTCAGCCGCTCGTGAAGCGCGTCGGACAGCCTCTCCTCGACCTCGCGGGTCCGCTCCGCCATCGCGGCGGGCTCGGCGAGCCAGTCGGAGCGATGGGCGATATAGGCCCAGGTCCTGACTCCGGCGAGCCGGTCGGCGAGAGCCTCGATATCGCCCTGGACGTTGTCGAGCTGAGCGACCTGCGCCGCGAACCAGCCGTTCGGGATCCGCCCTTCGCCTTCGCTGAGGTGGAGGTAGAGCCGGGCGACCAGCCGGGCGTGATGCTCGGGGCCGGTCTTTCGGAAATCGGGCAGGCCGCAGGCCGCCCAAAGCCGCCGCACCGCCTCCTGGCCGCGGGCCCGGGCGGCGACCTCGGAATCCTCGGCCAGCCGTTTCAGGACGGCGAGGTCGATCGCCTCTGGGGCCGCTCGAAGCCCCGGCTCGTTCGGCCGGCGCTCGAGCGACCGGACCAGGGCTTCGACGCTCCGGAAATCGGGATCGCCTTCCCGCCAGTAGAGGTGGTCGAGCGGAGCGAATCGATGCCCCTCGATCGCCTCCAGCTCCTCGGGGATGAACTCGGCCGAATGCTCGCCCTCCAGCGTCAGTACCCCGAACGTCCCGTCGCGCTGGTGACGACCGGCTCGGCCGGCGATCTGCGCCATCTCCGCGGGGGTCAGCCGGCGACGGCGATGGCCGTCATATTTGGAGAGGCCGGCGAAGGCGACATGGGTGACGTCCATGTTGAGGCCCATCCCGATCGCATCGGTGGCGACGAGATAATCGACCTCGCCCGCCTGGTACATCGCCACCTGGGCGTTGCGGGTGCGCGGGGAAAGCGCGCCCATCACCACCGCCGCTCCGCCGCGCATCCGGCGGAGCATCTCGGCGACGGCGTAGACCTGCTCGGCCGAGAAGGCGACGATGGCCGAGCGCGGCGGGAGCCTGGAAAGCTTCGAAGGCCCGGCATAGGACAAGGTCGAGAATCGCGGCCGGCCGATAATCTCCGCCTTGGGAAGGAGGGCGCGGACCATCGGCTTCAAGGTCTCGGATCCGAGGATCATCGTCTCCTCCCGGCCGCGGGCGTGGAGCATCCGGTCGGTGAAGACGTGGCCGCGCTCCGGATCGGCGCCCAGTTGCCCCTCGTCGAGCGCGACGAAGGCGAAGTCGCGCTCCATCGGCATCGATTCGGCCGTGCACAGGAACCAGCGCGCGTCCCTGGGGACGATCTTCTCCTCGCCGGTGAGGAGGGCCACGCGGTTCGCCCCCTTCATCGCAACGACCCGGTCGTAGACCTCGCGCGCCAGAAGCCGGAGCGGGAAGCCGATCATCCCGCTCGAATGCGCCGCCATCCGCTCGACGGCGAGGTAGGTCTTGCCGGTGTTGGTGGGCCCAAGGATCGCCGTCAGCGGCGCCCGCGCGAAGTCGCTCATGGCGCCCTAGATCGGCATTTCGTGCACCGAGCGCAATGACTTGGGTTTGCGACGTGCCTACCCGTCATCCCGGCTTTCGCCGGGATGACGGTGCGCGCGCCGCACGGAGTTCCGCGAGCCGTCACGCTTCACCGCCGCCAGCGGCACGCTTCACCGCAAGCCTGCGCCGATACCCGCCTGCTTTACTGGACTTTAACCCCGTTTCGCCACAGTCCCCGCCACCTGGCCACGATCCGCGGCCGGGGGGTGTCTCTAGGATCGCGGGGGCTTTTTCCGCCTTGTACCAGTTCGACAATATCAGGCCCGGGGCCGGCGGCGGAGCTTCAGCGCTCGCCTTCGAGCCCGTCCTGCGCCCGCGCAGCTTCGGAAGCCGGGCGGCGCCGGCGCAGCGCAACTTCGATCTCGTCGTCGATCTCGGCTCGCGGATCGGCTCGCGCACCTGGTTCCGCGGAGTCTTCACCTGCACCGCCTTGTGCGGCGCCGCCTTGTGGCTTGCCCCGGGCTTCGATCCGATCCCGGCCGCCTCCGCGAAGCCGCTGTCGGACGCCCAGTTCGAGCAGTCGCGAAGCCTCGCCATTTCGCCGCTCGCTCTGGGCGCCGACACCGGCCGCCGAATGGCTCCGACCGACGCCGTCGAGCCCCTTCTCGACCGGCCCGAGCGCCCGACCGTCGAGATGGTCGCGACGCTCGGCGAAGGCGACGGCTTCGTCCGGGCCCTCGAGCGCGCCGGAGTCGCCCCGAAGGAAGCGGACGAGGTCGCCGCGCTGGTCGCCGCCGCGGTCCCCCTCGACCAGATCAGGGCCGGAACGACGATGAACATCGTGCTCGGCAAACGCCCGGACCGGACCGTCGCCCGGCCTCTCAGCGCCCTGTCGCTTCGAGCCCGCTTCGACCTCAAGCTTTCGCTGAAGCGCGCCGGGAGGAAGCTCGCCCTCGTCCGGACGCCGATCTCCGTCGACTCGACGCCGCTTCGGATCCAGGGCCATGTCGGCTCGAGCCTCTATCGCTCCGCACGGGCCGCCGGCGCCCCCGCCAAGGCCGTCGAGGCCTATATCCGAGCCGTCGCGAGCCAGACCAGCATCTCCGGCCTGACCCCGGACGACCGCTTCGACATCATCCTGGAGCATCGCCGAGCCGCCACCGGCGAGGCCGAGACCGGCCGGCTCCTCTATGCGGGCCTCGACCGGGGCGGCTCGGGCAAGGACCTCAGGCTCATGCAATGGGAGCAGGGCGGCCGCGCCGAATGGTACGAGGCCTCCGGAGTGGGCCGCGAGAGCGGAATGCTCCAGCGGCCGGTGCCGGGCACCGTCTCCTCCAATTTCGGAATGCGCCGCCACCCGATCCTCGGCTATTCGCGGATGCACAAGGGCATGGATTTCCGGGCCGGCTACGGAACTCCGATCCTCGCCGCCACCGACGGCCGGATCGCCGCGGCCGGCTGGGCGGGCGGCTACGGCAACCAGGTCCGGATCGCCCATGGCGGCGGCCTCGTCACCAGCTACTCGCACATGAGCCGGATCGTCGCCCGCGCCGGGAGCCCGGTCCGCCAGGGCCAGGTGATCGGCTATGTCGGCTCGACCGGCCTCTCGACCGGTCCGCACCTCCATTACGAGCTCCTCAAGGACGGAGTCCCGGTCAACCCCGCAGCGGTCAAGTTCGTCAGCCGGGCCCAGCTCGACGGGACAAGCCTCGCCGCCTTCCGCTCGCGGCTGAAGACCTTGCTGGCGGTCAAGCCGGGCGCGTCGAGGATGGCCGAGTCGGCCGGCAAGAAGAAGCCGAGGGCCTGACGGCCGAGCACGGGCCAACGATTCCAATCGCTTAGTAATTGGTGCCTGGCACCAATTTGTTTCTCCGCCGGGGAATAGAGCTCCGGACCGAGGGCCGATTGTTTTCGCACAAAGAACACGAAGGGCACCAAGAGGCCTCGCGGGCGGCGGAGTCGCGGCCTTTTTCGACGCGACGGTGAGCCCGGCCGCTTCGCGGATTCTTCGTGCTCTTCGTGTTCTTTGTGCGAACCTTTTTTCGTCTGATTAGAGTGGGATCGTCCAGGAGGGGGAGTCTCGGCGGGTCTCCCCGAGGTCCCGGCTTTCGCCGGGATGACGGGTGAGCTTCGAATCTGGGGCTTGCCAAGTCGTTCCTGCTATGTTCTACTGAGGCCATGCGCTTTGCCGACGACTCGCACGCGTTCGCCCTCGCCTTGTTCACCGTCCTGGTGAGGCTGTGCCAGCTCGCGCTCGAGCTCGTCGGAGGACTTGCGAGGACCCGGGATTTCCAGGTGGCCTGTGCGGGACTGTCGGGCCTCGGCGCGGGATCAGCGGCCCTGGCTTCGCCAGCGCTTGACGACCCGCGAGACCATCGCCTCCTCGTCGCCGGTCTGGCGCCACAGCTCGGAGAAGAGCGGGTCGGACGAGGCGGGGCGGCGGTCGCGTTCGAGGTCGTCGAAGGAGACCCGGATCGGGATCGAGACGCCCTCGCCGCAGACGATGCATTCCCGATTGCGGAGCGCCGGGATGACGTCGAGGAAGCCGCGCGCGCCTTCCGGCATCGCGGACTTGACGAAATGCTGGTCGCGCTCGTTGTTGAGGCGCATCGCGATGATGGTTCCGCACTGGGAGAGCACGCCCTCGGCGAGGTCGGACGGCCTCTGGGTGATGAGGCCGAGCGAGACCCCGTATTTGCGGCCTTCCTTGGCGATCCGCTCGAGGATCTTGCGGACGGCCTGGCCGCCGCCGGTCTTGTCCGACGGAATGTAGCGGTGCGCTTCCTCGCAGACGAGGAGGACCGGGCGCGGAACCTCGTTCCTCGACCAGATCGCATAGTCGAAGACCAGGCGCGAGAGCACCGCGACGACGACCGAGACGATGTCGGACGGAACGCCCGAGACGTCGACGATCGATATCGGCTTACCCTTGGCGGGAAGCCGGAAGATCTTGCCGATGAAGTTGGTCATCGTGTCGGCGATCAGCATTCCCGAGAACATGAAATGGTAGCGGGGATCGGCCTTCAGCTCGTCGATCTTGGTCTTGAGGCGCATGAAGGGCGCGGTGTCGGTGGCCTTGTTGAGGAGGCCCATCTCGCTGTTGATCGCTCCGGCGAGGTCGGACAGCGCATAGGGGATGGGCGAATCGACGGTGAGCTTCAGCATGCCCTCCGCCGCCCGGTTCTTGCTCCGGGCGAGAAGCAGGCACTTGGCGAGGATGTCCATGTCCCGCTGGCGCTCGGAGCCGGAGGAGGTGATGAACACCTCGCAATGCTCCTCGAAGTTCATCAGCCAGTAGGGCATTGCGAGATTCTCGACGTTGAACAGCTCCCCGACATGCTTGAACGCCGCGCTATATTCGCCGTGGGGATCGATCATGACGATATGGCCCTCGGGCGCCAGGTCGCAGATCCGGTGCATGATGAGGGCAGCCGAGGTCGACTTGCCGGTGCCGGTGGAGCCGAGAAGCGCAAAATGCTTGCCGAGCAAAGCGTCGACATAGAGTGCGCCGCGGACGTCCTTGGTCGGATAGACGGTTCCGATCTCGATATGAGCGCGCTCGTCGGCGGCGAACATCTGCCTCATGTCCTGGCCCGAAACCGGGAAGACCTTGGCGCCCGGCGGCGGATAGCCGGTGATTCCGCGGCGGAAGTTGATCAGCTTGCCGCTCTGCGGGTCCTCCTCGCCTTCGCCGAGAAAGTCGATGTCGGCCGAGACCATTCCCGCCTCGCCGTCGCGAAGAGTGAGGCTTCGAACGTTGGCGAGAAGCCAGCGGTTGCCGGCCTCGAGCTTGACGTGCCCGCCGACCTGCCCGGACAAGGCGATGCTGGGGTCCGGGTCGCGGGCCAGGTCGGCGACCCGGGACGCTTCGAGCTCGATCCGGCCGCCGCCGCCGCGAATGTCCACCACCTGCCCCATCGCGGCGTGACGCACCGGCTGCGGGATGCTCGGCCGGATGGTGGGCGCGAATTCCTCCGCCTCGTCGGGTACAGTGACGGTCCTGAAGTTCATCATGTCGGTCATTCGAGCGTCGCTGCCCCCGGCTGTTTTCCGGCGCCCCTCCTAGCAGCGAGGGGTAAACAACTGCTTTTCCTCTGATCCTCCCCGATCCGTCATTCCGGCGAAGGCGGGACCTTTGCATAAGTCGCTGGTGCTAGCCCCTCCCCTTCCGGGGTGGGGTTGGGGTGGGGGTTGTCTGCTCGCCTCACCGGCGTCAGCGAACATTCTTACCCACATTCCCAACCCCAACCCCTCCCCTGAAGGGGAGGGGCTTTGTCTCCGAGCACTTCGCAAGGGTTATGCAAAGGTCCCGCGAAGGCGGGAATCCATGAACAGCGCCGTGTGAAAAACCTCGTGCCACCGTGTTCATGGATCCCGGCCTCGGCCGGGATGACGACACTCATCCCCGCCTGAAGACCAGGCTTCCGCCCCAGCCCATGAGCAGGGACAGGGCGACCGCCGCCACGCCGTAGGTGAAGGACCAGCGGTCCGCTGCGGCGGCGACGTCGCGCTCGAAGCCGGTCTTGCCGATGCGGATCTCCCGCACCGCTCCGGCGATCACCCGGCCGTCCTTGATGAGGAAGGTCTCGGCCGTATAGTCGCCGACCGGGACCCGAGCCGGGATGGTGATCCGGCCGCGATAGAGGACATGGTCGGTGATCCGGACTCCGGTCGGGTCCTCGATATAGAGGGACTGGCGCTTCAGAAGGTCGATCAGCCCCGCCTCGAAGCGCCTTTGCACCTCCGGCGACTTGCCGCCGCCGGGCGACAAGGAGAGGTTCTCGAGCCCGAGCTCGTAGATCGCCGCGGTGCGCTCGTCGATAAGCTTGGAGAGCGGTCTCGACGAAGCGACGGCGTAGAAAGCGGGGGCCGAGCGGAAGCGGGCCGCCTCGACGTTCATCCAGATCCCCGCCACCTTCTGCTTCTCGCGGACGACGAGGGGCTGGACCGGTCCTTTCACGACGACGGCGATGTCGGCATGCTCGGTCGGGGTCCGGCCGCCGGGATAGAGGATCGCTCCGAACAGGAGCAGCTCCGCTCCGGTGAAGCGGTACTGGATCTGGATCTCGCTCTGCGAGACGTCGGGCACCAGCCGCGGCTTGGCGGCGCCGAGCGCGAGCGGCGCGGCGCACAGAAGGAGGAAGGCGCGAAGCCTCGTCACAGGACCTGCAGCGTGTAGATCTCCTCGGGCCGCCAGCCGAGGCCGATCGCCATCCGGAGGGCGACGGCGAGGATGATGATGGCGAGGAACATGCGGAGCAATTCGGGCTTCACCTTCTGGGCGAAGCGGGCTCCGAACTGGGCTCCGATCACCGAGCCGAGGAGGAGAAGGCCGGCGAGCACGATGTCGACCGACTTGGTGGTGGTGGCGTGGATGAGGGTCGTCGCCGCGGTGACGAACAGGATCTGGAGCAGCGAGGTTCCGACCACCACCTGGGCCGACATCCCGAGCAGGTAGATCATCGCGGGAACGACGATGAAGCCGCCGCCGACCCCCAGCAGGACGGTCAGCATCCCCGCCCCGAAGCCGAGCAGGAGCGGCGCCAGCGGCGAGATGTAGAGGCCGGACTGGTAGAAGCGCCAGCGCATCGGAAGGGCCGCGATCAGGGGATTGTGGCGCTTGGGCTTCTTGCCGTTCTGCTTCGGCTTCAAGATGTCGAGCGAGGTCGCCGCCTCCTTGCCCATCATGATCCCGATGGTTCCGAGCAGGATGACGTACAGGAGCGAGATGACGGTATCGATCTGCCCCGCGTCCTGGAGCAGCCGGAACAGCCCGCCGCCGGCGAGCGCTCCCATGAGGCCGCCGGCGATAATCACGGCGCCCATCCGATAGTCGACGCCCTTGCGGCGGCGGTGGGCGAGAACGCCCGAGACGCTGGTTCCGGTGATCTGGGTGGTCGCCGAGGCGACGGCGACCGGCGGCGGGATCCCGTAGAAGATGAGGATCGGAGTGGTCAGGAACCCTCCGCCCACCCCGACCATGCCGGTCAGAAGGCCGACCACTCCGCCGAGAAGGATTATCGCCAGCGCGTTGACCGAAAGGCCGGCGATGGGAAGGTAGATGTCCACAGCCCACTGACTAGCCGCTGGCGGCGCGATGCGGAAGGGCGGGGCGGGAGATAGGCGCATTCGTCATCCCGGGAGGGTTCTCATCAAAGTAGTACTTTGATGGGAACCCGAAAGCCGGGACCTCGGGGCGACCCGCCGAGACTTCTCGACCCGAGGTCCCGGCTTTCGCCGGGATGACGGGGAGGTCAGAAGTCCGTGGCCAGGGTCAGGGCCGGCCCCGATCCCGGCTCCGCGTTGCCCGCGACCCGAACGCGCCAGTCGGCCGCGACCGTGACGGAGCGGCCGGCGATGGGAAGCCTGACCGCCGCCTGCGGGCCGAGGTCGAGCCGGGCGACGCCGGGCTGGGCCGCGGCCCAGGCTCCGGCGCCGAGCCGGGCGCGGTCGCCCAGGGGAAGCGAGAGCCGGAGCGACCCGTCGGCGAACGGGTCGCGCGAGCGGGCGCCGACGATTCCCGCCTGGGCATAGCCGTCGGCCCGGAAGGGCCCGAGCCGGGCGTCGCCGACCCCGCCGTACAAGGTGACTGCGAAAGCCGAGCGGCCCTCGTGGCCGAGCGCCTGGCGCCGCTCGGCGAGGACGTGGACCGGCAGGCGGCGGGACGGCTTCCAGTCGACCCCCAAAGCGGCCTCGGCGCCCGCCGTCCGACGAAGCGGGGCGGAGAGCCGGACGGACAGAGCCAGCGGTCGGCCGGATTCGCCATTCAGACGATAGGCGAGTCGCGCTCCGGCCTGGCTTCCGCCGAGCAGTCCGGCGGCGGCGAGCGGCGCCGAATCGCCCTGCCGAACGAAAGCCCAGGCGGAAAGCGACCAACGCCCCGGCGGGGGCGCCGCCGCCCCGGACCCCGGGGGCAGGGCGATCGGCGGAAGGAGAGGCGCGATCGCGGCCTTCGCGGGCGTGGGGCCCGGCAGTAGATCGAGCGGCGCCGAAGCCGGGAACGGCCCGCCGGCGGTCGAATGGGTTCGAGGGGTCGCCGGGCGCCCGGCCAGCTGGATCGCGACTGCGTAGGTGGCCAGGCTCCTGGCCGGGGCGAGCGTCGAACCCGACGCCGGCACGATATTCGAGCGGCCTCGAGCAGGCCGCGGGGTTCGGCTTTGCGCCACCGCCGCGGCGGCGTCGGCGGGCGGGGTCGACCAGGGAGGAGCGATGACGGCCGTCCTCAGCGCCGCCCACCCTCCAAGCAGGATCGCCAGGAAGCGAAGGGGCGGCGAGGCGCTCATCGAAGGGCCGGATTGCCCGGGAAGATATGGGCCGTCTTGTCCCAGCGCGGCCGTCCGCCGCGCCTCAGCGCCCGGTAGCGCGACAGAGCGGATTTGGCGGCCAGGATCGCGACGACATTGCCGACCGCCGTTCGAGGCACGGCGCGCAGGCCCTCGCGCCAGCCATGAGCCGCGCTGGTGAACCCGGCGCGAATCGCCAGCCGCCAGCCGAGCAGCCCAAGGTTCACGGTCACGACGGCGGACAGGAAAGCGGGCAGGGGCGCCGGGCCGCGGCCCCCGGTTCCCTGCCAGGCCTTCAGCACCAGCCACAAGGCAAGCGACAGATACCCCGCGCAAAGCAGGATCGCGGCGAGCAGCGACTGCCTGTCGCGAAGCCGCATCCAGCGCTCGGCGAAGCCGCCGCTCCAGCCCAGCCGGTCCCAGCCCGAAAGGGCGATCCCGGTCATCCACCGCGCCTTCTGCCGGACACAAGCGCCGAGGGTTCCGGGGAAATATTCGCGGATCGCGACGATCTCGCCGTCATCCCCCGCGATCCGGACGAAGGCCCGCCTCGCGCCCGATTCGGCGAGCCGGAGGCCGAGCTCGTAATCCTCGGTCAGGCTGTCGGAGTCGAACGGAAGGCCGCCCCGGCCGGCGGCAAGGCGGCCAAGCGCCTCGCGCTCGAAGGCGCACCCGACGCCGGCCGAGGGGAGGCCGGCGCCGAGCGCGCCGCGCACGACCATTTCCTTGCCGTGCGATTCGGCGAACTCGTCGGCATAATGGCCGCCGAGCCAGCGCGAATTGGGGTGGATGAGGGGCAAGACGGGCAGCTGGACGAGATCGAAGCGCTCGACCAGGCTGTCGAACAGTCGCAGCTCCGCCGGGTGGACGACGTCCTCGGCGTCGTGGAGGACCACCGCCTTGACCCGCTTTCCCTCGGCGGCTTCGTCGGCGAGCAGGGCGCTCCACAGCCGGTTCAGGCAGTCCGCCTTGGTCGTCGGGCCGGGATCGCCTCCGGTCACGATCCTCACCCGCGGCTCGTCCGAAGCGACGGCGGCCGCGGCGGCGGTCGTCGCGGGGTCGTTGGGATAGGTGCCGACGTAGAGGCGCCAGTCGCCGTCTGCCCAGGCCGAGACCGCTTCGCCAAGCATGTCGCCGATCACCGCCGCCTCGTCCCAGGCCGGCAGGAAAATGGCGAGCGGCCCCGGCCGGGCCGGCGGCGCGACGTTCCCGAGCGCCGGGGCCGGCTTGCCCAGCCGCCGGGCTCGGTGCGCCACCCAGAGAAGATCCACGGCGAGGTCGCTAAGCCCGAGGACCAGGAACCCGGTGCCGGCGAACAGAGCCGCTTCGCGCATGACGAGGTCCACTGCGCCGAACAACGGCCCCGCAAAGTCCATGCTTGCGCCCCCTGAAAGACGGAGGGATCATCTATTTTCGCGGAGTAAATGCAAGCATTTTTCGAAAAGCATCAGGCTCGGCATCTACTTCGGGACGGCCGGCTAAGCCGGCACGCGTCGAATAAATGCGGAAACCCGCACCTGTTCTTGCCGCTGCCCGTCTCGTGCGCTCGCCGGCTCTCACGGCCATCGATCAGATCCGAAATTGGAATCTGATATACGCGCTATCCTATCCTCAGATATAAGCCGTTCGTGCTCCTCCGGCGGAGCGCGGGAAAGGGCCTCTGGGGGCAGGAATCATGCGCTGGATCATCGCGGGCGCCCTCGCCTGTTTGTACATTTCCGCGCCGGCTCCGGCACGGGCCTGGGGGCAGGGCGGGCATTATACGGTCTGCGAGATCGGCTATTTGAACCTCACGCCGGCGGCCCGGCGCGAGGTCGACAGGCTGGTCGCCCTCGACGGACGTTTCGCGAGCTTTACCGAGACCTGCACCTTCCCCGACAACCCGCTTTCGCGGGCGAGCGAACATTATACCAATTACCTGCGCGGCCAGAGGCGGATCGCGACGGGTTGCCCGGGCGGGCGGCCCTGCATGCTCTCCGCGCTCGAAGGCGACCTCGCCATCCTTCGCTCAGCCGCGGCGGCCGACTCCGCCAAGGCCACGGCGATCCTCTATATCGGCCATTGGTACGGCGACCTTCACCAGCCGCTCCACAACTCCTTCGCCGACGATCTGGGCGGCAACAAGATCGCAGCCCCGGGCCCCTGCGCGGGGAAGTACCCGGCCAGCCTCCACTCGGTCTGGGACAGCTGCGTCGTCGATCGCCGGATCTTCGGTCCCGGAACGGACCGGCTGGTCCGGGCGCGGGCGGCGGCAAGGCTGCTCGCCGCCCCGATCACGAACGGCCAGCGCAGGCGCTGGGTCCATTCGAAGCCCTGGCGATGGGCCGCCGAATCCTACAGGATCACGCGTGACCGGCGAACCGGCTATTGCCTCCGCAAGGGCGGCGCCTGCTGGTATTCGGCCGACAGGCGGACCTTCGCCGAGGGCGACCCGCAACGCGCGCTGCCCGTCGACGAGGCCTATCTCGACCGAGCGAAGCCGATCGTCGAAGCCCGCCTGAAGCGCGCCGGGATCCGGCTCGCGGACTCGCTCAACCGCATTTTCGATCCCGATTTCCACGGCTGGCGGTCGTGACTCTGCGGCCCCTGCTCATCGCCGCCGCGGCGGCCCTGGCGCTCGGTCCGGCCTCGCTCAGCCCGTGCCTGATCGGAACCGCGGCGGCGCAGGGCTATGCCTGCTGCAAGATCTGCTCGGCCGGCAAGGCCTGCGGCGACAGCTGCATCGCGCGCAACAAGACCTGCCACAAGGGCAAGGGCTGCGCCTGCGATGGCTGAGCGGCTTGCGGCGGTCGCGCTCGCCTTGACACTCGCCGGCTGCGATTCGCGCGCCGCCACCCCGCCGGCCTCGGAAAGGGTCGCCGGCCGGGCAGAGGCGTCCGCCGCGGCCGAAGCGCCGGCCTCCGCAATCATCGCCGGGGGCGATCGCTTTACCTGCACTCCGGAGAAGGTCTGGGACGGCGACGGTCCGATCCACTGCGCCGAAGGACCCAAAGTGCGCCTTGCGGGCATCGCCGCGCGCGAGATGGACGGAAGCTGCAGCCCCGGACATCCGTGCCCGGAGTCGACGGCCGAAGCGGCGCGGGATGCGCTGGCCGGATTGCTCGGGCGCACGACGGGGAGCGCCCCGACGGGGCATCTCCTCGTCGAGGGGCCGGCTCTCGAATGCCTTTCCGAAGGCTCGGCCAAGGGGAGCCGGACCGCCGCCTGGTGCACGTCGCCGACGGCGGGCGATCTCAGCTGCGCGATGGTGGCAAGCGGGACGGTCGCAAAATGGGAGCGCTACTGGCGCGGCCATAGCTGCAGCTAGCCGCTCGGAATGCCGTAACGCCTTCCCTTCGCGCGCGCCCGGGGGCTAAGGCGGCGGCGATGGCCGAACCTGTGGCACGCCCGCGCTCCGCGCTCCGGGGCTTCCTCAAGAGCGAGGCGGCGGGGGGAATCGTCCTGATGGCGGCGGCCGCCTTGGCCCTGATCGTCGCCAACTCCCCGCTCGCCGAGGGCTATCGGCATCTGCTTCACCTCGAGACCGGGCCGGAGTTGTCGCCAAAGCTCGGGCCGATGACCCTCCATTTGTGGATCAACGACGGGCTGATGGCGATCTTCTTCCTGCTCGTCGGGCTGGAGATAAAGCGCGAGTTCGGCGACGGCCGGCTTTCGACCTGGGACCGGCGGCGGCTGCCCGTGATCGCGGCGGCCGTCGGGATGGCCGTCCCGGCCGCGATCTACCTCGTCTTCGCCGCGGGGGCCGAAGGGCTGAGCCGCGGCTGGGCGATTCCGGCCGCCACCGACATCGCCTTTGCGATCGGCGTGCTTGCGCTGCTCGGGAGCCGCGCCCCAACCTCGCTCAAGCTGTTCCTGACCACCGTCGCCATCGCCGACGACCTCGGAGCGGTTGCGATCATCGCCTTGGCCTATACCGCTTCGCTCGATACCCTGGCACTCGGCGCCGCGGCGGCGATCCTGCTCGCCCTGTACGCGATGGGCAAAAGCGGCGTCCGCTTGCTCTGGCCCTACCTCATCGGCGCCGGATTGCTCTGGTACGCGGTGCTCCTGTCGGGCGTCCACGCCACGGTCGCGGGAGTGCTCGCGGCGGCCACAATCCCCATCGTCGCCACGCCGGGGGCGCCGGACGCCTCGGATTCGCCGCTCCACCGGCTGGAGCACGGGCTCGGCCCCTGGGTCGCTTTCCTGATCGTGCCGCTGTTCGGCTTCGCCAATGCCGGAGTTTCGCTGGAGGGCGTGGGGCTGGAGCGCCTGCTCGCGCCGCTGCCGCTCGGGATCGCCGCGGGACTTTTCATCGGCAAGCAGGTCGGTATCTTCGGGGCGGTCTGGCTGACCGTCCGGCTCGGCCTCGCCACCCGCCTTCGAGGCGCCACATGGCTCCAGGTCTGGGGAGTGGCGATGCTGTGCGGAATCGGCTTCACCATGAGCCTGTTCATCGGAGCGCTCGCCTTTCCCGGCGATCCGGAGCGGGTCGAGGAGGCGAAGCTCGGGATCCTAGCCGGCTCGGTCCTTTCGGCACTCGGCGGCTATCTGGCGCTTCGGCTTGCACCGGGCCATCCGCGCCATCAGGAGGAGGAAGCCCGTCAGGATCGCGAGATCGACGACGACGGGGACGTCGAACGGCTGGAGGAGCGCAGGGCATGAAGTGGATGTTTTTGCTTGGGGCCTTCCTGCTGGCCGGCTGCGCCTCGACCGGCCCGGCCCGGGAGAGCCTCGACTCGATCGCCCGCGACTATGTGAAGCTCCAGCTCGCCATCGGCGAGAAGGAGGAAGGCTATATCGACGCTTATTACGGCCCCCCCGACTGGCAGGCCGAGGCGAAGAGGAACGCCGACGCACCCGCCGCGCTGGCCCAGCGCGCCGCGGTGTTGACGGTTCGCCTGAAGAGCGTCGCCGACGGCCGCCTGGACCCGATGGAGCGGCGGCGGCGGGATTTCCTGCTCGCCCAGCTCAAGGCCGCTTCGACCCGCCTCGCCATGATGCAGGGCGTAAGGCTGCCCTTCGCGGACGAAGCGGAGGCTCTGTTCGGAGTCAGACCCAAGCTCAAGCCGCTTACGGCCTACGACCCTATCCTTGCCCGGCTCGAGCGCCTCGTGCCCGGGAAGGGGCTGCTTTCCGACCGGGTCGACACCTTCCAGGAGCGATTCACTATCCCGAGGGACCGGCTGGAACCGGTAATGCGCGCGGCGATCGCCGAATGCCGCCGCCGAACCACCGAGCATATCGCGCTTCCGGCGAATGAGCGCTTCACGCTCGAATTCGTCAGCGGCAAGAGTTGGGGCGGATACAATTGGTACAAAGGCGATTCGGCCAGTCTCATCCAGATCAACACCGACCTTCCGGTCCGGATCGGACGCGCCGTCGATCTCGGCTGCCACGAGGGTTATCCGGGGCACCACGTCTACAACATGCTGCTCGAGCAAAAGCTTGCGAAAGCGCGAGGCTGGACCGAGTTTACCCTCTATCCGCTTTATTCGCCGCAAAGCTTCATCGCCGAAGGGTCGGCCAATTACGGGATCGAGCTTGCCTTCCCGGAGGACGAGCAAGTGCGGTTCGAGACCCAGGTCCTGTATCCGCTGGCCGGGCTGCCGGCTTCGGGCGCACCCCAATATCTCGCCCTGCAGCGCGCCACCCAGGACCTCGCGGGGGCCCGTTTCACCATCGCCGCCGACTATCTGGACGGGCGGATCGACCGAGCCCGAGCGGTCGAGCTGGTCCGCAAGTACCAGCTCTTTTCGAAGGTTCGCGCCGAGAAGTCGGTGGACTTCATCGACCAGTATCGCTCCTACGTAATCAATTACGGCCTCGGCATGGACATGGCCCGGGCCGCCGTCGAGCGAGCCGGATCCGATCCGGAGGCGCGCTGGGCGAGGATGGAGAAGATATTGTCCGAGCCGACCCTGCCGGCGGATTTGGTGAGGCCATGAACCACCCCCGTCATTGTGAGCGAAGCGAAGCAATCCAGTGGCGCGGAAGGCGTAAGCTGGATTGCTTCGTCGCTGCGCTCCTCGCAATGACGGGGGCGTGATGCGCGTTTTCTGGGATGAGCGGCAGCGGCTGCACGCGCCGGCGCAGGAGCTGCACAATGGCGGCTTCGTGCCTTTCGCCGAGCATTGCGGGCGGGTGGAGTCGATGCTCGCGGCGCTTGGCGCGACTCACGCGGTCTCGGATCGGGGCGAGGCGGCGCTTCTTCGAGTCCATCCGCAGCCTTATCTCGATTTCCTCAAGTCCGCCTTCGCCGACTGGAAGGCGGCGGGACGTCCCGGCGACGCCTCGGGCTATGTCTGGCCGGTCGTCCGCCGCCGCCCGCTCGACCTCGACAGGATCGACGCGCGGCTGGGCCAGTTCAGCATGGACGCCTCAACTCCGATCGCCGAAGGGACCTGGGAAAGCGCCTACTGGGCCGCCCAGACCGCGCTATCGGGGCTCGACTCGGTGCTGGCGGGGGAGCGCAGCGCCTTCGCCTTGTGCCGCCCGCCGGGCCATCACGCGGGCGCCGATTACATGGGCGGCTATTGCTATCTGAACAACGCTGCGATCGCCGCCGAAGCGGCGCGGGCGGCAGGCATCGGCCGGGTCGCCATCCTCGACGTCGACTATCATCACGGCAACGGAACCCAGGACATCTTCCTCGAGCGGTCCGACGTCTTCTTCGCCTCGATCCACGCCGATCCGCGGACCGACTTCCCCTTCTACTGGGGGCTTTCGGACGAGCGCGGAGCCGGGGAAGGGGAGGGCACGACCCTGAACCTGCCACTGCCGCGCGGCACGTCGATCCGGGACTATGAGCCGGCGCTGGACTCGGCCCTCGAGGCGATCGCCCGCTTCGGCGCCGACCTGCTCGTCTGCTCCTACGGCGCCGACACCTTCGTTGGCGATCCGATCAGCTATTTCGAACTCGAGACCGGCGACTACCCGTCGATCGCCGGACGCATCGCCTCGCTCGGCCTTCCGACCCTCGTGGTGATGGAGGGCGGCTATGCGGTGGACGCGCTTGGCGCGAACGTCGCGGCCTTCCTGTCGGGTTTCTAGAGGTGGCCGCCCGCCCGCCCGTTCGGGCTGAGCTTGTCGAAGCCCCTCATTTCGACACGGACTAAGAGGAAGGAAAGCCCTTCGACAAGCTCAGTGCGAACGGAGTTTGTCCGCCCCTGATCGATCAAGCCTCATAGCTTCTCGGTCAGCTCCGGCACCAGCTTGAAGAGGTCGCCGACGAGGCCCAGATCCGCGACCTGGAAAATGGGGGCGTCCTCGTCCTTGTTGATGGCGACGATCAGCTTGGAATCCTTCATTCCCGCCAGATGCTGGATGGCGCCCGAAATGCCGACCGCGAAATAGACCTCCGGAGCGACGATCTTGCCGGTCTGGCCGACCTGATAGTCGTTGGGCGCGTAGCCCGCGTCGACCGCCGCCCGGCTTGCTCCGACTCCGGCCCCGAGCTTGTCGGCGAGCGGGTCGATCAGCGCATGGAACTGCTCGGAGGAGCCGAGCGCCCGGCCGCCCGAGACGATGATCTTGGCGCTGGTCAGCTCGGGGCGCTCCGACGCTGCGATCTCGGCCCCGACGAAGCTGGAGAGGCCGGATTCTTCGCCGCCGGAGACCGCCTCGATCTGCCCGCTGCCGCCCTCGGCCGCCGCTTTCTCGAACGCGGTCCCGCGAACGGTGAGCACCTTCTTGGAGTCGGCCGACCTGACCGTCGCGATGGCGTTGCCGGCGTAGATTGGCCGCTGGAACGTGTCCTCGCCCTCAATGGCGAGGACGTCGGATATCTGCATCACGTCGAGCAGTGCCGCGACCCGAGGCGCGACGTTCTTGCCGGTCGTCGTCGATGCGGCGACGAAGGCGTCGTGGCCCTGCATCAGTCCGGCCGCGAGCGGCGCCACGTTCTCGGCGAGCTGGTGGGCGAAGGCCGGGCCGTCGGCGACATGGACCTTGCCGACTCCGGCGATCTTCGAAGCGGCCTCGGCGACCGCTCCGACGCCTTCGCCGGCGACGAGCAAATGCACCTCCCCAAGCTTCGAGGCGGCGGCGACGGCGGAAAGGGTGGCGTCCTTGAGCTGGCCGCCTTCATGCTCGACGAGAACGAGCGTCTTCATCAAATCACTCCCACGGTCCGGAGGCGGTCGATCAGCTCGTCCACCGATTGCACCTTGATCCCCGCTTCCCGCTTGGAGGGCTCGCGGACGCCCAAGGTCGTCAGCCGCGGAGTCGTGTCGACCCCGTAATCGGCCGGAGTCTTCTGGGCGAGCGGCTTGGACTTGGCCTTCATGATGTTTGGAAGGCTGGCGTAGCGCGGCTCGTTGAGCCTGAGGTCGGTGGTGACGATCGCCGGAAGCTTCAGCCGAAGGGTCTCGAGCCCGCCGTCGACCTCGCGGGTGACGCTGACGCTCTCGCCGTCGACCTCGACCTTGGACGCGAAGGTGCCCTGGCCCCAGCCGAGCAGCGCCGCGAGCATCTGGCCGGTCTGGTTCGAATCGTCGTCGATCGCCTGCTTGCCGAGGATGACCATGCCGGGCTGCTCCTCCCCGACGATCCCGGCCAGGATCTTGGCGACGGCGAGCGGCTCGACCGAGTCGTCGGTGACGACCAGGATCGCCCGGTCGGCGCCCATGGCGAGGGCGGTCCTCAAGGTCTCCTGAGCCTTGGCCGGCCCGATCGAGACGGCGACGATCTCGGTCGCCACGCCCTTCTCCTTGAGCCGGATCGCCTCCTCGACCGCGATCTCGTCGAACGGGTTCATGCTCATCTTGACGTTGGCGAGGTCGATACCCGTCCCGTCCGCCTTGACGCGCGGCTTGACGTTGTAGTCGATCACCCGTTTGACCGGGACAAGAAGTTTCATTCCTTCACCCTCTCTCTTTCCCGTCGTCCCAGCGAAGGCTGGCATCCCAGGGGGTGAAAGGCGCCGCGCTCTTCACCCGCCGGGGCCCCAGCCTGCGCTGGGGCGACGTGCCAAATCTAAGCCGCCTCATGGACCGCAGCGACGATCTTCTTCGCGGCGTCGCCGAGGTCGTTGGCGGGAACGATGGCGAGGCCGCTGTCGGCGAGGATTCGCTTTCCTTCCTCGACGTTCGTCCCTTCCAGCCGGACCACCAGCGGCACTTTCAAGTCAACTTCCTTCGCCGCGGCGATGATCCCCTCGGCGATGATGTCGCAGCGCATGATGCCGCCGAAGATGTTGACGAGGATACCCTTCACCGCCGGGTCGGAGAGGATGATCTTGAACGCCGCGGTCACCTTTTCCTTGTTGGCGCCGCCGCCGACGTCGCAGAAATTGGCCGGGAAGGCGCCGTTCAGCTTGATGATGTCCATCGTCGCCATGGCGAGGCCGGCACCGTTGACCATGCAGCCTATGTTGCCGTCCAGCTTGATGTAGGCGAGGTCGAATTTCGACGCCTCGACCTCCATCGGGTCCTCCTCGCTCTCGTCGCGAAGCGCCTCATATTCGGGGTGGCGGAACTCGGCGTTGGAATCGAAGCTCATCTTGGCGTCGAGGACGAGCATCCTGCCGTCCTCGGTCGCGACCAGCGGATTGATCTCGAGCATTGCGCAATCGAGCGCCATGAAGGCGTCGTAGAGCTGCCGGGCGAGCTTCTGGCCCTGCTTGTTCTGGTCGCCCTCGAGGCCGAGCGCGAAGGCGAGGGCGCGGCCATGGTGGGGCATGAATCCTTGGCCAGGATCGATCGCGATCGTCGTGATCCTCTCGGGCGTGTCGTGGGCGACAGCCTCGATGTCCATCCCGCCCTCGGTCGAGGCGACCATCGCCACCCGCCCGCTGCCGCGGTCGACGAGCAAGGCGAGATAATATTCCCTGGCGATGTCGACTCCGTCGGTGACGTAGAGCCGGTTGACCTGCTTGCCGTCGGCGCCGGTCTGGATGGTGACGAGGGTCTTGCCGAGCATCTCCTCGGCGTTGGAGCGAACCTCGTCGATCGACCTCGCCAGCCGCACCCCACCCTTGGCGTCGGGGCCGAGCTCCCTGAACTTGCCCTTGCCGCGGCCGCCGGCATGGATCTGCGCCTTGACGATCCAGAGCGGGCCGGGGAGCTTCTGGGCGGCGGCGACGGCCTCCTCGACGGAAAGCGCCGGGTAGCCGGGTGGAACGGGGATGCCCTGGCGCGCGAGCAATTCCTTGGCCTGATATTCATGCACGTTCATGGCCGCGCCCTAAAGCACAGGGGAGGAGGGATTCCAAGCCGCGTGCTGGAGCCTCGGAACATCGCCGGTCCTGGCCGATTGGAAGCGGATCATGCCGACGACGATTTTCGACTGGATAGCCCGGACGGCGATGCTTGCGATGGCCGGCCTGGTGACCCTCTCCATCCTCGGTGCGATCGCCGCCATGACCAACGACCCCGGGACCCGCTTCGCGGCCCCGGGCGGGCGGCCGGTCATCGAGGGCGAACGGGCGGAGGAGCGGGAGCAGCCACGGGCGTCCCCGCAACCCGGGCAAGGAAATCCGGTGGAGGCCGCGCAGGCCGGAGGTCCAGGCGGTGCGGCAGCGGAGACTCGGCCGGCGCCGGAAGAGAAGGAAGAACGGTGGCTCGAGGCCATTGCCTACGCGCTGCTGGCGCTCGCCGGGATCGGAGCGCTCGGAGTGCTGATGCTGTGGAACGTCGTGCGCGAGCTTCGCCGGATCGGCGGCCAGCACCGGTGACAAATCGCCGTCGCCCCAGCGAAGGCTGGGGTCCCCGGGGGTGAAGAACGCGGGAGCCTCTCACCCGCCGGATGCCAGCCTGCGCTGGCATGACGGGTTTCAACCTCCAAGCGCGGCCAATATCTTGCGCCGGTCGAACAGGCCGAGCTCCTCGGCGAAGAAGCGTTCCAGGATTGCCGAATCGAGGTCGTACAAGGCGGCGAGCGCCGGGGTGCCCTTGTCGAGCAGGAGCCGGTTGACGCTGCGGTGGAATTCGCGCCGCTTCCACAGGTTGGTCGCTTCAGCTTCGAACAGGTCGTGAAGCGCGGCTCCGGAAAGGTCCTTGTGGCGGGCGAGTGCGAGGCCGGTTCGAAGCGCGTCGGGAAGCGCCGATCCGGTGAACGGGTGGGAGAAGCCGCCGCGCGCTCCGAGCTTCGCGACCCGGGCTCCGCCGATCCGCCAGAAGGCCGACAAATCCCCGCCGAGCGCCACCGGTCGGGACGAGGATTCGGCCTTGCGCGGCTCGCCGTCGTGCCAGCGCCGGCGGGCGACATAATCCTCGATCCGATCGACTCCGTCGGCGCCGCCTTCCGGGCTTCGCGAATAATCGATCCGTTCGATCCGGAGCGTGTTCTCGTCGATCGGGATGCAGGTGAAATGGCCGCAGCCGCCGGTCTCGAGGGTCATGTCGGCAAGCACCGGCAGGTCGACCCGGTGGGGGTCGGCGAAGCGGCAGGTCCGTGCGGTGCGGTGGCGCCAGGCGATCTCCAGGGTGGTCTGCTGAGCCCACCCGCGGGCGTCGACGGCGCCGGTGCCCGCGATCGTCTCCCCGCCCGGAAGAAGCAGGCTGTCGTCGCGAATCGCCACCACCTTGGCGTTGCGGGCCGAGCGGTCCGGAAGAGCGTCGGCGACGGCATCGTGGATCGCCTCGGTCGTCACCAGGTAGCTCGCAAGCTTGAGCTTGCGGCTTCGCGACGGGAGGGAGACGTAACAGGAGTCCCAGCTCTTCACGACGACCGCACCGAGCAGGGCCCGCTCCTCGGCCGAGAGCCCGGCGTCGAGCACGAGCATTCCGCTGCCGCCGCCGAACCGGACTTCCTCGCCGACGAGCACCATCGCTGCCTCGGGCCTGAGGCGCGCCATGGCGAGCGCGGCGAAGCACCCCGCAACTCCGCCGCCGGCGATCAGCAGCCCGCAATTTTTGCCCCTGCGCATGGCCGCCTGCTTACCGCCCGAGCGCCCAAGAGGCCATGCCCGCGTGAGCCGTCCGTCGTGAAAGGCCCAAAACGACACGTTTTTTTCGTAACGCTGACGGAATCCATCGGTTAAAGCTCCCATTGGGGCAACAGGAGGGACCGAATGACTGCGAAGACTTGCTTGCGGGCCGCCGCCTTGGCGCTTCCGCTTCTGGCCGCCGCGCCCGTGCTGGCGCAGGAGGGCGAAGAACAAGGACGGCCCGACGACCGCAACAGCCTCACGATCGGGCTCGGCGCCGCCTACCTCCCCTCTTATGAAGGCTCGGACGATTATATCCTGACTCCGATCGGCCTGGCCTTCGGCAAGGTTGGCGGCTTCGGCTTCGCGACCCGGGGCACCGCGCTCTACCTCGACCTGATTCCCGACAAGGCGGACGCCCCTTTTTCAATCGACGCCGGCCCGCTCGCCAACGTCCGACTCGACCGTTCCAACCGGATCAAGGACCCCCGGGTGCGAGCGCTCGGCGAGCTCGACACCGCAATCGAGCTCGGCGTCTGGGCCGGCCTGACCAAGAATGGCGTCCTCCACCAATATGACAGTCTCGGCGCCCGAGTGGCCTGGCAGAAGGACGTCAGCGACACTCACGACGGGACCATCGTCACCCCGGCGATCGAATATTCCTCGCCGCTCGGGACCAGGACGCTCGCGAGCTTCAGCCTGCAGGCCGAGCATGTCAGCGACCGCTATGCCCGAACCTATTATTCGATCGCCCCCGCAGGGGCGGCCGCGAGCGGCCTCGCCGCCTACAATGCCGACGGCGGGTGGAAGAGCTGGCGGGCGACCTTGCTGCTCGGGCAGGCGCTGACCGGCGACCTCAGGAATCCCAAGCTCTCGCTGTTCGGCGGGATCGGCTATTCGCGCCTGCTCGGAGACATTGCCCGGAGCCCGATCGTCCGGGTCGCCGGCGACCGCGACCAGTATTTCGCCACGGCGGGCCTGGCCTATACGTTCTGAATTAATTCCTCCCCGGGATTTCTCGGGGAGGGAGACCAGGCGAAGCCTGGCGGAGGGGCCTCCGCGCGAAGGACCCCTCCACCGCGCTTCGCGGTCCCCCTTCCCGCGAATGCGGGGGAGGAATGAAGAGGTAGTGACACATCCGGAACTACCCGCCATAGTCGCGCGCTATATGGGGCGACAGCAGCAACGGAGCCCGCGATGAGAGGATTTGCAGGGCTCGCCGTAACGGGGATCATGCTGGTCTTCGCGTCGCCTGCCGCGGCGTTGGACCGGTCGGTGGAGGGCGGCGAGGTGAAAAGCTTCGAGGCCGTGCCGGCGCAGAGCCGCTCCGGCGCACTCGTTCCACAAAATGTCGCGCTCGATTCGAACGGCCTGGCCCCGGCCGAGGACCCGTCCGCCCCGCGCCTGTTCGGAAGCCTTCCGGTCGCCGGGAACGTCGCGGTGGGAGTGGGCCTCTTCTCGGTCGTCGGAACGACCGAGAAGGAGCAGATCCGCCGCCGGATGGACCCGGCCCGCGAGATGCTGGGCTCGTCCGGCACGCGAGTCGCCGCGGTGGGGATGAGCCTGAGGTTCTGAGGAGGTGGCCGGCTCGTCGCCCCGGCGCAAGCCGGGGTCTCGGGGAGGCCCGCCGAGACTAATCGGCCTGAGGTCCCGGCTTTCGCCGGGATGACGATCGGGCGCCGGCGGTTATCCGCTTTGCCCTTTCCCCCGAGCTCCATCCGCGCTAGGAACATGGCGTGAACGATACTCCGGCCGAAGGGGCGATCCGAAAGATCATCCATGTCGACATGGATGCCTTTTACGCGTCGGTCGAGCAGCGCGACGATCCGCAGCTGAGGGGCAAGCCGCTGGCCGTCGGCGGCGGCGTGCGCGGGGTAGTGGCCGCCGCAAGCTACGAATCGCGCAAATTTGGTATCCGATCGGCCATGCCGGCGGTCACGGCTCGGCGGCTCTGCCCGGAGCTGATCTTCGTCAAGCCGCGCTTCGACGCCTATCGCGCCGTCTCGCAGCAGATCAGGGCGATCTTCCTCGACTACACGCCGCACGTCGAGCCGCTCTCGCTCGACGAAGCCTATCTGGACGTCACCGAGGATCTGAAGGGGATCGGGATCGCAACCGCCATCGCCCGCGAGATCCGCGCGCGGATCGAGTCGGAGACCGGACTCACCGCCTCCGCCGGGGTGAGCTACAACAAGTTCCTCGCCAAGCTCGCGTCCGACCAGAACAAGCCGAACGGGCTGTGCGTGGTCACGCCGGCCCGGGGCCCGGCTTTCGTCGAGGGGCTTCCGGTCAAGCGCTTCCACGGAGTCGGCCCCAAGACGGCCGAGAAGATGGCCCGGCTCGGGATCGAGACCGGCGCCGACCTGAAGGCGCGGAGCCTCGACTTCCTCGCCGCCCATTTCGGCTCGAGCGCCCAATATTATTACGATCTCGCCCGCGCCGTCTGCCACCGTCAGGTGAAGGCGGACCGGCCCTATAAATCGGTCAGCGCAGAGGATACGTTCCACACCGATCTGGCGGACGAGGAGGCCCTTCTGGCCGAGCTCGACCGGATCGGCCGCCACGTCTGGCAGCGCATCCAGGCCAAGCAATTGTCGGGGCGCACGGTCAACCTCAAGGTCAAATATGGCGACTTCCAGATCATCACCCGGTCGCGCTCGCTCGATCGCCCGGTAAGCGGCGAGACCGAGTTCCTGGAGATGGGCGCCCAGCTTCTGCGGGGGATCTTCCCGCCGGCGAAGAGCATCCGGCTGCTCGGCCTTGGGCTGTCCGGGCTCGGCGAGGAAGAGCGGCGCCAGCCGCGGCCGCTCGAGCTGGAATTGCCACTGGTCTAAGTCGTCATCCCGGCGAAAGCCGGGACCTCAGGACGAGAAGTGCCGGCGGGTCTCCCCGGGGCCCCGGCTTTCGCCGGGGTGGCGGTCTCCTAAAGCCCGGTCGCCTCCAATATTGCCGCGTTGACCTTATGAACGTCGAACTTCTCGCGGACGAGGCGGAGCGACGCCTCTCCCATCCTTTCGGCCAGCCCCGGCTCGACGACGAACCGGCGCATCGCCGAGTAAAGGGCGTCCGAATCCGCGACGGGCACCAGCAGGCCGTTCCCACCCTCCTCGACGGTGCCCCGGCAGCCCGGCGCGTCGGTGGTGATCACCGCCCGGCCCGTCGCCATCGCCTCGAGCACCGTGCGCGGCGTGCCTTCCCGGTAAGAGGGCAGGACGTAGACGCTCGAATCGGAGATGGCGGGCCGGACGTCGGCAAGCAGGCCGAGATTCTCGACTCCGCGCGCGATCATCGAATCGAGCTCCGCCGGGCCGATCGAGTCGGGGCCCTCGTCGAGCCATCCGGCCAGCCTGACCCGGACCTTCGGGAACTCGGCCTTCAGCCGGGCCGCGGCGGCGCCATATTCCCTGATCCCCTTGTCGCGAAGGAAGCGCGCGATCATCAGGAAAGACGTTTCAGCCGGCACGGGTTGCGGAGTGAAATGATCGAGGTCGACTCCCGAGCCGTTGACGAGGAGCGTCGGCTTGGCGGCGGGCAGGAGCCGCATCCGGCGAAAGTCGCGCCGGTCGTCCTCGTTCTGAAAGATGACGAGCCGCGACGCCGCCAGCGCCCTTCGGTACATCAGCATGGCGACGAGGCGGACGGCGAGTCGCTTGGGATTGAGCCCGCCCAGGAAGGCGTAGCCCATTCCGGTGATCATCGCCGCGAAGCAAGGGACCCCCGCCGCCCGCGCCGCCATTCCGCCGAGCACGACCGGCTTGATCGTGTAGGCGATCATCACATCGGGCGCGATCCGCTTCACGACCTCGCGGAGTTGCCGGCCGCTTCGCCAGGTCGCGACCGGGTTGAGACTGGTCCGTCCCAGCATGACAGGAACGGGGGTGGCGCCCAGGGCGACCAGCTTGGCGGCCACGTCGGAGTCGATATCGGGCGCCGCGGCGAAGACTTCGTGCCCGCGTTCGACCATCGCCGCGATCAACGGGCCTCGAAAGTTGATCAGCGAGCCGGCATAGGAGCCGAGCAGCAGAACTTTGCGTCGCGCCGGGGGCTGCGCGGTCGGCCTGGAACCCATCTCCATTTCCTCATGCGCGGCTGATCAGGCCCAATAAGGGCCGTACCGCTCCTAGAGCAATTCGACCTCGCGCGCCCTCACCACGATCACGTCCTGCCTGAAGCGGCGCTCGAGCTCGGTCCGGTAGCTGCGCCACCAGCCGCGGTCGAGCCAGTCGGCCATCACCTCGAGGATGACGATCTCGTCGCGGTCCGGTTCGCCCCCGTCCTCCTTCCAAAGCCCTTCCGCGGGGCTTCGGGTGAAGGCGGTCACGCCTCCGAAATGCTCGACCAGCGCGTCGCGCACCTCTTCGTGAAGCTCGGCCGGGAACGGCTTGCCCTCATTGTCGGTCAGCGGGAGCAGGATTTCGATGAGATGCACGAAGGACGAACGCCGAAGCCCGACGGTGGTTCATCCGGCCGGCCGCCTGCCTAATTTGGGTTAGGTTTGGTATTAACCTGTGTTTAGACTCAGCTCGCCGCGCCGGCGCCTCGCTTGGGTGGCTTCTGCGCCCGCAACCCCTTCCGTCAGCGGAACGGGGAGGCCTCCGAACCATTGAGCCGGCGACCGCAACACACGGACATCAGAAAGACACGGCAAGTCGGGATCTCGCGATCCGGCTCTCGGGGAGGCACGATCCTCGCCGGCGGGCGGCCGCGGGCGTGTGCAGCGGCGCAGTGCAACCAGTGAGCGAGGAGTAAGCATATGTCGCGTACCGTAACCGCCATGTTCGACAGCCGCAGCCAGGCCGAAGCCGCCCGCGAGCGGCTCACTCAGTCCCGGATCGACGCCGACGACGTCCGGATCGTCGACCAGAGCGCCTCTTCTTCTTCCTCCGGCACCGATTCCGGCGAAGGCCAGGGTCTTTGGTCGGCGATCAAGTCGGCCTTCATCCCCCCCGAGGACAGCCACACCTATGAGGAAGGCATGCGCCGCGGCGGTTACCTGCTCTGCGCCCGGGTCGACGAGGATTGCGCCGACGAGGCGATCCGGATGCTCGACGAGAGCGAGAGCGTGGACCTCGACGAGCGCGAGTCGGGCTGGCGAAGCGAAGGCTGGAGCCCGTATGAGCAGACCGAGGCTTCCGGCACCTCCGCCGGCTTCCAGCAGCAGACGGAACAGGGCGACCGCACCGTCGCCGAGGAGACGATCCCGATCGTCCAGGAGGAGCTTCGGGTCGGCAAGCGCGAGGTCGAGCGCGGCGGAGCCCGGGTCCGCTCCTACGTCACCGAGACTCCGGTGAGCGAGCAGGTCAGCCTTCGCGAGGAGCATGTCAGCGTCGAGCGCAGGCCGGTCGATCGCGAGGTCGCCCAGTCGGAGCTCCAGGGCGACATAATGAAGGATCGCGAGATCTCGATGAGCGAGACGGCCGAAGAGGCCGTGGTCGACAAGGAGGCCCGGGTCACCGAGGAGCTGGTCGTCCGCAAGACCGCCGAAGAGAGGACCGAGACGGTCGAGGATTCGGTTCGCAACACCGAGGTCGAGATCGACGAGGGAGTCCGCGAGACCGCCGGCCGCTCCGCCTTCGGAAGCTTCGGCGGTTCCGCACAGAGCGGCGCCGACGAAGAGCGTTCGAGCAGCGAGAGCTTCGAGGAAACCGACAAGAGCCGTTACTGAACTTACGATAGCGTGCAAAAGAAAGGGCGGTCCTTCGGGGCCGCCCTTTTGATATCGGCCCCCTCCCGTCATCCCGGCGCAAGCCGGGACCTCGGGCCGGAAGAGTCACGGCGGGTCTCCCCGAGATCCCGGCTTCCGCCGGGATGACGCTGCGCCCTCGATTCCCGCTTCCGCGCCGCCCCCGAAGGGCCTATGCCCTGGCCATCCCCGGGGGACCGCGCGAACGCGGTTGAGAGGCAGCTGACACGGCTGCGACCCGTCGAACCTGATCCGGCTGACACCGGCGTAGGGAGGGAGCGCGGCACCCCGCTCTCCGTCCGCATTTGGAGAGCGAACACCCTGGCCGACGCACCCGCACCCCGCGAAATCCTGAAGGTCACCACCGGTCCGATCCGCGGCTCCCGCAAGGTCCATGTCGGCCTCCTCGGAGTCGCGATGCGCGAGATCCACCTCGAACCCGGCTGCGGCGAGCCTCCGCTGCGCGTCTACGACCCGTCCGGCCCCTACACGGACGGCGAAGCCCGGATCGACATCATGGCCGGCCTGCCCGAGCTGCGCCGCGACTGGATCCGCGCCCGCGGCGACGTGGAGGAGATCCTCCAGCGCGAAGTGAAGCCGGAGGATAACGGCCAGCTCGGACCCGACAGGAGCGGCGGCGTGCAGCCTTTCCCCAACGTCCGCAAGACCGTGCTCCGCGCCAAAGCGGGCGCCAACGTCAGCCAGATGCACTACGCCCGCCGCGGCATCGTCACGGCGGAAATGGAATATGTCGCCGTGCGCGAGAATCTGGGCCGCGAGCAACTCGCCGCCTCGGCCCGCGACGGCCAGGATTTCGGCGCCGCCATCCCCGATTACGTCACCCCCGAATTCGTCCGCGAGGAGGTGGCGAGGGGCCGCGCCATCATCCCCAACAACATCAACCACCCCGAAAGCGAGCCGATGGCGATCGGCCGCAACTTCCTCGTCAAGATCAACGCCAATATCGGGAATAGCGCCGTCGCGAGCGACGTCGCCGCCGAGGTCGACAAGATGGTCTGGTCGATCCGCTGGGGCGCCGACACGGTCATGGACCTTTCCACCGGCCGAAACATCCACGACACCCGCGAATGGATCATCCGCAACAGCCCCGTGCCGATCGGCACCGTCCCCATCTACCAGGCGCTGGAAAAGGTCGGCGGAGTCGCCGAGGAGCTGACCTGGGAGATCTACCGCGACACCTTGATCGAGCAGGCCGAGCAGGGCGTCGACTATTTCACCATCCACGCCGGAGTGCGCCTGCCTTACATCCCGATGACGGCGAAGCGGGTCACCGGCATCGTCTCGCGCGGCGGCTCGATCATGGCCAAATGGTGCCTCTCCCACCACAAGGAGAGCTTCCTCTACACCCGCTTCGAAGAGATTTGCGAGATCATGAAGGCCTACGACATCGCCTTCAGCCTCGGCGACGGCCTTCGCCCGGGAAGCATCGCCGACGCCAACGACGAAGCCCAGTTCGCCGAGCTCGCCACCCTGGGCGAGCTGACCCAGATCGCCTGGAAGCACGACGTCCAGGTGATGATCGAAGGGCCCGGCCACGTGCCGATGCACAAGATCAAGGCCAACATGGACAAGCAGCTCGAAGCCTGCGGCGAGGCGCCCTTCTACACATTGGGGCCGCTGACGACGGATATCGCCCCCGGCTACGACCACATCACGTCGGCCATCGGCGCGGCGATGATCGGCTGGTTCGGAACCGCCATGCTCTGCTACGTCACCCCCAAGGAGCATCTCGGCCTGCCCGACCGCGACGACGTCAAAGTCGGAGTCGTCACCTACAAGCTCGCCGCCCACGCCGCGGACCTCGCCAAGGGCCACCCGGCCGCGAAGATGCGCGACGACGCCCTGAGCCGCGCCCGCTTCGAGTTCCGCTGGCGCGACCAGTTCCACCTCAGCCTCGACCCCGACACGGCGGAGCAATATCACGACCAGACCTTGCCCGCGGAAGGCGCCAAGACTGCCCATTTCTGCTCCATGTGCGGCCCCAAATTCTGCTCGATGAAGATCACCCAGGAGGTGCGCGATTTCGCGGCGAAGCAGAATCAACCCGCCGACGCCTTCCTCGCGGCAAATTCCTCCCCTGCTTTTGCAGAGGAGGGGGACCACGCGAAGCGTGGTGGAGGGGCCCCTTCAGCCCAAGCCGAAGCCGAGAAAGGCATGGCCGAGATGAGCGAGAAGTTCCGAGAGAAGGGCGGGGAGATCTACCTGGCCGCTTCGGGCGGGGAGCCGGCGCCGTAGGAGCGTCGCTTCCCGCGGGCAGCATAAAAGCTGTTCGTCCCGCTTCGCCTGGGTTAGCATCGGACGGTCATAATATGTGGGGGTCCAATGTCCTTTTTCATCCGCATTTGCCTGGCCGCGGCCGCGCTCGGTCTCGCCGGCGCCGCCTCCGCTCAGGAGACGCCGCAGAATGCGGACGCCCCCGACATCCTCGTCACCGGCCAGGATATCGACCAGCAGATCAAGGATTTCGTCGGAGCGCTCACCCAGGCCCCGCCGCGCGGCCAGCTCAGCCGCTTCGAGACGAAGGTGTGCCCGACCGCCTTCGGCCTCCTCCCCGGCCAGAGGGACGCGGTGCTTGCGAGGCTGAGGGTGGTCGCTCAGGCGGCCGGCCTGCAAGTCGGCAAGCCCTCCTGCATCCCCAACGTGCTTCTCATCGTGACCACGAACAAGCGGGCCTTCATCGAGGCGCTCGACCGCAAATATGATTTCTATTTCGGCGAGATGTCCCCGCGCGAGGTGCGCCGGCTGGCCCGAGAGCCCGGCCCCGCCGCCGTCTGGCAGGTGCAGGGGCCGCCGGTCACGGCCGGGGGCGGCGAGGCCTCGCAGAGCGGAGATTCGTCGCTTCCCGGCGCGTCCTATCCCGTCAACCGGACGACCCGAAGGCCCAGCCGGATAGACTCTGGCGCCCGGCCGCAATTCCAGGCCGCCGCGGTGGTGATCGAGCAAAGCGCTCTGGACGGGCTCACCACCATCCAGCTCGCCGACTATGCCGCGATGCGCGCCTTCGCCAAGACCGACCCCGCTTCGCTTCCCGCCTCCAGCCCCGCCACCATCCTCAAGGTCCTCGAAGCTCCAATGGGCACCGAGGTCCCGCTGACGCTGACGAAATGGGACCTGAGCTTCCTCAAGGGCCTCTACGCCGCCACCGACAACCTCTACGCCGCCTCCCAGCGCACCGAGATCAAAGAGCGGATCCAGCGGGATATGGAGTCTGAGGGGGCGGAGAAGCCCGAGCGGCGGAAGAAGTAGGCCGGCGGGGCGGGCTTTGTTGCCGGTGAAGGGCGCGAGGACGACCGCTTCTGATCAATGGGTCCGAAATTCTGCCCGCCACAGATCACCGGGGAAAGTGTGGGCTTTGCGGCAAATGCTCCTGCCGACAGTCCTCGAAGCTTAGAAAGACGTGGCGTGATGAGCGAGAAAATCCGCGAGACGGCTGGGAAATTGATCTTCCCCGCGGCAGGATGAAGTCTGCTTTCTGGGCCTTCGGTATTGCCGCTACCGTCGCGGCCGTCACTCCGCTGTCCGATGCTCGCGCTGCCCAGGAGCGGAAGGCCGAGCCGACGGCCCCGCTCGTCTCGGTACTCTCGGATGAGGATTATCCGGCGTCAGCCATCAGAAATGGAGAGCAGGGAAGCGTTTCCTTCCGTCTCTCCGTCAGTGCCGACGGGGGCGTGGCCGGATGCGAGGTGCTCGTCTCGAGCGGCTCGACCGCGCTCGATTCGACGACCTGCCGGCTGATGGTCACGCGGGTCAGGTTCCGCGCGGCGAGGAATTCGTCCGACAAGCCGGTGCCCGGATCCTTCGAGGGCCGGATCGTCTGGAGGCTTCCAACCATGGCCTCGGACAGGATCGATCTTCCGGAGCGGCCGAGTGCCGCGATCCGGCTCTGGTCCACCTGCGCTGACGGCGAGGCGGCCAAGCTGATCTTCTCGACCCTCGCCGCCGCGGAGATCGCCGCCCGCGCTTTCGGTGCCTGTATCCGGCTCGAAGAGCGGGTCGCTCGGGAGCTTGAGGAAACGCAGATCGAGGACATCAACGCTTCGAGGACCGTCCAGGCCCTCAAGGAGGGTTTCGCCGAGCGCGTGGGGCCTTGGGTCGACCGTACCCGAAGCGTTCTGGGACCGAAAAAGCCGTCAGCAGGGCAGCCGGAGGTTCGTCCGCCAGCAGGAGAGTAAGAGAAATGCCGGAAGGAGAATGCCTCTGCGGCGCCGTCCGCTACCGGGTAACCGGCGAAGCGGTCGCCCGGACCCTGTGCCACTGCGTCTCCTGCCGCCGAGCCACCGGCGGCGCCAGCGTCGGCTGGGCCGTCTTCGGCAAGGAGGATTTCACTCTTCTGCAGGGCGAAGTCCGCGAATATTCTTCCTCACCCGGAATATACTGGGGCTCTTGCCCGACCTGTTCGAGCCTGGTCGGCTACCGCCGCGATTCCCGCCCCGACCATTACGACATCACCACCGCCACCCTCGACGATCCGGACGCCTTCCCGCCCACCGTCGAAATCTGGGTCGCCGAGAAGATCGGCTGGGAAATGCTCGATCCCGCCCGCCCCCACAAGGATCGAAGCACTCTTAACGAATGAGCCGCGTCTGCGAATCCCGCTGGCGGCAGTTCTACCTGTCCCCGCCGAACACTATAATGGCCAGACCCTCACGGCGGAATGCGCCAGCCTTTGGCGTATACGGTCCTCCGTGAGCAGGGCGGACGACCGGCACCCCGAAGACCACCCCCTGATCGCGCGCCTCGTCGCCGGGTTGATCCGCGCCGTGGCGAAGAAGGTATCGAAATCCGTGCCCGCCGCCAGCTTGGCCTTCAGCGCGTCCGCCCATAGCCGGTCAGCCAGGCGATGATCTCGTCGACCTTCGCCTTGGCCAGACCTTTTTCTCCGCCTTGGCGACATAGTGGGGGTACACGCTTGCGAAGCTTGTCGTGTATATGCGGTGTCTGTCCACGTTTCGCCTGCCCTCGGGTCGATCGGGATCGGGTTGCCATAAGCGAAACGGGCAATAGCGCCAGACATCCCGACACCAGCCGATACGCTTGGAGCCACTGAACCCATGTCCCAATCCCTCGCCCACGTCGCCCTCGTCGTCCGCGACTATGACGAGGCGATCGCCTGGTTCACTCGAGTGCTCGGCTTCACCCTCGTCGCCGACGAGTATCAGCCCGAGCAGGACAAGCGCTGGGTCCTCGTCGCTCCGCCGGGCGCGGGCGACAACGCCGCCTCCCTGCTCCTCGCCCGAGCATCCACCTCGGAGCAGGAGGCGTTCATCGGCAATCAGGCGGGCGGCCGGGTCTTCCTGTTCCTTCGAACCGACGATTTCCGGCGCGACTATGACGATCTCGTCGCCAAGGGCGTCCGCTTCGTCCGACCTCCCGCCGAGCACGCTTACGGAATTGTCGCGGTGTTCGAGGATCTCTACGGCAATCTGTGGGACCTGGTTCAGCCCGCGGCCGAGCGGGGAGTGCGGCCTGGATGACCTACGCCGCCGACGCCACCCCGCCTTATTATCACGGCACCCGAGCCGATCCGAAGCCGGGCGACCTTCTCTCGCCGGGCTTCGCGTCCAACTACGCCGACCGCAAGCTGTCGTGGATCTATTTCAGCAGCGCCCTCGATTCGGCGATCTGGGGCTGCGAGCTGGCCAAGGGCGAGGGGCGGGGGCGGATCTACGTCGTCGAGCCGACCGGGCCGTTCGAGGACGACCCGAACCTCACAGACAAGAGATTCCCGGGAAATCCCACCCGATCCTACCGCTCCCGCCACCCGCTTCGGATCGTCGGCGAAGTCGCCCAATGGGAGGGCCACCCGCCGGACCGGCTCCAGGAGATGAAGGTTTCCCTCGCCCGGATGGAAGCCGAAGGCGGCGCTCAGATCATCGATTGAGCTGAGCGAAGCGGCCGCGCTTGATTGCAGCCGGCCGCCCCGAATGCGTGGCTTCACGCCCCGGAGCGCCCGATTCGATACGGCCCGCTGCGCACCGTCATCCCGGATCCCTTCCAGCTCAGCCGGACCACCCCCTTCGCGGCCAGGGCGTCGATCGCGGCGTGGAGGGGCGTCATCTCGGCGCGCCAGTCCGCCTTGCCCGCGGCGGCGGCCATCGCCCGGGCCACTTCGCTCGGGCAGATGGTCGCGCCCGCTGGGCGCCGGTCGAGCAACGCCAGGATCGTCGAGCGCGCGTCGCCTTTCGTCTCGCTTGCGCCGATGTCCGCCGTCCTCCTTGTCCGGCGCTCGCCTTATCCGGAAAAAGGGCAGGGGGCGATACATGCGAGGTTCGCGGGCTGGTCGCCGAGCCTCGCACCGACCGCCGCCGGCCGCTACACCGAGGCCATGGCCGACTCCTACACCTTCCGCTCCGTCGCCCATTCCGACCTCGAACTGCTGAGGCGGTGGCGGGAACGGCCGCACGTGACGCAATGGTGGGGGGCGCCCGATCTCGAGCCCGAGGCCGAGAAGCTCGCCGAAGGCCGGGTGGCGATGTGGATCGTCGAGCATCTCGGCCGGCCCATCGCCTACGTCCAGGATTATCCCGTCCATGCCTGGGAGAACCACCCGCTCGCGCCATTGCCGCCGGGCTCGCGCGGGATCGATCAATATATCGGCGAGCCGGAAATGCTCGGTCTGGGGCATGGAAGCGCCTTCGTCCGGGCCCATTGCGAGCGCCTGTTCGAGGCCGGAGCGCCCGCTGTGGGCACCGATCCGCACCCGGACAATGGCCGAGCCATCCGGGCCTATGAGAAATCCGGCTTCAGGGCTGTAAGCGGACCTGTCGACACCCGCTGGGGGCGTGCCATCCTGATGGAAAAGCGGCGCTGACGCCCACGCCGCGCGCTCATCCGGCCCGCGACACGTTCTCGGCAATGGCGGCCCGCACCAGCGCCTTCAGGGCCTCCCCGTCGATCTCGTCGCCCTGCTTCAGGTCGATCGCCCGCCGGGTGTTGCCGTCGAGGCTGGAGTTGAACAGCCCCGCCGGGTCCTCCAGCGCCGCGCCCCTCGCGAAGGTCAGCTTCACCTTGTCCCGGTAGGTCTCACCGGTGCAGATGAGGCCCGAACGCTCCCACACCGGCACTCCGGCCGGGTTGGTCGGCTTTCGCCATTTCACGCCCTCCGCAACCTCCGGATCGGCCTCCCGGATCAGCGTGCGCACCCGGGTGAGCACCTCGCCGCGCCAGTCGCCCAAGGCCTCGATCTTCGAGTCGATCGCCTCGCGAGCCGTCTCGCCGTTCATCCTCGTCTCCTGCATCGTTTCGCCGGAAGAGCCCCGCTCGCCTGCTCCGGCCCGATTAGTGCCCCCACCTCCGCAACAATCGCAACCCTTTGCCGCCGCCGCGAGAGGGAATCCCGCAGGCTTCCCCACCGGAGGGATGATTCGGGCCGCCGGCTTGACGAAGCGCCGCCACAATGGGACTCGGGGGAGGGGAGTATTCGACATGCGCATCCTGGGACTGATCGCCGCGACATCGACTTTGGTCGCCGCTTGCGGAAGCCGCGATTCCGGCGGTAATTCGACCTCGGCCAACCAAAGCCTGGCGCCGGCGGCGCAGGCCGGTTCCCCCGGCGCCGGGGCCGGGCCGGCCGAAAAGTCGCCGGCCAAGGGCTGGGACCTTCAGTCGAGCGGTGAAGGAACCGCTTTGGTGCTCGCCGCCGGGGACCGCCCCGCGATCCGCCTCTACTGCCCGGCGGGCGGGAAGAAGCTTCTGGTCAACGTTCCCGAATTTCGCCCGATCGGAAGCGAGGAGCGGCTTTCGTTCGGAAGCGGCGGCGAGGCGGCCGCTTTGGTCGCGGACAGCCGCGGCGACCGGCAGCGCGGGGGAGTCACCGGGACCGGCGCGGTTCCCGGCGCGCTCGAGGCCCTGGTCGGAGGCCCGGTTTCGGCAAGCTACGGCGCCCAGCGCAGCGGTCCCCATGCTGCGCCGCCCCGGGCGCTTTCGAGCGCCTTCGTCGCCGCCTGCCGCGAAGGCTCGGCCCCGAGCCCCAAAGAGGCCGAGCCCTCTCCGGGTCCGGTCGCCTCGACCGGTCCGTGCAACGTCCAGGACGGCAAGGCCGTTCGAGTCGCCGCGGTCCGCGCGCTCGGGACCGAGCCTTTCTGGAACGCGCGAGTGGAGGGCCGCTGCGTCACCTATTCGAATCCGGAGGACCAGAAAGGCATTCGAGTCTGGGCCCGCTTCGCCCCCGGGCCCGGAGGCGGCACCTGGTCCGGGTCGCTCGGCGGCGGCCGCTTTGAGCTCAGGGTCAGCCCCAAGCGGGGCTGCTCGGACGGGATGTCCGACAAAAGCTATCCGCTCGCGGCGGAGCTCGTCGTCGGCGGCGAGCGGCGCCAGGGCTGCGCCGAGCCCGCCTGACTCCCCTCCCTGCAAGGGAGGGGCGAGGGACTAGCGGCCGCGGCGCACTCCGGTGAAGCGCCGCTCGATTCCGAGCGCCGTCAGGGTCCCGGCCATCTTGCGGCCCTGCACCCGGCCGGTCACCGTGAAGGGAAGGCCGATCCGGCTTCCCTGGAGCGTGAAGGAGGAGCCCGAGACCGAGCCGGTCGCGGTCGCCCCGCCGCGGTCGTAGACCGTCGCATTGAGCCTCGACCCGCGCTGCTCGACCGTCATCGAGCCTTTCCGGATCTCGCCCCGGCTGTTCCTCCACGTGAGGTCCCATGTGCCGCCGAGTCGCTGCGCAGACGGAGCTGCCCAAGCGGGGGTCGCGGAGGGAAGCGGTCCGCCTCCGATCCCCGCCAGTCCGCCCAGCGCGGCCAGCGCCAGGGCGCCGGTTCGAATGAACGATTTCATGAACCCTCCCACGTCAGGCCTCCGCCCGCTCCGCGAGCCTCAGCTCGCCCTCGTCATAGCCGTCCCAATAATGAATCCGCTCGGCCGAGACCTTGACCAGGATCAGCCCCGAAGTGTCGATCCCGTCCTTGAACCACCGGTCGAGGTCCTTCGTCCAATGCCCGGCGAACCGGGCCTTGTCGCGGATCAGCTCGGCGCGGCCCTCGATGGTCAGGAAGAAGGGGCGAATCCCGAGCATCCCCGATTTGGCCTGGTAGGCGAGGCCTACCTGCGGATCGCCCTCGATGTCGGCGACGGTGCCGGTCTCGTCGCAGGTGAAGAAGTAGCTGTCCCCGTCATAGTCGACCTGTCGGTTGTTGCTCATCGGGCGGGCGGCGAGCGCGCCGCTACGGGTCTTGGTGGACAGGATCGCGAAATCGATGTCCTTCATCTTCTCGGCAAGGTCGGCGAGGCTCTTGTCGGCCATGGCGAAGTCTCCTGATCGGGGGTTTCCCGTCCAACCGACCGAAGGGCCAAAGGTTCAGCCCTCTCTCTCCCGCGAAAGCGGGAGAGAGGTGTGGCGACTACGGCTCACGCCGTGCGGAGACGATCCGCACCGGTTTCTCGATCATCTGGCCGCGCATCGGACCTCGGCCGGCATTGGGGACGGTGGGCGCCGCAAGAAGCGAGCGCACCGTCTCCATCCCTTCCTCGACCCGGCCGAAGGCGGCGAAGCCCGGCGCGCCCGGCCTGGAATCCATCGAGGGCATCGCTCCGCCGACGATGATGAAGAAATCGCCCATCGCCCCCGCCGGGGCGGCCCGAGCCATCGAGACGGCGCCGTCGACATGCCTGAGGCCCGTCTTCGCCGTCGGCTCGTGAGCGATCGGCGGGAAGGCGCGGCGGGCGCTGTGGCGGATTCCGCCCTGGACGAAGCCGCGGCCCGTGGAGCCCTTCGTCCGCGCCGCCCGGTAGAAGAAGGTGCCGTCAAGCCTCTTCGCCTCCACGTAGCGGACGAAGTTCGCAGTGGTCACCGGCGCCCGCTTGTGGTCGAGCGCGAGCAGGATCGGCCCGGCCTCGGTTTCGAGCCGAACGCGCACGATGTCGGTCAAGGGCGGCGAAGGGGCCTCGACTTGGGCTTCATTGGCGGCCGTGGGGTCCTCGGGCGTGGCCGGATCCGCGCAACCGGCGACCGCCAGAGCGGCCAGAGCGAGGCAGGCGAGGGCGCGAATCATCGAAGACGACCTGTGGACCGCCCGTCATTCCGGCGAAAGCCGAAATCCATGATCACGGCCGCTCGATGCGTCCACGCCCCTGTTTATTGGATCCCGGATCAGGGCCGGGGATGACGTCCTCGCGAAAAAGGGCGCCCCGGCAAAGCGGGGCGCCCTCTCGGTTTCGGATTATGCTGGCCTATCTGTTCATCGAGTAGACCCGAATCACCGTCTGGGTGCGGGCGTCGATCTGGTAGATGTTGCGGCTGTCCGAGCGGTAATAGACATTGTCGCTGTCGCGGTACTGGCTGCGATAGGCGTAAGGCACGCTGCCGAGATCGGCGGAGGCGCGCTGGCCGACCCGGAGGCCGCCATTGCCGGTGACCCGGTCGAGGATATTGCCGACGACTCCGCGATCGTTCGACTGCGGATAGCCCCGGTCGTCGTCCCAGCGGCCGTCGCGATCATGGTCGCGGTCGTCATAGCCGTCGCGGTTGGAATCGTAGCGCGAATCGACGTCCCAGCGGCCGTCGCGATTGGAGTCGCGGTCGTCCCAGCCGTCATTGTTGCGGTCGTAGCGGCTGTCGACGTCGCGGCCGTAGCGGTCGTCGTCGCGGCCGTAGCGGTCGTCGCCCCGGCCGTAGCGGTCGTCGTCGCGGTCGTAGCGGTCCTCGTCGCGGCCGTAACGGCTGTCGCCGCTACGCTCGGCCATGCGGATGCCCTGGCGCAGGCTGGCGATCCGTTGCTGCAGGTCGGCGCGCTCGCGGCCGCTGATGC
>DASVSX010000040.1:0-38183 GCA_036387875.1 Allosphingosinicella sp. | reverse complement strand
GGAAGAGGATAAGCTGACCGTCAGCCGAGCCCGCAAGATCCAGCGCTTCCTCTCCCAGCCCTTCCACGTCGCCGAGGTCTTCACCGGAATCCCCGGCAAGTTCGTCCAGGTCGAGGACACCGTCCGCTCGTTCAAGGCGGTCGTCGACGGCGAGTACGACCATCTTCCGGAGTCCGCCTTCTACATGGTCGGCGGAATTGAGGAGGCGGTCGAGAAAGCCCAGCGCCTCGCCGCCGAAGCGGCGTAACAACCTCAAAGCCCCTCCCCGTCAGGCAGGGGTTGGGGGTGGGGCCTGTGAAAAGCCTTGCTTCCAACGAACAGACAACCCCCACCCCAACCCCTCCCCTGAGGGGGAGGGGCTAAGGAAGAAAACATGGCCGATCTGCACTTCGAGCTCGTCACCCCCGAACGGCTCGTCCGCTCCGAGGAGGTCTTCATGGTGGTCATCCCGGGTACCGAGGGCGATTTCGGAGTCCTCGCCGGCCACGCGCCCTTCATGTCGACCCTGAGGAACGGCGACATCGCCGTCTACCGCAGCGGCTTTGCGGACACGCCCGAGAAGATCGCCGTCGAGGGCGGTTTCGCCGAGGTCGGCGAGCATGGGCTCACGGTGCTGGCCGAAAGGGCCGACGTCGCCGCCTGAGCGGCTGGTCTGGCCGATTGCCTCTGCCGCTCCGCCGGTTGTAGGCTTGCTCCTCGAAACGCTGCGCCGTGGAGGGACCATGTTCCTGAATTCCGTTTCTGCACTGCCAAGAGCAGCCGCTTTGGCCCTGGCCATGGCGGCGACGCCCGCGGCCGCTCAGGTGCGCGAGCAAGCGATCGACGAGATCGCCGCCGACCTCGCCTATGGCTATTGCCCGCTCTTCCTCGCCGGGCAATTCTCGCTGACCGGTCCGGAGCTGGCCGAACGGGGCTTCGGCAAGGCGATCCGCAAGCAGCCCCACCCGCGGGTCGGAGACATGAGCCTGGTCGAGGCCAAGCTGCCGGACGGCCAGATCGAATTCGGCGGGGCGGCAGGCAAGGCCTGCACCGTGGTCGTCCACGCTCCGAAGTCGACCCGGGCCGCCGTTCTGGCCAGGCTGCGCTCGAACATGGCATTCATGGGCCTGGACTTCAAACCGGCCGCGAGTCCGGGCCCGAGCGTCCCGGCGCTCAAGGGGGCGACGATCGAGACCTTCAGGGCTCCCGTCGAGAAACAATTTCTGTACCTCCAGCACGTCCAGATGGGCGATCCCGCCGGGGTCGTCGTGGCCCAGCTTTTCGCGATGGACAAATAAGCCCGCGCCGTTCGCTCCGAGCCCGTCACCCCCGATGCCGATCCCCCTTCGAGGCGCCCCTCCCCTCCAACGATCGCTGCGCCCTCCACAATAACAGACCTCCGCCAATGATGAGAGCGGCGCCGGCGAAGGTCGCGGCGTCGGGCGGGTCGCCGAACCAGAGCCAGCCGAGGAAGGCGGCGACGAGCAGCTGGACGTAGGTCATCGGGGCCACCGTCGAGGCGCTGGCCCGCTCCACCGCGGCGAAGATCAGGCTGTGGCCGGCGGTCGCGAAGCCGGCGACTGCGAGGCATTTCAGGACCACGACCGCAGAAGGCCAGCCGATCGTCACCCCGGCGGCGTGGAACGTCGCCGCGGCGGCCACGAGAAGCGGCGCCGCGACCACTGCCACCAGGAACTGCATCACCATGACCGGCGCGTCCCCGGCCACCATCCGGTTGAGCATCATCAGCCAGCTCATCCCGAAGGCCGCCCCCATCGGAAACAGGGCCGCCGGACCGATCTCGATCAGGTTCGGCCGAAGCACGATCAATACGCCCAGGAAGGCGAGCAGGGTGGCGGCCCAGGTCGCCGGCCGGGTTCTTTCCCCGAGCACGAGAGGCGCGAGCAAAGCGGTGAGGATGGGGCTGGTGAACTGGATCGCCGTCGCGTCGGCCAGCGGCATGGCCATGACCCCGAGGAAGAAGCACAAGGTCGCGAGCGCGACCGCTCCGCCCCGCCCGACGTGCAGCCAGGGCCTCGGCATGACGAAGCCCCCGCGCCCGTGCCGAAACGCCACGTACGATGTGAGCCCCGCCGCTCCGAAACAATAACGCAGCGCGGCGACGGCCGGAGCGGGCCACTGTCCGGCCATCGACTTCACCACGGCGTCGCCCAGCGCCAGGCTGAGGAAACCGGCAAGGGCGATGAGCAGGGCGCTTCGGGCGTGTTGGGCGGGCACCGGAGGGCCCTGAACGGGCGGTTAGGCAATTGTCAAAGTTTCCGCCTTATTCACCACCCCGAGTGGGATTGCTTCACCGGTGAGGATCTGAGCGCAATGAGTGCTTTTGGACGGCGACCAGGAAATGGCGGAACGGGCGGCGGACGGCCCAGCTTCGGGGTCGCAAGGCCGATGAAGGGCCTCGCGGGCGGCGGGACCGCACCCGTCGGGTCCGAGGGCGGCGACCAGTTTCCGCCGCTCGACACGATCGCTTTTTCGGATTCCGACACCGACAGCTTCACCCCGCCCACCGGCGACCGCAACGCCGACGCCATGTCGAGGCTCGCCGACCGCCAGGCCGCCTCCTCGGAAGCGCCGAGCAGCAAGAACGAGGGCTTCGAGGCCTCGATCCACCGGATCAAGGAGCAGGTCCTCCCCCGGCTCCTCGAGCGGGTCGACCCGGAAGCGGCGGCGACCCTTTCCAAGGACGAGCTGGCCGAGGAGTTCCGACCGATCATCGGCGAGGTGCTCGCCGAACTGAAGATCAACTTGAACCGCCGCGAGCAGTTCGCGCTCGAGAAGGTGCTGGTCGACGAGCTTCTCGGACTCGGGCCGCTCGAAGAGTTGCTCGCCGATCCGAACATCTCCGACATCATGGTCAACGGGCCGAACCAGACCTTCATCGAGCGCAAGGGCAAGCTCGAGATCGCCCAGATCCAGTTCCGCGACGAGGAGCATCTGTTCCAGATCGCCCAGCGGATCGTCAACAAGGTCGGCCGCCGGGTCGACCAGACCACGCCGCTCGCCGACGCCCGCCTCCAGGACGGAAGCCGCGTCAACGTCATCATCCCGCCGCTCTCGCTTCGCGGCACCGCAATCTCGATCCGCAAGTTCTCCGAGAAGCCGATCACCGTCGACATGATGAAGAATTTCGGCTCGATGTCGGACAAGATGGCGACGGTCCTCAAGATCGCCGGCGCCAGCCGGTTCAACATCATCATCTCGGGCGGCACCGGCTCGGGCAAGACGACGATGCTCAATGCCCTCTCCAAGCTGATCGACCCGGGCGAGCGGGTCCTCACCATCGAGGACGCCGCCGAGCTTCGGCTCCAGCAGCCGCACTGGCTTCCGCTCGAGACCCGGCCGCCCAACCTCGAGGGCCAGGGCGCGATCTCGATCCGCGACCTCGTCATCAACGCGCTCCGGATGCGTCCCGACCGGATCATCCTGGGCGAGATCCGCGGCCCGGAATGCTTCGACCTGCTCGCCGCGATGAACACCGGCCACGACGGCTCGATGGCCACCTTGCACTCCAACTCGCCTCGTGAATGCCTGGCGCGAATGGAGAACATGGTGATGATGAGCGACATCAAGGTTCCGAAGGAAGCGATCTCGAGGCAGATCGCCGACTCGGTGGACCTCATCGTCCAGGTCAAGCGCTTGAGGGACGGAAGCCGCCGGACCACCAACATCACCGAGGTGATCGGGATGGAAGGCGACGTCATCGTCACCCAGGAATTGTTCAAGTTCGAATATCTCGACGAGACCGCCGACGGCAAGATCATCGGCGAGTACCGGTCGATGGGGCTGAGACCCTACACGCTCGAAAAGGCCAAGCAGTTCGGCTTCGACCAGCCTTACCTGGAAGCCTGCCTGTAGGATTGCGAAGCGGAGGAAAGTGGAGGAAGTGGGGATAGTTTGGAAAACCCACTCCACTTCCACCCCTCTTTCGCAAGGATTGGCGGAATTCCGCCATTTCCTGCGCCGATAATCGCCATTAATCGCGACTAATCGCTACTTATCGCTACTGTTCGTTAGCTGAAGTGGGCTTTCGAGTGTTCCTTGCGGGCGCCCGGCGGCGCTCAGCCGGTTGTCGACCGTTTCGCAGGAGTCCGCGCGACGGGGCCCCATTTGATGCGAAGCCGCGGAGCGGCGCCTCGCGCGATTATTCTCTCGCCAGGACGGTATTGTAGCCGCCGATATGGGTCAGGTTCTCGTGACTATCGATGCCCGTGTACCGGAGCGAAGCGTCCTCGTAGCGCCGGAAGGCGAAAACGGCGGCGTTCATTCTCTCGGTGTTGAAGACCTTCAGATCGACCAGCAAATTGAAATCGGCGACCGATAATCCTGTAACGGCCAAGAATAGCTCCGGCTCAATCTTGGTAATAACGTCGACCAGTGTGTTCTCACGAAAGTCGGTCAGGTACATGAACGCCGGTATACGCGTTGCGAACTTGATCAGCTTCTCCTGAACCTTTTTGCGGAGTGACTTATACTCCTTCTCGTCGTCGCTCAGCTCCTTTTTCTCGTTGGCCGACAGTTCGGCCTCTTTGGCTTTGTTCTTGAGCGCCTTGACTTTCTCGCTCTTGTTGATGATCATCTCGATGACATTGTCGCCCAAGGCGCGCCAGCCCTCGATGCGTCCGACCGCCGCCATCGCCTCCTCGCTCGCGAGCACCTTGCGCAACGTGTCGTTGTCGACATTGACCAACATCGCCGATTCCCATTTCCGCGCCAGCAGGGTCGCCGAGGTACCGGCCATCGCGATGTCGAGGATGCCGCCGGCGTCGATCTGAGTCATGTTCGCGCCGTCGTAAGCGAGCACCGGCAGGAAGGAGACAAGGTCGCGCACCGCATTTTCCGGGTTCGGCTCGCCCGGCGACAGCCCGATGCCATATTCCGAAACCTGCCGAAGGGCGCGGGTCGGAGCGAAGTCGAAGACGAAGCAGATCGGCTTCAACACCTCCTCGCGATTCGGGTCGTCGCCGTCGGGATTCCTGATCGACCAGGGCGACTGCACCCGGAACGCCGCCTGGAAATAGGTCTCCGGCGATTTCAGATTGCGCAGCATCAGGATCGACGACCATTGCGGCACCGTCACCCCGGTGGTGAGCTTGCCGCAGGACAAGGTGATCGTCTTGGTATCGTGCCCGGCGCGGATGGCGTTCCGGACCGGCGGCAGAGCGTCGAGCCCGATCCCCGCCTCCGCCCCCGCGGCGACGATCACCTTGTAATCATGCCAAAAGACATTCTGCTTCTCCTCAAGCAGGTTCTTCATCGCCTGGCAGGCGGCGACGTTGGGCAGGAACCAGAATGCGTGGTTGAGATAGGGCAGCAGCCGGACGTCGGAATAGGGGAAAGGCGGTTTGCTCCCGGTCTTTAGCGCCTCGACCGTTTGGGGTGCGTAGGAGCCCCGAATAATGCTCAGCCACTTCTGCACCTCGTCCTTGTGCTTGAAGGTCGCGAGCACGCCCGTGCCGCCGGCGGCGAAGAACTCATTCAGGTCGAATTCGTCGAACTCGCCCCCGCTTGCGATCGCAAGCAATTCGTCGGGCATCTGATAGGTAAGCAGACGCATCTGCGGCAGCGCTCCATAGGGATTGCGCTGATCCGGATGCGCGGCCGCGAATTCTGCCTTGGCGCGCTGCTCGTCGGTATAGGTCCAGTTGAAAATCTGTTCCTCGATGAACTCACCGGTGGCGAGCGCCTTGAACGGTGTGCCCGAGAGATAAAGATAGGCGCGCGTGGTGATTGGCAGGAACAGATCCTGGTCCTTGTCGAGCACATCTAGCTCGTCATTCACCTCGTCGAGGCCGCTCGCATATTCGAGCTTGATCTCATCCCTGGCGACCGCGACATCCTCGCCCTCGAACAGCTCCTTCGCAGAATCGCGCCAAGCGCCGAAATGGTACTCATCGAAGACTACGAGATCCCAGTCGATTTTGTGGATCCACTCGTTTTTCGGCTTGATGCTCCCGCTTTCCTTGCCGAGCAGGTCCTGGAAGCTGCCGAAGTAGACGAGCGGCGTATCCTCAGGCGCCTCGCGCGGATCGCCGCCAGTCCGTTGGGAAAAATATAGCCAACCTTCGAAATCGGTATGGCTGTCGAGGTCGGCTTTCCAGGCGTCCTCGACCGCGGGCTTGAACGTCACCACCAGCACGCGCTTCCCATCCAGCTTCTTGGCAAGTTGGTAGCTGGTGAACGTCTTGCCAAAGCGCATCTTGGCGTTCCACAGGAAGCGCGGCACGGCTTTCGCATCCTCGGCCCAGCGCGACCGGTAATAAGCCAAGGTCTGCTCGACTGCCTCGGCCTGCTCCCGCCGCATGGGAAAATCGTCGCTGCGCGAACTGCTGAACCTCAGGCCTTTCTTGAGCTCGACAACGGCGGCTTTCACGTCGTCCGGCGAGCAGCGCATCCATTCCCGTGACGCGCCGATCACGACATTCTCGAACCCCTTCCCGATAAGCCGCCGGCGCACGTCATTGTCGCGAAAGGTCGAGCCGTCCTCGCGCTCGGCGAAGGTATCGACATGCAGGGTATAAGCCTGCTGCATCTGCCCCTGCGATTGCCGGATGCGCTCGTTGACGTTTTCCCGCGTTGTCTGCCCGACCTTGATGAGCCCGGCATAAGCCGCGGGTGGATCGTTCGGCGTCCACGCGTAGATGCGCAACCGCCCTTCAGGCTTGGGAGTAAGGACTTCGTCGATGGTGGGTTTATTCAACGGAAGCTTCCATCGGACGGATCATGCTTTCGATGTAGGCGATCTCATCGTGAGTAATGCCGTACTTTTCATAGAGCACTTCGTCGGTCCAAACGCGGTCCATCATGAGTCGAGGAACGAAAGCAAAGCGTTCGCTATACAAATGCTGCGTGTTGGTTCGCAGCGATACAAGGAAACGGACAAATCTCGTGCGCAGATAGGCGGCGAGGTTCAAGGCTTCGGACTCTGTGCTGAACCGGTCCACGACGAGGTATGTCTCGGTGCAGGCGGTTCCCGGTCCGCCGATTAGAATCCGCGAGAAAACCCGCCGCATGCCACTTTTGTCAGTCTGCCCGCCGTGCTCGCTTGCCGTACCTGAGAGAAAAACCTTCCATTCGTCCACCCAGTCGCGATTGCGAGGTATCGCATCCCGCTCGATGAAGCCCGTTCCGCCGTTCTGAAAAAGGAGCACTGGATTCGTCATCCCGTCGGCGCTCGGGGCGCCCCGAAAATTGGTCCGAATGCTAAATGGCTGGATCGGGGAAACTCGACCAGCCAGGCTATCGAAAGCATCATCCTCCGACGAGCCAATAACTCGCTCAAGGATCGGAATTGCTTGATTGTAACGAACAAAAATATCGTAGGCATCGAGATCGCGACTCACCATCGATTCTTCTGCTCCACCCGACACGGTAGTTATTTGACATTTGTCGTTCCAAGCCGAATCCCACAGGAAATAAGATACTCCACCAGCAATATCGACTCCCGCGAAGACTTCTCGTGAGTCTGGGTAGTCGGTGAGGACACGTAGACGTTTATCCGACAGCATTTCATTTCTAAAATCTTCGAGCCCTCGCCCACCTGCAAACCACCGCGACGGCGTCACCATAAGAAGGTACCGTGGTTCGAGCTTCTTGGCGGCTTGGATGAATTTTTGGTATATTGGCATTGCGAAGCTGCCAATTGCCTCCCCGCCGCTCTGCCCAAGCTGGTAAGGCGGGTTGCCGATAATCACGTCAAATTGCATAACATTTCCAAATAGTCCGGGTATGTAAGTCTTGGGTTCGTCGGAGTGTATCAGCGTGTAAGCGTGTGTCTCAAGAGCGTCGCCGCGATCATAATCCCTCTGGGCCGCGCCGCAGAATTTACACTTGCCATCCACCCATGAATGCTCAATTCGCTCAAGCCAGATGTTTCCGTGATCGGTGTCGAAACCTTTGGTGACGCTATGTTCGCCCATCGCGTGTTTCGAACAATAGAGACTGCGCCGCGTGAGCAGACTTGTGAGCCGGGTGGTCGCAATGCCGAACACCTGCTTCGTGAGGATATGATCGACCCGCTCTTGCAGGTCGGGAATTTCGGCCTCCAAGCCCTTGATCAGCCGCCTCACGATCTCGCGCAGGAACACGCCGGATTTGGTGCACGGATCAAGGAAGGTGACCTTGCTGTCGGCCCAGATGCTCGCGCCGTCATGATCCGCCGCCCAGGCCTGCTCCAGCGTATCAAGCATCCGGTTGGCGAATTCGGGCGGGGTGAACACCTCGTCGTTCGACAGGTTGGCGATGCAGCTTAGAACGTCGGGATTGCGACCGCGCAGAGTCAATGCAGCGCTCGACGTCGCAGCCGGCTTTCGCAATTCCTCAGCGGAAATACGGACGGGCTTGCCGTCGCGCGCTACGACGATCCCGGTATTCGTCTCCACCGCTTTCCTGCGCGCGGCATCTCCGGCTCGGCGGAGCGCGGCGAGGGACGCCCGGAGGTCCGGGTTACTAACTCTAGACAGATCCGGCCGGCTCAGTTTCTCTCTCCAACTTCCAGAACGACGGGCTCTACGTCGGCATTGTCGTAAAGGATCCAGTCGTCGACTTCACCTTTGTAACGGCAGTAAAAATTGTCGAGCCCGCTGGCGAAGCGACGCCGGATCACGTGCTCCGGAATATAATGCCCGCCTTGCTCAACACGAGAGGCCACCCGCTCGACCGCCCAGTCGGCACTCGGAAGGCTCAGAAACATCAGGGTGACCCGATAGCCTTCCTGCCGCCACCGCCTGATGTGCGGGAGGTAGCTCAATCCTGAAAGTGTCGTCTCGAAGGCGAAACTCTCTCCATCGCGGACGCAGGACGCGATCTCTTGCAGCATGAGTCGGCCCGCTCTCAGTGCGACCAACTCCGGCGCGGTGTCAGCGAGGGCCGCCGCGATACGATCCGCGTTAACGAAACGCGCGATGTTGGCTTCGGCGGAAAGGAAGGAGGCGGCGAAAGTCGTCTTGCCTGCGCCATTTGGGCCGGCGAGGATGATGATCTTCCTGCGTGCGGCATCAACCGTCACGCACTCACATCCTTCGCCGCCAGCTCGCGCGCCGTCATCGGCGGATAGCTGTCGACGGGCTGGAAAATCTCATGCTTGCCGAGATGAGCGAACAGCGACCGTTCCTCGCTGAACTTCGACATCCCCGTCAGCACGTCGAGCCGGAAATCGCGCCGGTTGAACTTGCCCTTGCCGAGATAGCTCCATTCGACCACCATGATTGGGCTGCCGTCCGCGGCCTTCATCGTCATGGCGTCGCCATGGATGAGATTAGCCGACAGGATATGTGAAGCGGCGTGATAGACGTCGTCCGATTTCTCAAGACGGAGATAGGAGGCGAACACCTCGAGCATGTTCGCCCGGCATTCCGCGATATTGTCGGCCAGCAGCTCGATGCCATAGAGGCACGAAAGGGCGTAGAGCGCATATTGCCGCTTTTCGAAATCGGAGCGGCCGTACTTCAGCTCCACGGACGCAAGCTTGCGTTGCAGGATCGGCACGAGAAAATTGCCGCTCCCGCAGGCGGGCTCCAGGAACCGGGAGTCGATTCGCTCGGTCTCGCCCCTGACTAGGTCGAGCATCTTTTCGACCAGCCACCCGGGCGTGAACACCTCCCCGTGATCGGCAACTCGCTTCTTCGACCTTATCAGCGCGTCGGGCCGCGGGTTCGAGGATTTGCTCATCGGCATCCGCTTACGCGACGTGGGCGCCGGTCGTGAAGCCATCGGTTGCTCACACGACATCGAAGGCACGACAGGCGCCAGCTTGCCGTTTGCAGGGGTCTGGAATCGAAAGTCGCCGATGACCTGCAGGGACCGGGCCACATGCGGAGGAGGCTGGGCCCTCCCCTCCTCCCAGTCGCGAACCGCAGCCGACGGCACGCCGAATTCCCTCGATACATCGTCAAGAGTGAATCCTGCCGCCAGGCGGTGGGTCGAGAATGACATAAGCTTCCCAGGTGAAGATCAGCGGCAGCTCAGGCTGACACGCTTTCAGCTACTAGTGAACTTCTAAATGGTCGCCCAAATCAGCAAGAATCAGAAATTCCCACCTACCCGAAACGTCTCGAACAGGCTGGCCATGGCGTCGACTCGGGAATCCCGACCCCTAAACCAAAACCCCCAGCGCCAAGCACACCACGCTCGCGATCATCGCAAGCACCAGGACCAGGTCCCACGGGACCCAGCCCGGTTCGTCGAGGTTTCGGCGCCTGCCTCGGCGGACGTCGGCCCAGCCGGCCAGAGCCGCGAGTGCGGCGAAGGCGGCGGCGAGGAGCCAGAAGGGGGTGGAGGGGGACATCGGTCGAAAGTGGTACTTTCGACCGGGCGGGAAAAGAGGGTGGACGAGGATCGGGTGAATGCCCTCGGGCACATCGCCCCGTGCCCCTCCACCACATTTCATGTGGTCCCCCTCCCCGCCGGCTTCGCCGCCAGGGAGGACGAGAACACCCGCCGCCCCCTTCGCACAGGTTGCGCGGCCCTGCCCGCTCGGCCATGACCGCGCCGAACGCCAACGCTGGAACCGGAGACACCCAATGCACGCAAGACGCCCCGGCGCCGCCGCACTCGCCCTCGGGCTCCTCGCCGCCGCTTCCGGCTGCGCGCCTTCGCCGAGAGCCGTCGCAGCCGCCGAAGCCGAGCTTCATTCCGACACCGCCATCGCCGCGGCGGTGGGGGCTTCGACCCGCAGCGAGGCCAACCGGGCCCGGGACCGCTATCGCCATCCGCGCGAGACTTTGGGGTTCTTCGGGGTCAAGCCGACCGACACGGTGGTCGAGATCTGGCCGGGCGGGGGCTGGTATACCGAGATCCTGGCGCCGCTGCTCCGCGAGAGCGGGACTTATTATGCGGCGGGCAACGGCGGGGCCCTCAAAGGGGCGCGGGCGCTGCAGTCGAAGGATCCGGCGACCTACGGGGCGATCCGCTACGCCGCCTTCCCGGCCGGGATGGCGGGGGCGGAGGCGCCGCCGGTGCCGGCCGGGACGGCCGACGTCGTCCTCACCTTCCGGAACGTCCACAATTGGATCATGCCTCAGGAGCCCTTCGCCGAGGAGGCGTTCCGGCAGATGTTCGCGATGCTGAAGCCCGGCGGGACGCTGGGCGTGGCCGAGCACCGGCTTCCCGAGAGCGCGGACCCGGCCCGGGAGAAGACGACCGGCTATATCAAGGTCTCGACGGTCCGGCGGATGGCCGAGGCCGCGGGCTTCCGGCTGGCCGCTTCGAGCGAGATCAACGCCAATCCGGCCGACACCAAGGACCACCCGAACGGGGTGTGGTCGCTTCCTCCGGCGCTTCGCGGCGGCGACAAGGATCGCGAGCGGTTCCTCGCCATCGGGGAAAGCGACCGGATGACCTTGAAGTTCGTCAAGCCGGGCCGGTAGCTTGCGTCATCCGGGAGGGACCCCATCAAAGTATTACTTTGATGGGAACCCGGAAGCCGGGACCTCGGGGAGACCCGCCGAGACTTCTTGTCCCGAGGTCCCGGCTTTCGCCGGGATGACGGGCAGGGCGAGGTCAGCCCCTCCACCATGCTTCGCATGGTCCCCCTCTCCCGCAAATGCGGGGAGGACTGGTCAGCGCTCCGCCTTGACCACCCGGCCCCGCGCCATGACGAAGGGGACGCGCTTCAGAACCGTGACGTCGGCGAGCGGGTCGCCCTCGACGGCGATGAGGTCGGCGCTCTTGCCGGGCTCGATCGATCCGATTTCGCCGGCGAGGCCGAGGAGGTCGGCGGCGTTGACGGTGGCGGCCTGGATGGCGGCGGAGGCGGGCATCCCGTGGCGGACCATGAGCTCGAACTCGTCGGCGTTGCGGCCGTGCTTCGAGACTCCCGCGTCGGTTCCGAAGGCGATCCTGACTCCGGCCGGATACGCCTTGGCGACGTTCCTGCCGGTGATCGAGATCCGCCACCTGATCTTGGGAAGGACCTCGGCCGAATAGGCGCCGGGATCGGCGGCGAGGCGCTCGAGATAGCCGTTCACGGTCGAAAGCGTCGGGACGAGGTAGGCGCCGGTGCGCTTGAACAGCCGGACGCTCTCGTCGTCGAGAAGGGTGCCGTGCTCGATGGAGGCGGCTCCGGCGGCGAGCGCGAGGTTGATCCCGTCGGCGCCGTGGGCGTGGACCGCGACCTTCTTGCCGTAGAGCCGGGCGGTCTCGACGATCGCCTTGGCCTCGTCGTCGAACATCTGGGCGCCGAGGCCGGCGCCGATCCGGCTGTTGACCCCGCCGGTGGTGGCGATCTTGATGACGTCGACCCCGCGGCGGACCTGGGTCCGGACCGCCCGGCGGCAGGAATCGGCGCCGTCGCACAGATTGTCCTGCGGGATCGAGGCGTGGAGGTCTTCGGCGAGGCCGAGAGTCGAGTCCATGTGGCCCGAGGTGGTCGAGATGGAGCGGCCGGCGTCGACGATCCGGGGGGCGTCGACCTCGCCGCGGGCGGCGGCATCGCGGATTGCGAGGGTGGCGCCCGAGCCGTCGCCGAGGTTGCGCACGGTGGTGAATCCGGCCTCGAGGGTCTTCCTGGCGTTGGCGAGGGTCCGGAGGGTCTTGGCGGGCGCGTTCTCGGTCACCTCCTCGACGAGGGCGGCGGTGCCGCCGGCGTCGGAATCGAGGTGGACGTGGCTGTCGATCAGGCCGGGCAGGACGAAGCGGGTCGAGAGATCGACGAGGGCGGCGCCGGCGGGAGGCGGCCGGAGCCCGTCCTCGACCGCGACGATCCGGCCGCCCTGGACGGTGATCGTCGAAGGGCCGCGGGGCGGCCGGCCGGGGCGGTCGAGAAGCCGGCCGGCGTGGACGATCGTGACCGCGCCGGAGGGCGCCGGAGGAGGCGCGGCGGGCTGGGCGGACGCGGCGGCGGCGAGTAAAACCGGGACAGTATATGTCTTCCTCAACCAGCCCCGCGCCATTGCGTACCTCCTTCGTGGAAAAATATATACTTCCCGGTTTTTCGGCCCGTTTTCTAGCGCTTCAGCTTCTCGACCTTGGCCTGGAGGTCGGCGAGCTGGGCTCTGAGGCGTTCGAGCTCGTCGTCGCCGGGGGCCTCGGGCTCGGGCGCCGGGCCGGCGGGCGCGGCTGCGCCCGGGGCGAGGCCGGCGGCGGCGGACTGGAACAGCTCCATGTTGCGCCGGGCGAGCTCGGCGAAGGGATTGGCGGTGAACGCGCCGGCCAGCGCGTCGCGCATCTGGCTCTGATTGCGCTGGAAGGCCTCCAGGCTGGCTTCGAGATATTGGGGAAGCATCGAGTGCATCTGGCCGCCGCCGTAGAGGCCGATCAGCTGGCGAAGGAAGCTGACCGGGAGGACGGTCTCGCCCCGGCTCTCCTCGTCCATGATGATCTGGGTGAGGACGTTGTGGGTGATGTCCTCGCCCGAGCGGGCGTCGACGACTTTGAACTCGCGCTTCTGGCGGACCATCTCGGCCAATCGCTCGAGAGTGATATAGGACGAGCTTTCGGTGTCATAGAGGCGCCGGTTCGCGTATTTCTTGATGATGACGACGTCGTCGCCCGATCCCGAGGCCGCCATGGATGATCCCTCAAAAGAGGCCTCCGCTCTAGCACCGAAGCTTGACGCGCCGCAACACGGACCGAGGCCTCTGCCTCTGTTCCTCGCCATGCTGCGCCGCGAGACGGAAGGGACCCCGGAGCGGCTGGCCTCGGCTCTGGCCGGGCTCAGGCGCTACCAGGAGTCCGGCCGTGGCCCGCCCGCCGAGCCGCCTGCGGCGGTGGCCGAGCGACTCGGCTCGAAGGTGCGCGATTACGGCGGCGCCGGGCCGCCGGTCCTGTTCGTCCCCTCGCTGATCAACCCGCCCTCGATCCTCGACCTGCCCGGGCGCTCGCTTCTGAGGTGGCTTGCGGCGGAGGGAGGGGTTCGGCCGCTGCTGCTCGACTGGGGCAAAGAGGCCGAGTCGCGCTCGGCCCTGTCGGTGGCCGGCCATGTCGAGGAGGTGCTCCTTCCGCTCATCTCGGCGCTCGGCGAGGCGCCGGCGCTGGTCGGCTATTGCCTGGGCGGGACCATGGCCCTGGCCGCCGCCGCGCCGAGCGGGGCCCCGGCCGTGGCGGCGATCGCGGCGCCCTGGCGATTTTCGGGTTTCCCGGACGAGGCCCGGACCATGCTCGCCCGATTATGGAACGGCGCCGAGGCGACGTCGCGGACTCTGGGCTGCCTTCCGATGGAGGTTCTGCAGAGCGCCTTCTGGAGCCTCGACCCTGCGAGGACCGTCGCCAAGTTCGAGGCTTTCGCCGCGATGGCCGAGGGGAGCGCAGAGGCAAGGGCCTTCGTCACGCTCGAGGATTGGGCCAATGACGGGCCCCCGCTTCCGCACGCTGCGGCGGAGGAGCTGTTCGAGGACATGTTCGGGGGCGACGTCACCGGCCGGGGCGAGTGGCGGCTCGCCGACCCGGGCGCCCTTCCCTGCCCTTTCCTCGACATCGTCTCGACCAGCGACAGGATCGTCCCCGCCGCCTCCGCGACCGGAGCGGGCGAGCGGATCGAGCTCGCCCAGGGGCATGTCGGGATGGTGGTGGGCGGGCGGGCGAAAGCGGCGTTGTGGGAGCCGCTCGCCGGCTGGCTTTCCCGCAATGCGGCGCGGTGCTAGGGGCCTCCCGTCGCCCCAGCGAAGGCTGGGGCCCCGGCGGGTGAAGAACTCGGCGCCTTTCACCCGCCGAGATCCCAGCCTTCGCTGGGATGACGAGCCTTTGCCCAGGAGTCCCCCATGTCCTCAGCCACCGACGTCGTCATCACCGCCGCCAAGCGCACCCCCGTGGGCTCGTTCCTCGGCGCCTTCGCCTCGACCCCCGCTCACGAGCTCGGGCGGACCGCGATCCTGGCCGCGCTCGAGCAGGCCGGAGTGGCGCCCGAGGAGGTGAGCGAGGTCATCCTCGGCCAAGTGCTGACCGCGGGCCAAGGCCAGAATCCGGCGCGCCAGGCTTCGATGGCCGCCGGGGTGCCGAAGGAGGTGTCCGCCTGGGGAGTCAACCAGGTGTGCGGCTCGGGTCTGCGGGCCGTGGCTCTGGCGAGCCAGGCGATCCAGACTGGCGACGCCCGGATCGTCCTTGCCGGCGGCCAGGAGAGCATGAGCCTTTCCGCGCACGCGCAGCACCTGCGCGGCGGCACCAAGATGGGCGCGCTCGAGTTCATCGACACGATGATCAAGGACGGCCTGACCGACGTCTTCAACGGCTATCATATGGGCATCACCGCCGAGAATCTGGCCGAGCAATATCAGGTCACCCGCGACGACCAGGACGCCTTCGCGACCGCATCGCAGAACAAGGCCTCCGCAGCGCGCGCAAACGGCCGCTTCCGGGACGAGATCGCCCCGGTGACGGTGAAGGGCCGAAAGGGCGACACGGTCGTCGAGAATGACGAATATATACGCGACGCGGTCGAGCAGTCGGCGCTCGCCGGGCTTCGTCCGGCCTTCCGGAAGGACGGCACCGTCACCGCCGGGAACGCCTCGGGACTCAACGACGGCGCCGCCGCCCTGGTGGTGATGAGCCGCGAGGAGGCCGAGCGCCGCGGTTCCAGGATCCTCGCCCGGGTGGCGAGCTGGGCCTCGGCCGGAGTCGACCCGTCGATCATGGGAATCGGCCCGGTGCCGGCGACCCGGCGGGCTCTGGAGAAAGCGGGCTGGTCGGTCGCCGATCTCGACCTCATCGAGGCCAACGAGGCTTTCGCCGCGCAGGCGCTGGCGGTCGGCAAGGAGCTGGGCTGGGATCCGGACAAGGTCAACGTCAACGGCGGGGCGATCGCCATCGGCCACCCGATCGGGGCCAGCGGCGCTCGGGTCCTGACCACCCTGCTTTACGAAATGGAGCGGCGCGACGCGAAGAAAGGGCTGGCGACCCTGTGCATCGGCGGCGGCATGGGCATCGCGCTCTGCGTGGAGCGCTGATTTCTCAGGGGACCTGAACCAAGTCGCTCAACCCAAACCCTTTTTCGGACAGGTGTGGCCGGAGCCTGTTGCAGAACTGTTACACTCGCTGAACTTTCGATTAACGTCCCTCGCCCCACCCTTGCGCGGGGGGGCTGAATCGTCTCTGCCTCTAGCCAGAAGCCGTGCGCAGCAAGCGCGGCTGATTAAGAGGGATGATTGGGATGAGAAAATTTGGGCTGCTGGGCACCAGCGCGCTGGGCTCTTTTACGTTTATTGGACTTTCCCTCGCGCTCGCGAGCCCTGCCGTCGCGCAGGACGCCGCTGAGGACGACGCCGCCGCGACCCAGACGCAGGCGGGCGAAAGCGAAGCCGAGATCGAATCGGGCACCGTCGCCACCGCGGGCGCTCAAGGCGAAAGCGCCGACAGCGGAACGATCACCGTCACGGGTTCGCGCATCCGCCGTCCCAACCTCGAATCAAACGTCCCGATCACCTCGCTGGGCGGCGAAGAGTTCTTCCAGCAGGGCAACAACAACATCGGCGACATGCTGAACGAGCTGCCCCAGCTGCGCAGCACCTTCGGTCAGCAGAACGCCGGCCGATTCCTCGGCACCACCGGCCTCAACCTGCTCGACCTTCGCGGTCTCGGCACCCAGCGCACCCTGGTGCTGGTCAACGGCCGCCGTCACGTTCCCGCCGACATTCTCAACAACGGCGTGTCGCCGGACGTCAACACCATCCCGAACGACCTCGTCGAGCGCGTCGACATCGTCACCGGCGGCAATTCGGCCATTTACGGTTCCGACGCCATCGCGGGCGTCGTGAACTTCATCCTCCGCCGCGATTTCGAAGGCCTGCAGGTCCGCGGCCATGCCGGCATCAGCGGCTATGGCGCCGGCGGCAACCAGTACGTCTCGGCCATGGCCGGCATGAATTTCGGCGGCGACCGGGGCAACATCACCCTGCACGGCGAATATGCCCACCAGGAGCGCCTCTACGGCCAGGACGTTCCGTTCCTTCGCCGGGTCGACGGCTTCCTCGTCCAGGACGTCGACATCCGCTGCATCGACGCCAACGGCGACGGCGACTTCAACGATACGGCTTCCCCCTTCTTCGAAAACGGGCCGACCTGCGATCCGCTCGTCAACAAGAACAATTCGGACGGCATCCCCGACCGCGCCTTCTTCCGCGACATCCGTGCCGCGAACATCAACCAGTTCACGCAGATCGCTTTCGCTCAGCGGAACGTGGTCGCCGGCGGCGTCAACCAGCAGCCGGGCGGTCCGCAATGCGGAGTCGGCCTCCGGAACAGCCCGAACAACGGGCCGCTCGGAACGCCCTATAGCTGCATCTTCTTCTTCTCTCCCGACGGACAGACGCTGACCCAGCAGACCGGAACCCGCGTCGGCACCGGGCCGATCGGCTCGTTCATCGGCGGCAACGGTCCGACGGGCCGCGAAGGCGTTCTGCTTACGGTTCTGCCGTTCCAGGAGCGGTTCAACACCAACCTCCTGGCGCACTTCACGGTGAGCGAGGCGTTCGAGCCGTTCATCGAGGCCAAATATGTCCGGGTGAACACGCAGGGCCAGAATTCGAGCCCGGTCTTCGTCCAGGGCAGCACGCTCGATGCGAACCGCGAGCGTATCCGGCTCGACAATCCGTTCCTGACGCCGGAGATTCGGAACCAGATCGCAAACCTGACCCTGGGTTATAACACGGTCCCGAGCTCGGCCGCGCAGACCGCCGGGCTCACCGCCACTCAGATCGCCAACATCGCGAACGGCTCTTTCCGCTTCCCGATCCAGCGTTTCTTCACCGACCTCGGCTCTCGCGACGAGCGCTCGCGGCGTGAGACCTTCCGGGCGGTCGTCGGAGCGCGCGGAACGTTCAACGACGACTGGAACTACGAGATCTCGGCCAATTACGGCAAGGTCAAGGAAGACACGACGATCCTCGGCAACGTCGACATTGCCCGCCTGCTGCTGTCGCTCGACGCCGGCAGGGCCGCTCCCGGTGCGGCGATCACCTGTCGTTCCCAGTTCAGTGCGGCGGCCCAGCTCGATCCGTTCGGCTTCGGCGCGGAGAGGCTTGCCGCGGACGTCGCGGCCTGCGTCCCCTACAATCCGTTCGGTACGAATCCGGAGCAGAACGCGGCCGCTCGGGCGTACATCACGCGCGACACGACGGCGAAGGCCAGTCTCAACCAGCTGGTGCTCAGCGCTTTCGCGGCGGGCGACACCAGCGAGTGGTTCGAGCTTCCAGGCGGTCCGGTCCGTTTCGCGGGCGGTCTCGAGTATCGCCGCGAGCGGCTCTTCTACGAGCAGGACGAGTTCGTGTCGGGGGGCTTCTCCTTCTACAACGCGATCCCGACGTTCGACTCCGACAAGTTCGAGGTGAAGGAGGCTTATGCCGAAATCCAGATCCCGATCCTGAAGGACACGCCCTTCTTCGAAGAGCTGAGCGTCAACGCCGCCGCCCGAATCGCCAGCTACGGCGGAAGCGTCGGCAGCGTCTGGGCGTACAATGCGGGCGCCGAATGGTCGCCGATCCGGGACATCCGCTTCCGTGCGAACTACGGCCGTTCGGTGCGTGCTCCCAACCTGACCGAGACGGCCTTCCCCCAGTCGCAGAACTTCGCGCCGGGCTTCGCGGATCCGTGCCGCCCGCAGAACATCGGACAGGGGTCCCCCTCCAGGGCGACCAACTGCGCCGCGGATCTGGGTGCGCTGCTCGCCGATCCGTCGTTCCAGGCCCTGCCGAACTACTCGGTCAATTTCTTCAGCGGGAGCAATCCGCTCCTCGAGGAAGAGACTTCCGACTCCTGGACGATCGGCGCGATCATCCAGCCGCGGTTCCTCCCCGGCCTGTCCATCTCGGTCGATTATTACGACATCACCGTGGACAAGGTGATCAACACGCCGTCCTTCCAGACGGTCGCCAACGGTTGCTACGATCTTCCGGACCTGAACAACCAGTTCTGCGCCCTGTTCGAGCGTTACCTCGGCCCGGCTCCGGGTCCGAACCTGGAAATCACGGGACAGATCCTCGACGTCAACTCGGTGCTTACTCCGCTGAACTTCGCGGCTCTGGAGCGTCGCGGCGTCGACTTCGAAGTGGCCTATCGGCGTAACCTCGGTGCGAACACCAGCCTCAGCGCCCGGCTGATCTACTCGCGCCAGCTTACGAACAGCAACTTCACCAGCCCGTCGAACCCCAACTTCGAAAATCGCATCCTGCAGGAGCTGGGCGATCCGAGGGACGAGTTCCAGTTCAACCTCGACCTGAAGCACGGGCCGTTCACCTTCGGCTATGAGGCGAACTACATCGGTAAGCAGGTGGTCAACCTGTACGAGGACTTCTTCGAGGTCCCCGGCGCTTGCACCCCGCAGTCCTGCCCGCCGAACGATGCCGACTATGCGGACATCCGGTTCTACCCGGCGGTCGTCTACCACGATATCCGTCTCGCTTGGGACGTCAGCAAGGAGCATCAGTTCTACGTCGGCGTCGACAATATCATGGACCGCAATCCTCCGCTGGGTCTCACCGGAGTCGGCGCGGGCAGCGGCATCTACAGCATTCGCGGCCGCAACTTCTACGCCGGCTTCCGCGCCCGGTTCTAAACTTAGAAACGAATACCAAGCTTGGGGGCCGGAACGATGTTCCGGCCCCCTTTTTTTGTGAAAAGTCGGGCACCCGCCTGGACTGTGATCATCTTTCCCTGACCGTCATTGCGAGGAGCGAAGCGACGCGGCAATCCAGCGCCTGGCAAGTCCGCTGTGGATTGCTTCGCTGCGCTGGCAATGACGGGTGGATCAACCTGAAGCGATCGCTTCCAGCCGCCGTCCCGGACTCGATACGGGACCCATGACCCGGCCGAACTGGATCTCATGCCTCGGTGTTCATGGACTCCGGCCTTCGCCGGAATGACGGTTGGGCGGGGAGGTTCAGCTGAAACTGAAGTCGACCGGGCCGGGTTTCATCTGGCGGTCGAAGGCGTGATCGCGATACGGCCCCTCTCGATCGACCCAGTGAAGGAAGAGATGGGCCGACCAGCGGTTGGGATTGGGGTCGGTCCGGCCGTGGCGATGGTCGACGCCCCGGTAGAGGACGGCGTCGCCCACCGCCATCGCGATCGCCGAACGCGGCCCGGCGCCGAAATCCTCCTCGACCTTGGCCGAGGGCTCGCTCCGCTCGGTCTCCACTTCGAGCGCCCAGGGCTTGCCGTCGCTGTAGCCGAGGGTCAGCGACAGGCTGTGCTCGCACGAATAGCGGTCGGAATGGACCTTGCAGACGTCGCCCTGGCGGTAGAGGCGCAGATAATCGTAGGTCGGGAGCAGCGGCCGGCCGACCACCTGCTCGACGATGGGCGTGAGCCCCCACAGGAAATAGAGCATCGGCGTGTAGAGGTGGCCATAGGCTTCGAAGGCGGGCCGGTTGAGCAGGTTGACGTGGCCCGCCGCCCGGCTGAGCGGGATCGGAGCGGCGCCGATGTCGAGCTTCAGGCGCTGCAAAAAGGCCTGGGCGACCTCCTCCGGCACCAATCCCTGAAGATGGGCGTAGCCGTCGTCCCGATAGCTGCCGATCACTTTCATGGCCGCCAGCTAATGCGGGGCGGCCGGAACCGCAAGGATCCGGGCCGGCGCTTCAATTCTCGGACGGCCAAGCCTAGGGAGGATCATGGCTGCGCTCGGCACGATCGATCAGGTACAGGCGCTTCTGGGCGAGCGGCGGGTGGCGCAGGCCGCGCAACTGCTGATCCCGGCTGCGGAGGCCGGCGACCCGGCAGCTCAGGCCGTGCTCGCGCACTGGCGGATCGCAGGGGACATCGTCCGCCGCGACCTGGCCGAAGCCCGGCGGCTGCTCGGGCTGGCCGGATCCGGCGGGGACCCCGAAGCGGCGCTCCTCAACGCTTATTTCCTCGCCGCCGGGGTCGGCGGAGCGGACGACTGGCCGGGCGCCCTGGCGGCGCTCACCGCGCTCGCGTCGCGGGACGCCCGCGCTTCCGCCCAGCTTCGGCTGATCGCTCAGATGGAGCTCGATCCGAACGGCTTTCCCCGCCGGCCGCCCGCGGTACGCCCGCTCGGCACGGCGCCGCGGGCCGCGGCCTGCGAGGGCTTCATGACCGCGGCCGAATGCGCCTGGCTGCGCTCGGCCGGAGAGCCGGCTCTCCAGCCCTCCGCCGTCGTCGACCCGAAGTCGGGAAGGATGGTGCCGCATCCGGTGCGATCGTCGGACGCGGCGGCGTTCGGGGTCCATAGCGAGGATCTCGTCGTCAACGCCCTCAACCGGCGGATCGCCGCCGTGACCGGGACCAGGCTCGACCAGGGCGAGCCGCTGCAGCTGCTGCGCTACCGCCCGGGCGGCGAGTACAAGCCGCACATGGACGCTCTGCCGGCGGAGGCCAACCAGCGGATCCTTACCGCCCTCCTCTACCTTTCCGACGATTATGAGGGGGGCGAGACGCGCTTCCCGCGGACCGGCCTCTCCTACCGAGGCCGCGCCGGCGACGCCCTCGTCTTCAGCAACGTCGCCGCGGGCGGACGCGCGGATCCCCTCTCTCTCCACGCCGGCCTGCCCGTCGCCAGTGGAACCAAATATCTGGCCTCGCGCTGGATCCGGGCCGAGCGGTTCACCTTCCCGCCGCCGAAGCCGCTTCTGAACCTTTAGGGGCCTGGACCAGCTGCGCGGCGGCGGCCTCCTCCGCGGAGCCGTGCGGCAGGGTTTGCGAAACCCAATCCTGCCCGTCGTAGCCGAAGCGAACGTGATTGCCCCGGCGGAAGCCGGTCCCGTCCCAGGCGACGACCTGGAGCTCGACATCGTTGTTTCGATGGGCGTGGATCCAGTTGAAGCTCTGAAGCTCGTTGTTGCGGAGCCGCTTCGAGGTCGCGGTCCCCGCCTGGATGACGAGCGCGCCGCCCGCCTTCTCGGTCATTTTTCGAGCCGCCTCCGCATAGGTGCGGTGGAAATGCCCCGCCAGGGCGATGTTCACTCCGGCGCGGCACACCGCGGTCACCGCATCCTCGTGCCGCCCGACGGCCTCGGTGAGCTCCGTCCCCTCGCCGATCGGCATCGAGAAGAGCGGATGGTGGGTGACCAGGATCTTGGTCTTCTCCGGGCTCACTGCGGCGAAGCGATCCTCGATGATCTTCATCTGCTCGCGGTTGATCCGGCCGTCCTTGATGGTGAGCGAGCGCGCGGTGTTGATCCCGAGCACCGCGACCTCGTCATTCTCGAACCAGGGGCACAGATCGTTCGAGATGTACTTCTTGTAGCGGCGGAGCGGGGCGGCGAAGCGGGTGGCGATGTCGTAAAGCGGGATGTCGTGGTTGCCCGGGACGGCGAGAACCGGCCAGCCCGCGGCGCGGAGCTTGTTGAGCCAGGTGGAAGCCTGCTTGAACTGCTCCACCCGGGCCCGCTGGGTGAAGTCGCCGCTGATTATGACGAGGTCGGGCTGCTGCTCCTGGAGCCAGGCGTTGGCGCCGTCGACGACCTTGTCGTCCTGGCAGCCGAAATGAACGTCGGAGAGGTGCGCGATTCGGGCCATGAGGGGGTGAACCCGCCTCCTCCACAATGTTTCCGTCATTGCGAGCGAAGCGAAGCAATCCAGCGGCTCGGAGTCAGTGGCTGGATTGCTTCGTCGCCGCCGCGAAGCGGCAGTTTATCCTGAGCTCCGCCACAGGCGGCGCCGAAGGGCTCCTCGCAATGACGAGGGTTACGTCCAAATCCTCTCGTGCCTTCGGCCGAGCGTCGTCAGAAGCTCATATTGCGACAGTCCGGACTGCGCCGACGCGGCCGGCAGGGCATAATCGAGCTCCACCCAATCGCCTTCCTCGAGCTCCGGAGCCTCGTCGACGAGGAGTGCGGTCAGATCCATCGAGACCCGGCCGACCACCGGTGCGCAGCCGCGTTCGAGCCGTGCCCTCCCGGATCCGGAAAATCCGCGGAGATAGCCGTCGGCATAGCCGATGTTGAGAATCGCGAGCTCGGCCGGCGCCTGCGCAGTCCAGGTCGAGTTGTAGCCGACCGAGCCGCCCGCCTCGACCCGCCGACGCTGGACGATCCGGGCCTCGACCCGGACGACCTGGCGGATGTGGCCGGCCGCCTCGCGCCTCGGCACTCCGCCATAGAGGGCCAGGCCGGGACGGGTGAGGTCGAAGGCGTAATCCGCCCCGAGACAGATTCCGGCGCTGTTGGCGAGGCTTCGGCGCCTCGCCGGCACCCGCCCCGCGATTTCGAGGAAGTCGCGGCGCTGGCGGGCGTTCATCGCATCGTCCTCGTCGGCGGAAGCGAGATGGCTCATCAGCGTGTCGATCTCGAGGCCGTCGAGAAGCCCCTCCCCTACCTGCCCGGGGCTTAGTCCGAGGCGGTTGATCCCGGTGTCGATCATCACGTCGCAGGGGCCGCTGCCGCCGGATTCCTTCCAGCGGGCGACCTGGAGCGGGGTGTTGAGCACGGGCCGTACCGGCGAGCCCGCGGCCTGGGCGACGTCGTCCCCGGCGAGGCCGTGGAGGACCGAGACGCAAGCCGGTCCGAGCCAGGGGAGCAGCGCCTCGGCCTCCGCCCAGGTGGCGACGAAGAAATCGCGGCAGCCTGCGTCGGCGAGCCGAATGACGATTTCGCGTGCGCCCAGGCCGTAGCCGTCGGCCTTGACCGCCGCCCCGCAGGCGGCGCCGGCGCCTTGCCGCTGGAGCCAGCGCCAGTTCGCGGCGAGCGCCTCGCCGTCGAGGAGGAGGCGCAGCGGGGAGTGGGGCTCAGACATGGGCGGCGGGATAGCGGGCGGCGCGGGGGCCTAGCAACCCGTCAAGACTCGCGCCGTCATCCCGGCGGAAGCCGGGACCTCAGCGAGTGAAAGGCGCCGCGGCAAATCTCCACGAGGTCCCGGCTTTCGCCGGGATGACGACTTTCATTCCAGCTCCTTCCCCGCCGTCTCGGGAAGCCAGAACAACGTCACCACCAGAGCCATCGCCACCACCGCGATCGTGTACCACAGACCCGCGAAGGGATCGCCTGTCTTGGCGACTATGTACTGGCTGATGAGGGGCAGGAAGCCGCCGAAATAGCCCGTGCCGATATGATAGGGGATCGACATGGACGTGTAGCGGATCCGAGCCGGAAAGAGCTCGACGAGCAAGGCCGCGACCGGCCCGAAGGTCATCCCCGAGAGAAGTCCGATGAGCACGATGGCGAGGATCACCTGAAGCGCCTGGCCAAAGGTGGGCGAGCTTTTCTCGAGCTTGTAGCCGGCGATCTTCAGCCCGAAATCGAGCGAGGCGGGATCGGAGGCGTCGACCGCCACCCCGCCGATCGTCACCCGCGGAGGGGCGCCGGCCGGCGCCTCGACGGTCGAATAGGCGATGCCCTTCTTGGACAAGCCGTCGAGCAGCTTGCCGCACTGCGTCGGCTGGACCTTGGCAAACACGGCGTAGGTGCAGTCGCTTCCGGCGACGACCACCGGATTCTTGCGCATCGCCGCCGAAAGCTCCGGATTGGCGGCTGACGCCATCCAGTGGAACAAGGGAAACATCAGGACGATGGTGAGTGCGTAGCCGATCACGATCGGGCCCTTTCGGCCGACCCGGTCCGAGAGCCAGCCGAAAAGGATGAACCAGAGCATCGAGAAAGCGGCGGCGGCGCCGATCATCGCCCGGGCGGCGGTGTCCTCGATCCTCAGGGAATTCTGGAGGAAGTACATCGCCTGGAACTGGGCGGTGTACCAGATGACGGTGAGCCCGGCGGCGATTCCGAACAGGGCGACGAGGACGAGCTTGACGTTGGAGAGGCTGGCGAAAGTTTCCTTCAGGGGGTTCCTGGCGATCTCGCCGGAATCCTTCATGGCCTGGAAGACCGGGCTTTCCTTGAGCTTCAGCCGGACCCAGAGCGAGACGGCGAGAAGCACGATCGAGAAGAGGAAGGGAATCCGCCATCCCCAGGATTCCCACTCGCCCTTGTCGACGAACAACTCCGAGACGAGGACGACGGCGACCGAGAGCAGGAAGCCGCCGACCACGCCCGCCTGGATGAAGCTGGTGTAGAAGCCGCGTTTGTGCCTCGGCGCGTGCTCCGCGACGTAGATCGCAGCGCCGCCATATTCGCCGCCCAAGGCAAGCCCTTGAAGCACTCTCAGCAAGATGAGGATGGCGGGGGCCGCCATTCCGATCGCGGCATAGCTTGGGATAAGCCCGACCGCGGCGGTCGCGACCCCCATCAGCGTGATGGTGACCAGGAATGTGTATTTTCGCCCGAGCCTGTCCCCAAGATAGCCGAACAGGACGGCGCCGAGCGGCCGGACTCCGAAGCCCACTCCGAAGCTGGCCAGCGCGAGCAGGAACTGGGCGGTTTCGCTCTGCGCCGGGAAGAACTGCTTGCCGATGACCACGGCCAGGGTTCCGTAGATGAAGAAATCATACCATTCGAAGACGGTGCCGAGGGTCGAGGCGAAGATGACCAGCCGGTCCCGCTTCGCGTCGATCACGTAGTCGCCGGATACCGCCGTCGCCATTCAGCCCCCCTTGATCTCTTGCGCTTCTGTAAGCGGGCCGGGAGGGGGCGGGCAAGCGGCTCTGAATCCTCCCCAAGATTTCTCGGGGAGGGGGAGCGCGCGAAGCTCCGTGGAGGGGTTCTTCGGACCCGGCAAGCGCCCCTCCACCATGCTGCGCATGGTCCCCCTCCCTTGCAAATGCGGGACCTTTGCATAACCCCTGCGAAGCGCTCGCAGACAAAGCCCCTCCCTTCAGGGGGAGGGGTTGGGGTGGGGAATGTGGGGGAGAATGTTCGCTGACGCCGGTGAGGCGAGCGGACAACCCCCACCCCAACCCCTCCCCTGAAGGGGAGGGGCTGGCACCCCGCGACCTATGCAAAGGTCCCGCAAATGCAGGGGAGGAATTTCAGTCGAGCGCCTCCCGCGCCATCTCCCAGTTCCGCCCATCGAAGCTTCGTACGGTCACCGACAGCCCCGACACGTCGTCCAGGGCGTTGACGTTCACGCTCCACGCCTCCGGGTGCGAGCGGGGCTGGTAGAAGCTCTTCACTCCGCAGATCGAGCAGAAGAGGTGCTCGGCGGCGCCGGTGCCGAAGCGGTAACGGGTGAGAGCGCCCTCCCCCGACAACAGCCGGAAATCGGCGTGCGGGACGATCAGGTGGCGAAAGCCGGTCATCGAGCATATCGAGCAATTGCAGTCGAGCAGCTCCGCCTCGGACGGCACCTGCGCCTCGAAACGCACGGCCCGGCAGTGGCAGCCGCCGGAAACGGTCACGTCCGGGGCGGGCATCCGCTCAGCGCGGACTCGGCTTGCGGGGCGGACGGCCGCCGCCGCCCTTGCCGGGCGGACGGGCGGGCGCGGGGCCGTCGCGCTTGGGCGGGGGACGGCGGAACGGACGGTGCTGGCCCGCGGGTGCGGCCGGCCCGGGGCGCGGCGGGCGGGGCGCCGCCGGCTCGCCGCCCGAGACCGAATAGCCTTCCTTCTGGAGCTTCGAGAAAGCGGCCCGGACGCTCGCGGAGACCGCGGTCTGAACTTCGGCGGGAAGATCGGCGAGCGTGGTGTTGGCGTGGATCGCGTTGAGATCGCGAAGCAGATTGTTGGGCAGCCCCTTCGAGGCCGCCTTCAGGGCCGCGATCGAGTCCAGCACCGCGGCGGCGACGATTTCCTGCATGATTTCGGTGGCGGATTTCCTCATGGCCCCCCCTTAGGCGAGAAGTGTGGCCGCCACTAGTGGGGCCGCTTTTGGTTAACCCGCTCTTTACCTTTCCTGTTTACCATGAGGCGCGAAGAGGAAATCGCCATGATGGGTATATTGATGTTCGCCGCAGCCGCGAACGCGCCGCTGACGATCGCGGGAGTCGACGAGGCGCAGTGGCGGCTGTTCGTTCGAGCAAGCCTTCAGCGGCAGGCGCCGGCTCGGGGCTCTCGGATGAGGCAGCTCGAAGGAGTCGTCGGCCGCCTCGGGACGATGGAGGAGGCCCGACGCCTCGCAGGACCCTCGGGGCTCTAGAACCTCGCCAGCGCGGCTTGCAGAATCAACGGCTTAGAAATTGGTGCCTGGCACCAATTTCCGATTTGCACGGTCAGCCGCGATTCCTGACATAGGAGCCGGGAGCGGGCTCCAGGGCCTTGAGCTTGCCCTTGCCCGGCACCCTCGCCTTCACCTTGGGCGCCTTGCCGCCGTCGGAGAGGCGGGACTGCCACCAGGGCCACCAGCTGCCTTCCTCACGCGTCGCGCCCTCGAGCCAGGCTTCGGCGGTCTCCGGCATCTCGTCGTTCGTCCAGAAGCCGTGCTTGTTGGCGCTGGGCGGGTTGATGACTCCGGCATTGTGGCCGCTTCCCCCCAGCAGGAAGCTCACCTCGCCGCCGACGAGCCGGGCGCTGTCGTAGGTGGCCTGCCAGGCGCTGACATGATCGTCCTTGAGGCTGATCGCGAGCAAGGGAGTCTTCACCGCTCCGAGGTCGATCTTCACTCCGTCAAGCTCCAGGCCGCCCTTGGCGAGCTTGTTGTCGCGGAGCACGTCCCGCGCCCATTCGAGAAGGAAGGCGCGCGGGATATGGGCTCCGTCGGCGAACCAGTGGAGGATGTCGCTGGGCGGAGCCTCGCGGTCGAGGAGATAGTGGTTCACCACCGACGACCAGATGAGGTCGTTGGCCCGCACCGCGCTGAACAGGGCCTGGAGGTCCTGGGCGGCCATGAAGCCCTTGTGGAGCAAATGCCGCTCCATCGCCCGCAATTGCTCGGGCTCGGAGAAGGTGGCCCATTGTCCCAGATGCGAGAAATCGAACATCGTGCCGATGGTCGTGGCGGAGGCGGCCCGATCGCCCTCTCCCCTCGCCGCAAGCATCGCCAAAGCGATGGCGACCAGGGTTCCGCCCATGCAGAAGCCGAACAGGTCGACCTCGCGCTCGCCGGTCGCCTTCTCGATGGCGTCGAGCGCCTCGATCGGGCCCTGGCGGATGTAATCGGCGAGCCCCTTGTCGGCGAGCTCGGGCCCGGGATTGACCCAGGAGATGACGAAGACGGTGTGGCCCTGCTCGACCAGCCAGCGGATCAGAGAGGATTTGGGCTGGAGATCGAGGAGGTAATATTTGTTCACCAGCGGCGGGACGTAGAGGATCGGGCGCTTCCACACCTCGGCCGTGGCCGGGGCGTATTGGATCAGCTCCATCATCTCGTTGCGATAGACGACGCTGCCCGGAGTGGCGGCGATATCCACGCCCAGCTCGAACTCGGCCGCGGCCCGGCGCTGGACGATGCCCGGAGACTCGGCGGCGTCGGCGAGGAGGTTGGCGAGGCCCGAGAGGAGGCTGATCGAGCCGGTGTCGATCGCCTTTCGGATCGCTTCGGGGTTGGTGAAGGCGAAGTTGGCGGGGGAGATGGCGTTGAGATATTGCTGGGTGAAGAACTCGACCCGGGTCCGGGCGCCCTCGTCGAGCCCCTCGGCCTCCTCGACCATTTCGAGCGCGCGTTTGGCGGTGAGGAGATAGGCCTGCTTGAGATAGTCGAAGACCGGCTCCTCGCTCCAGGCGGGATCGTTGAACCGCCTGTCGCCGCGTTCCGGGGCGGCGACGGGATCGGCGGGCTTGCCCGCGGCGCGCGAGGCTGCGGATTGCCACAGCTTCAGCCAGTCGGACGCCGCCTTCTGCTGCGCCTTGATGAGTTCCCCGGGGTGGGTCCACAGATGAGTCGCGAACTCGCCGAAGGCGCGCGCGGGGGCGGCGGCGTCGAAAGGCTTTGGGACGTGGGGATCGAGCGGCCTCGTCGCGGCGCCGGCGGCGAGATGGACGGCGTTGGCGACCACCTTGGACCAGGCTTCGGCGAGGTCGGCCGGGTTGGGAAGGGTTTCGGGGAGCTTGAAGACGGTGGAGGGGGTGTCTGTCATGGCGCTCCCTTACCGCTCCCGTCATCCCGGCGAAAGCCGGGACCTCGGCTCGCCCGGCAGAGCCTTTTTCGGGCTGAGGTCCCGGCTTTCGACGGGATGGGGGCTAAAGCGCCATCAGCTCTTCGAGAGCGCCGCAGTCGCGGGGGCTGACGAACAGGAACAGCATGGCCCGGTCCGGGTTGCGGCTCGCCCAGCCGGCTTCCGGATCGGCGGGCGTGTCGAAATCCGCAGCCGGGCGGGCGGTGAGATATTCGAGATCCGCAAAGGCGGTGGCCGTCCGAGCGTCGAACATGAAGTTTCTGCCTCTTTGAAGGGAGGACCGTCTCTCTCACGAAAGCGCCATTCGAACCATCGGCATTGTGCCGAGACCGTTGTGCATATATTCCCATACCCCATGGCCGATTTCGACTGGAACGACGTCCGCGCCTTCCTCGCGGTCGCCCGCAGCGGGCGGCTCACCGCCGCAGCGACGAGGCTGGGGGTCGACCATTCCACCCTGTCGCGCAGGATCGCGGCGCTCGAGCATGCGCTTAGGACCCGCCTCTTCGACCGGAGCCCTTCGGGCTACACCCTCACCGACCAGGGCCGGCGTCTGATGCCGATCGGCGAGGAGATGGAGCGCCTCGCCATCGGCGCCGGCGAGGCGGTCGGCGGAAGCTCGACCTCGGTCGAGGGCATCGTCCGGATCGGCTCGCCGGAAGGCTTTGGAAGCTATTTCCTGGCCCCGCGGATCGCCGGGCTGAAGACGCTCCACCCGCGGCTGACCATCCAGCTGGTCGCCGCCCCGGCGGTGTTCAGCCTCGCCCGGCGCGACGCCGACATCGTCGTCTCGGTGAGCCGGCCGCCGGCCGGAAGGCTCAACGTCGCCAGGCTGATCGATTACGATCTCGGCCTCTACGCCGCCCCCGCCTATCTAAGCGAAGCGCCGGACATCGCTTCCGCCGAGGATCTCTTCCGGCACCGGTTCGTGAGCTATATCGGCGAATTGCTCCATTTCCCGGAGCTCGATTTCCTCCAGCATGTCGCGCCCGGCGGGACGACCTCGGTGGAAAGCAGCAACCTCGTCGCGCAACTGCGGGCAACGCTGGCGGGCGCGGGGCTGTGCGTCCTTCCGGCCTTCCTGGCCGAGAAGGAGGACGGGCTGGTCCGGGTGCTTCCCGGCGAAATCAGCCTGACCCGCTCGCTCTGGCTGACCGTGCACCAGGACCTGGCCGAGCTGGCCCGGGTGCGGGCGGCGGTGCGCTTCATCAAGGACGAGGTCGAAAAGGCGCGGGGGCTGTTCAAATTGTAACGTCATCCCGGCGAAAGCCGGACCCCGGGACAAGAAGTCTCGGCGGGTCTCCCCGAGGTCCCGGCTTTCGCCGGGATGACGGAGGACTGACCCAGCTCAAATCGGCGCTTCGCCGGGGCCGTTCGTCGAATCGCTTGTCAACTGCACTGGTTGACTCACAAGCTGCCGCTACGGCGCGAATCGACTGGCCGCGGAAAGGAGGGTGAAGATGCGCTTTGCGACGATTTGCCTGGCCCTGACGGCCGCGCTCGCTTCGCCCGGCTGCTCCGGCGGGGAATCGGCCGGCCAGGTCGAGCTTCTCAACGTCTCCTACGATCCAACTCGCGAGCTCTACCGCGACGTCAACGCGGCCTTCGCCCGGCAATGGCAGCAGAAGACCGGCCAGACGATCCGATTCAACATGAGCCATGGCGGCTCGGGCAAGCAGTCGCGCGCGATCCTCGACGGGCTCGCCGCCGACGTGGCGACCCTCGCGCTCGCCTACGATATCGACGCGATCAGCCAGCGCCGACCGGAAATCCTTCCCGCGGGCTGGCAGGCGCGGCTACCGAACAACAGCTCGCCCTACACTTCGACCATCGTCTTCCTCGTCCGCAAGGGCAATCCGAAGCGGATCCGCGACTGGGGCGATCTCGTCCGGCCGGGGGTCAAGGTCGTCACCCCCAATCCCAAGACCAGCGGCGGAGCGCGCTGGAACTTCCTCGCCGCCTGGGGCTACGGGCTGAAGAGGGGCGGCTCCGAGGCCGCGGCGCGCGACTTCGTCGGTCGGCTCTACCGCAACGTTCCAGTGCTCGACACCGGCGCTCGAGGCTCCACCACCACCTTCGCGGAGCGCGGAATCGGCGACGTGCTGATCGCCTGGGAAAATGAGGCCTTCCTCGCCCAGCGCGAGCTGGGCGGCGGCAAGTTCGAGACCGTGACTCCGTCGCTCTCGATCCTCGCCGAGCCGCCGGTCGCCCTGCTCGAAGGCAATGCGAAGCGGCGCGGCACGGCCCAAGTCGCGGAGGCCTATCTTCGCTTCCTCTACACGCCCGAGGCGCAGGAGATCATCGCCCGCCATTATTACAGGCCGCGCGACCCGGCGGTGGCCGCCAGGCACGCCGGCACCTTCCCGCAGGTCGCGATGCTCCAGATCGACAAGGATTTCGGCGGCTGGGGCTCGGCCCAGAAGAAATATTTCGATGACGGCGGGGTGTTCGATTCCATCTATGCGGGCATCGGGCGCCGATGACGACCGGCTCGCTCGCACTCGAGGCGAGCATCCCGCGAGGCCCGGCGCGTCGCTGGTTCGGCGAGCGCACCGCTTTGCCCGGCTTCGGCCTCACCTTCGGCTTCACCCTGGCGTGGCTGTGCCTCATCGTCCTTATCCCGCTGAGCGCCGTCTTCATCCGGACCGCCGGGATGGGATGGAGCGAGTTCGTAGCGGTCGCCCTCTCGGAGCGAGCGCTCTCCGCCTACAAGGTGAGCTTCGGCACCGCCTTCGCGGCGGCCGCCGTCAACGGGGTCTTCGGGCTGCTCATCGCCTGGGTTCTGGTCAGGCACGAATTCCCGGGCAAGCGGATCGTCAGCGCTCTCGTCGATCTCCCCTTCGCCCTTCCGACCGCGGTCGCCGGGATCGCACTCACCGCGCTCTATGCCGAGAATGGCTGGCTCGGCCAGTATCTGGTTCCGCTCGGGATAAACGTCGCCTTCACCCCGCTCGGGATCGTCGTCGCCCTCGTCTTCATCGGCCTGCCCTTCGTCGTCCGCTCGGTGGAGCCGGTTCTGGCCGACATCGGCCCGGAGATCGAGGAAGCGGCCCAGTCGCTCGGCGCGAGCCGGCTTCAGACGATGCGGCTGGTGGTCCTTCCGGCAATCCTCCCCGCCTGGCTGACCGGCTTCGCCATGGCCCTGGCCCGGGGAGTCGGCGAATATGGCTCGGTGATCTTCATCGCCGGCAACATGCCCTTCCGATCCGAGATCGCGCCCTTGCTGATCGTCACCCAGCTCGAACAATATGATTATGCCGGTGCCACCGCGATCGCCGCGGTGATGCTGGTCATCTCGTTCGCCTTGCTCCTGCTCATCAACCTCCTGCAGGCCTGGGCCCGAAGCCGGAGCATCGACTAGATGGCGGCGCGTCCCGCTTCCGACGGCCGTCTCGGCCGCTGGGCGCTGCTCGGCGTCGCCATGGTCTTCCTGGCGCTGTTCCTGCTGATGCCGCTGATCTCGGTCTTCGTCGAGGCTCTGCGCGGCGGGGTCGGGGTCTATCTCGACAGCGTCACCCAGCCCGACGCGATCGCGGCGATCAAGCTCACCTTGCTGGTCGCCGCCATCGCGGTGCCGGTGAACGTCGCCTTCGGCCTCGCCGCCGCCTGGGCGGTGGCCAAGTTCGATTTCCCGGGCAAGTCGATCCTGGTGACCTTCATCGACCTTCCCTTCTCGGTCTCGCCGGTCGTGTCGGGACTGATCTACGTCCTTTTGTTCGGAGCCCAGGGCTGGTTCGGGGAATGGCTGGCGGCGCGCGACATCCAGATCATCTTCGCAGTCCCCGGGATCGTGCTTGCGACGATCTTCGTCACCTTCCCCTTCGTCGCCCGCGAGCTCATCCCCTTGATGACCGAACAGGGCCGGGGCGACGAGGAAGCGGCGGTTTCACTGGGCGCGAGCGGCTGGCAGGCCTTCTGGCACGTCACCCTGCCCAACATCCGCTGGGGCCTGCTCTACGGGGTCCTGCTGTGCAACGCCCGGGCGATGGGCGAGTTCGGAGCGGTCTCGGTCGTCTCCGGCCACATCAGGGGCCGGACGAACACCATGCCGCTGCATGTCGAGATATTGTACAACGAATATAATTTCGCGGCGGCCTTCGCGGTCGCCTCTCTGCTCGCTTTGCTCGCCTTGCTCACCCTGGTGCTCAAGAGCGCGCTCGAATGGCGCTACGGCTATCACGGAAAAGGCGGGGGCCATTGAGCATCGCGGTCGACAATGTGGTGAAGCGCTTCGGCAATTTCGCCGCTCTCAACGGAGTCAGCCTGGAGGCGAAGCCGGGCGAGTTCCTTGCGCTTCTCGGGCCCTCGGGATCGGGCAAGACGACCCTGCTGAGGATCATGGCGGGCCTCGAATTTCCCGACGCCGGCAGGGTCCTGTTCGAAGGCCGGGACGTCACCGGCCTCGGAGTGAGGGACCGCCGGATCGGCTTCGTCTTCCAGCATTACGCCTTGTTCCCGCACATGAACGTCGCCGACAACGTCGCCTTCGGCTTGACCGTGAAACGGCGCAGCGAGCGGCCGAAGCGCTCGGAGATCGTTCGCCGGTCGCAGGAGCTTCTCGACCTCGTCCAGCTCGGCCCTCTCGGCAGGCGCTACCCGGCCCAGCTTTCCGGCGGGCAGCGCCAGCGGGTCGCTTTGGCGCGGGCCCTCGCCGTCGATCCCAAGCTGCTCCTGCTCGACGAGCCCTTCGGGGCGCTCGACGCAAAGGTGCGCAAGGAGCTCCGCCGCTGGCTGAGGGACCTGCACGATCGGATGGGCCTGACCTCGGTCTTCGTCACCCACGACCAGGAGGAGGCGCTGGAGCTCGCCGACCGGGTGGTAGTGATGGACCAGGGGCTGATCGAGCAGGTCGCAGGCCCGCAGACCATCTACGACGAGCCCGCCACCGCCTTCGTCTACGATTTCGTCGGCGATTCGAACCGGATCCCGGTGACGGTCGAGCAGGGCCGGGTGCTGTTCGGCGGCGAGGTGGTGGACGTGCCGGTGGAATCGGCTCCCGACGGGGCGGCCCTGCTTTACTTCCGGCCGCACGACGCGACGCTGGTCGAGGATGGGGCGGCCGGCGCGTTGCCGATGCAGATCTGCCAGGCGATCCGCCTCGGCGGAGTGACGAGGATCGAGGGCAGGATAGAGGGAGTTGAGCCGCTCATCGACGTTCGGACCGGAGACCGCGACGTTCCTCCGGTGGGACGGGCGGCAGGCCTCAGGCTTAGCCGCGGGCGGCTGTTCCCGGCGCTGGCGGGCGGGGGCTGAACCTAGGAGCCCGCGCGGCGTCGCCCTCTGAAATCCTCCCCTGCATTTGCGGGATCTTTGCATAACCCCTGCGAAGCGCTCGCAGACAAAGCCCCTCCCCTTCAGGGGTGGGGTTGGGGTGGGGAATGTGGGGGAGAATGTTCGCTGACGCCGGTGAGGCGAGCAGACAACCCCCACCCCAGCCCCTCCCCTGAAGGGGAGGGGCTGGCACCCGGCGACTTATGCAAAGGTCCCGCAAATGCAGGGGAGGGGGACCATGCGAAGCATGGTGGAGGGGCCTTCTGACTCCAGGAACCCCTCCACCGCGCTGCGCCGAAGGCGCAGTTAATCCTGAGCGCCGCCGCAGGCGGCGTCGAAGGGCGCGGTCCCCCTCCCCCGGAAATCCGGGGGAGGAATTAGAGCAACGGCTGGCAATTTGCTCCGACCTCTCTTACTTTGCCCATAAGGAGCAGTGGGGAGTGGTTATGCTGCCGGGGCTTTTTACGTATCTCGACTCGGTGAAGGCGCGCGATCCGGCGCCTCGAAGCCGCTGGGAAGTGCTTCTCTATCCGGGGGTCTGGGCGCTGGGTTTCCATCGCATCGCCCACTGGCTGTACAAAGGCGAGCTCTATTTCCTCGCCCGGCTGGTCAATCATATCAGCCGATTCATGACCGCCATCGACATCCACCCGGGCGCCTCGGTCGGCCGGAATTTCTTCATCGACCACGGCTTCGTCGTGATCGGCGAGACGGCGACGATCGGCGACGACGTCACCATCTACCAGCAGGTCACGCTCGGCGGAACCAACCCGACCGACGGCATCGCCGGAAAGCGCCACCCGACGATCAGCGACCAGGTCATCATCGGCTCGGGCGCCCAGGTGCTGGGGCCGATCGTCGTCGGTCCCCGCGCCCGGATCGGAGCCAATGCGGTGGTCACCAAGGACGTGCCCGAAGGCGCGACGATGATCGGCATCCCCGCCCGCTCCACATTGCTCAGCGCCGAGCAGAGCAGCTCGGGCAACTTTCTCCCCTATGGAACGCCCTGCTCGGAGCAGTTCGATCCGGCCACCCAGAAGCTCGAGATGCTCCAGTGCGAGGTCGAGAGCCTGAGGAAGCGCCTCGCCGAGCTGATCGAGGAACGGGACGGGCAGACCCGGAAGGGGCGCGGCCGCGCCTGATGGGTAATGTCCTCCCTTTTCCGGGAGCCTCTTCGCCGCAGATCGGCTTCACCCGGGCCGAGCTGACCCGGATCATCGACCTGTACGGGCGGATGGTGGCGGCGGGCCTGTGGCGCGATTACGCGGTCGAGTTCGGCCGCGACGGGGCCGCCTTCTGGGCCTTCCGGCGGACCGCCGAGCGGCCGGAATACCGGATCGAGAAGAAGCCGGCCCTTCGCAACCGACAGGGCATGTGGGCCCTGGTCAACGAAGCGGGGATGGTGGTGCGCCGGGGCGACGAGCTCGGCCCGGTGCTGGCGCCGCTCGAGCGGCGGCTGATGAAGGCCGTGAACGGATAACTCGCCTCCCCATGCAAAGCATGGGGAGGCAGAGATTCAGGCCGGCACCGCCCTCTCCGTGACCGGAAGCCTAGCCTGGAGGCCCGGGGGCAAGGGCTTCACGATCGAGCGGCGCACTCCGTGCCAGAAGGCCGAGAGCAGAAGCAGCCCTGAGCCGATGACGAAGGCGGCGAGCGCGATGTTGAGCTCGACCGCCCCGAACTCGCGGAACAGGCTGATCAGGGCGAACAGGACGTAAGCGAGCGCCGAGACCAGCAAGGCCCGCCGGTCGATCGCCAGCGCGGTCAGGCCGAGAAGGACATAGACCCCGAGCACGACGAGCGCCTCGCCGATCGTGGCGTCCCCGTCGGTCAGTCCGAGCAGCGAGAAGATCGGGTGGACGATCAGAGGGGCCGACAGCAGGTGGAGCCAGAAGGCGACGTCCGAGCGTCGCGTCTCGCGGGCGCGGTCCGACTGGTCCCACCACATGGCGAAGAGGAAGACCCCGAGGCCGAGGATGAGGGCGCTCGCCAGCATCACGTTCCGGAGCGCGGGCGTGTCGCCGATCGCGGAAGCGATCAGCGCCATGACGACTCCGACGGCGGTGAGGGCTGCCACGGCGACGGTGATCGGAACCCGGAACCTGCGCCAGTGGAGCCAGGTGGCTCCCGCGGCGATTGCGGCGGAAGCGGCGACGACCAGGGCGATGGCCTGCGCATTGTTCTCGAGCCTGCCCTCGCCGACGGCAAGGACTAAGCTGGTGAGGGCCGTGAGCGCCACTCCGCCGGTAAAGGCTAGGAGCAGGATGATGCTCGGAAGCGCCATTCGCCGCTTGCGGGTGAAGAATTCGGCGAGGCCCCAGGCGGTGGCGGCGACGAACAGCCCGGCGAAGGGCGTGGGGCCGTCGACGTCGATATGCGGACCGACGGCATTGCCGATCCAGCCGACGGCGAACAGCAGGATCGCCGCGGCGATCGCGACGAAAATGTCGTTGAAGCCGGTGATGAGCCGGAAATGCTCTTCGTCGACCGAAGCGCCCCCGCTCCGGCTCGCTACGTAATTGCGAAGGGCGGAGGCGGCGTCGGGGCTCAACGCCCCGGCCGCGACCGCCGATTCCAGATCGCTGTCGCTATACATGTTTTTCCTCCCTGAACGGGCGGCGTATAGCATGAGTGTGTTAGTGTCGCAATACGGTAAGCTTCAGAGGCAGGGCAGGATTTAAGCGCCGCCCTGAAGCACCTTCATGATCAGCATCGCCTGCTCGGCGCCCGATTGGGGGACGATCTCCCGGCTTCGATCGGTGATCCGCTCCCAATTGGCGGCGACTTCCTCGACCGTTCGCCGACCTTCGGGAAGGGCATAGCCGGGAGTCAGAGTCACGTAGGCGGCCTGGACGACTCCGCCGCCGGCTCCGACGATGAAGTTGCTCGGAGCCTCCTCGGAGACGAGGTAGAGCGCGGCGGGCACGACATTGTCCGGGTTGAACAGGCCGAGCAGCTCGGGCGGGAAGATGTCTTCGGTCATCCGGGTCGCCGCAGTGGGCGCCAAGGTATTTACCCGGATATTATATTTCGCGCCCTCGAGGTGGAGCGTCTTGGCGAAGCCGGCGAGGCCGAGCTTGGCGGCGCCGTAATTGGCCTGGCCGAAATTGCCGTAAAGTCCGGTCGAGCTGGAGGTCATCAGGATCCGGCCATAGGCCTGCTCGCGCATCGTCTCCCAGACCGCCTTGGTGCAGACGGCCGATCCGATCAGGTGGACTTCGACGACCGCCCGGAAATCCTCGACGCTCATCTTGGCGAAGCTCTTGTCGCGAAGGATGCCGGCATTGTTGACGAGGATGTGGACCCCGCCCCAGCGCGACTTCGCCTCGCCGACCATCGCCTCGACCTGCTCCGGCTCGGTGACGCTCGACCCGTTCGCCAGTCCCTCGCCGCCGGCCGCCTCGATCTCCTCGACCACCTTGAGCGCGGCGTCGGAGCTGCCGGAGCCGTCGCGGGCGCCGCCGAGGTCGTTCACCACCACTTTGGCGCCGCGCCGGGCGAGCTCCAGCGCATAAGCACGTCCCAGGCCGCCCCCGGCGCCGGTGACGATTGCGACTCGGCCTTCGAAGCTGATGGTCATATTTTCTCCCCGCTCACCTGCCCAGTCCTCCCCGAGCTCGCTCGGGGAGGGGGACCGCGCGAAGCGCGGTGGAGGGGTAATTCGGAATCGGCAATCCCCTCCACCACGACGCTTCGCGCCGCGGTCCCCCTCCCCGAGACAAGCTCGGGGAGGAATTCGTCAGCGGTGATCCATGGCAGATCGGAACCGAAGAGGACAACCGCCCTACTTGGCCCGGCCGCGCTCGTAGGTCTGGGTGCACCGGTCGGTGACGGTCCGAGTGCAGGGCGGGAGCTGTCCGGCCGCGGTGGGGGTCGGAGCGGCGACCGTCGGCATCGCAGATCCGGCCGGAACGGTGCGAGCGCCCTGGTTGTACCCGGCGGGCGCTTCAGCGGGCGCCGAGATCACCCGAATTCCGCGGGCGTCGGTTTCCGGCGACGTGTTGCCGGGAGCGACCGTCTGGCCCGAACCCGTGCCCATGTTCGACATATTGCCCATAGGCGGAGCCGAAGTGGGAGCAGCGGTCGCCGGCGGCGGGATGGATGTAGTCGCATCCGGCTCGGGTGCCGTTTGGGTGGTCGTGGTTTCGGTG
>DASVSX010000039.1:0-5108 GCA_036387875.1 Allosphingosinicella sp. | reverse complement strand
GACCGAGCCACTCGCTCCCGCAAATCGTTCGAATAAGGCCTGACCATCGCTGCTGGCCTCCATCCCAGCCAGCAGCTTGAATCACACCTCAGCCCCGTTGGGAATCCCATTCCGATTCAGAAAAGACAGGATCGACTCTAGGAGGGGGACTCGATAAGGTTGCACCTCGGATCGGTAAAGTCGTCATCCCGGACTCGATCCGGGATTCATGAACACGGAAATTCGCCGAAAGGGCCGCGACCGCATCGCCTCCTTATCGTCGGACAGTGTTCATGGATCACGGCCTTCGCCGGATGACGTTGCAACCCTCAGAAACCTTCACCCACCTGATTGAGTACAGTCCCCCTCCGGGGACAGTTAGGGGACAGTTACCTAACTGTCCCCTAACTGTCCCCGCGGTTGGCGAGGTTGGAACGGTACCGATGGGCGACCTCGCCCCTCTAGAAAACCGCCTTCGGCGCGCCGCCCATCATGGCCGACCGAACCAGCGGCACCGGCGGTCCGCCATAGCTCAGGAACTGGTCGTGGAACGCCTTCCAGGCGCCGGCGCCGCCGTGGGTGGCGGTCCAGTCGTCGCGCAGCTTGCGGATCATCAGCTTGTTCAGCGTGTAGTTGAGATAGCCCGGGTCATAGGTTCCCCTCAGCGCCTGCTGGTTGGCGCCGCCGGCGCTCTGATAGCATTGCTGCTGGAACAAGGCCTGAGCATCGGCGACCGACCAGCCTTGGGTGTGGAGGCCGATCGCCGAAAGATAACGGCAATCGCGAAGCAGCGCGTTGAGGAGCATTCCAAGCCGCGCCTCGGGCGTTCCGCGCAGCCCCGCCTCCCACATCATCTCTTCCCCATAATGCGCCCAGCCCTCCGCGAAGCCGCCGGTCACGAACAGGCGCGCGACGAGGGAAGTCGCGCGGTTGGCGTGGAGGAACTGGAGGAAATGGCCGGGCATCGCCTCATGCGCCGTCACGAACAGCAGGTCCGGCTCGGAGACGTTCGCACCGGCGGGGATATAGTAGATGGACGGGATCCCCACCTCATAGGGTCCGGGCGGATCGATATAGATTACGGGCCGGAAGGCGGGGCTCGTCCGGACCAGCACCTGCTCGTTGCCGGGGATGGTGACGAGATCCTTCGCCAGCACGAAGCTGCGCAGCTCGTTGATCTGCTGGGCGGCCGCGGCGAGGGCGCCCCCGGCCGGAGCGATTGCGTTGAGCTTGCCGATGCACCCCGGGACCGTGTCGCCCGGAGCGAATTGCGCGCAGGCGGCCGCGACCGCGTCCCGGTTTTTCTTCAGGTCCGCCTCGCCGATCTGGCGGAGCTGGTCGAGCGGAATGTCGACTCCGTCATTGGCTGCCAGCATCCGCGAGAAGCGGGCGCTGCCGAGGGCATAGGTCTGGCCGGAACCGGCGGCGTTCTGGTTCAGATACGCGGCAAGGTCTTTCATCGCCGCCGAAGCGCTCGCCGAAGCGTCCGCGAGCTCCTTCTGGAGGGCGGCATCGTTGACGCCGGCGAAAACCGCTTTCGTGTCGTTGACGTAGGAAGCGGCAAGAGCGTTGAAAGCGCCGGCGCCGTAGTTGATGAAAGTCGTGGGCAGCGGCATTTTCAGATTGGCGCGGATGCTCGCCGCCGCGGTCGGAACCGCCTTCAGGAAGGCGATCGTCGCCTTCATCCGGGTCGCCGGATCGGCATATTCGCGAGTCAAATAGACGTTTGGGTCGAGACCGCCGTTCACGTAAAAGGTCGGATTGGTGTAGGCGCTCTCGGCATCCTCGAGCCAGAAGAGCTGGCCGCGGATGATGTGGAGCAGATAGTCGCGTTCGAACTGCTGGTTGGAATCGAGGCCGGTGAACCCCTGCGCCTGGCTGTAGATCAGGCGCCAGAAATCGATCACTTTCTGGATTCCCGCGCCGCTCCAGTCGGGCAGCTTGCCGTCGAAGTCGTGGCGACCCTGGTAGACGGCGAAAGAGGGATCGAGCTGGAAATATTGCTCGACGGTGGAGCTGACGAAGCCCTGCCACTCGCCCGCCGGCCGCGCCGGACCCGGTCCGGGGAGCGGCGCCGGCCCGGCGGACGGGGGCGGCGGCGGCGGCGCCGCGGGCGGCGGCGGCGGTGAAGCGACCGGCGGTGCCGGGTCCGGCGCACCGCCTCCCCCGCCTCCACCGCCTCCGCAGCCGCTTAGACCCGCGACCAGCACCGCGACGCTGACCGTCCGAAGGATCAGATCTCTCATGGCCATACGCATCGCTCCCCGGCCGCCCAGCCACAGGCTCACGACTAAGCTACTCCGCGAATCGACATCTTCTGACCGAATGCGGGGTAACTTACGCATTTTGGTTGCATAGCCAACTTTTCACCCACACATTATGTGAGATGGACCGAATCGACCGGACTTTATTGTCGCTTCTTCAGGAAGATAGCCGCGAGACGGCGGACAAGCTCGGGGAGCGGCTGGGTCTTTCGCGGTCCGCCGTGACTCGGCGAATCCAGAAGCTGACCCGAGACGGCGTCATCGCGAAAGAAGTCGCGGTCCTGGGCGACAACCTTCGAGGAACAAGGGTGACCGCGATCGTCAACGTGCAGTTCGACCGACATTCGCCCGGCGAAGCCGACCGCTTCAGACGCGCGATCCGGGCCCTCCCGGAGGTTCAGCTTTTCGTGGAGATCACCGGCGCGAGCGACGCGCTTCTGCTCGTGTCCGTCAGGGACATGGAGCATTTCAACATCTTCTCCGACGAGCTTGCAAGCATGTCCTTCGTCCGCCGCTACGAAACCAGCTTCATCAAGCGCACCTTGAAGTTCACGACCGCCGTGCCTCTCGAGTGACATCTGTACTTTTCATCGAAGAGCGAAGGTAAGAGGCATCCGGCGCTTCTCCTCGCCGGCGGAGGCCAATCATTTTTCAACGCAAAGACGCAACGATGCCGCGCCGGTCCCTGACGCCCTGCGATTTTTGCACCTGCGGAATATGGCTACCCTCAGCCGGCAGGGAAATTCCGGAGAGCCTTTGACCGCCGCTGCCTCGTAGCGTCGTCGCGTCGTTGCGTCGTTGCGTTGAAATCTGGAGGTCGCTGCGCCTGCGGCTCCACGAAGCAGGCCGACCCTCGCAGACCTCCTATGCTCGCACCCGCCCGTCCGCTCCAATCGCCGTCGAAGGGCCTCCTTCCTCCGCGAGGAAGTGGGGCGGCTTCGGCATGCTCGAGGCGAACGGAGCGGGCCGGCACGCGCCCTCTCCAATTGATCTCACAATGTCAAAGAGCCCGCCGATACGCGACTCGGCAGGAAGAACATTATCGGAACATCAAGCCTCGATGTCCTTCAGAAAGGTCCGTTTCGGAAATTGCAGGCCGCTCAAGATCCCGGCATTCAGGGTGGCGGGCGGGCCCGCGCCCGCGGCCTATCCCCGCCCCTCCGCCTTCACCGACAGCTCCGCCGACGAATAGGCCTCCTGCCTCGCCACGCTCCAGTAGCGCAGCTCGTCGAGGGCGATGGGCTGGCCGGTGGCGGCGCAGCGGACGTGGTCGCCGGGGGTGAGGATCCGGAAGGTCCCCGGCATGTAGTGGAGGCGGGCCTCGCGGTTGCGGTTCGACATCAGCATCGGCTTCGCCTCGTTTTCATCCTTGGCCCTTTACCCCGTTCGGGCTGAGCCTGTCGAAGCCCTCATTTTCCATCGAGCACGAAATAGGAAGGCCCTTCGACAGGCTCAGGGCGGAGGTAGGGCGATTCAGCCTCATCGTTCAACGTCCCATGTTCCTAGAGCAGCTTCGGCTGCTCGATCGTCACCTTCCCGTAAGGCGACGGACGGCGCGGCTTCCCGGCCGGCGCGGCGGCGCCGGCCTGGGCCTCGACGTCGCCGTCGCCGAAGATCAGCTTGAGGCGCCCCGCCGCCTTCGCCGCGGCGGCCGAGATCAGGGTCCTGCCGTCCTTGTCCTCGACCCGCGCATAGCCCCGCTCGAGCGGCCGGTTGGGGTGGGCGAGCTGAGCGACCCGCCACAGCGAGTCCAGGCGCTCGCGGGCCCGGGCGTGGACCGCGTTGAGGAGGCCGGGCCGGAGCGCTCCGGCGGTCTGGCCGAGCGCGGCGCGGGCGTGGCTGAGCTCGGTGCGGAGGGCGCGGGGGAGCCGGTCGGCCAGGTCGTCGAGCCGCTGCCGCTGCGGCGCCAGCAAAGCGTCGCGCTCCGGCCAGCGGCGAAGGCTCGACTCCAGCTGCTCTCTCGACCGCTCCATTGCCCGCCGGGCGCAGCGCTCGATCCGGTGGCCGAGCTCGCGAAGCTGGCCGAGGAGATCGCCGCGCACCGGCACCGCCATCTCGGCCGCGGCGGTCGGGGTCGGCGCCCGGACGTCCGCGGCGAAGTCGCAGAGCGAGGTGTCGGTCTCGTGGCCGACGGCGGAGATGGTGGGGATGTCCGAGGCCGCGACCGCCCGGACCACCTCCTCCTCGTTGAACGCCCACAGATCCTCGATCGAGCCGCCGCCGCGGGCGACGATGAGAAGGTCGGGCCGGGCGACGGGGCCGCCGGCCGGCAAGGCGTTGAACCCCCGCACCGCCGCGGCGATCTGGGCCGCCGCGGTCTCTCCCTGGACCTGGACCGGCCAGACGATGACGTGGCACGGGCAGCGGTCGGCAAGGCGGTGGAGGATGTCGCGGATGACCGCTCCGGTCGGCGAGGTGACGACTCCGATCACCCGCGGCTGGAAGGGCAGCTTCCTCTTGCGACCGGGATCGAACAGCCCCTCGGCCGCGAGCGCCCGGCGGCGCTTGTCGAGCAGGGCCATGAGCGCCCCCTGCCCGGCAAGCTCGAGCCGTTCGATGACGATCTGGTAGCGCGAGCGGCCGGGATAGGTGGTGAGCTTGCCGGTCGCGACCACCTCGATCCCGTCCTCCGGGCGGAAGCGGAGCATCTGCGCGCAGCCCTTCCAGATCACCGCGTCCATGCAGGCCCGATCGTCCTTCAAGGTGAAGTAGCAATGGCCGGAGCTATGCCGCTTGAAGCCGCTGATCTCGCCGCGCACGCGGACGTGGCCGAACGCATCCTCGACCGTGCGCTTGAGCGAGAAGGAGAGCTCGGAAACCGAGAGGGCGGGCGCATTGTCGCCCCGCGTCTCGGTCGCTAACAGC
>DASVSX010000038.1:0-3363 GCA_036387875.1 Allosphingosinicella sp. | reverse complement strand
CAGGGGAGGATTTTTCAGCCTCTCCGCTCCCTGAAGAACGCCTTCAGCATATCCCCCGATTCCTCCTCCCCCATGCCCGGATAAACCTCCGGCGCGTGGTGGCAGGTCGGCTGGGCGAACAACCTCGGCCCATGGATCACGGCACCTCCCTTCGGGTCGGGCGCCGCGAAATACAGGCGCCCGATCCGCGCCAAGGCGATCGCTCCGGCGCACATCGCGCACGGCTCCAGAGTTACCCAAAGGTCGCAGCCGTCGAGCCGCGGGCTGCCGAGCGCGGCCGCCGCCGAGCGAATCGCGACCATTTCCGCATGGGCGGTAGCATCGTTGTCGAGGCGCATCCGGTTGCGCCCGGAGGCGATGACCGCGCCTGCCCGGGTGACCACCGCCCCCACCGGCACCTCCCCCTCGGCGGCGGCGGAGCGCGCTTCCTCCAGCGCTAGGCGCATCGGTTCGGAAAAGGCGGCGGTCACTTCGCCGCCCTAGACCGGGGGCAACGGAGCGGAAACCCTATTGCTGGTTGGCCTGCGGGTTCGACTGCTGGCCGCCGACCTCCACCCTGGGCACCTCGACCTGGACGTTGGTGGTGCCGACGGTGACCGGGTTCACCTTCATCTCGAACTTGGGCGCCTGGGCATTCTGGGTCTGGTTGAGATCGAGCAGGCCGAGCCACACGGCGCCGATGACGAGAAGGATGAGCAGGGCAACGATCAACAGGACAGCGCGTAACATGGATCAGCTTCCTCCGTTCATCCGAGAACGAGGCGTACGCTATTCGGTTGCCGGTCCGCAACGACCGTTTCGCGCTCGCACCACCAGCTTCAGGTTGACGAAAGCCCCTTCCGGCGCTATCCGCCCCCGCTTTCCGGGACCGTCTCTACGGGCCCGCTTCAAACCAGGACGAGAGATCATGTCGCGCATTTGCGAGCTGACCGGCAAGGGCCGGCAGGTGGGCCACAACGTTTCCCACGCCAACAACAAGACCAAGCGCACCTTCCTGCCCAATCTGCAGAACGTGACCCTGATCAGCGAGTCGCTCGGGCGCGGGGTCAAGCTTCGGGTCTCGATGAACGGCCTGAGGTCGGTCGAGCATGTCGGAGGCCTCGACAACTGGCTCCTGAAGTCGAAGGACGACAGCCTGAGCCTCAAGGCGCGCCGACTGAAGCGCGAGATCGCCAAGAAGCAGCAGGGCGAAAGCGCGGCGGCCGCCTGACCGTCATCCCGGCGAAAGCCGGGACCCCAGGACGAGAAGTCTCGGCGGGTCTCCCCGAGGTCCCGGCTTCGCCGGGATGACGGCTGGTTCGCTTCACGTTCGAGCGCTCTCATTCCAAAGCGAACTTCATAAGCAACGTCCGCTGGAGCGGATTGTAATTGTCGTCCGAGGCGATCCACAGGATCGTCCGGCCGCCCTCGCGCGTCACGCTGAGCGCTTCGAGATTGTCGCGGGTCACCGGCCCTTCGAACGCCGCCGCTTCCTCGCCCGCGATCAGCGCCCGCTCGCCGGGCCCGGGCAGGCTCGCGAGGGTGAGCCTGGCGGTGAAACCTTCGAACAGCCGGACCTTCCGGCTGAGGAGCGCCAGCCTTCCGTCGGGAAGCATTGCGGCGTCGGTGATCCGGTAGCCTTCGGGCGGCCGGTAGCGCAGGCGCAAGGCCGGGGTGCCGGCCACCGCCGGGTCGCCGGCGAACAACGCGGCCTCGCTGTCGCCGCCATCCCCTTCGGCGAAGACCAGGAAGCGGCCGTCGGGAAGCCTGACCATCGCTTCCGGTCCGGCATTGTCGCTCCATTCGCGCATGGCCGGCGGCTCGGCGGACGAACGCCGGGCGAAGCTCGTCCGGTCGTAGCGCCAGATCGCATTGGACTGCTCATAGCCGATCCAGGCGTCGCCCCGGTGGACGACGAGCGATTCGATGTCGCGGTTCGCCTTGTCGCCCGGGGGGCCGGGCCCCTCCTCGACCATCGAGACCCGGGCCCGGACCACGGCCCGTCCCGTCGGCAAAGGCAGTCGGATCCGCCAGCCGGCGTCGCTCATCGCAAGGGCCTCGCCCGACTCGACATGGAGGGCCGAGATGCCGCCGACCCGCGCGTCGTTGCTGGTCAGCGCCCAGCCGCCAAGGAAGACGAGACGCCCCAGGCGCGTGACGCCGGGATCTTCGACGTCGAGCGCCACCGGCGTGAACCGGACGAAGGTGACCGGCGGCGGCGGCTCGCGGTGCTGGAGGGCCGGCGGCGCGAAGGTGGCGAGCAGGACCCAGGCGGTAAGGAGGAACGCTATGCGCATTTCGGCCTAGCTCCCAAGGCGCATCGCAGGCGCCGCCGAAAGTCGATCCGCCCGCATCGCCCGCACCCCTTCCTCGCCGTCCGTGGCGTCCAAGCATCGCTTTACCGCAAAATTGCAACACCTGCCGCGCCCGGTCGTTCTGTCGGGCGAAGCGGGGTGGCCTTGTGGAGTAACTGGCATGAACAAGCTTCTTCTTTCGATGGCCGCCGTCGGCGCCATCGCCGCCGCGGCCCCGGCCGTGGCGCAATCCGGATACCAGAACGGCTACGGGGTTAATTCCAACGCCGGCGGCACGGTCGGCGTCTCCCAGCGAATCGCGCAGCTCGAAGCCCGGCTTCAGGCGGGAATCCAGTCGGGCGACATCGATCGTACCGAGGGACGCGAGCTTCGGATGGATCTTCGGGAGCTGAGGCAGCTCGAGCGCCAGTACAGCTATAACGGCCTCACCCAGTCGGAGCGCCAGGATCTGCAGCAGCGTCTTCGCACGTTGCGGCAGGATATCCGCACCGCCGACAACGGCCGCTACGATCGCGACAATCGCTACAGCTGGGACGACCGCTACTACAACGGCAACGACTCCTATTCGGGCCGGGGCGGTCCCTACGAGCAGCCCTACGACACCAATTGCGACTCCAATAGCCGCGGCGGAATCGGCGGCCTGATCGACGGAGTCCTCGGCCGCGACCAGTCCAATTGCGGAGTCCGGATCGGCGCCCGGGCGCCCACCAACCTCTACTCCGTGCCGTCGCAATATCGCTACCGGTACAGGGACGGCAACGGCGTCTATTACCGTTCGGACGGCCGAAACATCTACCAGATCGACGCCCGCACCCAGACGGTTCTGCGGGTCTACGGCATGGACTAGGCGCCCGTCGGCAAGTTTAGAGAAAGGCGCTCCAGCTCCGGCCGGGGCGCCTTTTTTCGTCACTCAATCCTCCCCTGCATTTGCGGGACCTTTGCATAACCCCTGCGAAGCGCTCGGAGACAAAGCCCCTCCCCTTCAGGGGAGGGGTTGGGGTGGGGAATGTGGGGGAGAATGTTCGCTGACGCCGGTGAGGCGAGCAGACAACCCCCACCCCAACCCCTC
>DASVSX010000037.1:0-40714 GCA_036387875.1 Allosphingosinicella sp. | reverse complement strand
TTGGTCGTCACGCCCCTTTTGACGCGTGCCATGTCTCAAATACTCCTAGTTCAGGCCGTAGGGCGCCCAGAGCTTCACCCGGGCCGTGTCGGCCTTGGCGAGAACTTCGGTGCCGCGGTTCTGGCGGATGTACTTGGCGTTGTGGCTGATCAGCCGGTGGCGCTTGCCGGCGACTCCGTGCTTGAGCTTACCGGTGGCGGTGAGCTTGAAGCGCTTCTTGACGCCGCTCTTGGTCTTCAGTTTGGGCATTTTCGTCTCCTTGTGCGCCCAGCGGCGCGACGTTTGAGAACGGCCACGGCAGCCCTTGTCGCCGGCCCGTTCGTTTCTTCCAAAGCTGGAAAGAAGGCGCGCCTATAGAGGGGGAGGGGTGGATTGGCAACTCCCCGTCATCCCGGCGAAAGCCGGGACCCCGCCGGGTGAAGACCGCCGCGCCCTTATCTCGCCGAGGTCCCGGCTTTCGCCGGGATGACGAGTCCCGCTCACAATCGACACATATTCACGCCCCCCGCGGCATTCTCCTGCAACTCGCCGTCCTTATGCGAAGCGCCGCGGCCGATATCGAAGGCCGCGCGTGAGGAGTTTGAGACATGGCCATCAGCCAATCCGCCATGGCGCGCGACGATACCCTGCTCGGCGCCTGCTACGCGATAGGCGAGGATTTCGGGTTCAACCCGCTCTATCTGCGCATCCTGTTCGCTTTCGCCATTTTCTGGAGCCCGGCGATCGCCCTCACCGCTTATGCGGCCCTGACCGCGCTCGTCACTCTCACCTGTTGGCTCGTCCCCAATCCGACCTCCGCCGAGCCCGAGCGGGCGGAGGAAGGCTTGCCGGAGTGGCGGCAGGATCTCCCGCTCGCCGCGTAAGACGAATTACCAGGGGATCGGTTCGCCGCGATAGTCGACGAAGGCGCCGGATTCGCTCCGGGAAAGGCCGGCGATCACCCGGCGCATTCCCGCCACGCTGGCCTCGACCCCGAGCGGCGCCTGGGCCCCGCCCATATCCGTCTGCACCCAGCCCGGGTGAAGCAGGACGAGCGTGACCGGGCGATCGCTCCATCCGAGCGCCAGCGCCCGCCAGGCGGCGTTCAACGCGGCCTTGGACGCGCGGTAGCCGACATAGCCGCCGGAGCTGTCGTCGATGCTTCCCATCCGGCTGCTGATCGCCGCCATCCGCCCGCCGGCGGCTTCGACCAGCGGAAGAAGGACCTCGGCGAGCAGGGTCGGAGCGACCGAGTTGACCAGGTGCACTTCCTGCCAGGCCTCGGCGTCCTCGCGGCTTCGGACCCATTTCGCCTTCGAGACCCCGGCATTGGCGATGAACAGGTCGAGCGGCTCGTCGGCGAGCCGCTCCGGAAAGGCGGCAAGGGCCGCGAGGTCGCGCATGTCGAGGGCTTCGACCCGTATTCCCAGAGCTTCGAGCTCCGCTGCCCTCGCAGGTTCGCGGACGGTGGCGACCACGTCCCAGCCGTCGGCAGAATATTGGCGTGCGAGCTCGAGGCCGATGCCACGCCCGGCGCCTGTGATCAGGACCCGCGGCATCAGTCGAACAGGCTCGAGACGCTGGTCTCGTCCGCGATCCGCTTGATCGCTTCGGCGAGCAGGGGCGCGATCGGAAGGGCCCGGATCCGGGCGCTCGCCGTCGCTTCCTGGCTGAGCTGGATCGAGTCGGTGATGACCAACTCGGTGAGCTCGCTGTTCTCGACCCGGCTGACGGCCGCCCCGGAGAGGACACCGTGGGTGCAGTAAGCGACGACGTCCTCCGCTCCGGCCTGGTGGAGCGCGGCGGCCGCGTTGCACAAGGTCCCGGCCGAATCGACGATGTCGTCGACGAGGACGCAGAAGCGGCCTGCGACGTCGCCGATGATGTTCATCACTTCGGATTCGCCCGGCTTCTCGCGGCGCTTGTCGACGATTGCGAGCGGCGCGTTGTTGAGGCGCTTGGCAAGGGCCCGGGCGCGGACGACTCCGCCGACGTCGGGCGAGACCACGGTGATCGACCGGCCGTTGAAGCGGGCCTTGATGTCTTCCGACATGACGGGGGCGCCGTAGAGATTGTCGGTCGGGATATCGAAGAAGCCCTGGATCTGGCCGGCATGGAGATCGACCGAAAGCACCCGGTTGGCCCCGGCGACGGTGATCAAATTGGCGACCAGCTTGGCCGAGATGGGCGTTCGCGGGCCGGGCTTCCGGTCCTGCCGGGCGTAGCCGAAATAGGGGAGGACGGCGGTGATCCGCTTCGCCGAGGCGCGCCTCAGGGCGTCGATGCAGATCAAAAGCTCCATGAGGTTGTCGTTGGCGGGGTAGGAGGTGGACTGGACGACGAAGACGTCCTCGCCCCGGACATTCTCGTGGATCTCGACGAACACCTCCTCGTCCGCGAAGCGGCGGACGCTGGCCTCGGTCACCGGAAGCTCGAGATAGGCGGCGATGCTCTTCACCAGCGGCAGGTTGGAATTGCCGGCCAGGAGCTTCATTACAGGGTCTCCGCGATTTCGCCGCGGCCGAGTCGCCGCAGGCGCGGGAACTCTTAGAGGACCCGGCCTGCCTGTCAAACCTGCCGGGAGGCTCCCTGGCGAAGGGCCTCGCGCACGGCCGGAAGGCAGGCGCGGGACACGGGAATGGTGGCGCCGCCGCGGAGCCGAAGGCGTGCGCTCCGGCCTTCGCGATCGAGGGCTTCCATGGCGTCGAAGGCGGCCCACCAGCTGCGGTGGACCTGGACGCCCGAGACGCCGAGCTCCTCGACCGCGTCGCGGAAGCGCATCAGGATGAGCGTCGTGCCGAGCGCCGTTTGCGCCTGCACATAATGGTCCTGCATCTGGAGACAGAGGAGGTCGCGCCCCAAAGCGGGCGGCAGCCGCTTCAGGAAGGGGTTTTCGCCCGGTCCGATTCGCGGGGCTGCTTCGGCGGCGGCCGTTTCGGAATCCGGCGCCGTTCCGGCCGGAGCAGCCGGGGATCCGAAGACGAGCCGCATCAGCAGGTGGATGCAGACGCCGACCAGCGCGACCTCGCCGTAAAGCAAAGGAAATCGGCTTCCGCCCCAGAAGTCCGCGCCGGCCAGCTCGGCCAGGGCGAAGGCGATGATTGTCGCCAGCGGCAGGGAGGCGACCACCGCCACCAGCAGGATTGCGAGCCAGGGCGGGACCCGGGTCTCCTCGGTGAGCCAGCGCGCGACCGCGGAGACGGGGCGGAAGATGAGATAGCCGGCGAGAACGAAACCGACCCAGAAGAACAGCCGCCACGGCCCGACGAGCCTGTCGCTGCCGAACGGCCCCAGCAAGCCGAGCAAAGTCCCGACCGCCGCCAGCACGAACAGCTCGATCGCGGTTCGCCGCAGCCGTCCCATTTTTCCTCCTGCCCGTTCGCGCTTCGCCAACGGGACGATTAGCGCGAAACCGCCGGTTCGCGAAAGAGAAGCGCCTGCCGGCGACATCGGCCTTGCCGGCGAACGGCCGCCGGCCATCCTCACCTCGGACGCGGCAACCCGCCGCCGGGAGGATGACGATGGCAGTGCTCGATCGAGTGGACGCAGGCAGCTGGGCGCGACCGGCGACGGCGCTGGCGATCGCGACCGCGGCCACGCTGCTATTCTGGGGCCTGTCGCTGCTTGTCGAGCGCCCGGACGGCTGGCGGCCGCCCGCCGGAGCCGATGTCGCGCTCTACATCCACCTCTTCACCGTGATCCCCGCAATTCCCCTGGGCGCCGTCGTGCTGTGGCGAACCAAGGGCGGCCGGATCCACAGGCTGTTGGGCAGGATCTGGGGGGCGTTGATGATGGTTACGGCCGCCTCCAGCTTCTGGCTGCAGAGCCTGAGCGGCGGACTGAGCTTCATCCACCTGTTCTCGGTGCTGACCCTGGTCTCGATTCCGCTAGCGGTGTGGAACGCGCGGCGCGGGAACATCCGCGCGCACAGGAACGCGATGCGTGGAGTCTATGCCGGCCTCATCGCGGCGGGGCTGCTGGCCGTGGTGCCCGGCCGAACCCTCGGAACCTTGCTGTTCGGTTGAAGCGGCCGGATGCCGCGCCTAGACGGCGGGCATGCCCGTCGTCACCCGCTTCGCCCCCGCGCCCACCGGACGCCTTCACGTCGGCAACATCCGGACCGCGATCCATAACTGGCTGTGGGCGAGGAAGCATGACGGGCGCTTCATCCTTCGGCTCGACGACACCGACAAGGAGCGGTCGAGCGAGGCCAATGCCGACGGGATCCGCGAGGACCTCGCCTGGCTCGGCCTTGCCTGGGACGAGGAGCATCGCCAGTCGCTCCGCTCCGACCGCTACGAGGCGGCTTTCGAAAGGCTTCGGGAAGACGGCCGAGTCTACCCGGCCTACGAGTCGGCGCAGGAGCTCGATCTCAAGCGCAAGGTCCAGCTCTCGCGCGGCAAGCCGCCGGTCTACGACCGCTCGGCGCTTCTGCTCTCCGCCGAGGAGCGGGCCCGGCTCGAGTCGGAGGGCCGTTCTCCCCATTGGCGCTTCCGGCTCGATCACGATTCGCCGATCGAATGGGACGACCTCATCCGCGGCCGCCAGAATTTCGATCCGGCCCTGCTCTCCGACCCGGTGGTCCGGCGCGAGGACGGTTCCTGGCTCTACATGCTGCCGAGCAGCGTCGACGATATCGAGATGGGCGTGACTCATGTGCTTCGCGGCGAGGACCATGTCGCCAACACCGCGCTCCAGCTGCAGATGTTCGAGTCGCTTGGAGCCGCTCCGCCCGCCTTCGCCCACGAGGCCCTGCTGGTCGGGTCCGAAGGCAAGCTGTCGAAGCGGCTCGGCTCGCTCGGCGCCGATTCGCTGCGCGGGCAGGGGATCGAGCCGATCGCCCTGGTCGCCAAGCTCGCCCGGCTCGGCACCAGCCTGCCGGTCGAGCCGCTGACTGAGCCCCGGATCCTGATCGAGACGTTCGACTTCGCCGCCTTCGGCCGGGCCCCGGCGCGGTTCGACATGGACGAGCTCGCCCAGCTCAATTCGCGAATCGTCCACCTTCTCCCGTTCGAGACGGTCGCCGCCCGCCTGCCCGAAGGCATGGGGCCGGACGACTGGGCCGCGATCCGGCCCAACTTGAAGTCGGTGGCCGAAGCGCCGGACTGGTGGGATATCCTGCACGGCCATGTCGAGGCCGAAGCGGCGGAGGAGGATCGCCCGCTCATCCGGGCCGCGGCCGAAGCGCTCGAAGCGATCGACTGGAGCGAGCCGCCCTGGCCGCAGCTCGTCTTGCGGCTGAAGGCGCGGACCGGGCGGACCGGCAAGGCGCTGTTCCGGCCGCTCAGGCTGGCCCTGACGGGCCGCGAAAGCGGGCCCGAAATGGCGGCGCTGCTCCCGCTCATCGGTCTCGACGAGGCGCTCGCCCGGCTGAACGCGGCGGCTTGACGCCACCAACCGCAGCGCAGAACGCCCTCCCCTTGAGCCGATCTTGAGACTAAGGCGCCTTCGCAATTCGAAAGGAAGCAGGCTTTGGCCAACGTCACCGTCATCGGCGTCCAGTGGGGCGACGAGGGGAAGGGCAAAATCGTCGACTGGCTGGCCAGCCGGGCCGACGTCGTCGCCCGATTCCAGGGCGGCCACAATGCCGGCCACACGCTCGTCGTGGGCGAGCAGACCTACAAGCTCTCTCTCCTTCCCTCCGGGATCGTCCGAGGCACGCTCTCGGTCATCGGCAACGGAGTGGTGCTCGATCCCTGGGCCCTGAGGGCGGAGGTCGAGCGTCTCGGGGAGCAGGGCGTCGCGGTCACGCCCCAGACCCTGCACATTTCCGACACCTGCCCGCTCATCCTCCCCTTCCACCGCGACCTCGACGCCTTGCGCGAGGACGCTTCCGGCCAAGGCAAGATCGGAACGACGAGGCGCGGAATCGGCCCGGCCTATGAGGACAAGGTCGGGCGCCGGGCGATCAGGGTCTGCGACCTCGCCCATCTCGGTCATCTCGCCCCCCAGATAGACCGGCTCTGCGCCCATCACGACGCCCTTCGGGCCGGTTTCGGGGAGCCGCCGATCGACCGGAACCGCCTGGAGCGCGACCTCGGCGAGATCGCGGACTTCGTCCTCAGCTTCGCCCGGCCGACCTGGATCACGCTCAACGAGGCCAAGGCGAGCGGCAAGCGAATCCTGTTCGAAGGGGCACAGGGCGTTCTTCTCGACGTCGACCACGGCACCTATCCGTTCGTCACCTCCTCCAACACCGTCGCCGGCACCGCCGCCGGCGGAAGCGGCCTCGGGCCGGGGGCGGTCGGCTTCGTTCTAGGGATCGTCAAGGCCTATACCACCCGGGTCGGCGCCGGGCCGTTCCCGACCGAGCTCGAGGACGAGACCGGCCAGCGGCTCGGCGAGCGCGGAAGGGAGTTCGGGACGGTCACCGGCCGAAAGCGCCGCTGCGGCTGGTTCGACGCCGTGCTGGTCCGCCAGGCCTGCGCCGTCGCCGGAGTGACCGGAGTGGCTCTGACCAAGCTCGACGTCCTAGACGGAATGGAGGAGCTGAGGATCTGCACCGGCTACCGCCTGCGCGGCGCCGCCCTCGACCACCTCCCCGCCCATGCCGCCGACCAGGACGCGGTCCAGCCGGTCTACGAGACGATCTCCGGCTGGGCGGAATCGACGGCGGGCGCCCGGAGCTGGGCGGAGCTCCCGGCCCAGGCGATCAAATATATCAAGCGGATCGAGGAATTGTGCCGGATCTCGGTGGCCCTGGTATCGACCAGCCCGGAGCGCGAGGACACGATTTTGGTGAGGGATCCCTTCGCGGATTGACCGTCGTCCCAGCGAAGGCTGGGACCCCAGGGGGTGAAAGGCTCCGGCGTTCTTCACCCGCGGGGGCCCCAGCTTTCGCTGGGGCGACGCCACCCCCTTCCCCTCCGCCTCGCCCGAGCCTATCGGGCCGGCATGGCAAACATCCTCGTCACCGGCACCAGCCGAGGCATCGGCAAGGCGATCGCCGCCGCTTTCTCCTCCCATCGGGTCGCCGGACACTCGAGCCGCGGCGGCGACGGAATGATCGCCGCCGACCTTTCGGCCCCGGGCGCTGCCGGGCGGCTCTGGGAGGAGGCGCTGGAGCGGCTCGGCGGGCGGATCGACGCCCTGGTCAACAATGCCGGCATCTTCGAGGCCGCCCCCGTCGACCTTCCTGCCGAGGAATGGACCGCCGGGTGGGAGCGCACGATGCGGGTCAACCTCACCGCCTCGGCCGAATTGTGCCGACTGGCGGTGCTCCATTATCGCGAACAAGGCGGGGGCCGGATCGTCAACGTCTCCAGCCGGGCCGCCTATCGCGGCGACAGCCCGCAGCACTGGCATTATGCCGCCTCCAAGGCCGGGATGATCGCAATGACCAAGTCGATCGCGCGCGGCTATGCGGCGGACGGAATCCTCGCCTTCGCGGTTTGCCCCGGCTTTACCGCTTCGGACATGGTCGAGGAATATATGGCGAGCCGCGGCGGCCGGAAGATCGTCGCCGACATCCCGCTCGGCCGTGTCGCCACCGCCGACGAGGTCGCCGAAACCGTGCGTTGGCTGGCCGTCGACGCGCCGGCTTCGGCGACCGGCGCGGTGATCGACGTCAACGGGGCGAGCTATGTCCGCTGACCCCGTCATTGCGAGCGAAGCGAAGCAATCCGGCGCCGCGCCTGTCGCCAGCGCCGACCTGGATTGCTTCGTCGCTGCGCTTCTCGCAATGACGGCGTTCCCCACTCCATGACCGACAGCTGGAAGGTTTCGCTGCCTTGCACCAAGGCCGAGGCGGAGGCTTTGAAGGACGATATCTCGCCTCTGGCCTGGCTCGATTTCCCGCCGGTGCTGATGACCAGCGAGTCCGACGGCGCCCGGCCCGACGAATGGCGGCTCGACGCCTATTTCGACCGCGAGCCGACGGGCGAGATGCTCGATCTCCTGGCCGATCTGGCGCCGAGCGCCGCGGGCACCGCGCCGGCGCTGGAGAAGGTCGAGGACCGCGACTGGGTGACCCTGAGCCAGCAGGGACTCGAGCCGATCGAGGCCGGCCGGTTCTTCGTCCATACGCCGGCGCATCGCGGCAGCGCTCCCTCGCACCTGATCGCGCTCGAGATCGACGCCGGCCGCGCCTTCGGCACGGGCCAGCACGAGACCACCAGCGGCTGCCTGGTCGCGCTGAGCCGCCTGAAGGCCGGCGGCGCGGCGGTCGCCGATCTTGTCGATCTCGGCACCGGCACCGGCCTTCTCGCCTTCGCGGCGGTGAAGCTCTGGCCCGCCGCGCGGGCCGCTGCGTCGGACAACGATCCGGTGGCGATCGAGGTGAGCGAGGAGAATGCGGCGATCAACCGAGTGAAGCTGGGGCGCGCGCGCGGCCGGATCGAGCTTCTCGTCGCCGACGGGATGGACCATCCGAGGCTTCAGGCGCGGGCGCCTTACGATCTGGTGATCGCGAACATCCTCGCGGGACCGCTGATCGAGCTCGCGCCCTCGGTCGCCGGCGCGATCGCACCCGGGGGACGGCTGATCCTCGCCGGGCTTCTCGACCATCAGGCGCCGGCGGTGGCGGCCGCCTATCGCCGGCAGGGAATGATGCTGACCGGCCGGGTCGAGCGGGGGGAGTGGCCGACCCTGGTGATGCGCAAGCGCCGAGCTTTGCCGGTGCGGAGGCTGCGGGGCTAAGCCCCGTCATTGCGAGCAGCGTAGCGACGAAGCCATCCAGCTGGCTTCGGAGGCTGGCCTGGTTGCTTCGCTTCGCTCGCAACGACGGGCCGATATACGCCAATGCCGCCGCTTTATTTCTCCACCCGCAGCCGGCCCAGCATGAAGGCATAATATTCGGCGATGTCGCGATAGCGGCGGAATCGGCCGGACTTGCCGCCGTGGCCGGCTTCCATGTTGGTCCGGAAGAGCAGGGGATTGGAGTCCGTCTTGGCCGCCCTAAGCTTCGCCACCCACTTGGCCGGTTCGTAATATTGGACCTGGCTGTCCCACAGGCCGGTGCTGACGAACATCGCCGGATAGGCCTTGCGCGCGACGTTGTCGTAGGGCGAATAGGACAGGATATAGTCGTAATATTTCCGGTCGGCCGGATTGCCCCATTCGTCATATTCGTTGGTGGTGAGGGGGATGGTCGCGTCGAGCATGGTGGTGACCGCGTCCACGAACGGTACCTGGGCGACGAGCACCGAATAATCTTGCGGAGCCATGTTGGCGATCCCGCCCATCAGAAGTCCACCGGCGCTTCCGCCCTGGGCGGCCACGCGGTCCTTCGCCGCATAGCCCTGCGCGACGAGATAGCGGGTGACGTCGATGAAGTCGGTGAAGCTGTTCTTCTTGTTGAGCAGATGGCCCTGGTCGTACCAGGCCCGTCCCATCTCCTGGCCGCCGCGGATATGGGCGATGGCATAGACCATTCCGCGATCGAGAAGGCTGGTCACCGTAGGCGACCAGGCCGGATCGGACGAGATGCCGTAGCTGCCATAGGCATATTGAAGCATCGCCGCCTTGCCGTCCTTGCGGAAGCCCTTGCGATAGACCAGCGAGACCGGGACCCTGGTGCCGTCGCGGGCGGTCGCCCAGACCCGCTCGGTCACGTAATTGGACGGGTCGTAGCCTGGCGCCTCGGTCTGCTTGAGGAGCCGCCTCTGGCCGCTCTTCGAATTGACCTCGTAGACTCGCATCGGCGTGGTCAGCGAGTTGTAATGATAGCGAAGCCATTCGCTATCCGGCTCCGCGTTGACGTCGATACCCATCACATAAGCCGGCTCGTCGGACGCGACGAAGCTGCTCTTGCCCGCGTCGGTCAGAAGCCGAAGTCGCTTGTTGCCGCGGGAGCGCTCGGCGAGGGCGATATATCCGTCCATCGGCTTGAAATCGTCGATGAAGACGTCCTTGTCGTGCGCGACGAGGTCGGTCCATTTCGCCCGGCCGCCGGCCGCAGCGGAATCGGCGACCCGCATCAGCCGGTAGTTCGGAGCCTTCCAGTTGGTGAGGACGATCCAGCGATCGCCGATATGGTCGGCCTGGTAGAGAAATTCGCGCTCTCGGGGGGCGAAAACCGCGAAGCCGGCCGGCCGGGCCGCCGAAGTGCAGCGCTGCTCGGTGCTGACCGTGCTCTGAAGGACGATGCAGATATGTTCGTCCGAGGTCGTCCTCATCAGCCCCATGTAGAAGCTGTCGTCCTTCTCCTCGTAGACCAGCCGGTCGGCGGAGGCGGGGGTTCCGAGGACATGGGCCTTCACCCTCTTGCTGAGCAGGGTGACCGGGTCCTTCTCGACGTAGAAGAGGGTGCGGTTGTCGTCGGCCCAGACGAAGCCGGGCTCGACGTTCGGGACCTCGTCGGCGAGCAGCCGGCCCGACCCGATGTCCTTGACTCGAAGCACATATTGGCGGCGTCCGACGACGTCCTCGGCATAAGCGAGCAGCCGGTTGTCGGGGCTGACCTTGGAGCTGCCGATCTGGAAATAGCCCTTGTCCTTGCCCATTGCGGGCTGATCGAGGAGCACCTCCTCGGGCGCGGTCATCGAGCCCTTTCGACGGGCGACGATCGGATAGTCCTGGCCGGTCTCGAACCGGCTGTAATAATAATAGCCGTTCTTGCCGTAGGGGACGCTGGAATCGTCCTGCTTTATCCGTCCGACGAACTCGCCGTAGAGCTTCTCCTGGAGCGGCTTCAGCGGCGCCAGCGCGGAGTCCGCATAGGCATTCTCGGCGTTGAGATAGGCCAGCATCTCCGGATTCTTGCGGGTGTCGTCGCGCAGCCAGTAATAGGGATCGTTCCGGACGATTCCGCCGGGGCCCTTGACCTGGTGGGGCTTCTTCGCAGCCACCGGGGGCCGGGAAAGGCCTTGGGCCGGGGCGACCGCAGGAATGACCAGAGCGGCGAGGCCGAGCCAGAAAGTCAATTTCATCAGTCGCTTCTCCGGGATGCGGGGCCTGTCTGGCACGGGCTGCGGAGGGGGGCAAGGCTATGCGGCTCCCGACCGTCACCCCGGCGAAAGCCGGGGCCTCGTGGGGTGAAGGCGCAGGGCCATACATTCTCCGAGGTCCCGGCTTTCGCCGGGATGACGGGTCAGCCCGCCTCCTTCACGATCGCGTTCCATCCCGCCTCGTCGATCGTCTCCACCCCCAGCTCCGCCGCTTTCTTGAGCTTGGAGCCGGCGCCGGGGCCGTAGACGACGAGGTCGGTCTTCGCCGAGACCGAGCCCGCCACCTTGGCTCCGAGCTTCTCGGCCTGCGCCTTGGCCTCGTCGCGCGAAAGGGTCTCGAGGCTTCCGGTGAAGACCAGCGTCTTGCCCGAGACCGGCGAGGTCTTCGTCTCCCAAATCACCTCGGCCGGTCGGACTCCGGCGGCGAGCAGCTCGTCGAGCACCTCTCGGTTATGCTCCTCCTCGAAGAAGTCGAGAAGGGCGTTGGCGACTTCCGGGCCGATGTTCGGAGTCTCGACGGCCTCGACCACCGCCTTGTCGCGGCGCTGGAGGAACCTGCGCTCCTCCTCGCCCTCGATCGGCGCCATCTCGAGGCGGACCTTCAGCGCGCTTTCGATCATCGCCCGGAAATTGTCCCAGCTCCGGTAGCGCCGGGCGAGGTCGCGGGCGGTAACCTCGCCGACATGGCGGATTCCGAGCGCATAGAGGAAGCGGTCGAGCGGGGGCTGTCGCTTGGAGCCGATGGCCGCGACCAGATTGGCGGCGGAAATCTCGGCCCAGCGTTCCCGGGCAAGCAACGTCTCCTTGGTCAGCCGGAAGATGTCGGCAGGCGACTGGAGCAGGCCGTCGCGGAAGAAATTCTCGATGTGGGTGATCCCGAGCCCTTCGATGTCGAGGGCGTGGCGGGAGACGAAGTGGCGAAGCCGCTCGACCCGCTGGACCGGGCAGACGAGGCCTCCGGTGCAGCGGACGTCGACCTCGCCCTCCTCGCGCACCGCGTCGGAGCCGCATTCCGGACAGGCGGTCGGGAAGACATATGCCGGGCGATCCTCGTTGGGCGTGAGATTCTCCAGCACCTGCGGGATGACGTCGCCGGCCCTCTGGATCCGGACCCGGTCGCCGACCCGGACTCCGAGCCGCTCGATCTCGTCCTTGTTGTGGAGCGTTGCGTTGGTGACGGTCACTCCGCCGACGCTGACCGGCTTCAGCCGAGCCACCGGAGTGAGCTTGCCGGTTCGTCCGACCTGGATGTCGATCGCCTCAAGGACGGTCTCGGCTTTCTCCGCCGGGAATTTGTGGGCCAGCGCCCAGCGCGGCGCCCGGGCCACCTGGCCGAGGCGGCGCTGCCAGTCGAGCCGGTCGACCTTGTAGACCACTCCGTCGATGTCGAAGCCGAGGTCGGCGCGCTTCGCCTCGATCATCCGGTAGTGGGCGAGCAGGGCCTCGAGATCGGTGCAGCGTTCGAGATGGTCGGCGATCGGCAGCCCCCAGGCCTCGATCGCCCGCATCACGCCCATCTGGGTGTCCGCCGGCAGAGCGGACACCTCGCCCCAGCCATGGGCGTAGAAGCGAAGCGGCCGCGAGGCGGTCACCGCGGCCTCCTTCTGGCGGAGCGAGCCGGCGGCGGCGTTGCGCGGATTGGCGAACTGGCGCGCCTTGGCCGGGTCCTCCGCTTCGGCGAGGAGCCGGGCGTTCAGCGCCGCGAAGTCGGCCTTCGACATGTAGACTTCGCCGCGGACCTCGAAGACTTCGGGGATATCACCCGCCATCCCGGCGGAAGCCGGGACCTCCTCGAGGACTGGCGCCGTTTCGCCCTGAGGTCCCGGCTTTCGCCGGGATGACGGGCCGAGCCGCTGCGGAATATCGGCGATGGTCCGGACATTGTCCGTCACCACCTCGCCGGTGGTGCCGTCGCCGCGGGTGGCGGCGAGAACCAGTTCGCCTTTCTCGTAACGAAGCGAGCAGGAGAGTCCGTCGATCTTGGGCTCGGCGGTGAGAGCGACTTCCTCGTCCGGAGCGAGGCTGAGGAAGCGCCGGACGCGGCCGACGAAGTCCGCCACCTCCTCCTCCGAGAAGGCGTTCTCGAGGCTGAGCATCGGCAAAGCGTGGCGGACCTTGGAGAGGTGCGCCGCCGGCGCGGCGCCCACCTGGCTAGAGGGGCTGTCGCCACGGACGAGATGCGGGAATTGCTTCTCCAGCTCGGCATTGCGGCGGACAAGGGCATCGTAATCGGCGTCGGAAATCTCCGGCGCGTCCTCCGAGTGGTAGAGCCGGTTGTGGCGCGCGATCTCGGAGGCGAGGCGCTCGAGCTCCGCCGCGGCTTCGGCTTCGGTCACTTAAATCCTCCCCGAGATTTCTCGGGGAGGGGGACCACCCGAAGGGTGGTGGAGGGGTGACTGGCGAGACCTGCGCAATGACCCCTCCACCATGCTTCGCATGGTCCCCCTCCCCATCTGCGATGGGGAGGCAAACAGTGGCCACCCCTCACGCCGCCTCCAGCAACCTGACCGCCTGGGCCCGCGCCTCGTCGGTCACTTGGGCCCCCGACAGCATCCGCGCTATCTCCTCCCGCCGTCTCCCTTCGTCGAGCATTTGGACGCTGGTCCGCGTCACCAGCCCTTCGTGGCTCTTCTCGATGAGCAGGTGGCGGGTGCCTCGGGCGGCGACCTGGGGGCTGTGGGTGACGACCAGGAGCTGGGCGCCCTCGGACAGCCGGTGGAGGCGCTCCCCGACGGCGCTGGCGACGGCGCCTCCGACGCCCCGGTCGATCTCGTCGAAGATCATCGTCCGGGCGTCGCCGCGTTCGGCCAAGGCGACCTTGAGCGCGAGGATGAACCGGGCAAGCTCGCCGCCGCTGGCGATCCTGGTCAAAGGCGCGAAGGGCGCGCCGGGGTTGGTCGAGACTTCGAACTCGACCCGGTCGCGGCCTCGGGCGGCCCATTGCGCCTCGGCGAGCGGCTCGACGAGGGTTCGAAAGCGGGCCGAGTCGAGCTTCAGTGGGGCGAGCTCGCCCGCAACGGCCTTGTCGAGGCGGGCGGCGGCCTCGGTCCGCAACCGGGTCAATCGCTCGGCCTCCGCCAAATAAGCCGCGCGGCTGTCGCGGACCCGGGTTTCGAGCGCGGTGAGGCTCTTCTCCCCGGCCTGGAGCGCGGCGAGCCTGGAAGCGAGCTCTTCGGCGAGCGCGGGCAAGGCGTCCGGATCGACCCGGTGCTTTCGGGCGACGGCGCGGATCTCGAACAGGCGGGTCTCGGCCTCGTCCAGCCGGGCCGGGTCGAAGGCCAAAGCCGTTGCCGCGGCCTCGAGGCGGTCTTCCGCGTCGGACGCCTCGACCAGGGCGCGGTCCAAAGCTTCGAGCGCCTCGCCAAGCCGGTCGTGCTCGCCGGCGATCCGCTCGAGCCGGCGCGCCGCCTGGCGGCACAGCGACAGCCCACCTTCCGAACCGTCGAGCAGCTGACCGATCGCTGCAATGTCCTCGGCGAGCCGGGCGCCCTTCTGCATGTCGGAGCGAAGGCCGGCGAGCTCCGCTTCCTCGCCCGGCTCCGCCGCGAGCCTGGTCAGCTCCGCGACGTTATGATCGAGCCACTCGCGGTCGCGGGCGGCGGTTTCGAGATCGTCGCGAGCCCTGGCGAGCGCCGCCTCGGCCTCGCCCCAGGCGCGATAGGCCCGCTCGGCGGAGGCGCTGTCGATCCGACCGAAGGAGTCGAGAAGGGCGCGATGGCCTCGGGCATTGAGAAGGCCGCGATCGTCATGCTGGCCGTGAACCTCGACGAGCAGAGCGCCGAGCTCGCGAAGCAGGGCGACCGACGCCGACTGGTCGTTGACCAGCGCTCGGCTGCCTCCGTCGGCCCGGACGATCCGCCGGACGACGACAGCCTCGCCGGCCTCACCTTGCAAACCGTTCTCGCGAAGCAGATCGAGGGCGGGATGGACCGCCGGAAGGTCGAAGCTGACCGTGACCACGGCCTGCGCCTGGCCCTGGCGGACGAGGCCGCTGTCGGCCCGGGCGCCGAGCGCGAGCCCGAGCGCGTCGAGTAGAATCGATTTGCCGGCGCCGGTCTCCCCGGTGAGAACTCCGAGGCCGGGGCCGAATTCGAGGTCCAGGCTCTCGATCAGGACGACGTCGCGGATGGAAAGCGAGGTGAGCATGACGCGCCCGTCAGCGCGTCACCCCGGCGAAAGCCGGGGTCTCGGGTTGCCCGCCGTGGATTCTTGTCCCGAGGTCCCGGCTTTCGCCGGGATGACGGGGACACATCACGCCGCCGGCGAAGCGGCCGCCGCCGCCGGCGCGTGCTTCTGGACCAGCGAATAAGCGCGCTGATACCATTTGGTGTTCGGGTAATTGGCGCCGAGCACGGAGGCCGACCGGCGCGCCTCGGCCGGGATGCCCAGCGCGAGATAGGATTCGGTGAGGCGCATCAGGGCTTCGGGCGTGTGGCTGGTCGTCTGATACTGGTCGACGACGGTTCTGAAGCGCATTACCGAGGCGAGCCACTGCGACCGGCGCTGATAAAACCGGCCGATCTCCATCTCCTTGCCGGCCAGATGGTCCCGCACCAGGTCGGTCTTGAGGCGGGCGTCGGCAGCGTAGCGCGTGTCCGGATAGCGGCGGACGAGCTCCCCGAGCGCGTCGAGGGCCTGCTTGGTGGTGCTCTGGTCGCGGGTCACGTCCGTGATCTGCTCGTAATAGCTGAGCGAGATCAGGTAATAGGCATAAGGCGCGTCGCGGTTGCCCGGGTGGATGGACAGGAAGCGCCGGGCGGATTCGATCGACTTGGTATAATCCTTGGCGGCATAATAGCTGAAGGCGCTCATCAGCTGGGCCCGGCGGGCCCATACCGAATAGGGGTGCTGGCGCTCGACCTCGTCGAACACCGCGCCCGCCGTCGCGTAATCGCGCGCGTCGAGGCGCTTCTTGGCGAGGTTGTAGAGGGTGTTGACGTCGCGGGCGACATATTGGGTGTCCGCCCGGGTCGTCTTGCCCCCGCTGGCGCAGCCGGCGATTGGAAGGACGAGGCACGCCAGGACGGCGGCGGCGGTGAGACGGGCATGGTTATGCAGCATGGAGGGCTTCTTAGCGGAGGGTTGGGACGAGGCCAAGCTCGGACTGGGGGACGAAGCAAGACCGGTCGGATAGTGACTTTCCGCGATGAACGGCGGTTTAATGCCTGGCCTTTAAGAGGAGGGCCATGCTGCGCGTTCTCACTCTCTCGACGCTTTACCCAGATGACGGCCGACCGTCCTTCGGCATATTCGTCGAGCGGCAGACCCTGGCGCTCGCCGCCCGCGAGGGCGTTGAGGTGGAAGTGGTCGCGCCCATCGGACTTCCGCTTTGGCCGCTCACCCGCCATCCCCATTATCGGCCGAGGGCGCAGCTTCCGGCGCTGGAGCGCAGGCATAAGCTTGCCGTCCATCGCCCGCGCTTCCGGATCTGGCCGGGGCTGAGCGGGGCCGGGGCCGCCCGGTCGCTCGCGGCGGCCGTGCTCCCGCTCGCCCGAGCCTTGCGCCCGGACGTGATCGACGCGGAGTTCTTCTGGCCGGACGGCGCGGCGGCGATGCATCTCGCCGAGGCGCTGGGAGTGCCCTTTTCGGTCAAGGCGCGCGGCAGCGACGTGCATTTCTGGGCCGGCCGGCCGGCCGCCCGTGCGCAGATGATCGAGGCCGCCGGAAGGGCGGGCGGCCTGCTCGCGGTCAGCGCCGGGCTTAAGGCCGACATGGCGGCGATGGGGATGCCCGGGGAGAAGATCCGGGTCCATTATACCGGCGTCGACCTGGAGCGATTTCGGCCGACGGAGCGGGTCGCCGCCAAGCGCCGGCTGGGGGTCGAGGGGCCGCTGATCGTTACCCCGGGCAATCTCGTGGCGCTCAAGGGGCAGAGGCTGGCGGTCGAGGCGCTCGCCGAGCTCCCCGAAGCGAACCTGCTGATCGCCGGCGAGGGTCCGGAGCGGCCTGCGCTGGAGGCCCTGATCGCGGCTCGTGGGCTCGCGCCGCGCGCCCGGCTGCTGGGCAGCGTTTCGCCGGGAGCCATGCCGGAGCTGCTCGCCGCGGCCGACCTGATGGTTCTGCCCTCGGAGCGCGAGGGGCTCGCCAATGTCTGGATCGAATCGCTCGCCTCGGGGACTCCGATCCTTGTTGCGGACGTGGGAGGCGCTCGCGAGGTTCTGGACCGGCCGGAGGCTGGCCGGCTCGTCGCCCGGGAGGCCCGGGCAATCGCGGCCGCCGCCCGCGAAATGCTGGCCTCTCCGCCGGATCCGGTCGCGGTGCGACGTTCGGCCGAGCGCTTCAGCTGGCAGCGCAACGGGGCCGAGCTGCACGCGCATCTGAGGGCGCTGGTGGGCTAAAATCCTCCCCGGAAATCCGGGGAGGATTTTCAGGTCAGCGGCATCAAGGCCGCCGCGATCCAGCGTTCCTCGCCGCGGAGAAGGCCCCAGGTTCGGGCGGCGGCGCGGCTGTCCATGATTTCGAGCCCGATTCCGCGCGCCTCCAGCGCTTCGCGCAGCGCCCGCGGCGGATGGGTGAGGCGCGGGCCGGTGCCGAGGATCAGGAATTCGGGAGCGGGGCTGAGGGCGAGCAGCGGCTCGAAATCGCTCAGGGCCAGATCCGGCAAGGCCGGCGCGGCCCATTCGTCCGCCCTGGCCGGCGTCAGTAGCAAGGCGCGGTAGACGCCCTCGCCGACCACGAAGCCGCCACCCGAAAAGCCCGTGACGAGGGGACCTTCGGCCGCCGGGTCGCGCTCGAAGCGGGCCATCACATGCTTTCGTTGCGGCTCGCCATTCGCTCGCCGGAAGAGGCGGCGTTGGTCTTCGGAAGGAAGCTGTCCGAATCGACCTTCAGCCAGACCAGCCACGGAGCGGCGATATAGACGGTGGAATAGGTGCCGACGACGACGCTGATCAGAAGCGCCGTGGTGAAGCTCTGGATGACGGCGGGGCCCAGGATCATCAGCGAGCCCAGGGCGATCAGCATCGCCAGATTGGTTGCCACGGTGCGCGACAGGGTTTCGTTCATCGACAGGTTGAGAAGCGAGACGATGTCCATCTTGCGATATTTGCGCAAATTCTCGCGGACCCGGTCGTAGATGACGATCGTATCGTTGAGCGAATAGCCGATCAGGGTGAGCAGGGCCGCGACGACGTTGAGGTCGAACTCCATCTGGGTGAGCGCGAAGAAGCCCAGAGTGAGGGTGACGTCGTGGAACAGCGAGAACATGGCACCGACGCCGAACTGCCATTCGAAGCGGATCCAGATGTAGATGACGATCCCGATCGCGGAGAGCAGGAGGGCCAGCGCCCCGTCCCAGACCAGCTCCTCCGAAACCTTGCCCGAAACGGTATCGACCGCGTCGATACGGACCCCAGGATATTTTTGCTGGAGCGCCTGGCGGACCTTCGAGGCGGCGGCGTTCGCGCCCTCTTCCCCGCCCTCCGGCAAAGGCATCCGGATCGAGATTTCGCGAGGGCTTCCGAATTCCGAAACGCTCGGATCGCCAAGGCCCAGGCTTGTGACGTCGCTTCGCAGCTTGTCGAGCGACGGCGGCTGGGCGAACGTGGTCCGGATCACCTGCCCGCCTTCGAAATCGACTCCGAAGTTGAGGCCCTTGACGGCGATGAGCGCGATCGAGGCGAGGATCAGCAGGCTGGAGATGACGATGGCGACGTTGCGCCAGCGCAGAAAATCCAGGTTGGTGTCGTCCGGGATGAGTTTGATCAGGCGCATGGCGTCTTCAGATCCTGAGCTCGGTGGGCCGCTTGCGCAGCCAGATCGAGACGAACATTCGGGTGACGGTGACGGCGGTGAAGACCGAGGTCGCGATTCCGATCATCATCACGACCGCGAACCCTTTCACCGGGCCCGAGCCGAAATAATAGAGCAGCAGGCCGGCGATGACGTTGGTGATGTTCGCGTCGAAGATGGCGGTGCGCGCTTCGTCATAGCCGTGCTGGACGGCCTCCATCACTCGCCGCCCGCGGCGATGCTCCTCGCGGATCCGCTCGTTGATGATGACGTTGGCGTCGACCGCGGCGCCGACCGTAAGGACGAATCCGGCGATTCCCGGCAGGGTCAGGGTCGCGAAGGGGGCCATGATCCCAAGGATGACGACGACGTTCAGGATGAGCGCGATGTCGGCGTAGATACCGAAGCGTCCGTAGGTCAGCCACATGAAGAGCAGGATCCCGGCCGTTCCGACGATCCCGGCGATGACCGCCTTGCGGATCGAATCCTTGCCGAGGTCCGGTCCGACGGTGCGCTCCTCGATCACCTTCAATTCGACCGGAAGCTGGCCCGAGCGAAGCTGGATTGCGAGGTCGGTCGCGGTCTGGGCGGTGAAGCTGCCGGTGATGTTGGCGTTGCCGCCGAGGATGGGCTGCTGGATGACCGGTGCGGACAGGACGACGTCGTCGAGGACGATCGCGAAAGGCTTGTTGACGTTCTGCTGGGTGACCCTGGCGAAGGCCTTGGAGCCGCGCCCGTCGAAGCGGATGCTGACCGCCGCCTGGTTGTTCTCGTCGAAGGTCTGCTGGGCGTCGACGAGCTGGTCGCCGTTCACCATCGCCCGGCGGAGGACCGCGATCCGGCCGCCCCCCGCCATCGGCAGGACCTGGCTTCCGATCGGGGCCCGGCCCTGGGCGACCTGCTCGGGGCTGGCGTTGAGGTCGACCATCTTGAACTCGAGCCGGGCGGTCTTGCCGAGCAGTGCCTTCAGCCCCTCCGGGTCCTGAAGGCCCGGCACCTGGACGAGGATCCGGTCCTTGCCCTGGCGGATGACCGTGACTTCCTTGGTGCCCTCGGGATCCACCCGGTTGTAGACCACCTCGCGCGCGGTCTTCATCGCATTGTCGAGCGCTTCGGCGATCCCCGCCTGGGTGGGGGTCAGGACCATTCGCGTCCCGTCGACGACGGCGACGTTGAAGGTGCGCTGGCCGGTCAGAGCGACCGGCTGGGTCTGGTTGTTGGCGATCTCGCGGACCGCGTCGACCTGGGCAGGGTCGCGGACCAGGAAGGAGAGGCGGCCGCCCGCGGTCGACATGTCGCCGACCTCGATCTTGGCGCGGCGAAGCTCGCTTCGCATGATGTCTTCCATCTGGTCGAGCCGCTGCTTGGCGACGTCGCTCGTATCGCCCTCGAGCAGCAAATGGCTTCCGCCCGCCAGGTCCAGTCCGAGGTTGATGCGGGCGCTGGGAAGGAAGGCCGGCCATTTCGCCACCACGGATTCGGGGAAGAAGCTCGGGATCGCCATTGCGATCCCGGCCAGGCAAAGCAGGCTTACCGCCCACATCTTCCAGCGGGGAAAGTCCAGCATGGCGTCAGTCGTTCGCGGGCTTGGCGCCGTGCGGGCGGACTTCGCTCAGCATGGACTTGACGACCCTGACCCGGGTGCCCGGCGCGATCTCGAGCTCGATCTCGCCTTCCTCGACCTTGGTGACCTTGCCGATCAGGCCGCCGGTGGTGACTGCGACGTCGTTGCGCTTCACCGCCATGATCATGTCGCGATGCTCCTTCACCCGCCGGCTCTGGGGCCGGATCAGGAGGAAGTAGAAGATGACGAAGATGAGCAGCAGCGGAGCGAACTGCACGAGGATGCCGGAAAGGCCTCCAGGGGCGGCGGCGGCACCGGACTGGGCATAAGCGGGCGATGAGAACATGAGGCTATACCTGGTGAGGGACCGGCGCCGACGCAAGCGTCCGGGGGAAGGCGGCGGCGACTAACATGCGTTGCGAGGGCAGCGCAAGCGCGCCGCTAGCCTCAGCCGCGGGGGGGCAGGATGATCAGGGTCGAGGTGCCGTGGGCGAGGACCTTGCCCTCGACGGACAGCAGGCGCGCCTCGGCCGTCGCGATCTGGCGGCCCCGGGTCACCACCCGCCCCTCGCAGCGGACGGGGGAGCCGTCGGGCGGGACGGGGCGGGTGAAATTCACCTTGGTCTCGACGGTCGTGTAGCCGGTTCCGGCGTGGAGCTCGGAATGGACGGCGCAGCCCGCGGCGCTGTCGATCAGGGTGAGCGCGACTCCGCCATGGACCCCGCCGAGCGGGTTGAGCAGATGCGGCCCGGCCGCCCCTTCGAACACCGCCCGCCCCGGCGCCACCTCGATCAGCCGGAAGCCCATGGTCGCCCCGATCGGCGGAGCCGGAAGCGTCCCTGCGATGATTGCCTGGAGCATCTCGAGACCGGAAAGGTGCGCAATCTCCTCATGGGAGGCGACTCCCATGCGCCGTTCAGAATTCATATCCGGCCTCTCTGTAGGTTGCTGTTTGCGACTAGATAGAAGCGTGTCGCGGATCAACGGCCGAACAGCCAAGCCGAGCGCCCAAGCCGGGAATTCCAGTTTTTGAGAGACGGCGCAAAGGCGCAACGGCGCGACGTAGAAAAAGAGGTTCACTACGTCGCGCCGTTGCGCCGTCGCGCCCTCTCTTTGAATATGGCGCCGCGGCGCCAGCGGCAGGTACGGCGTTCGACCGAGATCCGACCTTGGGGGCATGCCTATTTGCCCGCCGCCGAAGCGGCCCGGCTTGCCTTCGAGCGGGCCAGGGCCTAAGTCGCGCGCCTTGGGCGCTGTAGAACGGCGCCTGGTCGGGGCGTAGCGCAGCCTGGTAGCGCATCACACTGGGGGTGTGGGGGTCGCAGGTTCGAATCCTGTCGCCCCGACCATTTTTCCAAAATCCGCCGCGCCGCAAGGGCGGCCAGGGCTCAGCCGGACTCCCGCACCTTGCGCTCCGCCCGAAGCACGGTGCCGTAGAGCTTGCCCATCCCGATGAGCGCGATTCCCAGGGCGAGGAAGGAGAGGATCCGAAGCACGCCCTGCAGCTCGGCGGCGTCGAGCAGGAACACCTTGAGGATCGTGGCGGTAAGGAGGATCAGGCCCGCCAGGCGGAGCGCCTTGTCCGGGATCCGGATACCCGCCGCGACCAAAGCGAGCGCCAGAACCAGCCATGTCGCCGACACGAAGTCGCGGGCCGTGAGGTCGTAGCCTGCCAGCGCGAGAAGCAAGGTGGCCGTGGCTCCCGCGGCGACCATCGCCGAGTCGGGCAAGCTGCGGCCGGCCGAATCCTTTCTGTGGAGCCACAGCAGGGCGAGCGCCGCGGCCGCCAGAACGGCGGCGCAAAGGCCCCAGCCGAGCGGCGGGAGCAGCTCGGGCCGGAGCAGCCGAAGGGTCAGGACCGGTCCGACCAGCGCTCCGCAGGCGGTCAGGGTCCGAAGAATCCTGTCCTTCGTCGACAGCGGGATCGAGACGCCCGCGAATATCAAGGTGGTCGCGAGGCCCATCCACGGAACCGACGGGTCGCGGTCGATCGGCGCCTTGACCAGGAGCAGGACCAGCGCAAGCGCCAGCCCGACCGGCGGCGCGAAGCGAGCCTCTGCGCGCCGGGCGCCGAACCAGAGGCTGATTGCCGCGAGCGATCCGAAGAGCAGCCAGGCGCGCGGGTCGGTGTCGAGCCGGATGACGAGCAAGGCCAGCTCGACGAGACCGATGACGAGCGGCTGCATGAGCGCCAGCGGCGGGCCCTCCCCGGACCGGAGCAGCGAGGCGGCCAGCGCAAGCCCGACGACGAACAGGCCGGCGGCGAGCGCGTCCGGCGGGGATCCGAAGATCAGGAAGCCGGTCCAGACGAAGCTCAATGCCACCGAGCCCGCCGCGAGCCAGCCCCAGCCCCTCCTCCACGCCAGAATGAAGATCGCCGCGTTGAGCAGCGCGATATAAGCCAGGATCGGAAGCGCTCCGCCTTCGGGATCGCCGGCGAGCCAGGGCGTGAGGAATCCGCCGACCATGCCCATGACCGCCGTCGGAGGCCCATGCCTCAGCGAGAGGGCCAGCGCGGCCGCGCTGATCAGGAGCATCAGCGCGGACGCGGTCTTGCCGCCGATCTGGCCGTAGAGGAACCAGCTTCCGTAGGCCGTCGCATAGAGGACCGCGATTCCGGCGCCGACCAGCGCCTGCGCGACCCGGGGCTCCTCGGCTAGGAAATTGCGGGTGCGCGCATATTCCCCGCTCGCGAGCAGAGCCAGGCCGAATGCAGCGGCCGCCGCCATCCGAAGCTCGGGGGTCACGAGCCCGATCTCGATCGTATGGCGGATCAGGAATATTCCGGCGACGACGAGCGCGATCCCGCCGATCCAGATCAGGAGCCGCCCGCCGACAAGCTGCTCGAAGAGGCTCGCGAGCGTCTCGCGCCCGGGGGTCGGCGGGGCGGCGCCTCCCTCCTCGACACCGGCGCCGAGTCCCGCTTCGGCGAGACCGGCCGGGGCCCGGCGCACCTCGCTCATCGCCTTCTCCAGCCGGGCCACCCGCGCGCGCAGTTGGAAATAGGCCACCAGCAAGGCGACGAGGCCGAGAAGGCCGAGAAGGAGAATGGGCTCCATCGTTCGGGACGCTAGCGTTGCGGCACCGCCCTGTCAGCGCTCAATCTCGAGCGCGGAAGGTTCGGAAGTTCCGAAGTTCCGGCTTCCATGGACTCAAAAACTTTCGCTTCGCCTCAGGCGGGAGGCGCCGCGGGCTCACGCGAGCGGTCCGGCGAGTCGCGCAGCGCCCGGCGGGCGTGCTGGACGGCGTCGATGACCCCCGGCGCGGCGGCCAGCACGACCGGAAGCGCGCGCACCAATCGGCTCAGCAATGATTTTCTCCTCGTCGGCATGTCTTTTCCTTTCGATTGTCCACGACGATTCTTGGATAGGAAAGAACATAGCATGAACAAGGTCAATAGGAAAGTTCTTTAGACCCGTTATTGCGAGCCCTTCGACGCCGCCTGCGGCGGCGCTCAGGATAAACCGCCGCTAATGCGGCCGCGAAGCAATCCAGTACGGCCTCCGAGGCCCGCTGGATTGCCGCGTCGCTTCGCTCCTCGCAATGACGGTCCCTGCGCCCGTTGATTGCATCCCCCGCACTCTCCTCCCATATCGCCGCCTTCCAGGAACGGGAGCATTTGATGGAAAGCTGGCACGGCACCACGATCCTTGCGGTTCGCAAGAACGGCCGCGCGGTGATCGCCGGCGACGGCCAGGTCACGCTCGGCCAGACGGTGATCAAGCCCAACGCCCGCAAGGTCCGGCGCCTCGGCGACGGAAGCGTCATCGGCGGCTTCGCGGGCGCCACCGCCGACGCCTTCACCCTGTTCGAGCGGCTCGAGCGCAAGCTCGAACAGCATCACGGCCAGCTGATGCGCGCCGCGGTCGAGCTCGCCAAGGATTGGCGGACCGACAAGTATCTGAGAAATCTCGAGGCGATGATGATCGTCGCCGACAAGGAGGTGACCCTGGTCCTGACCGGCAATGGCGACGTGCTGGAGCCCGGCTCCGGGGTCGCGGCGATCGGATCGGGCGGCAATTTCGCGCTCGCCGCGGCCACGGCCCTGCTCGATTACGAGGAGGATGCCGAAACCCTGGCCCGCAAGGCGATGGGGATCGCCGCCGAGATCTGCGTCTACACCAACGGCAATCTCACCGTGGAGTCGCTGGAGAGCGCGGCTTGAGCTGGACGGTCGAACGGCTTGACTGGACCGACGAGCCGCTCGGCGAGATCGACCTGCCGAGGCGGAAGATGCGTTTCCGCTCTGGCTTCGGCTCGGGCCTCTCGCGCCGTGCCGGCGACCCGCCGGGGATCGTCTGGGCGGCCTGCGACCGGGGCCCCAACCTCAAGGTCGGAACCGCGGTCGAGCTTTACGGCCTCGACCGGCTCGAAATCCTCGGAGGCGAGGAGGGCGCGAAGATCATGCCCCGGCTCGACCTCGGCCCGGCCCTCGCCCAGCTTCAAATCGTCGGCGGCCGGGTCGAGCTGGTACGAAGCCTTCGGATCACCGGCTCCGGGGGCCGGCCGGTGTCCGGGCTTCCGGTCCCGGGAGGGCCGCATACGCGCCACGAGCCGGCCTTCGACCTGGAAGGCCGAAAGCTTCCGCCCGACCCGTCCGGCCTCGATACCGAAGGCCTTGCCGCTCTCGCCGACGGAGGCTTCTGGGTGAGCGACGAGTTCGGGCCGTCGCTGGTGCGCATCGACGGGGAAGGGCGGGTGCTCAAGCGCCTGGTCCCGGAAGGGGCAGGCCTCGAAGGCGCCGATTATCCCGTCGAAGAGCGCCTTCCCGCCATCGCCGCCCGGCGCCGGATAAACCGCGGCTTCGAGGGCATCGCCCTGTCCCCCGACGGCCGGTGGCTGTACCTCGCCTTTCAGAGCCCGCTCGCCCATCCCGACGAGCGGGCGCACGAGCAGGCGCGCCACGTCCGGCTGTGGCGCCTCGATGCACGGACCGGCGAGGTCGCTGCCCAATATCTTTATCCGCTCGATCCACCCGAGACTTTCGAACGCGACCGGGCGAAGGGGCCGTTCAGGCTGAGCGACGTCAAAGTGAGCGAGCTGTGCTCGGTGGGGGAGGATTCGCTGCTGGTGCTGGAACGCGGATCGGAGACCACCAAGATCTACAAGGTCACTCCGGCCGACGACCTTGCCCTCCCTCCCGAGCATCTGGACGCCGCGACCCGTCCGACGGTGGAAGAGCTCAGCGCCGGCGAGATCGGCCTGCCCGTGCTCGCCAAGCGCCTCCTCTTCAGCAGCGACGACGCCCGCGAAGTGGGAGCGGACCTGGAAGGGATGGCGATCCTTTCGCCTTTCGAACTGGTCCTGGTCAGCGACAATGATTTCGGAGTGGAAGGGGCCGAGACCGGCCTCTGGCGCGTTCGATTCGACCAGCCCCTCCTCGACTGATCCGGACTTGCCGATGCTCCGCCCAATGCTCCTCCCGTTCGCCGCCGGCCTCTTCCTGCTCGCCGGCTGCGGCGGCGGCGACGATTACCAGCCGGAAGTCAGGGCCGAGGAGAAACGGATCGGGGCCGAACAGCATCCGCAGCTCCTCGCCGAGTTCGGCGGCGACTACCGGGGGCCCGAGGCCGACTATGCGCGAGGCGTCGGCGAGAAGATCGCCGCCGCCGCAGGCCTCGAGGGCGAATGCACCTTCACCCTCGTCAACAGCGACGTCGTCAACGCCTTCGCCGTCCCCGGCTGCTACGTCTACGTGACCCGCGGCCTGATGGGGATCGTCAACTCGGAGGCCGAACTCGCGTCGGTCCTGGCCCATGAGGTCGGGCATATCGTCGCGGCCCACAACCGGCGGCAGCAGCGACGGTCGCTGTGGCGAAGCATCGGCGTCTGGGCGGTGGGCGCGATCACCCGGTCCGAAGACCTCACCCGGATCGCCGGCCGGGCGGCCGAATATTTCACCCTGCGCTATTCGCGGAAGCAGGAATATGAAGCGGACGATCTGGGGGTCCGCTACCTCGCCGCCGCGGACTACGACCCCTGGGCGGCGAGCGACATGCTGGGAGCGCTCGGACGGCACGAGCAATATATGGGCCGCACCCGAGGCCGCGACGAAGCCCGGGCGATACCCGAATGGGCCAGGACCCACCCGCTTGCCGGCAACCGGGTCGAACGCGCTGGCCAGGCGGCGGCGGCGACCGGAATCGCCGACGGAGCCCTGCCGGAGCTGGAGATCCCCTATCTGCGCGAGCTGGACGGCCTGCTCTACGGCGACGACCCGGCGCAGGGCTTCGTCGACGGGCGCCGGTTCGCCCACCCGGTGATGCGGATCGGCTTCGAGGCCCCCCAGGGCTTCACCCTGACCAACAGTCCGCAGGCGATATTGATCGAGGGGCCGGACGGGCTCCGCGGCGAGTTCGGCGGCGGGCCGATGCCGCCGGGCGGCGGCCTCGCGGCTTATGCAGAGGGACTGATGGGAGCGCTCCTGAAGGGGGCGCCGGCGCAAGCGGGCCCGGCGGAACCGACCCGGATCAACGGCCTCCCCGCCCTTCTCGTGCCGGTCGTCGTGCAGACAGGGCAGGGGTCCGTGGAGCTCACCATCGCGGCTTATGACGGCGGCGGCGGCGGCGCCTATCATTTCATCATGGTGGGGCCGCCCGCGGAAGCCTCGCGCTCGGCGATCGCCGCTTTGTTCGCCTCGTTCCATTTGCTTTCGGACGAGGAGGCTCGGAGCCTTCGGCCGAGGCTGATCCGCACGGTCCGGGTGGCCCCCGGACAGACCTCGGCCACCTTCGCGGCCGCGATGGCGAGCGATCACCCGCTCGACCATTTCCTGATGCTCAACGGCCTCTCGCCCGGCGCGGCACTGAAGCCCGGCGGGCTGGTCAAGGTCGTCGCCTTCGCTCCGAGGCGACGATCGGGTTCCATCCGTTCGCCCTGAGCCTGTCGAAGGGCCTTCCTCTCCGGTTGAGAAGGGAAGGGCTTCGACAGGCTCAGCCCGAACGGTGGGGATTGCGACTCGCAGAACCCTGGTCCGCCGCCGCCAATATCCAGGACCGGAAGGCCTCCATCGCCGGCGTCGGCTTTCGCGACTTTAGGCTGGTCAGCCAATAGCCGCCCATCGCGACTTCCAGCTGGAACGGCCGGTCCGCCCGGCCCTCGGACAGCTCGCGCTCGAACATGCAGGCCGGAGCGAGGGCGACTCCGTGGCCGGCGAGCGCGGCTTCGATCATCGCCGCGGCGCTGTCGAAGACCGGACCGGTCAACGGCGGGGTCGGAACGCCCGCGGACTTCAGCCACGCCCCCCATTCGCCGACCCGGTAGGAGCGAAGCAGGGTCTCCGCGCAGAGATCGGCCGGCTCGCGCAGCCGGGCGGCGGTTTCGGGCGAGCAGAGCGGAGTCAGAGGCGCATCGAAGAGCAGGACGGAGTCCGTGCCGTGCCAGGCGCCGTCCCCGAACCTGATCGCGAAATCCAGCCCCTCCTCGGCGATGTCGACCCGGTTGTTGTTGGTGGTCAGCCTCAGGTCCACGAAGCCATGCTCGGAGTGAAAGGCCGCCAGCCGGGGGAGCAGCCAGCCCAGAGCGAAAGTGCCGACGGCGCCGACCGAAAGCACCTCACGCCCCTTGCCTCCGTCGAACTCCTCGAGCGCGGCCGCCACCCGGTCGAACGCCTCGCGAAGCACCGGAAGCAGCGACTGGCCTTCGTCGGTGAGGGCCAGGCCGCGCGGAAGCCGGCGGAAGAGCGGCGCTCCGAGCCTCTCCTCGAGCGCCTTGACCTGGTGGCTCAGCGCCGGGGGAGTGACGCACAATTCGATCGCCGCCTTGGTGAAGCTCAGGTGGCGCGCCGCCGCCTCGAAGGCGCGAAGGCCGTTCAGGGGCAGATAGGGACGGATCATCCTCGTCTTCTAAACGGCCCGGACATGGGCGGAAGATGAAGAAAAGTATCGGCTGCCGCTAGCTATCCTCGCTCGATCCGGCAATTTGCGCTCTCGCCGAGCGGGCCGCCGACCATTAGGCTGGACCGATGGACCGCCGCGCTTTCATCGGCTCAGCCGCCGCCGCGAGCCTTGCCTTGCCGGGTTGCGTGGCGAAGCCGCGCCCCGCCAACCTGCGCACTGCCTGCCTGCCCCCGGTCGACGTTGCGGCCTCCCGGGTCATCCGCACCGTCGCCGGACTTCGCCCCTATCGCGCCTCGGGTTTCGTCGTCCGCGGCGAGGCGCTCGGCGACAAGAGGCTGGTCCACAATTACGGCCATGGCGGCGCCGGAATCACGCTGAGCTGGGGAAGCTCCAGGCTTGCCACCCAGCTGGGGCTCCCGGGCCATCGCGGCCCGGTCGCGGTGATCGGCGCCGGGGTGATGGGACTGACCACCGCCCGACTGGTCCAGGAGGCCGGGTTCCCGGTCACGATCTACACCGAGGCGCTGCCCCCCCACACGACGTCCAACATCGCGGGCGGCCAGATCTCGCCCTTCGGCCATTTCGACGCCGGCGAGGTCACGCCCGAATGGCGGGCGCAATTCCAAGCGGCGATGGACTATAGCTGGCGGCGCTTCCAGATCATGGTCGGCGACGATTACGGAATCCGCTGGCTCCCGACCTATCAGGAGTCCGCCGATATCGCCCGCTGGTCGGACCGCTTCCATCCCGACGCGCGGGCGCTGAGCCCGGCGGAGCATCCGTTCCCGGTCGAGACCCTCGTTCGCTACAACACGATGTATGTCGAGACCGGACGCTTCCTCCGCGAGCTGACCAAGGACGTGCAGGTCGCCGGAGGCCGCATCGAGGTCCGCAGGTTCGCCGCTCCCGGGGAGATCGCGGCGCTGCCGGAGCGGCTCGTCTTCAACTGCACCGGCCTCGGCTCGCGCGAGCTGTTCGGCGACAGGGAATTGCATCCCGTGCGCGGCCAGCTCGCCGTCCTGATTCCTCAGCCGGAGGTGCGCTACGCCTTCGCCGGAAGCGCGGGTTACATGTTCCCGCGCGCCGACGGGATCCTGCTCGGCGGCACCTTCGAGCGGGACGAGTGGGAGTCGGCGCCGCAGCCTGGGGACATCGAGCGGATCGTGGAGTCGCACAAGGAATTGTTCGCGGGGTTCCGCTGCACGGCCTGATTTCCCCGTCATCCCGGCGAAAGCCGGGACCTCGGGGAGACCGCCGAGACTTTGCGTCCTGAGGTCACGGCTTTCGCCGGGATGACGATTAGACCCGTCCCGCCATCGCCGCCTCAAGCACGCCCCGTGCGGCAGCAGCGTCGAAGGGCAGCGGATTGCCGCCGGCGGAAGGATCCGCCTCGGCCATGACCGCGATCCGCTCCAGGTCGGATTCCGAGACTCCGATCTCCCCAAGCGTGTGAGCGATTCCGAGGCTTCCGCGGAGCTCCACGATCCACCCCAGAAAGCCTTCGAACGAGGAATCCTCCAACCCGATATAGCCCGCGAGCCGGGCCAGGCGCTCCTCGATCGCGGCCCGGTTGGAGACCAGCATGTACGGCATGAGCACCGCGTTTGTGAGCCCGTGATGGGTCCCGAGCATCGCCCCTATCGGGTGCGACAAGGCGTGCATCCCTCCAAGGCCCTTCTGGAAGGCGGTCGCGCCCATCGAGGCGGCGACGAGCATATGGCCCCGGGCCTCGATGTCGGCCCCGTTCTCGACCGCCCGTGGGAGCCATCGGGCGATCAACTTCATGCCCTCCGCGGCGATGCCGTCGGCCATCGGGTGGAAGCCGGGGGCGCAATAGGCTTCGAGGCAGTGCGACAATGCGTCCATTCCGGTCGCCGCGGTGACGTGCGCAGGGAGTCCGAGGGTCAGCTCGGGATCCAGGATGACGATTCCCGGGAGCATCTTCGGGTGGAAGACGATCTTCTTCACTCCGGCATCGCAATCGAGGATCACTCCCGCCCGGCCGACCTCCGAGCCGGTGCCGGCGGTCGTCGGCACTGCGACGACCGGCGCAATCCCGTCCGGGTCCGCGCGGGACCACCAATCCTCCTTGTCCTCGAAATCCCACAAGGGCCGGCTCTGGCCGGACATGAAGGCGATCACCTTGCCGGCGTCGAGCGCGCTTCCGCCCCCGAAGGCGACGACTCCGTCATGGCCGCCCTCGCGGAAGGCGGCGAGGCCGTCCTCGACGTCGGCGCCGACGGGATTGGAATGGATGGCGCAGAAGAGCCCGGCGCCTGCCGCGGCGACCGCGTCCGCGACCATCGGCAGCCGAGCCAGCCCCGGATCGGTGACGAGCAGCGGCCGCTTCATTCCAAGCGCCCGGCAGGCCTCGCCAAGCTCCGCCACCCGCCCGGCGCCGAAGCGGACCGCGGTCGGGTAGTTCCAGTTCGCGTGGGGCAGGACCATCAGGCGCTCCGAAGGTGCAGGGATTTGGGCCGGGTGACCGAGTCGAAGCCGTAGCGCCCCAGCGAGGCTCCGCGGCCGCTGTTCTTGACTCCGGTCCAGGCGAGGAACGGGTCGAGATAGTCGCAGCGGTTGGCGAACACCGTGCCCGCCTCCACTCGAACCGCAAGCCTCCCGGCGGCCTCGAGGTCGCGGGTCCAGATCGAAGCGGTGAGTCCGAAGGCGCTGTCGTTCATCAGCCGCACCGCCTCCTCGTCGTCCGCGACTTTCACGATCCCCACCACCGGGCCGAACGTCTCCTCGCGCATCACCGCCATGTCGTGATCGACGCCGGTCAGGACCTGCGGCATCAGATAGGGGCCGTCGCCGGAATCGGCCGGGAATAGCTGGCGCTGCACGTGGGCGACGGCCCCCGCCCGGATCGCCTGCTCCACCTGATCGCGCACCAATGCCGCACCCTTGGCGCTCGCCATCGGTCCGAGGCTGGTCTCGGGATCGAGCGGGTCGCCCAGCCGGTATTCCGACGCCGCTTCCACGAAGCCGTCGAGGAAGGGCTTCCATACCGCCTCATGGACATAGATCCGCTCGACCCCGCAGCAGGACTGGCCGCTATTGTAGAAGCTGCCCTCGGCGAGGCCGGCGACCGCGACCGGGACATCGGCATCCTGGCGCACATAAGCGGGATCCTTGCCGCCCAGCTCGAGAGTGAGGCTGGTGAACGACCCGGCCGCCGCTCGCTCGACCGCTCTTCCGCCCTCGACCGATCCGGTGAAGGTGGCGTGGTCGACCGCGCCCGAGCCGAGCAGCTTCGCGGTCTGCTCGTGGCTGAGGAAGAGGTTGGCGAAGACTCCGTCGGGCAGGCCGGCCGAGCTCAGCGCCTCGGCGAAGCGCTCGCCCGCAAGCGGAGACTGGGCGGAGTGTTTCAGGAGGACCGCATTGCCCGCGAGAAGCGCCGGGACAATCGTATTTGCGGCAGTCAGGAAGGGGTAGTTCCACGGCGCGATCACCAGCACCAGGCCGGAGGGGACCCGAACCACGGACCCGTCAGGGCCTCGGGCGATCGGGGCCAGCGCCGACGGCGCCAGGTCGACCATGGCGAGCACCCGCTCCGCCAGCGAGCGATACTCCCCGCCGTAGCGGACCGGTCGGCCCATCTGCCAGGCGATCTGCGGGACGATGTCGGTGTTCGAGGCTCCCATCGCCGCGAGGAACCGCAGGATGGTCGCGCTACGTTCGTGCAGTGGAGTTCCGGCCCACGCGCGCTGCGCCCGCCGCGCGTGGGCCAGAGCGCGCTCTATCTCGAGGTCGGTCGCGAGCGGCCGGCGCGCATATTCGCGGCCGTCGACAGGAGAGCGGCAGACCAGGTCGTCCATCTCAGATGATCTCGAAATAGCGGGCGAGCTGCCAGTCGGTGACCGCCTTGCGGGCCTCGCGCTCCTCCCATTCGCGGGTGGCGGCATAATGGTCGACGAATTCGTCGCCGAACAGCTCGCGCGCCACCTTCGAGCCTCGAAGGCGCTGCGCGGCCTCCCACAGGGTCCGGGGAAGCGCTCGCTCCGCCGGGGGTTCCTGCTCGTAGGCGTTGCCCTTCACCGGGGCGTCGGGCTCCACCCGGTTGGCGATTCCCCAGAGGCCGGAGCCGATCGCCGCGGCCAAAGCGACGTAGGGATTGATGTCCGCGGCGGCGATCCGATACTCGACCCGCTGGCTGCTGCCGGACCCGCCGATCACTCGAAGGGCGCAGGTGCGGTTCTCATAGCCCCACAGGGCCGCGGTCGGCGCCCAGAAGCCTGGGATCAGCCGGGTGTAGGCGTTGACGGTGGGCGCGACCATCGCAAGCAGCTCCGGCATCAGCGCCTGCTGGCCGCCGACGAACCAGCGCATTTCCTCGGACATGGCGAGGTTCTTGCCCTCGTCATGGAAACGCGACTTGCCGCTTTCGGAATCGACCAGCGACATGTGGAGATGGCCGGACTGGCCGGGCCAGTCGTTCGACCATTTCGCCATGAACGTCGCCATCCAGCCGCGGCGCTGGCAGAGGATCTTGACGATCGTCTTGAACAAGGCCGCCTTGTCGGCCGCCTCGAGCGCGTCGTCATAGCGGATCGCGCCTTCGATCACTCCGGGGCCGGTTTCGGTGTGAAGCCCCTCGATCTCGATCCGCATGGAGTTGCACGTCGTCCAGAGCTCGTCGTAGAAATCCGAATGAACCCCGGAGCGGAGCATCGAATAGCCGAAATGGCCCGGAGTGATCGGCTTCAGGCCGCGATAGCCTTTCTCGCGCACCGAATGGGGCGTCTCCTCGAAGACGAAGAACTCGAACTCGGCCGCGGCCTTGACCTTGCAACCGATCGCCGCGGCGCGGTCGAGCACCCGGCGGAGGTTCCCCCGCGGGCAGACCGACTCCGCGCGGCCGGAGAACTCGCCGAGGATGAGCGGCATTCCGCCTTCGAACGGCATCGCCCGCTCGGTTTCCGGAAGCAGCCGCACCTCGGCGTCGGGATAAGCGGTGTGCCAACCGGTGAAGCTGGTATTGTCGTAAAGCTGGTCGCTGGAATCCCAGCCCAGCACAACGTCGCAAAAGCCGAAGCCCCCGGCGAGCGCCGAGGCGAGCTTGTCGGGCGCCATATATTTGCCGCGGAAGATCCCGTCGACGTCGAACACCCCAACCTTCGCGCAGGCCGGCCTGCGCCGACGGACTCGCTCGACCAGGTCGTCCTTCGCCATTCGCGCCTCTTCTTTCGTCGTCGCTGGCAGCCTTAACGCCTAGGGCGGCGAGGCGGAAGCATTGCCCAGCTCTAATCGTCATCCCGGCGAAAGCCGGGACCTCAGGGAAGAGAAGGCTCTGCCAGACGACCCGAGGTCCCGGCTTTCGCCGGGATGACGCGGGTAGCGGCAATCGCCGCGGCCGACCCTGCCTGCTTGATTCCCGTCCTGCCCGCGCCATCTACTCCGCAAGAGAGCAAGCACGGGCACAAGCACAAAAAATGAACGACAGTCTCACCCCCAAGGCGGTGGTCGCCGCCCTAGACGAGCATATCGTCGGCCAGAAGGAGGCCAAGCGCGCGGTCGCTGTGGCGCTGCGCAACCGCTGGCGCCGTCAGCAGCTCGACGATGGGCTTCGCGAGGAAGTGACTCCGAAGAACATCCTGATGATCGGCCCGACCGGCTGCGGCAAGACCGAGATCAGCCGGCGGCTGGCCAAGCTCGCCGACGCGCCCTTCGTCAAGGTCGAGGCGACCAAGTTCACCGAGGTCGGCTATGTCGGCCGCGACGTCGAGCAGATCGCCCGCGACCTAGTCGAGGAAGCCGTCCGGCTCGAAAAGGAGCGGCGGCGCCTCGCGGTCAAGGATTCCGCCGAGGCCGCGGCGATGGAAAGGCTGATCGAGGCTCTGACCGGGAAGGGCGCGAGCGAGGCGACCCGCGAGAGCTTCCGCCAGCGCTTCAGGGAGGGCCATCTCGACGGCTCCGAAGTCGAGCTCGAGCTCAGCGAGGCGCAGGGCGGGCCGTTCGAGATCCCCGGAATGGCCGGCCAGGTCGGAATGATCAACCTCTCCGAGATGATGTCCAAGGCGCTCGGCAACGCTCCCAAGAAGCGTCGCCGGCTCAAGGTCGGCGAGGCCTGGAACCGGCTCGTCGAGGAGGAGGCCGACAAGAGGCTCGACCCGGACGACGTCAGCCGGGTGGCGCTTGCCGACGCCGAGGCGAACGGGATCGTGTTCCTCGACGAGATCGACAAGATCGCGGTCAGCGATGTCCGCGGCGGCTCGGTCTCCCGCGAGGGCGTCCAGCGCGACCTCCTGCCGCTGATCGAGGGGACCACGGTCGCGACCAAATACGGGCCGATGAAGACCGACCATATCCTCTTCATCGCGTCCGGCGCCTTCCACGTCGCCAAGCCCTCCGACCTTCTGCCCGAGCTTCAGGGCCGGCTTCCGATCCGGGTCGAGCTGAAAGCGCTGACCGAGGAGGATTTCGTCCGGATCCTGTCCGACACGCGCGCCAGCCTCACCGAGCAATATATCGCCCTGATCGCGACCGAGGGGGTCGAGGTCGAGTTCACCGACGAGGGCATAAGGGCGATCGCCCGGATCGCGGCGGAGGTGAACGGCCAGGTCGAGAATATCGGCGCCCGGCGGCTCTCGACGGTGCTCGAGAAGCTGCTCGAGGACGTCAGCTTCGAGGCCGAGGAGCGGCGCGGCGAGAAGGTCGTCGTCGACGCCGCCTATGTCGACGCCCAGCTCGCCGAAATCGCCCGCGACACGGATCTCAGCAAGTACGTGCTTTAGGCCTGACCGTCATCCCGGCGAAAGCCGGGCCTTGCATAAGTCGCTGGGTATTAGCCCCTCCCCTTCAGGGGAGGGGTTGGGGTGGGGGTTGTCAGCTCGTCACCGACGTCAGCGAACATTCTCCCCCACATTCCCCACCCCAACCCCTCCCCTGAAGGGGAGGGGCTTAGACCCCCGAACCCTTCGCAAGGGTTATGCAAAAGGTCCCGCCTTCGCCGGAATGACGGAAGCGAGTGCTCAGTGCGGGAAGGGGCAGGACGATCCGTCCTTCCTGGCGTCCTCCTCGGTCTGGCCTTCGACGATATTTTCGTCGGGGATCAGCCTGGGTGCGCCGCCGCGCTTCGCTCCGCGCGCTTCCGGGTCTTCCATGGGTGCCGGGAACTGCCAGTCGTCGTCCACGCCCATTTGATCTCTCCTCGCCGGACCAACGCATCATAACGCCGGACGGTTCTTTGCGCGCGGCCAACCGAGCCGCAATGGCGGTTATCCGGGATCGTTGTCTCAGGTTAATGAAACTGCCGGCAACCTCGCCCGTTCATAGCTCGAGCTTTCACGGGGAAAGGAACCCAAGTCATGCGTAAATTCACCCTCGCTCTCTGCGCCGCCACCATGGCCATGCCGGTCCTTCCGGCCGCGCCCGCCATGGCCAACCATAACGGTTATTATCACGGCAAGACCTGGCGCGATTCCCAGGGCCGGGTGCGTTGCCGGCGCTCCAACGGGACGGTCGGGCTCATCGTCGGCGGCGCCGGCGGAGCCCTCGTCGGCCGAGCGGTCGACGGCGGCCGCAACCGCACCGTCGGAACCGTGGTCGGAGCCGCCGCCGGCGCTCTGGCCGGCCGAGCGATCGACCGCAGCCGCACCCGCCGCTGCCGCTAAGCCTTCGGGCCGTTGAGTATTGAAGCGGGGCGCCTCCGTCGGGGGCGCCCCGTTTCATGTCCGGCGGCTCGATTGCCATCGCCCCGGGCCGCGCCTAGGCTCCGGCGATGGAAGAGCAGGGCTTGCCTGGCCTTAAGGCGCGCTACGAACTCGTCGCCGTCGGCGGCCCGGCGGAGCTGAGGCTCGGCCTGCGTTTCGAGCCGGTCGAGGGGGGCTTTACGGAGGGTGCCCGCGAGGCCTGGCTCGAGCTTCGGCAACGGCTCGCCGGCGGAACCGGAACCAAGCTCCCGCCCGCCGAGGCGGTGCTGGTCACCAGCCTCGCCCTGGATCCGCTTCCCCTCGCCGGGGAGCAGCGGGATCGGCTCGCCCGTTTCGTAAGCGAGGTCGCCTCCGGACCGGCGCTGGCTTCCGAACCGGTCAAGGCCGATCTGGCCATCAGCCTGGCCGAAGCCCAGGCAGCATTGCCGAGCGACATCTTCAGGCTGGCCGTTCGACTGGATGCCGGCTCCACGCCGATCGCGATCGGCCGGCCAGAGGTAGACGAAGAATCGAGCGCCGTCGCCTTCGCGGCCGCCGTCGAGGCGGCCTGGTGGGGCTTTCGGGGCGCGGACGGCCGGCTCGCCTTGGCCGAAGAGGCCGGCACGGAGCGTGGCTCCTATTGGTGCGTGCACCTCAGCTCGGGCGGCGGGATCGCCCTCGCCAGCCCGGCCACGCCCGACGTCGCCCGCTTCGCCGTTCCGCCGCTGTCGACATCGGCTCTTTCCGGCACCGTGGAAGGCGAGGAGGGCACTCACAGCTTCCAGTCGATCGACCTCGATCTCTGGTGGGCGCTGTTCGAGGCGGAGCTCGAGCGCTTCACCGCCGCCGCCGGGACCGACCCGCTCGTCGGGCGATTCGAGCGGGTCCGCTCCGCTTTGGCCCGCGATCTGACCAGGCGATTGCGGCCGGCGCCGCCCGCGACCGAGACCAACGTCGCGCCGGCGGAGGTCCGAGCTCTCCATGAGTCGACGGTGGCGGCGGGACCGCGCCTTCGACCGGTCATCGCGTCGACGGCGGTGGACGTGAGCCGCGGCACCGTTCTGCTTGGCGAGGGCGCGGCGGTCCTGCACGGCCGAACCACGACGCCGGCCGGCGCGTCGGGCGGTCCGTCCGTCTCCCCCGCCGCGGTCCGGTTGGCGGCGGGCCGGCAACGGCTCGCCTACGCCCTGCCGCCGGCCCCCCCGCATGCTCCGGAGCAGGCGCTTCCGGTTCGCTTCGAAGGGGACCGGATCGAGCGGCCGGGCCTGCCGCCCCTGCGCCTGATCCTTCGCGCGCCGAGCGAGACCGACCCGCTCGCCCTGGACCTCGATCCGCATTCGGGGCCGGGGCCGGGGCCGAGGCTGGAAATGCCCGGGACTCCGGCCTTGTCGGTCTGCGGCGCCGTCGCGGGCGGCGATGGGGCGGCCCTCGACTCCGTCCTGGCCTGGTCGGTCGAAGTCGCGGCGCATCTGCAGCCGTCTTTCCAGGACCGCTTCGAACTGGCGCTCGATTTCGAGCCCGAAGGCGCGCCGAGCCCGGCTTCGGGCCCGCGCGTCGAGCTTGGCTTGTTCGACGCGCTCGGCAAGGTGGTGCTGTTCGCGGGATCGGCTGCGGCCGAGCCCGATGCTGCCGCGATCGAGCGTTTCGCGGCGCTCGCCGAGGCCGTCGCCGAGGCCTTGCCGGGCTGGCAGGCGCCGATCCCGGACGGGCGCGCGCTGCCCGGGAAATGGCGCTATTCCTTCGACTTTCGCGACCTCCCCGCCCTGATCGTCAGCCGCGAATCTCCGGGCTCCGAGCAACCTCCCCCCTGGCCGGAGGTGGCCGGCTTCCTCGCTCGGTCCGGCGATGGCGAGACCGGTCGCTACGAGCCCGAAGCGGGGGCAGGCGCCGGCATGGACGGGCTTCGCTTCTCCCTGCCCGGCCTTCGGCTGATCGCCGATCGCGCCGTCCGAATTACCGGACGAACCTGCCGCAACGCCAACTTCGCCGGCCCGGTCGATCCGTCCTTCGTCTACCACGGTCCGGCCGCGTCGATCGACTGCGCGGCCCCGTGGCTCGAATGGCGGTCGTGCACGCCTGAAGCCGCGGCGACGAACCTCGAATCGGCGCTGGGCGCCTTTCTGGGCCAGATCGACCAGGCGGTCGCACGACCCTACGGGCTCGCGCTCGAAGCGGGTCTGGTTCGGCGCTCGGCCGCCGAAGGCGCCGATTCGCCCGCGATCCGGATCCCGCTCGGGCTGATCCCGCGACTGGCGATCAGCGGCGAGGAGGAGCGACGGGCCGCCGACCTCGCGGGAGAGATAGCGGCAGCGCTCGCCGACGCCCGGGTCGGGCTCGCACCGGCAGGCCGGGAGGAGGAGATCGCTCTGACCATCGACTTGTTCGGCGAAGAAACAGCCGAAGCTGCGCTGGCCCGGCTGCATGTCGAGATTGCCGTTCCGGGGGACGAGGCGTGGTGGGGACGAGCCGCGCCTTCCACCTTGTTCCGATAGAGGGAAAGGCGGGCGCCGGCGCTTCCCGGTGTCCTCGCGCCCGCCCGGCCGGGACAGGCTTCAAACGTCGAGATTGGCGACGTTGAGCGCATTCTCCTGGATGAATTCGCGTCTCGGCTCGACGACGTCCCCCATCAGCCTCGTGAAGATCTCGTCGGCGACGTCGGCCTGGGCGACTTCCACCCGGAGCAGGGAGCGATTGTCGGGGTCGAGGGTGGTTTCCCAGAGCTGGTCGGCGTTCATCTCGCCGAGGCCCTTGTAGCGCTGTATGGCGAGGCCCTTGCGCCCCGCGGCGAGGATGGCGTCGAGCAATTCGGTCGGCCGTCGCACGAGGATGCCGCGCGCGTCGGGAGCGCGGCCGGGCTCGGGGACGCCCTCGACCTTGACGTGCGGATCGTCGCTGTCGGGATTGACCTCCTCCTCCACGTCGGCGGCGGCGGTCTTCATCGAGACGAGCCGGGACGCGGTCGAATAAGCATCGGCCTGCTCGGCGGTGAGGCCGTGGAGCTTGCGCGCTTCGGCCGAAGCCACGAACTTGTGATCGACGACATGATGGTCGGTGACTCCGCGCCACAGGCGGCGAAGGACATAGTCGCCGTCGGCGCCGATCTCGCCGGTCCAGGTCGAGTCCTCGTCGCTCCCCTGCAGGAAAGCGGCGGCCCGAGCGATCGCCTCATGGCGCTGCGCCGGCGGCAAAGCGGGGTCGAGCGCTCCGTTCAGGGCCAGGGCCTCGATCAGGCCGGGATCGTAGCGGCGGGGAACGTAGGCCATCAGGCTCCGGACCCGGCGGGCATGATCGGCGAGATCGCGCAGGTCGTCGCCCGTCCTAGGCCCGTCCTTGGTCTCGAGCCTCATCAGCCCGATTCCGGCGTCGACGAGATAATCGTCGAGCTTGGCATTGTCCTTGAGATAGACTTCCGAGCGGCCCTTGGCGACCTTGTAGAGCGGCGGCTGGGCGATGAAGAGATGCCCGCGCTCGATGATCTGGGGCATCTGCCGGTAGAAGAAGGTGAGCAGCAGGGTGCGGATGTGGGCGCCGTCTACGTCGGCGTCCGTCATGATCACGATCTTGTGGTAGCGAAGCTTGTCGATGTTGAAATCGTCGCGGCCGATGCCCGTGCCCATCGCCTGGATAAGGGTTCCGACCTCCTTCGACGACAGCATCCGGTCGAACCGGGCGCGTTCGACGTTCAGGATCTTGCCCTTCAGGGGCAGGATCGCCTGGACCTCGCGGTTGCGGCCCTGCTTGGCGGAGCCTCCGGCGCTGTCGCCCTCGACCAGGAACAATTCGCACTTCGCCGGGTCGCGCTCCTGGCAGTCGGCGAGCTTGCCGGGGAGGGACGCGATTCCGAGCACCGACTTGCGGCTCGCCTCGCGCGCCTTGCGGGCGGCCTCGCGGGCGGCGGCGGCGTCGATGATCTTCTGGATGATCGTCTTCGCGTGGTTCGGATTCTCCTCGAGCCACTCGGCGAGCTTGTCGGCCATCAGGCTCTCGAGCGGCTGGCGGACCTCGGAGGAGACGAGCTTGTCCTTGGTCTGCGAGCCGAACTTTGGGTCGGGCAGCTTGACCGAGACGATCGCGGTGAGCCCCTCGCGCATGTCGTCGCCGGTGAGGCTGACCTTCTCGCGCTTCATCATGCCGGATTTCTCGGCATAATTGTTGAGAGTGCGGGTCAGCGCCGCCCGGAAGGCGGCGAGGTGGGTGCCGCCGTCGCGCTGCGGGATGTTGTTGGTGAAGCAGAGGGTCTGCTCGTAATAGGAATCGTTCCACTCGAGGGCGACCTCGATCCCGACATCGTCGCGCTGGCCGGTGACCGAGATCGGGTCGGGAATGAGCGCGGCCTTGGTCCGGTCGAGGTAGCGGACGAAGGCGGAAATCCCGCCCTCGTAATAAAGCTCGACCGACTTCTCTTCCTCGTGCCGGGCGTCGGTGAGGATCAGCCGGACTCCGGAGTTGAGGAAGGCGAGCTCGCGGAAGCGGTGCTCGAGCTTCTCGAAGTCGAACTCGACGATCTTGAACGTGTCGGGCGAGGGCAGGAAGGTGACCCGGGTTCCCTTGCGGTCGCCGGCGGGTCCGACCAGCTTGAGCGGCGCCTCGGCGTCGCCGTGGCGGAAGCGCATGTAATGCTCCTCGCCGTCGCGCCAGATGGTGAGGTCGAGCCATTCCGAGAGGGCGTTCACCACCGAGACCCCGACTCCGTGAAGCCCGCCGGAGACCTTGTAGGCATTGTCGTCGGACGTGTTCTCGAACTTGCCGCCGGCGTGGAGCTGGGTCATGATGACCTCGGCCGCCGAAACGCCTTCCTCGGCATGGATCCCGGTCGGGATGCCTCGGCCATTGTCCTCCACCGAGACCGAGCCGTCGGGGTTGAGGACGATCCGGATGAGGTCGCAATGGCCCGCCAGAGCCTCGTCGATCGCATTGTCCGAGACCTCGAACACCATGTGGTGCAGGCCCGAGCCGTCGTCGGTGTCGCCGATATACATTCCGGGCCGCTTGCGGACCGCGTCGAGGCCCTTCAGCACCTTGATGGAATCGGCGCCGTAAGCGTTTTCGCTGGGGGGTGTTGCCATCTGCCAGATATAGCGACGA
>DASVSX010000036.1:0-49193 GCA_036387875.1 Allosphingosinicella sp. | reverse complement strand
GTCGACACACATGCCCAAGCCCAGCTCGAGCCGACCCTGCAGAAGAAAGCCTGGGACGCCCCCAGGCTGACGCATCTGCAGGCCGGATCCGCCGAGCTGACCGTGGGCTCGCGCGCCGACCTGACCGACAAGTCCTGATCGCAAGCGTCTCCCGGAATAGCCCCGAACGAGCCGCTCGCGCGTCAACGGGCGCAATTTCCGGCACATGCGCACTGGAGCCGAGAAACGATCTTTCTTTCGATGCCCGGGTTACCGTCCAGCTGCCGTTGGACGTAGCAGTTGAGCGTCGCGCCGGCCCAGGCGCGTCGGCTTCCTGAAAGGCGCGAAAATCAAAGGCGCGTTCCCCGGAACGGCCGAGCCGAAGCATGGCCAGCCGCTCGGGGCCGGCCGAATGTCGAACGGATGTGCGGATCGGATCGTTGAAGAGCGACGCCCAACGGGGTTAAGGGGCCCGATAAACGAAAAGGAAGCACAGTGGGCGAAGACAAGATGGTGCGCCGTATCGGCGAGATGATCGAGACGGAAGTCGATGGCGAGCTGGTCGCTTTGCATATCGACAACGGCACCTGCTACGGCTTCAACGGAACGGCCACCCGGATCTGGGCGATGATCGAGCAGCCGAAACGATTCTCGGAGCTGAAGGAAGAGCTGCTTCGCGAGTTCGAAGTCGACCCTGCCACTTGCGAAGCCCAGTTGAGCGAGCTGCTGGACGAGCTCGCGGCCGACGGGCTGGTTGAAATCCGCCCGGCGTGACGGCAATCGCGGGCTATTGGAGCCAGGACGGTCGTCCCGATTCGGCAATGCGCTGCGAGCGGATGCTCAAGGCGCAGCAAATTTACGGACCCGAAGCCCCGGCGATGGCGAGCGACGGCGCGATCGCGGTCGGGCAACGGCTCTACGCCCTGCGGCCCCGCTCCCGGCGGCCGGAAGCGGTCGCCGCAGGCGCCGGCGGCACGACCTTGCTGGTGGCCGATGCCAGCCTCCACAATCGGGAGGAGCTCGGCGAGTCGCTGGGCATCGGAGCGGGGGAGCTCGCGTCCCTGACCGACCCGATGCTCATGCTGAGGGCGCTCGAGCGCTGGGAGGACGAGGCGGTCGAGCGCCTGCAGGGCAATTTCGCCTTCGCCTTCTGGGATTCGCGCCGGGAGCGGCTGCTGCTCGCCCGCGACTTCCTGGGCGAACGCCCGCTTCACTACAGCCAAAGCCGCGGATTCTTTGCTTTCGCCTCGATGCCGAAAGGCCTGCACGCCCTCCCGGAACTGCCGCCCGCTCCGGACCGCGAAGCCGTGGCGAGCTTCCTCGCGCTGCTCCCCGAGGATGGATCCGAGACCTATTTCGAAGGGGTCAGCAAGGTGCGAGCCGGCGAAATCGTCGCGGTCACCCGGGACGGCCTGAAGCCTCGGCTCTGGTGGCGGCCCTCCCTGGAGCCGCTTCGTTTGAAGAGCACCGGCGATTATGCCGAGGCGCTGCGCGAGCATTTCGACCGGGCCGTCGCCGTGCGCCTCGAAGGCGCGGGGCCTCGAGTCGGGGCCCATCTGAGCGGGGGCCTGGACAGCAGCACCGTCGCCGCCACCGCCGCCCGGCTGATGGCGCCGTCGGGGGGGCGGGTGACCGCGTTCACCGGCGTTCCGCGCGAGGGCTATGACGCCAGCGGGGTCAGGAACGCCTTTGCGGACGAGGGCCCGCATGCCGCCGAGGTCGCCGCAATGTATCCCAACATGGACCATCTGCTGGTCCGGAACGGGGGTTCCCCCTTCGCCGACCTCGACCGGCTGTTCTTCATCTATGAGCGGCCGTTCCTCAACCTGTGCAACGGCGTGTGGATCCACCGGATCCTGGACGTTGCCCGGCAGCGGGGCGACCGGGTGCTGCTGAGCGGCGCACGCGGCAATATGAGCTTCAGCTATGACGGCATGCAGCTTCTCACCCAATTGCTGTCGAGCGGCAGGCTCCTGCGCCTGGCGCGGGAATCCTTGGCGCTGGTCCGCAACGGAACCCGGGTCGGCACCGTCGCGGCTCAGACGCTCGGGCCGTTTTTGCCGGTGCCGCTGTGGCAGGCGATCGGCCGGATTCGGGGCAGAGGCCGCAAGCTGACCGACTATTCGGCGATCAGCCCCGAAGCCGCCTCCCGGGTCGCCGAGCGCGGTGCGGAGCGGGGGCTCGACACCAGCTACCGGCCGCGGCGCGATCCGCTCGCGACCCGGCTCTGGGCGCTTCGGCGGACGGACATCGGAAATTACAACAAGGGGTATCTCGCCGGCTGGGGGATCGACGTCCGGGATCCGACCGCCGATCGCCGGCTCATCGAATTCTGCCTCACCGTGCCGACCGACCAGTATCTGAGCCACGGCGTCCACCGGGCGCTCGCCCGTACCGCCTTCGCGGACCGTCTCCCGGCCAAGGTCGTCAACGAGACCCTCAAGGGCTATCAGGCGCCGGACTGGCACGAAGGCCTGGTCGCCGGGCGCGGCGAGCTCGGCGAGGAGCTGGGGCGGATCGAGGCGTGCAGCGAGGCGGCCGGAACCCTCGATCACGCCGCGATGCGGGCGCTTGCCGAGGCCATGCCCTCGGGAGGGTGGCACGAGGGCGACACGACCCAGAAATACCGACACGCCTTGCTTCGGGGCGTGTCGGCGGGCCACTTCATCCGCAAGGCGGCGGGCTCGAACCACTAGCTTCTCGACCCGAGGTCCCGGCTTTCGCCGGGATGACGGCTGCCGGGCGGTTGCCAAGCGGGGGGCAAGGGTTCATGACTCGCCCATGCTTTCTCAACGAACGCGCTATACAATCCGCGCGCTCCTCCACCTCGCCGATCGCTACGGCGGAGGGCCGGTCCAGCTGAGCGAGATCGCCGCCCGGCAGAAGATCCCGCCGAAATTCCTGACCGTCATGCTCTCCCAGATGATCCGCGAGAAGCTGGTTGCAAGCCGCCGGGGCCGCGACGGCGGCTATTGGCTGGCCAAGCCGCCGGCGGAGATAAGCTACGGATCGATCGTCCGGCTCACCCGGGGCTCGCTCGGACTGCTTCCCTGCGCCAGCCGATACCGCCACGAAACATGCAAGAATTGCATCACGGAGGACCAGTGCCGGCTCCACCGGGTGATGCTGATGGTGCGCGACGAGACCGCCCGGATACTGGACGGCCTCAGCCTGGCGGATTCGATCCCGGAGGAGCAGCTCTGGGAGGATCCGTTGCCTGGAACCGATGAAGACTCCCGTCATCCCGGCGAAAGCCGGGACCTCGGGGAGACCCGCCGAGACTTCTCGTCCTGAGGTCCCGGCTTTCGCCGGGATGACGGAATGCTCGCTCCGACGAGGGAAATTCAGAGCAGGATCCTGAACAAAGCCCCGCCGCTGTCGCTTGTCCCCAGGCCGATCGAACCGCGGTGGGCGAGGACGACCTGGCGCGCGAGGCTGAGCCCGACTCCCGTGCCCTTGGCCTTGGTGGTGAAGAAAGGGAGGAAGACGTCCTGGCGGAGGTCCTCCGGAACTCCGGCGCCGTTGTCCGCGACTTCGATCTGGACCCGGGCGCCCGCGACCGAAGCGAAAGACAGGGAGACCGCAGGGGCTTCGGCGTGGTCGCGCGCGGCCTCCGCCGCGTTGCGGAGCAGGTTGATCAGCACCTGGCACATCAGGTCCGGATCGGCGTCGAGAGTCAGCCGGTCCGGTACGATTTCGAGCGACAAGGCGACGTCCTGCGCCCCGTCGCCGGCGCGGAACAGGGATTCGAGCTCCCGCGCCCAAGGCAGGACTTCGAAAAGGCGGCGTCGAACGACGGGCGTCCGGCTGATCTGCCGGTAGCTCTCGACGAAGTGCATCACTCCGTCGGCGCGCCGGGCGAGGGTCTCGACCGCGGCCCGGGCGTCCGAGACGAGCGGATCGCCGCCGCGATCGGCCTGCGCCATCAGTCCGGCCGCGCTCTGGGCGAGGGAGGTGACCGGAGTCATCGAGTTCATGATCTCGTGGGTGAGGACCCGGATGAGATCGCTCTGGGCGGCGATCTCGATCGCGTTCAGCTCGCCCTGGATCGGCTGGACGGCGACGACCCGGACCATTCCGCCGAGGCGGTGGACCGAAGCGGCGCTGACCATGGCGGTCTGGGGCAACTCGTCGAGCATGAGCGGGACGAGGCGCGGCTTGCCGATGGAATCGTCGCCGAGCCCGGCGGCGAAGGTCTCGCCGTAGATCCGGTAATCCTCGACCCTCACGCCTTGATGGCGGAGGAAGAGGCGGCGCGCGGCCTTGTTGGCGAGCTCGACCCGGCCCTCGGCGTCGACCGTAAGAAGCGGCGCCGGAGCGTCGTCGAGCACCGCCTCGCAGAATCGGTTAGATTCGGTGAGCCGCAGCCGCTCGTCGCGAAGATTGCGGATCCCCTGGTCGAGCGCCCGGCCGATATCGGTGAAGCCGCTGCCGTCCGCCCGGTGAGCGAAGCTCTGGGAGAGGTCGCCCAGCCTTACCGCTTCGAGGAAGCGGGCGAGCTCCATGTTGGTTCGCTGGATGTAGCGCCAAAGCTCGTAGAGCGCCCAGAGGCAAAGGCCCGCCGCGAGCAGCCGGGCCACTCCGAGCCCGTCGATTCCGAGAGCCGAGACGAACAGGTAGACGGTGGCGAGCAGCATCACCGACCGCCAGCCGAGGCCGGCGATGAAGCGGCTCCTAAAATGCATAAGGGTGATCGCGTCTCAAGTCCTCCCCGAGCTTGTCTCGGGGAGGGGGACCGCGCGAAGCGCGGTGGAGGGGTAAATCGGACTGAGAGTTTCCCCTCCACCATCCTTCGGATGGTCCCCCTCCCCGAGCAAGCTCGGGGAGGACTGGAAATGCCTCAAAGCCCATGCTTGTCCATTCGGCGGTAGAGCGAGGCTCGGGTCAGGCCGAGCTCCTGGGCGGCCAGCGAGATGTTGTAGGCGTGGCGCTTCAGGGCCTGCTCGACCATCTGCTTTTCGACGCGCTCGAGATTGAGATCGGAGCCCAGGGGCGGCGGGGTGCTGGTCGCTGCGTGGCGGGGCGCGGCCGAGCGGGAGAGCGAGAAATCCTCGAAGGTGAAGGCGCCGTTGCCCGCCAGGATGACGGCGCGTTCGGCCGCGTGGCGGAGCGCGCGGACGTTGCCGGGCCAGTCGTAGGCGACGAGCGCCGCCATGACCTCGGCTGGAAGACGGCGCGCCGGCCTGGCATATTTCTTCGAGTAGAGCGCGACATAATGGTCGACGAGGACCGGGATGTCCTCGCGCCGATCTCGGAGCGGCGGGAGCTCGATCTCGACCGTGTTCAGCCGGAACAGCAGGTCCGGGCGGAACAGGCCTTCGTCGAAGAGCCGTTCGGGCGGAAGGTTGGTCGCCGCGAGGACCCGGACGTCGATCGGCACCGGCTTGTTGGCCCCGACCGGGGTGACCTGGCGCTGCTCGAGAGCCGTCAGCAATTTGGGCTGGAGATGGAGCGGGAGGTTGCCGACTTCGTCGAGAAAGAGGGTTCCGCCGTCGGCCGCCTGGAGCCGCCCGATGCGGTCGCCGCGGGCGTCGGTGAAGGCGCCTTTGACGTGGCCGAACAATTCGGATTCGAAGAGATTCTCGGCCACCGCTCCGAGGTCCACCGAGACGAAGACGTTGCCGGAGCGGCGGGACTTGCCGTGGAGCTCCCGGGCCACCAGCTCCTTTCCGGTGCCGTTCTCGCCGAGGATGAGGACGTTGGCCTCCGTCGGGCCGGCCCGCTCGATCAGCGAATAGACCCGGCGCATCGGCCCGGACTGGCCGAGCAGCGGGGTCTCGCCGCCCGCCGCCGGAGTGGAGATGGCGACGGCCCGCTTGCGCTCGGTCACCGCCGCCTGCCGCGAGGTGCGAAGCGACGCCGCGGTCCGGACCGTCGCCAGCAGGCGTTCGTTGGACCAGGGCTTGGAGACGAAGTCGGTGGCCCCGCGCTTCATCGCCTCGACGGCGATGTTGACTCCGCCATGGGCCGTGATCATCACCACGACGGCCTGCGGGTCCTTCGCCAATATCTCGCCGAGCCAGTGAAAGCCCTCGGCGGCGTTGGTCGCGCCGCGGCCGAAATTCGCGTCGAGCAGGACGACGTCCGCGCCGTCCCCCTCTATCGCCGCCATCGCCTCTTCGGGCGCCTGGAAGGTGAGGACCTCCCCGAAGAGGTCGCGGAGCAGGAGCCGGGCGGACAGCAAGATGTCCTGATCGTCGTCGACGACGATGCACCGCCAGAACGGCTTCCCCTCCCCAGCCACGTCTTTTCTCCTACAAGCCTGTCCGGTTACGGACAAACAATAATCGTGCCACCGGTGCCCGGAGCGTGACCGCGGCGTCCGGGGACGGACTCGGCGCCGTTCGGAAGCGGACGGATGGGCGGCCGAAGATCGCCTGTAATCGCCGGAAACCGGGCTTTTCCGCGATTGGCACGCCTCATGCTGGAGAGAAGGCGACAGGGAAATCGGGGAGTCCGGCAATGCGCAAGTTCAATTCCTGGCTGACCGGGACGGCGTGCGTCGCAATCGCCTTGCTTCTGCCGATGGCGGTGCTCCAGCCCGTGAGCGTGGCGAGCCTGAGAGCGGCGGCCGGCGACCTTGCCGCGGCCGCCTGCGACGACGGCAGCGCCCATCTCGTCATGGGCTGCGCGAGCGCGCTCCTGTGATCCTGTACGCCCGCGTACAGGCAAGTGTCCGATATCGGACGGCATGAGGCAGGGATGAGCGTGATCAGGATCAAATCAACGGACGGCGAGCCGCGCGCGGAAAGCGGCACCGGAATGGACAAGGTGGTGGTCTCCACCGGCCTGTCGCAGCGCTCCAAGATCGCCATCGGGGCGGCCGCGCTCCTGCTTTTCGCTTTGCTCTTCTGGTGGTTCGCTCCGAGCGCGGGCAGCCAGACGGTCGCGGCCGAGCGGCTGACCGTGTCGGCGGTGAGCAAGGGCACGTTCGACGACTTCCTTCCGCTGAGGGCCCGGGTCGAGCCCCTGGTCACGGTCTATCTCGACGCCGTCGAGGGCGGCCGGGTGGAGAAGGTCCTGGTCGAGGACGGGGCCATCGTCCAGCAGGGCCAGCTGCTCGCGGTTCTGTCCAACTCGGACCTCGCTCTCAATCTGCTCGCCCGCCAGTCCGACGTGTCGCGCGAGGTCAATTCGATGCGAAGCCAGGAGCTGGCGCTCGCCCAGACCAGCATCGGCGACGAGCGGGCCGTCATCGACGCCCAGCTCGCCGCCGACAAGGCGAGGCGCCAGTACGAGATGCAGAAGCCGCTGATGGAAAAGGGCTACGTTCCCGCCAAGGTGTATAACGACAGCCGCGACGAATATCTTTCGAGCCGGCGCCGAGCCGAAGTTCTGAGGCGCGCCCGGGAGGTCAACCAGAGGCTCCAGACCAGCCAGCTCGCCCAGCTCCGAGCCTCCAACGCCTCGCTGAGCGGAAGCCTCGACATCGCCCGCTCGACTCTCGACGCGCTCAACCTGCGCGCTCCGGTCACCGGGCAGCTCACCGCCTTCTCGATCCAGGTCGGCCAGTCGCTCACCCGCGGCGAGCGGCTCGGCCAGGTCGACAGCGCCGGCCGCAACAAGCTCGTCGCGAGCGTGGACGAATATTATCTCGGCCGGGTGCAGCTGGGCCAGACGGCGACCGTGGACCTGGGCGGCAAGACCTATCGGGCGAAGGTCGCCAAGATCTACCCGCAGGTGAAGAACGGCGTGTTCGAAGCCGACCTCACCTTCGTCGGCGCCGAGCCGCCGGCGCTCAATCGCGGCCAGACCCTCCAGACCAAGCTGACTCTCGGCGATCCCGCCCCCGCCCTGCTCATCCCCAACGGCGCCTTCTACAACGAGACCGGCGGCGCCTGGGTGTTCGTGGTCGAGCCCGGCGGCGGCGGCGCCGTGAAGCGCAACGTCCGGCTCGGACGCCGCAACGCCGATTTCATCGAAGTGCTCGAGGGGCTGGAGCCCGGCGAGCGGATCATCACCTCACCCTATACCGGTTTCGCCGACAAGGACCGGCTCGACCTCGAGACCTGAAGGAGCAAGCAATGCTGACCATGCGTGAACTGTCGCGGGTCTACCGCGCCGACACCGTCGAGACGACGGCGCTCGACCGGATCGACCTCGACATCGCCGACGGCGAGTTCGTCGCGATCATGGGGCCGTCGGGCTGCGGAAAATCGACGCTTCTGAACGTGATCGGCATGCTCGATTCGCCGAGCAGCGGCTCCTACGTCTTCGACGGCCTCGAGGTGGCGGGGCTTCCCGAGGCCAAGCTCGCCAACGTCCGCAAGCAGAATATCGGCTTCATCTTCCAGAGCTTCAACCTGGTCGACGAACTCTCCGTCCGCGAGAATATCGAGCTCGCCTTGCTCTACCACGACGTCGCCGCGTCCGAGCGGCGCTCGCGGGTCGAGGCGGTGATGGACAAGGTCGGGGTCGCCCACCGGGCCAAGCACCGGCCGAGCCAGCTCTCGGGCGGCCAGCAGCAGCGCGTCGCCGTCGCCCGCGCGCTGGTCGGCAACCCCAAGCTGATCCTTGCCGACGAGCCGACCGGCAACCTCGACACCCAGCATGGCGAGGAAGTGATGAAGATGCTCCAGGCCCTGAACCGCGAGGGCTCGACCATCGTCATGGTCACGCACTCGCCGGCCCATGCCGATTATGCCGGCCGGGTGGTGAACATGCTCGACGGCCGGATCCTGATCGAGCGGCGGCGGGCGGCGTGAGGGATGAGTCGACTTCAATTCCTCCCCGAGCTCGTCTCGGGGAGGGGAACCGCGACTCGAAGCGTCGTGGTGGAGGGGCAATGCCGACTCCGAATTTCCCCTCCACCGCGCTTCGCGCGGTCCCCCTCCCCGAGCGAGCTCGGGGAGGAATGACGGCTGCCCTCTTCATCCTCTCAGCCTTCGCAACCCCCGCCCACGCCGGCGAGCGGCAGCGCTCGACCGTGCTGATGAGCGAGAACCCGCAGGGCCGGAAGTTCCAGGAGGAATGGGGCTATAACGACGCGATCCTTGCCGGGGACACGATCTACCTGAGCGGGATCGTCGTCGGCGAGCGCGAGGGGGAGTCGCTCGAGGCGGCGTACGAGCGCACCTACGGGCAGATCGGAGCCATATTGAAGCGCGCCCGCGCCAGCTGGGACGACGTCGTCGACATCACCAGCTTCCACACCGAGATCACCGCCCAGATGCCGGCCATCGTCGCGGTCCACAAGCGCTTCGTCAAAGCCCCCTATCCGGCCTGGACGGCGATCGACGTCGACCGGCTGATCCCGGACGGGGGAATCACCGAGATCAAGATCGTGGCGCGGCGGCCGGCTGGCAGGTTGAAGGAGAAATGAGGAGGCGCTTCCTCCATAATTCCTCCCCTCGATTTCGCGGGGAGGGGGACCGCGCGAAGCGCGGTGGAGGGGATCTTCGGACTCGGAAGGGCCCCTCCACCATGCTTCGCATGGTCCCCCTCCCCCGGAAATCCGGGGGAGGATTTTCAGTCGGGGGGACCAACTGACCATGTGGCGCAACTACCTGACCGTCGCCCTCCGGGTCCTGACGAAGAGAAAGACCTACGCTTTCATCAACGTCTTCGGCCTCGCGCTCGGCCTTGCCGCCTGCCTACTCATCCTCCTCTACGTGCGGCACGAGCTCAGCTACGACCGCTGGCTTCCGGGCGCGGACCGGATCTTCCAGCTCCAGAGCAACCTCGAGAGCCCGACCGGGGAAGAGCGGCGAATCCAGCTGGCCAATTATCCGGTCGGGGCCGCGCTCAAGAAGGACTTTCCGCAGATCGAGAGGCTGGTCCATCTCCAGTCCGGATCTTCGGTGATCCTCCACCGGGGAGAGGCCCGGTATCCGGACGGCCTCTACTTCGTGGACGGGCCCGTATTCGACGTTCTTCCGATGCCGCTGGCCCGCGGCGACGCCGCAACGGCGCTCTCCTTGCCGGGCTCGATCGTGCTCACCCAGACCGCGGCGGAGAGCTTCTTCGGCCGCGACGATCCGATAGGCCAAACCATCACCATCAAATCCGCGGCTCCGGGTGGGGACTCGACCATCGATTACCGGGTGACCGCAATCCTCGAGGATTTGCCGACCAGCTCGCATCTCGACTTCAAGATGCTCGCGCGTTTCGATGCCGCCAGCCCACCGCCAAACGTCGCTTTCAGCGTCAACCCAGGCGCCTGGGACATGATTAGCGGCTTCACCTATCTGACCCTTCGCCCGGGCGCCGATCCCTCGCCGATCCACGCCGCTCTGCCGGAGTGGCAGAAGAAGGTCGTCCCCCGCCAGCCGGGCGCCCAGGAGCCGCCGCTCGGGCGGCAGGACTGGCGCCTCGTCAACGTCAAGGACGTGCATCTCAGCGACGCCCAAACCCCCCTGAAGCCGGGGATCGAGCGTGGAACGCTTGTCACCTTCACGATCATCGCGGCCCTGGTTCTTGGAATGGCCTGCATCAACTTCACCAATCTCGCGACGGCCGGGGCAAGCCGGCGCGCGCGTGAGGTCGCGCTCAGGAAGCTGGTCGGAGCCAGCCGCCGGCAGCTGATCGCGCAGTTCATGGGGGAGACCTTGCTGCTTGTGGCGGTTGCGACCTTTCTGGCGCTTACCGCGGTCGAGCTTGTGCTCCCCGTCCTTTCCAGCTTCCTCGGAGCGGACCTGGCCCTGAGCTACCTGGGCGCCGACAGCTTGATTCCGCCGGTGCTCGGCCTGATGCTGCTCGTGGCTCTGGTCGGCGGCCTCTATCCCGCTTTCTACCTTTCGCGCTTCCAGCCGGCCCGGGTTCTGAAGGCGAACGCCTCGACCTCCGAGGCGCCCGGTTCGGGACGGCTCCGGACCGCTCTGGTCGTCGGTCAGTTCGCCGTTTCGATCGGCCTCATCGTCTGCACGGCGATCGTCTACAGCCAGACCGTCTATGCCCGGACCGTCGACCCCGGCTTCGATCGGTCGGGGCTGCTTCAGCTCGAAAGCATCCACCTGCTCGGGACTGAGGGGGAGGCGTTCCGGCGCGAGGTCGAGCGGGTGAGGGGCGTGACCTCCGCCAGCCGCACTTCGATCGGAGTGTCGACCGGTATGTTCAATTTCAGCACCTTCACTCTGCCCGGATTCGATAAGCCGCTGGAGTTCGGCGTCTATCCGGTGGAGGCCGGATTCTTCGAAGCGATGAGGATTCCGCTGCTCGCCGGACGGCTGTTCGACGAAAGCCGGCCCGCGGACGAAACGCCGGCCTCACTCGAGCCCGCGGCCGCGTCCGGGCCGGCGCCCCGATCCGAACGGCCTATCCATGTCGTCGCCAATGAAAGCGCTGTCCGGGCGCTTGGCTATCGCAGCCCCCGAGCCGCCGTCGGCAAGCAATTCCGCGACATAAGCGCGCCGGAGCCGGGGCCGCCTCATGTCATCATCGGAGTCGTCCGCGATTCCCGCTTCCGCTCCGTGCGCGACAAGGTCGAGCCGATCCTCCACAGCTTCGAGCGCGGTTCGCTGCCCTATCTCGTCGCCCGCTATGAAGGCGCCGACCCGGTCGCGGTCCGAAAGCAGGTCGAATCGATATGGAAGCGGTTCGCCCCCGAGGTGCCATTCAAGGCCGACTTCAGCGAGGAGGTTATCGGCAAACTCTATGAAGACGAGGAGAAGAGGGGCCAGCTCTTCGCCGCCTTCACCCTGGTTTCCGTGCTCATCGCCTGCCTCGGCCTGTTCGGCCTCGCTTCCTTCACTGCCCAGCGCCGCACCAAGGAGATCGGGATCCGGAAGGTGCTCGGCGCCCGGGTCCACCACATCGTGCGGCTGCTCGCCTGGCAGTTCTCAAAGCCCGTCATCGTCGCCAATCTGATTGCCTGGCCAGTGGCCTGGTGGGCGATGCGCGACTGGCTGAACGGCTTCGACAGCCGGATCGGCCTGGGGCCGGGCCCGTTCGTCCTCGCCGGCATCATGGCGTTCGCCATCGCCATCGGCACCGTCGCCCTTCACGCCATCCGGGTGGCGCGGGCCAATCCCATCCTCGCCCTCCGTTACGAATAGGATCGAAGCGATGTGGCGCAACTATCTGATCGTCGCCCTGAGGACCCTGACGAGGAACCGCGCCTACGCCCTCATCAACATTTGCGGCCTCGCCCTCGGCCTCGCCGCCTGCCTCACCATCCTGCTCTACGTCCGCTACGAGTCGAGCTACGACAGCTGGCTTCCCGATCACGAGCGGATCCACCAGGTGCAGGCGACCTGGCACGAGGCGGGCCAGCCGGTCTCCAAATCGCAGCGGAGCCCCTTCCCGGTGCGGGATAGGCTGGCTGCCGGATTTCCGCAGATCGAGGCGCTGACGGTCTTCCGGTCCGGCAAGACCGTTCTGATGCGCGGCGGCCAGCCCATGTTCCTCGAGGCCGCGGCGGTCGATCCGAGCTTCTTCGACATCTTCAGGCTCGAGTTCGTCGACGGCTCGGCGGCCCGGGCCCTCGCCGACATGCGCTCGGTGGTCCTGACCGAGAGCCAGGCGGTCAGGCTGCTCGGGACCGCCAAGGCGGTGGGGCGGACGATCACCCTGGGCGCCGGCAGCGGGCGCGAGGACTATCCGGTCACCGGCGTGATCCGCGACCTGCCGGGCAATTCGAGCCTGAAGATCGCGCTTCTCTACCGCCACAACCCCGCCGATTTCGACTCGCTTCCGGCCAGCGACAAGGGCTGGGGCAACATGAACCAGCAGCATTACGTCAAGCTCCGGCCCGGCGCCGACGAGTCGGCGATCAACGCCGCCTTCCCGGCCTGGGAGAAACGGACGATCGCTCCTCAGCTGATCGACGGGCGGTCGTCGAGCCAGGCCGATATCCTCGATCTCAAGCTGGTGCCTATAGCGAAGGTCCATCTCGGCGACGCTGTGCAGGGCGCGCTCGCCCCGCCGGGCGACGCTCGTACCCTCGCGACATTCGGGGTGGTGGCATTGCTCATCCTCGGAATGGCGGTGATGAACTTCATCAACCTGTCGACGGCGCGGGCGACCCAGCGCGCCCGCGAGATCGCGCTCCGCAAGGTGCTTGGGGCTCGGCGCCGCCAGCTCATCGCCCAGCTGCTCGGCGAATCGCTTCTGACCGCGGGGATCGCGATGCTTCTTGCGCTTGCGCTGGTCGAGGTCGGAAGCGCCTGGAGCGGCGGCTGGATCGGGGCGGACCTCAAGGTCCGCTATTTGGGCGAAGGCGGGATGCTCCTGCCCGGATTGGGGCTGTTCCTGTTCGCCGGCCTTCTCGGCGGCCTCTACCCCGCTTTCTACCTCAGCCGATTCCAGCCGGCGGAGGTGCTTCGCGCCAACAAGGCCTCGGCCGAAGCGCCGGGCAGCGGCCGGCTGAGAGCAACATTGGTCGTGCTGCAATTCGCGATCGCCATCGGCCTCATCGTCTGCACCTCGATCATCTACTGGCAGACGCGGTTCGTTCAGGAGGTGGATCCGGGCTATCGCCGGGACGGCCTCATCCAGATCGATTCCGCGTGGCGTTTCGCCGGCGACGACGCCCGATATGAAGCGGCCCGCCGGGACATCCTCGCCATTCCGGGCGTGGTCGCCGCTGGGCGAACCAATCTCGGCATTGCCGCCACAAACAAGAGCATCCAGGCGGTCCGCGCGCCGGGCGGTCCCGAAGGCCTGTCGATGGGCTTCTATCCGGTCGACTCGGACTTCTTCCGGACAATGGACCTTCGGCTTCTCGCCGGCCGGTTCCTCGGCGACCGCTTCGCCGAGGACAAGGTGATCCGAAAGGACGGGGATGCACCGCCCCAGCTGGCCGGACGCGGGCTCAACATCGTCGTCAACAAGGAGGCGGCCAAGCTGCTGGGCTTCGCTTCTCCGCAAGCGGCGGTCGGAAGCACGATCAGGGCCGGGCTGGACGGAAGCGACGATCTCACGCCTTCGACCATCGTCGGAGTCGTCGGAGATACGAGGATCCGGACCGCGCGCGACGCGATCGAGCCGCTCCTCTACCGCTACGACCCGCAGCGAACGAGCCAGGTCCTGGTCCGCTATGCGGAGACCCGGCCGCGCGACGTCATGGACGGCATCGCCCGGGTGTGGCGCAAGTTCGAGCCGGAGATCCCGTTCCAGGGGCGGTTCGCCGAAGACGTGATTGCGGAGCTTTACGCGGCCGAGCGGGCGCGGGGCGCGCTGTTCGCCGCTTTCTCGGGGCTCGCCGTCCTGATCGCGTGCCTCGGCCTCTACAGCCTCGCCACTTTCGCGACCGAGCGGCGGACCAAGGAGATCGGGATCCGAAAGGTGCTGGGCGCCAGGGTGCGGGACATCGTCCGGCTGCTCGCCTGGCAATTCTCCAAGCCGGTCATCGTCGCCAACCTCGTCGCCTGGCCCGCCGCCTGGTGGGCGATGCGCGACTGGCTGAACACGTTCGACGCTCGAATCGCGCTGACCCCCGGGCCGTTCCTCGTCGCCGGCCTGCTCGCGCTCGCCATCGCCGTCGCGACCGTTGGGGGCCACGCCCTCCGGGTCGCCCGGCTCAACCCCATCCACGCCCTCCGTTACGAATAGGACCCGAACCATGTGGCGCAACTATCTGACCGTCGGGCTCCGGGCCCTCGCCAAGAACAGGACCTACGCCTTCATCAACATCTTCGGACTCGCCATCGGAATGGCGGCCTGCCTGATGATCCTTCTCTACGTCCGCTACGAGGCGAGCTACGACAGCTGGATGCCCGGCGCCGACCGGGCCTTCCAGCTCCAGGATTACTACAAGGCGACCGACAATGGCGGCGAGGAGATGCGCCTGCAGATGACCAGCTACGTCTCGGGCAAGGCTCTGGTGAAGGATTTCCCGCAGGTCGAGAAGGCGGTCTACGTCGCGTCGAGCGGCGCCGTCATCATGCAGAACGGGCAGCCCAGCCTCGCCGACGACTTCAACTTCGTCGACGGCAATCTGTTCGACGTCCTGCAGGTGCCGTTCGTTCGGGGAGACCGGGCAACCGCGCTCACCAACCCCAACTCGCTGGTCCTGACCGAGAAGGAGGCGAGCAAGCGCTTTCCGGGCCGGGACGCGCTCGGCAAGACCCTGACCCTGATCGTCCAGGGCAAGAGCAGCGACTATATCGTCACCGGGGTGATGAAGGACCTTCCGAAGAACAGCCACATGGAGCTGGGAGTGATCGCCCGGTTCCACCCCGAGACCTTTTTCGCCGACCAGCCGAGCTTCCTCACCAGCTGGGGAAACCAGGGCGGCTGGTGGTACGTCAGGCTTCGCGATGGCGCCAAGGCCGAGGACATCAACCGCCAGCTTCCCGCCTGGGAGAAGCGCAACATCCCGGACGACACCGGCGGCCGGGAGAAGACCAACCCCGGCGACGACCAGGACTGGCGCCTGACCAACGTACGCGACATCCACCTCGGCGAGGCCCAGCAGGCGTCGATGACTCCGGGCAACGACCGGCGAACCATCGTCACCTTCTCCATCGTCGCGCTTCTGATCCTCGGAATGGCGGTGGTGAACTTCACCAACCTCGCCACCGCCCGGGCCTCCCAGCGGGCCCGGGAAGTGGCCCTGCGCAAGGTGCTGGGGGCGAGCCGGAAGCAGCTCATCACCCAGTTCCTCGGGGAATCCATGCTGGTGACCGCGCTGGCGATGCTACTCGCTCTGGCCATGGTCGAGCTGCTCCTGCCGCTCTTCAACAAGTTCCTCGATGCCGACATCGGCCTCGTCTACTGGGGCTCGGGCGGAGTTCTCCTCCCGGTCCTCGTCCTTCTGCTCGTCGTCGGCGCCGCCGGAGGCCTCTATCCCGCTTTCTACCTCTCGCGCTTCCAGCCGGCCCGGGTGCTCAAGGCGAACAAGTCGTCGGCCGAGGCCCAGGGCTCCGGGAGCCTTCGCAACGTCCTCGTCGTCGCCCAGTTCGCGGTCTCGATCGGACTGATCATCTGCACCGCCGTGATCTACGGCCAGACCGTTCACGCCCGGACCGCGGACGCCGGCTACAACCGGCGCGGCCTGATCCAGCTCCAGGGCCTGGGTGCCCGGCAGGCCGCTCCGGTCGCGGAGACCCTGAGGCGGGAGGTCGCCAAGCTCGACGGGATAAAGGGCGCCTCGCTGACCGGGATCGGGGTCAATCCGGGCAACAATTCGGTCGGCTCGGTCTATTTGCCGGGCAATCCCAAGGCGATCGACCTCGGCACCTACGTCATCGACCACAATTTCATCCCCACCATGGGGATGAAGATGCTCGCCGGCCGCAACTTCTCCGATTCGATCGCCATGGACGATTCGACGACGCCTTTCCCGACCGACAAGGCGGCGGAGCAGGCGTTTGCGAAGCGCGGGACCAACATCCTGATCAGCGAGGTCGCGGCGCAGCGGCTCGGCTTCAACGATCCGCAGCAGGCGATCGGCAAGACGGTCAGCGCCGGCCTGACCCTGGACGAATTCGGACTCGTCAACGCGACCGTCGTCGGGGTCTTCAAGGACGCCCGCTTCCGTTCGGTGCGCGATCCCCTGCAGCCGATCATGTTCCTGTTCTCCCGCAACGGCTTCAACACGATGGTGATCCGCTACGAAGGCAAGGACCCCAAGCAGGTGATGGCCGATGTCGAGCGGGTCTGGAAAAGGCTTCTCCCCGATCTGCCCTACCGCGCCGAGCTCGCCGACGATCGCGTGGCTCGGCTCTACGAGCGCGACGAGGCGCGTGGCCAGCTGTTCGGCGCCTTCGCACTGCTCGCGGTGGTGATCGGCTGCTTGGGCCTGTTCGGCCTCGCCGCCTTCACCGCGGAGCGGCGGACCAAGGAGATCGGGATCCGCAAGGTGCTCGGCGCCCGGTCGAGGGACATCGTCAGGCTCCTCGCCTGGCAATTCTCGAAGCCGGTGATCGTCGCCAACCTCATCGCCTGGCCCGCGGCCTGGTGGGTCATGCGCGACTGGCTCAACGGCTTCGACAGCCGGATCGCGCTCGGGCCGGGGCCTTTCGTGCTCGCCGGCGGGCTGGCGCTGGCCATCGCATTGGGCACCATCGCCAGCCACGCCATAAGGGTGGCGCGGGCCAACCCGATCCAGGCGCTGAGGTACGAATAGCTCAAATCCTCCCCGGCAACTGCCGGGGAGGATTTATAAGGAACGCCTCCCTGAGCATTCTCGTTACGCATCCGTCATGCGAATTCTCCTCATCGGCGCCACCGGGCTGATCGGCTCCGCCACCGCCGCACGCCTCAGGCGCGACGGGCACGAGATCGTCGCCGTCGCCCGCGGCGGCGGGCCGGCGGCTCGGCGTGTGCCGGTGGACCGCTGGGTAAGGCTGGACCTGCGCGATGCCACCACGCCGGCAGCCTGGCGCCCCCACCTCGCCGGAATCGGCGCGGTCGTGAATTGCGCCGGCGTTCTCCAGGACAGCCCGCGCGATTCCCCGGGCAAGATCCATGTCGACATGCCCACCGCGCTGTGGAGCGCGTGCGCGGAGGCAGGGGTAAAGCGCGTGATCCACTTCTCCGCCCTGGGCGTCGATCGCGGCGGGATCACCGATTTCTCACGGACCAAGAACGAAGGCGACGAGGCGCTGGCGGCGAGCGGCCTCGACTGGGTCATCCTTCGCCCGTCGGTCGTGGTCGGCCGGCCCGCTTATGGCGGAAGCGCGTTGTTCCGGTCCCTGGCCTCGCTTCCGATCTTTCCGGATCCCGCCGAAGCCGGCCGGGTCGACGTGGTCCAGCTCGACGACGTCGCCGAGACCGTCGCGCGCCTGCTCGCCCCCGGCGCTCCGTCGCGGGAGGCGCTCGAGCTGGCTGGGCCGGACCGGCTCGCCTTCGCCGACATCGTCGCGGCCTACCGGCGCTGGCTCGGCTGGACCCCGGCAAGGCGCTTCGCCGCGCCGGGCTGGCTGATGGGGCTGGCCTATCGCTTCGGCGACGCGCTCGCCTGGCTCGGCTGGCGGCCGCCGATCCGCTCGACCCCGGGCAAGGAGATCCGCCGCGGGGCGACAGGCGACAACGAAGCCTGGCGGCGGGCGACGGGTATCGAGCCCCAGTCGCTTGCCGACGCCCTCGCCGCCAACCCCGCCTCGGTTCAGGAGCGGTGGTTCGCCCGACTTTATCTGCTCAAGCCGCTGGCGATCGGCACCTTCGCCTTGTTCTGGCTACTGACCGGACTGATCTCGCTGGGTCCGGGCTTCGAACGGGCCACCCGTTACATGCTCGCCGGCGGCGGCGGGCCGCTGAGCGAGCCCAGCGTCATCGCCGGCGGGCTCGGCGACATCGCGGTCGGCTGCGCCATCGCCTGGCGGCCGGCGACGAAGCTCGGCCTTTGGGCCGCGCTTGGGTTTTCGGTCTTTTACATCGTCGCGGGCACCATCCTGCTTCCCGAGCTCTGGGCGGACCCGCTCGGGCCGATGATGAAGATCTGGCCGATCCTCGCTCTCAACCTGGTCTGCCTCGCGATCCTGGACGAGAGATGACCTTCTACTATTTCGTCAAATGGCTTCACGTGATCGGAGCGACATTGCTGCTCGGCACCGGGGCCGGAATCGCCTTCTTCATGCTGATGGCGCACCGGACGGGCGACGTGCGGGTGGTTGCGGGAGTCGCCCGGATCGTCGTGATTGCGGATTACGTATTCACCGCCACGGCCGTGGCGGCCCAGCCGGTGACGGGGGTGCTTCTCGCCCGCTGGGCCGGCTATTCGCTGGCCGAGGGCTGGATCGCCGCTTCGATCGGCCTGTACCTGTTCACCGGTGCCTTCTGGCTTCCGGTGGTGTGGATGCAGAGCCGGATGCGCAACCTCGCCGTCGCGGCGGCAGCGGCCGGCGACCCGCTTCCGGCGGAATATCACCGCCTGTTCCGCCGGTGGTTCGCGTTCGGCTTCCCGGCCTTCGCGGCCGTGCTCGCAATCTTCTGGCTGATGATCGCCAGGCCGGAGATCGCGTTTTGAGCTTCCGTCATTCCCGCGAAAGCGGGAATCCGGTACCGCCGCCGGGCTGGAATCCCGCTTTCGCGGGAATGGCGAGGGAAAGGCACCCGTGAACGGAGACGAAAAGCTGAAGCTCACCAGTCGGCTGCTGATCGGCGGGATTGCCGGTTTCGTCGGGACGATGGCGATGACGGCGGCGATGCGGCGGCTCCACCGGCGCCTTCCGGACGAAGAGCGCTACCCGCTCACGCCTCGCGAGATCGTCGATTCAGGCTCCAAGCAACTCGGCCTGCCATTGGCCGGCGAGGCCGCCAAGGACGTCGCCACCGCCGCCCATTTCGCCTACGGCGCAGCGATGGGGGCGATGATCGCGGCGATGAACCCCGATCCGGGCAAGCGGACCGGAGCCGCGGCCGGAATCGCCGTCTGGCTCGCAAGCTATATGGGCTGGCTACCGGCGGTGGGGACTTTGGAGCCGGCGACGAAGCACCCGGCGCGGCGCAACCTGCTGATGATCGGAGTTCACCTGGTCTGGGGCTCGGCGACGGCGGGGGCGATCCGGGAGCTGAGGGCGGCGAGGGAGACGATTTTCGGGGACGGGCCGGATAGGGATGCCCCGCGCTGAATTCCTCCCCGAGCTCACTCGGGGAGGGGCAGAAACCGAATTATAAGCGGTTGAAATTGTTGGCGCTGCCTCGAAAATTCACTCTTCCGAAACCCGGCGCCGAATCAACCCCGCGATCGCCCTGCCGCGGCCGAAGGCCGCAATTGATCCACACAAAGACACAAAGGCACCAAGAGGCCTGGCGAGCGACGCCGTCCCGGCCTTTTCGGATTGGCTGTGAGGTAAGGCGCTTCGCGGTACCTTCGTGGCTTCGTGTCTTTGTGTGAAATCGATCTTTCTATCGGCCGCGGAGAAGGACGACGGGAACGGCCGGTATCGGGAAAATTCGGTGTCTGGCACCAATTTCCAAGTCTTTGAAATTCCTCGCCCGACAATCCAAGAATCCGCCCCGAACGAAAATTCGGCGTGACCGGGCGAAGCCTGGTGGAGGGGTATGCCGAAGTCCGGATCGTCCCCTCCACCACGACGCGTCGCGGTACCCTCGCCCAGGCAAGCTCGGGGCGGATTGGCTAGTCGATGTGCGGCACCCCGGGCGGGTCGCTGGCCGGGAAGCTTTCGTCCGAGGCCTGGTCGGCCTGATCCCAGTCCTTGGGCGGGTCGCGCATCGCGTCCGGACCCGCCGATCGGGCCGCCCCGGATTCGCCGACGGCGCCGTAGCCGCCCGAGCCGCTGATCGCCGGCCGAGCTCCGGGCCCGGCGCCGCCGGCCGACCGGCGGCGCCGGAGTGAAGACAAGGCATAGCCCAGGCCCGCCGCGCAGGCCGCGGCGATTCCGATGAGGGTCGCCCCCTTTCGCATCTAGGCCTCCGAGCCCATGGTCGCGGGCTGGGCCGGGGGAAGGCCTTCGGCGTCGGCGAACTTCATCAGCTCCTCCTTGCGCGCCGCCATCTGCTGCCCGAGCGCCTCGAGATCGACCCCGCTGGCGCGGGCCTGCTGGAAGAGATTGCCGCGGCTCTTCTCCTCCTCTTCGACATGGTGCTCGACCTGTTCCATCAGCACCTTCACCTTGGCGTCGTAGAAATGGTCGTCGGGCCCGCCGGCCTCGATCTCGTTGATCAGCATCTTGGCGCCGTCATGCTCGACATAGGCTTCGTCGAGATCGTCCTCCTCGATCTTGCCCCGGAGCGCCGGGTAGAAAATCTCCTCCTCGATCATCGTGTGCACCTTGAGCTCGGTGCAGATCTGGCGGGCGATCTTTTCCTTGCGGCCGTCGCCCGACGCCTTCTCGAACTGCTCGAACAGGGCCTCGACCTTGCGGTGATCCTCGGTCAGCAATTGAGTGGCGTCCATCTTGCGTTCGGTGACCATCTTGTCGCTCTCCTCGTTTGGCCTCTGGAACAACTGGCGCTAGCGACCGGTTCCTTGGCTCGAAAACGCCCGAGGAAACAGCCTTGAACGACACCGAGACCCTGTCGCCCTTGCTTCCCGACCAGACTCAGGAAGCCACCCGCCGCCTGCTCCAGAAAGCGTCGGAGCGGGACCTTCGCCTGGCCACCGCGGAAAGCTGCACCGGCGGAATGCTCGCCTCGCTCCTCACCGACGTGCAGGGCGTGGCCCACGCCTTCGAGCGCGGCTTCGTCACCTATACGAACGAGGCCAAGAACGAGATGCTCGGAGTCCCGATGGACCTGATCGAGGAGAAGAATGCGGTATCGAAGGAGGTCGCGATCGCCATGGCCGAGGGCGCTCTCGAGCGGTCGCGCGCCCATATCGCCTTGTCCGTGACGGGGTTCGCGGACGCCGGGGACGAGCCCGGCCTCGTTCATTTCGGCTGCGCCCGCGCCGGCCGCGCCACCGCCCATCGCGAGGAGCATTTCGGTCCCGGCGGAAGGGGTGCTACGCGCATCAAATGCATGAAGGTCGCCGTTGAGATGATGACGGAGATGCTGTGATGGCCAGAAAGGCGCCCTTCGAGGCGATCCACCGCCACGGCTTCGTCCGGGTCTCCGCCGCGAGCCCGGCCGGCTCGGCGGGCGATATCGGCTTCAACGTCGACCAGGCCATCGCACTCGCCGAGGAGGCGGACGGGAAGGGCTGCGACCTCGTCGTCTTTCCCGAGCTCAACATCTCCTCCTATGCGGTGGACGACCTGTTCCTCCAGGAAGCCTTCCTCGACGCCGTGGAGGATGGCATCGCCCGGTTCCGCGATTCTACCGTGAAGCTCGGGCCGGTCTTCGCCGTCGGCGCTCCGCTGAGGCGCAACGGCCGGCTCTACAATTGCGCGCTGGTCGTCTCGAAGGGACGGATCCTGGGCGTGGTGCCGAAGAGCTTCCTTCCCAATTACCGCGAATATTACGAGAAACGCTGGTTCGTGTCCGGGATCGGGCTGAACGGGATCGACATCGCGGTGGCCGGCGAGACCGTGCCGTTCGGCACCGATCTCATCTTCGCCGCCGAGGACCTCGCCGACTTCATCTTCCACGTCGAGATCTGCGAGGATTATTGGGCGCCTCAGCCCCCTTCGACCGTGGGCGCGCTGGCCGGGGCACTGATCCTTTGCAACCTCAGTGCGTCGAACATCACCATCGGCAAGGCCGACGAGAGGAAGCTGCTCTGCGCCTCGCAGTCGAGCCGCTGCTGCGCCGCCTATGTCTACGCCGCTTCCGGGCCCGGGGAGAGCACGACCGATCTCGCCTGGGACGGACAGGGCTCGATCTACGAGATGGGCGAGCTGCTTTGCGATTCGGGCCGCTTCGACCCGGAGCCGGAGCTGTGCGTTGCCGACGTCGACGCCCAGCGCCTCCGGCTCGAGCGGATGCGCATGCCGACGTTCAACGACAATGCCGTCGCCGCCGGACATCCGGAGAAGAGCGCCCGGCGGATCCACTTCGAGCACAAGCCGAACCTCGCCGACATCGGCTTCAAGCGCCGCTTCCGCCGCTTCCCCTATGTGCCGAACCGGCCCGAGCAGCTCGATTCCGACTGCTACGAGGCGTTCAACATCCAGGTCCAGGGTCTGGCGCGCCGCTTCCAGGCGACCAGCGGCACCCATCTCGTCATCGGAGTCTCGGGCGGGCTCGATTCGACCCACGCGCTCGTCGTCGCCGCGAAGATGTGCGACTTCCTCAAGCTTCCGCGCTCGACCGTCCTCGGCTTCACGATGCCCGGCTTCGCCACGGGCGACACCACCAAAAGCAATGCCTGGGCGCTGATGAAGGCGCTCGGGATCGTCGGCGAGGAAATCGACATCCGCCCGGCCGCGATGCAGATGCTCAGGGACATGAAGCACCCCTTCGCTTCAGGGGAGCCGGTCTACGACATCGCCTTCGAGAACGTCCAGGCCGGGCTTCGAACCGATTACCTGTTCCGCCTCGCCAACCAGCGCAAAGGCTTCGTCATCGGCACCGGCAATCTGTCGGAAGTGGCGCTGGGCTGGTCGACCTACGGGGTGGGAGACCAGATGAGCCACTACGGCGTCAATGCCGGGGTGCCGAAGACCCTGATCCAGTATCTCATCCGCTGGACGGTCAAGACCGGCCAGTTCGACTCGGAGACCAACCGGATCCTCGAGGCCATCCTCGCCACCAAGATCTCCCCCGAGCTGATCCCCGCGGACGACAAGGGGGAGATGCAGTCGACCGAGGGCACGATCGGCCCCTACGAGCTTCACGATTTCTTCCTGTTCCACATCCTTCGCTCGGGCCAGCCGCCTTCCAAGGTCGCCTTCCTCGCCTGGCAGGCCTGGCGCGACTCGGGGGAGGGGCAATGGCCGGTCGGCTTCCCCGACGCCCTCAAGCGGTCCTACGACCTTGCGACGATCCGCAAGTGGCTGGAGGTGTTCCTCTACCGCTTCTTCCAGATCAGCCAGTTCAAGCGGACCGCGATCCCCAATTCGCCCAAGGTCTCGGCCGGCGGCGCCTTGAGCCCGCGCGGCGACTGGCGGGCGCCGAGCGACGGGACGGCCAAGCCCTGGCTGGAGGAATTGAAGGCGGCGCTGGACGGTTAGTCGTCACCCCGGCGAAAGCCGGCGCCTCGGTGGACCCGCCGTGACTTTCCGGCCTGAGGTCCCGGCTTTCGCCGGGATGACGGGTCGGGGCCACCCCCGGCTTCCATGCTCAAAGAATTTAATTAAATCATACAATTCGAATCGCGCACGAAACATCCCGGAGGCGAAACAATCCAGCTTAGTCCTGACTTAAATCAATAAGAATCGTGCTGCACTGCGGGAACTTCGCACAATCACTGGGCGTTCTCCGGAAGTCCTTCAAAACCATAAGGTATACCTGCGTTGATCACGTTATCGACCGCTTCGACGCTGGGGCAGAGCCATTTCGCGCCCCAGCCGGCCACCGGCCATACGCTCATCTGCTTCTCGCACCTTCGATGGAACTTCGTGTTCCAGAGACCGCAGCACCTGATGAGCCGTTTTGCCGAGGCGGGTCGAGTGATCTTCTGGGAGGAGCCCGAGGCGGCGCTTCCGGAGATGGAGCCCGCTCTGGGCGTCCGGACCTGCGCCGAGACCGGCGTCATCGTCGTTACCCCGTCGCTGCCCGAGGCCCTGTCGGGCGAGGAGCGCCTGTCGACCCTGAAAAGCCTGCTCGATTCCTATCTGGCCGGCGAGCAGGGCCCGCTGGTGCGCTGGTACTACACGCCGATGATGCTGGCCTTCTCGAGGCATATCGAGGCCGCCTGCACGGTCTACGACTGCATGGACGAGCTCGCCAATTTCCGCTTCGCTCCGCCGGAGCTGCTCGGCCTCGAGCGCGAGCTCCTTGCCTCGGCCGACGTGGTCTTCACCGGCGGCTACAGCCTGTACGAGGCCAAGAAGGGCCTCCACCCCAACATCCATCCGTTCCCCTCAAGCGTCGACCGCTCCCATTTCGGCCAGGCCCGCGCGATCGACGCGGTCCCTGACGACCAGGGCTCGCTTCCGCGGCCCCGCTTCGGCTTCTACGGAGTGATCGACGAGCGGATGGACCTGGAGATGATCGCGGCCGTCGCCGACGCCCATCCGGAATGGTCGATCGTCATGGTCGGTCCGGTGGTCAAGATCGACCCCGCCGACCTGCCGCACCGGCACAACATCCACTATCTCGGCAACAAGCAATATGAGGAGCTGCCCGTCTATCTCGGCGGCTGGGACGTCGCCTTGATGCCGTTCGCGATCAACGATTCGACGAAGTTCATCTCGCCGACCAAGACTCCCGAATATCTCGCTGGGGGCCGGCCGGTCGTCTCGACTCCGATCACCGACGTCATCCGCCATTACGGCGACCTCGAGTCGGTGTTCATCGCCGACGGCGCCGAGGCCTTCATCAAGGGCTGCGAGGAGGCGCTGGCGCTGGAGCGCGGCGGCGACGAGTGGCTGAACGAAGTCGACCTCAAGCTCGCCAACCTCAGCTGGGACATCACCTATGCGCGGATGGCGGGGCTGGTCCATGAGGTGATCTCGGTGCCCGCCGCGGGCCCGAACATCGTCAATTCGGCGACCAAGAAGGCGTATGACTATCTCGTCGTCGGAGCGGGTTTCGCGGGATCGGTCATCGCCGAGCGGCTGGCCAGCCAGCACGATGCGCGAGTGCTCGTCGTCGACCGCCGCCCGCATGTTGGAGGCAATGCCTACGACCATCTCGACGAAGCGGGAGTGCTGATCCATCAATACGGGCCGCACATCTTCCACACCAATTCGGACGAGATCGTCGACCACCTGTCGCAATTCACAGAGTGGCGGCCCTACGAGCACAAGGTGCTCGCCGAGGTCCGGGGCCAGCTGGTCCCGATCCCGATCAACCGCACGACCCTCAACCTGCTGTTCAACCTCGACCTGAAGACGGACGAGGACGCCGCGGCCTATCTCGCCTCGCGCGCCGAGCCGGTGGCCGAGATCAAGACTTCGGAGGACGTCGTCATCTCCGCCGTCGGACGCGAGCTCTACGAGCTCTTCTTCCAAGGCTATACCCGCAAGCAGTGGGGGATCGACCCCTCGGGCCTCGACAAGGCGGTGACCGCCCGGATCCCGACCCGGACCAACACCGACGACCGCTATTTCGGCGACAAGCACCAGATCATGCCGAAGCACGGCTACACCGCCATGTTCAACCGGATGCTCGACCATCCGAACATCGATGTGCTGCTTTCGACCGACTATAAGGACATCGTCGACGAGATCGACGCCGGCCATCTGGTCTTCACCGGCCCGATCGACGAATATTTCGGCTTCCGGTTCGGCAAGCTTCCCTACCGGAGCCTTCGCTTCGAGCATAAGATCGTCGACCAAAGCGAGTATCAGCCGGTCGCGGTCGTGAACTATCCCGACCCGCAGGTGCCCTACACGAGGATCACCGAGTACAAGCATTTGACCGGCCAGGCCCACTCCAAGACCAGCATCACCTACGAATATCCGTCGGCGGAGGGCGATCCTTATTACCCGATCCCGAGGGCGGAGAATCAGGCGCTGTTCAAGAAGTACGAGGCGCTGGCGGATTCGACTCCGGGGGTGACCTTCGTCGGCCGGCTGGCGACCTACCGCTACTACAACATGGACCAGGTCGTGGGCCAGGCCCTGACCGCGTTCAGGCGCCTCGACGCCGCGCGCCAGGTCGAATCCGGCGGAAGCCGCGGCTCGATGTGGACCGAAGCCGCGGAATGATTTGATCGACTCCTCCCCGAGCTCGTCTCGGGGAGGGGGACCCGCGGCGCGAAGCGTCGTGGTGGAGGGGCAATTCCGAGTCCGTATCCCCTCCACCGCGCTTCGCGCGGTCCCCCTCCCCGAGCAGGCTCGGGGAGGAATTTACTCAGCCGCGAGCGCGGTCTCTTCCTCGACCCTCACCTGTCCGAGATATTCCTTCAGAGCCGCCTCGAAGCTCCGAAGCATCATCCCGCGCTTGCTCCAGAGCGCCGTGCTCGACTCCTCGGGCCCCTCCTCCGCGACCACCAGCGCCGGATCGTAGCCCCCGCCCTCGGCCACCCGCCGGGCGAATTCGAACCAGCTCAGCTCGCCGTCATTGGCGAGGTGCCAAAGCCCGGTCTCACCGTCGATGAGCAGGTCGAGCGTGGCGTGGCACAGGTCCGGCACATAGGTCGGAGAGACCCGGCTGATCGAGGCCCGGACCGTCTCGCCGCGGGCCAGGGCGGAAAGCACGTGCCAGGCGAAATTGTGGCGGTCCCAGGGGCCGAAGAAGGCGCTGGTTCGAACGACCAGCGCCTTGCCGCCGGCCGCAAGGACCCGCCTCTCCGCCTCGGCCTTGCTCCGGCCGTAGACGGTCGTGGGAGAGGTTTGGTCCTCCTCGTGATAGCGGCGCCCGAGGCGGCCGTCGAAGACGAGGTCGGACGAGAAGGTGACGAGCGGCACCCCGGCCGCCGCGCAGGCTTCGGCCACGGCCGCGGCCCCGTCGGAATTGGCGGCCATGCAGGAGTCGGCCTCCCGCTCGGCATCTGCGACCCGGACGAAGCCGGCGGTATTGATCACCGCCCAGGGCTCGTGGCGCTCCAGCGCCCGGGCGATCGACGCGGAATCGCTCAAGTCCATCTCCGACCGCCCGGTCAGGCAGAAGGGCAGCGCCCGCTCCTCGCAAATCCGCGCGAAAGCGTTGCCCAGGGTGCCGGTGGCGCCGGTGATCAGGAGCTTGCGGCCGCCGCAGGGAGGCGTCTTGCAGCTTCCGCTCCACGGATAGAGCCGGGGGGGGCGCCGCCACCAGCCGGGGGAGTCGAGCGCCGGATGGTCGAAGGTCTCGCCCTTGGCATAGGCCTTGGCGGCGCGGGCGATCACCGTCGGGCGAGGGCTGCCGCTTCGAGCGTCGAAGGCGCCGGTGTCGTAGAAGCCGTTGCGCCGGGTCAGAAGGAACCGCCAGTCGACGTTTCCGAACATCGACCAGATGGTCACGGCCCGAAGGTCGATGCCCTCCGAGCGGAGCTGCGTCGCCGTCTCCCAAACCTCGGCGAACCAGCGCAGCTGCTCGTCGCGGTGACAGCCGTGATGAACCTCGGTGATGGCGATCGGGATTTTGTAGCGGTCCCAGGCCTCGCGCAGCCGGGGGGCGAAACCGGTGTCGTCCTCCAGCCGCTTGACCCGGACCGCCTCGGCGTCGGCATAGCGGTCGCGGCCGTTGTCGCCGTGGAAATGCTGCGGGTAGAGGTGCATCCGATGATCGAGGAAGCGCTCGCTGGTGAGATAATGGTTGATCCCGAGAATGTCGGGCTTGCCTTCCCCGGTCGCCAGCCGGTCGAGCGCGGCATGGCCGACCCCCGCGTCCCGAAGGAAAGCGAAGAAGGGGTGCCGCCCGTCGACCCGGCCGCACAGCAGATCGAGGCTCAGCCAGCGCCGCTCATTCTCGTGGACGGCCTGATAGCGCAGGGGCGCCGTCGAGAAAGTCTTGCCGAGATCCTCGGTCTGGACGAGCCGGGCCCCCGGAATGCGCTCGCGAATGGCGCGCATCGCCTCGAACGTGCCGTTGCATTCGTTGACCAGAGCCCGGAGGAAGGCGCCGTAATTGCGGGTGTGGGGATACCAGTGGCCGTACAAGGCCGAGAAACGCGCCGTCGTGAGCGGCTCGTTGACCGGGGTCCACATCTCGATCCACGGATAACGCTCGGCCACCCGGGCGGCATAGTCGGCGAGCTTCTTCGGGAAATCGGGGTCGAGCAGCTCGGTATATTTCGGGCCGGAGCCGTGGTGGAGGAGCCCTCCGATGACCTTGATCCCGCGCTCGCGGAGCATTGCGAGCCGATCGTCGGTCCAGGAAAAGTCGAGCCTGTCCGGACTCTCCGGCGCCACCGCTTCCCACAAGATCGGGAAGCGCACCGTCGTCAATCCGAGCTCGGCCATCAGGTCGATATCGGCGGGCCGGTCCCTGTGGCCGGTTTCCGCGGCCTGGTCCCGGTATCCGTCATGGAGTCGTACGATGGTGGCTTCGGCGCCGCCCCAGAGTTCGGGCCGAGACGTCGTGCGATGATCTGCCGTCATTCCTCATGCGTTCCGATTGTGGCGGGTGAGAAACGAACCCCTCTCGCAAGACTAGGGTTCCGCCCAAGAGCCTGCCTCTAAAGCAGGTTAAGGAGATTCAGGACGCATCCAAAAGGAGGTTGGCCGGATTCATGCCGATTAGCGTTTCGGTAACTCTTTTCGGCCATCGTGCTCCAAGTCCGTGGGAGAGTGCGATGCGCGTCCAGCACCGGGAGCTGAGCTTCGAAGACCGCCGCTGCGAACCGCGCCACGAAGACCTTATCGACGAAGCGATCATCCATTTCCGGGGCGAGCGACATTCGGTCCCCGTTCTCAACATTTCTACTCGCGGCACCATGATCGAAAGCGCGCTCGCCCCGCGTCTGGGAGAGACGATCCTGGTCGAATTCCCCGAATGCAGCCGGATCCACGCCTTCGTCCGCTGGGCCCGCGACGGCCGGATCGGCCTCAATTTCGGACATGAGATGGTCTTGGGCTAGGCGTCATCCCGGCGAAAGCCGGGACCTCGGGGAGACCCACCGAGACTTTACGGCCCGAGGTCCCGGCTTTCGCCGGGATGACGTGTCCTTGACCGGCGTTCCGGCGCCTACTTCCCCAAGGCCCTCAGCACCGTAGGCGTGATCCCGCTCACCATCTTCTTGATGCCCTGGAAATTGGGATGCACCCGGTCCGGCAGAGCCAGCGACGGATTGCCCGCCACTCCGGCGAGGAAGAAAGGATAGAGCTCGGCGCCGTGCTCCCGCGCCAGATCGGGGAATATCCGATTATATTCGACCATGTAGCGGCTTCCGAGATTGGGCGCCGCGAGCATTCCGGCGATCAGCACCGGGATCCCGCGGCGCTTCAGCTCGGCGACGATGGCGTCGAGGTCGGCCCTCGTCTGCCTGGGCGGCAGCCCTCGAAGCATGTCGTTGGCGCCGAGCGCCACGATCGCGAGGTCGGGCTTCGACTTCAATCCGTCCAGGGTCCATTTGAGCCGGGCGCGTCCCTGGGCCGCGGTGTTGCCGGAAACTCCGGCATTGGTGACGAAGGCGCGCACCCCGTTCCGGCGGAGCATGTCCTCGAGCTGCGGAGCGAAGCCCTGACCGGTCGGAAGGCCGTAGCCCGCGGTGAGGCTGTCGCCGAACGCCAGGACGTGGACGTCCTTCGCCTCGGCCGGTGCGTGGGAGGCCGCCATCAGTAGCAGCGCGTAGACAAGCCGCCGAAGCGCCCCATATGGGACCTGTAACGCCATCGGATCTCAATCCCCTTCATGACCGGCTCCTACGTTATCGACGCCTCGAATGTCACCCTCGCGCTCGGCTCCGGCGCGGGCCGGACCGAGATATTGCGCGGTGTCGCCCTACAAGTCTCGAGCGGCGAAAGCGTTGCCTTGCTCGGGCCTTCGGGAAGCGGAAAATCCTCGCTGATGGCGGTATTGTCGGGGTTGGAGCGGGCGAGCGGCGGCTCGATCCGGATCGCCGGAGCCGATTTCACCGCGCTCGGCGAGGACGATCTGGCCCGGGCGCGACAGGGGCGGATCGGGATCGTCCTCCAGGCCTTCCACCTCCTTCCGACGATGACCGCGCTAGAGAATGTCGCGGTGCCGCTCGAGCTTGCGGGACGGGAAGGCGCGTTCGATCTCGCCCGAGCCGAGCTGGAGGCGGTCGGACTCGGCCACCGCCTCACCCATTATCCGGCGCAATTGTCGGGCGGCGAGCAGCAGCGGGTCGCGATCGCCCGGGCCACCGCGCCGCGCCCGGCCCTGCTCTTCGCCGACGAGCCGACGGGTAATTTGGACGCGGCCACCGGGACGGCGATCCTCGACCTCCTGTTCGAGCGGCAGCGCGATACCGGGGCGACCCTGCTGGTCATCACCCACGATCCGGCGCTTGCGGCGCGCTGCGGGCGGGTGCTGGAGATGCAGGACGGGCGGATCGTAAGGGATTCGAGAGCGTGAGGAGCGCCGAACCAATCCTCCCCGTCGCGAAGCGATGGGGAGGGGGACCATGCGAAGCATGGTGGAGGGGCCTGCCGAGTCCGAGTTGCCCCTCCACCGCACTTCGTGCGGTCCCCCTCCCCACGAGCTTCGCTCGCAGGGAGGACGAGGGTTGATCCCGCTCCGCCTCGCCTTGCGCGATCTCCGCGGCGGCCTCGCCGGCCTTCGTCTCCTCGCAATCTGCCTCTTCCTCGGAGTGCTCGCGCTCGCCGGCGTCGGCTCGCTCTCCTCCGCCGTCGTCGCCTCGCTTGCCGAGCGGGGGCAGGAGATACTGGGCGGTGACGTCCAGCTCACCGTCTCCCAGCGCGAGGCGACCGGCCCGGAGCTCGCCGCTTTCGCCCGAGAAGGCCGGGTCAGCCACATCACCCGGATGCGCGCCATGGCGGCGCGGCTCGACGGCTCGGAAAGCGTCCTGGTCGAGCTCAAGGGGGTGGACGAGGCCTGGCCGCTCTATGGGACCTTCCGGCTCCAGGCCGGCGCCCGGGCCGAGCGGCCCCATGGCGGCCAGGTGGCGGTCGGGCCGGAGCTTGCGGAGCGGCTCGGAGCCCGGGTCGGTGAAAAAATCCGGGTCGGCAATGCCGAGCTTCAGATCGTCGGACTGATCGCTCAGGAGCCCGACCGGGTGGGGCAGGGTTTCACGCTGGGCTCGACCGCGCTCGTCGACCCGGCCGGACTCGCCGCCACCGGCCTCGTTCAGCCGGGCAGCCTCTATACCAGCGCCTACCGGCTTCAGCTTGGCCCGGGGGCCGACGCAAAGTCGGTCGCCGAACGGCTCAGGAAAAGCTTCGGAGCGTCCGGCTTCCAGGTCCTCGACCGAACCAACGGAGCGCCCGGCACTCGCCGCTTCATCGAGCGGCTCGGCCAGTTCCTCACCCTGGTGGGACTCACCGCGCTGATCGTCGCCGGAATCGGCGTGGGCAACGGGGTCGCCTCCTATCTCGACGGCAAACGCTCTTCCATCGCCACGCTGAAGCTGCTCGGCGCAACCAGCCGAACCCTGTTCCTCTCCTTTCTCTTCCAGGTCGGGCTGGTCGCTTTGGCCGCCACCCTCGCCGGCCTCGCCGTGGGCGCGCTGGTGCCGGCAGCGGTCGTCGCTCTGGCCGGAGACTCCTTGCCGGTCCCGCCGCGCCTGGCGCTCTACTGGCAGCCTCTGCTGGCCAGCGCCGCCTACGGCCTCCTCATCGCGGCGGTGTTCGCCCTGGTGCCGATCGCCCGCGCCCGGACCGTCCCGGCGGCGACCCTGTTCCGGGGCGATCTCGAACCGTCGCGGCGGCCGGGCAAGGCGGTCGTCCTCATCGTCCTTGCCGCAGCCGCGGCAATCGCCGGCCTCGCCATCGGCACCGCGCGCGAGCCAGCCTTCGCTGCGGGCTTCATCGGCGCCGCGCTCGGCCTCGTTCTGCTCCTCACCCTGCTCGGCGGACTGATCCGCTGGACCGCCTCGCGGCTGCCCCGCCCGACCAACCCCGTCTTCCGGATCGCGCTCGCCAACCTCCATCGCCCGGGCGCCCAGACCGGACGGCTGGTCGTGGCGCTGGGCCTCGGCCTGACCCTGTTCACGGCCCTTGCTGTGATCGAGAGCAACCTCGCCGGCCAGATCCGCACCGCCATCCCCGCCAGGGCGCCCAGCTTCTTCATGCTCGACATTCCGGTGGAGGAGATAGGCCGCTTCCGGGCGCTCGCCTCGAGCGTGGCGCCTCAGGGCGAACTCGTCACCATTCCCTCGCTTCGAGGGTCGGTCGTGGCGGTAAAGGGCCGCCGGGTCGCCGACATGGCCGAGATACCGCCCGAGGCCTGGTTCCTTCGCGGCGACCGCGGGCTGACCTATTCCGCGACCTTGCCGGAAGGGAGCCGGATCGCCGCCGGGCGCTGGTGGCCCTCGGACTATACCGGACCGCCGCTCGTCTCGCTCGACGTCGAAGCGGCCCGGGCGGTCGGGCTCGGAGTCGGCGATTCGATCGCGGTGTCGATCCTCGGCCGCGAGATCGAGGCGAGGATCGCCTCGCTTCGCGAGATCGACTGGGACACGATGGGCTTCAACTTCGTCATCGTCTTCGCGCCGGGGACCCTGGAGAGCGCTCCTCACAGCTTCATGGCGACGATCGCCATGCCGGAGGCGCAGGAGCGCCCCTTCGCCCGGGCCGTCTCGAGCGCCTTCCCGAGCGTCTCGGCGATCCGGGTCAAGGAAGTGGTCGAGGCGGTCGGCGGGATGCTCTCGCAGCTCGCGGTGGCGGTCCGGGCGGCCGCTTCGGTCGCGATCCTCGCCGGGATCGCCGTCTTGGTCGGAGCCCTCGCCGCGAGCCGACGGACGCGCACCTACGACAGCGTCATCCTCAAGATGCTGGGAGCGACCCGGCCCCGGATCCTCGCCGCCCAGGCGGCGGAGTTCGCCGCACTGGCGCTCGTCGTCAGCCTCCTCGCGCTCGGCCTCGGCACCCTCGCCGGCTGGTGGGTGGTGGTGAAGATCTTCGAGCTCGACTGGGCGCCCGACTGGGCCACCGTGGGTGCGACTCTAGCGATGGGGGCCGTGGTGACGTTAGTGCTGGGCTTGCTGGGATCGCTGCCGGCCCTTGCGGCCCGCCCGGCGAGGGCGCTGCGGACGCTCTAGCGATTACACCCCCGAGCCAATTGGAGGCGAACATGCCGGAAATTGAGGAAGCAGGGGTAAATCCTCCAAACGCCCAGGAAGACGCGCTCAACAGGATTGCGGATCAATTGGGCAAAGACGTCGACGCTTACCGCCAGAGCGTACGCGATCTGGACAAATGGCTGACTACCTCGCTCCTTGCGATAAACGGTGGCGCGCTGATTGCGGTCGCCAATCTTGACTGGCTACCTAATATTATCCTTCGAATGACGGGAGGGCTGCTGGTGCTGGGCTTGGTCCTGGCCTTCCTGTCAGGCGGGGCGACCGCGCACGTCGGCAGGAAAGTCAGCATCTTGTATACGGAGCTTCTCGCCAACTGGGGCGGACATGGCACGGAGGCTGAAGTGGCTAAGGCACACAGGATACTTCAGCGGCATGTGTGGATCGCCGGGGTCTTTCGCGTAGCGTCATTGGCCGCGTTTTTGGGAGCCATCTACACGGTCAGCGAAGCCCTGCCCGCTCGAGCCACGGCGGAAGCCGTGGCCACCTCGACGCGTTAGTCGTCTCAATTCAAGTTTTCGGCACGATCTGCGACTTTTTCACGCAGCGGAGTTCCCCTTCTACGTTGTGCCTTTGCGCCTTCGTGGCTTCTCTCCAAAACAGGGTGAAGGCGCCTCGTCTGCAGGCGAAGAAGAACGACCGAGTGCAAGGCCGGGGTAATGATGATCCGCCCCGCGCGCCCTTCCAACCGTGCGCCTGCTTTTTCGAGGGAAGGCGCGAAGGCACAACGTAGAAAAGGATTCATTCGCCGATCGGCGGCCTTGATCGGGAGTTCGCGAACACCGACGTCGCCGACACGGCCACGGCCACGTCCGTGTTCATGGATCCCGGCCTTCGCCGGGATGACGGAGGAATCATGATCGATCTCTACACCGCCGCCACGCCCAACGGGTGGAAGGTCTCGATCCTGCTCGAGGAGCTTGGCCTGCCCTACGAGGTCCACGTCCTCGACCTTCGCTCAGGCGCGCAGAAGGCGCCCTGGTTTGCCGCAATCAACCCGAACGGCCGCATCCCGGCGATCGTCGACCGCGAGGAGGACGATTTCGCCGTCTTCGAATCGGGCGCGATCCTGGTCTATCTGGCGGAGAAGACGGGCAGGCTGATCCCGTCCGACCCGAAGGGCCGAAGCCGGGTGATGCAGTGGCTGATGTTCCAGATGGGCGGCGTGGGGCCGATGATGGGCCAAGCCAACGTCTTCACCCGCTATTTCCCGGAGCAATTGCCGAGCGTCATCGACCGCTACCGCCGAGAGAGCAGGCGGCTGTTCGAGGTCCTCGACGGCCATCTCGCCGGCAAGGAATGGCTGGCCGGCGATTATTCGATCGCCGACATCGCCAATTTCGCCTGGGTTCGGACTCATGAATGGCCGGGCGTATCGGTCGAGGGGCTGGAGCATCTCCAGCGCTGGATGGGCGCGATCGGCGAGCGGCCGGCGGTGCGCAGGGGCGTGACGATCCCGCCGAGGGCTGACCCGGACAAGACGGTGGAAGCGGCGAAGTCGATGCTGGCCTGACCACCCGTCGTCCCGGCGAAAGCCGGGACCTCGGGGACGCCGCCGAGACTTCTTGTCCCGAGGTCCCGGCTTTCGCCGGGATGACGGTTATTTCTTCGGCTCGCACCTTTCGTAATCGGGCTCGCGGCCCTGCTTTCGGGCCTTGCGTTCCTCCTTGCCCATACATTCTTCCTGGCGGCGGATACGGGCGCCCCGCTTCTGGTCGGCTTCGGCCTGGGTGGTGACGACGGCGTCGACCCCCGCCGAGGCGACCTTGACCGGCAAGGTGGCGACGTCGAGCGCGGCCTTGGCGATGCAGCCGGGCAGGAGCAGGACGGCGAGCGGAAGGAACAACAGGCGCATGAGCGGACCCTAAGCCGGCGTGAGAGGCCAGCCTAGGCGCAATGCGATGATCGCCGCCTTAACGCGACCAACCGTCATCCCGGCGAAAGCCGGGACCTCGGGGAGACCCGCCGAGACTTCTTGTCCTGAGGTCCCGGCTTTCGCCGGGATGACGGGTGGAGGAGGGGCTCAGCCGCTTTTCCGAAGCGTCGGCGAGTCGAGGTCGAGATCGTCGAACTTGATCACCTCCACGTCCGGCCGCACGGCGCGCAGCTTGTCGATGAACTTGGCCGAATCCCCGACGATCACCAAAGTGGCCCGGTCGGCGCCGACCAGCCGGGCCGCCGCGGCGGAGGCGCCCTCCGGAGTCACCCCCTCCATGTTCGAGACGAAGCGCGCGACCTCCGAAGGCGGCATGCCTTGCTGGAGGAGGTTGGCGAGCATTCCGCCAAGGCCGCCGCTGGTCTCCGCCTGGCGGTTGAAGGCGCCGGTGATGAAGGCGATCCGGTTCGCGACCTCCTGCCGTTCGAGCGGCTGCCTGCCGAGCCGGTCGAGCTCGTCGAGGAAGACCTTGGCGACCTCGGCCGCGGTCTCGTTCTTGGTCTGGCCGCTTGCGGTGAGGAGGCCCGCGTCGAGCCGCGCCGGCATCCCGCTATAGGCGCCGTAGGAGAGGGCCCGCTTGGTCCGCACCTCCTGGAACAGCCGCCCGCTCGATCCGCCGCCGAGAACCGCGTTGGCGGCGTTGGCCTGGTAGTAGAGCGGGTCGCTTCGGCTGATCCCCCGAACCGCGGCGAGCACCGCGGCCTGGCCGGCGCCGGGCAGGTCGACGACGACGGTCCGGACCTTCTGCGCCTGGCCGGCGCGCTCGGCGGGCGGAGTCGGTGCCGGCCCCTCGCCCCGCCATCCGCCGAACAGCGAGGCGGCCAAAGCGTCGGCCCGGGCGGAGTCGATCCCGCCCGAAATGACCAGGGCGCTGTTGCCGGGGTGCCACCATTTGCGGTGCTGGCGGACGAAATCCTCGCGGCCCAGCGAGGCGAGCGACTTCGGAGTTCCGTTGCCCAGCGTCGCGTAGGGCGCCGAGCCGTAGACCAGGGGCTGGGCCACCATCGCGGCGAGCTGGCCGGGATTTCGAAGCGCGATGGAAAGCGAATCGATCGCCTGCCTGCGCTGGAGCTCGAGCTCCTCGGCCGGGAAGGTGGCGTTCTGGGCGATGTCGGCGAGGACCCGCCCCGCCGCCTCCAGATTGGCGACCGGGGCGGTGATCGACAGGAACGAGCCGTCGGCTCCGGCGCCGCTGTTGAGGGTCGCTCCCAGGGCTTCGAGCTCGGCGGAGATCCGTTCGGCGCTCCGGCCCGCGGTGCCCTTGGTCGCGAGCTCCGCCGCCATGGTCGCGAGACCGGCCTTTCCGCCCGGATCGGTCGAGGCTCCGCCCTTCACCACCAGGGTCATCGTCGCCAGCGGCACCTGGCCGCTTCGGGCGGTGACCACTGCGAGGCCGTTGGCAAGCTTCGTCTCGGAGATCGTCGGGGCGGTCACCGGGACCGCCGGACCGGGGGCGGGCGGCGCCTCCCGCTCGCCCTCGGCCGCGAGCGCGTTGGGCGGCCGGGTCGCCGGCGGCGCCGACTTGAAGCGCGGCATCGGCGCCGGGTTGGTCCAGGCATCGGCCTGGCCCGCCGGCCGGGCGCTTTCGTTGAGATATCGAAGGTCCACCCGCGATTCGCGCGTCAGATAAGTCCGCGCCACGCGCTGGACGTCGGCCGCCGTGACCCGCTGCCAGGCGGCGATCGATTTGTCCCACTGCCCGGGATCGCCGGAGCGGACCAGCACCTCGCCGAGCCCCGAGGCCCTGCCGCTGAACGTCTCGCGCTGGCGAAGCGCCTGCGCGAGCAGCTCGTTCTTCGCCTCGGCGAGCTCGGCCGCGGTCACCGGCTGGCTTCGGACCCGCTCGATCTCGGCGGCGAGCGCGGCCTCGGCCTCCTCGATGGTCCGGCCGCCGGCGAGGATCACGTTCGGCGAATAATAGCCTTCCTCCTCGAACGAGGCGAGCTGGGCGCCCGCGTCGGTCGCGATCCTCTTGTCGCGCACCAGGCTCTTGTGGAGCCTCGAGCTCTCGCCGGTGGTGAGGATCCCGTCGAGCACCTCGATCGCCGCCGTGTCGCGATGCGCCAGCCCGGGGATCCGCCAGACCGACCCGACCACCGGCAAAGGCACGTTGGGCGCATACATGGTCGCGGTCCGGGGCTGGGTCCGCCGCTTCTCGCGCACCGTGATCTCGAGCGGCATCTTGCCGGCGCGGGCCGGGATCGGCCCCAGATATTTGTCGACCCAGCCGTCCAGCTGCTTCTGGTCGAAATTGCCGGAGACGATCAGGGTCGCCGTGTCCGGCCCGTAATAGGCTTCGTGAAAGGCCCGGGCGTCCTCGATCCTGGCCGCGTCGAGCTGCTCGATGCTTCCGATCGTGGAGCGGCGGTGGGGCGAGACGTCGAAGGCGTTGTCGGTGACCAGCAGGCGCAGGCGGCCGTAGGGCGGAGTCAGAACGCCTTGGCGGAACTCCTCCTTGACGACGTTGCGCTCGGTCTCGAACACCTGCGGATCGATGACCGGGCGGGCCATCCGCTCGGCATGGGTCCACAGCATCGTCTCGAGATAGCGCGCGGGCACGCTTTCGTAATAATTGGTCCGGTCGGTAGACGTGCTTGCGTTGCGGTCGCCGCCGACGTCCTCGACCAGCCGGTTGATCATGTTGTAGGGCATGTTGCGGGTCTTGCGCGACAATATGTGCTCGAACAGGTGGGCGAAGCCGGAGCGCCCTTCCGGATCGTGCTTGGAGCCGACCTCGTACCAGACCGAGACCGAGACGTTGGCCGTGCTGGTGTCGCGCATCGAGATGATTCGAAGGCCGTTGGCCAGCCTGCGCTCCTTCAAGCGGAGCGGCGGAACCTCGATCCGGCTCGCCGCCGGCGCCGCCGACCGCGCTGCTTCGGCCCCGACCAGTCCCGCCGCCGCCGCCGCCGTCACGGCGAGCAAAGCCGCCTTCATCGCCACTCCGAAGCTCATTGCCCTCTCCCCTCGAAATCCATTTGGAACAGAGGGATAGTCCGCCGCCACCGCCGGCGCCAGTGGAGTTGCGGTGCAGGTCTTGCTAATTCCTCCCCCGCTTTTGCGGGGGAGGGATTCTTTTCCGCGGAGACAAAGCCCCTCCCCTTCAGGGGAGGGGTTGGGGTGGGGAATGTGGGGGGAGAATGTTCGCTGATGCCGGTGAGGCGAGCGGACAACCCCCACCCCGACCCCTCCCCTGAAGGGGAGGGGCTAGGCTGTATCGACATTCACACGGCGGCGTCGGTCGCTTATCCCTCTCCCCGGCGGGGAGAGGGTAGGGAGAGGGGGTTCGACGCCGGAAGTATCCGAATCAGCACCCCCTCACCCGGCCCTCTCCCCGCCGCGGAGAGGGAGATCGAGCGTCGCCCTGGATGTCGATACAGCCTGGCACCCGGCGCCTTATGCGAAGGTCCCGCTTTCGCGGGAATGACGAAGTGAGCGGCGGGCGCCTTCAGCCCGGCCCAGTCTCGATTTCCACCGCATCGCCGAAGCGAAGGGTGAGAACGGCTCCCCCCTCTTCGTCCTCCACCTCGACGCGATGGTGCAGGCTGAGGCGGCCCTTCACGAGCTGTTCGCACATCATCGCCCGGGCGCCCTCCAGCGCCGTCCGCCGGGCCGCCTCGGCGTCGGCAAGCTCTATCCCCTCCTCGTCGCGGATGACGGCGTCGTCGAAGACATGGAAGAAGAAGCGGGGCACTTTCGCAGCCCTAAGCGCGGGGGGGAGGGGCGCAATTACATGGGTTGGGAGAGCGCGCCCTGATCGAGATCAGCTTCTGGGGCGCTCGGCGATGTGGAGATAATTGGGGTTGAAGCCCGCCGCCGACTCGAGCCGCGCATAATCGAGGATGGTGAGCAGCCCCGACTTGAAGCTGATCAGCCCGTCGGCCCGCATCCGCTGCAGCACCCGGTTGACGTGGACCGGAGTGAGTCCGAGCGCGTCGCCCAGCTCCTCCTGGGTCAAAGGCAGCTCGAAGCAATGGTCGTCGGCCAGGCCGATATTCTTCATCCTGACGTAAAGCTCGCACATCAGATGCCCGATCGCCTCGAACGCGTCGCGCCGGCCGACATTGACGATCCAGGCGCGAAGCACCGCTTCGTCGACCAGGGTGGACCACCAGAAGGCCTTGGCGAGCCCCGGCCGTTCGGTCACCGCATCCATCCTCGAACGGGCTATGTAGGCGACCTTGGCCCGGGTGAGGGTGGTGATGCTGTGGTCCATCTCGCCGAGCATGGTGACGTGAAGGTCGCAGAAATCGCCGGGGATGAGGAAGGCGGTGATCTGCCGCGCCCCGTCGGGCAGCAATTTGTAGCGCGCGGCCCAGCCCTCGACGATCAGATGGACATGGTCGGGACGCTCGCCCTCGCGGATGACGTTGCGCCTCGCCCCCATGTCGCGCGGATCTCCGCAGAGCGCGGCAAGCGCGGTCCGATCGTCGGGCGTCAGGCACGAGACCGTCTCGAGCTTGGTAACGAGCGGACTGTCCGGGCCGCATCGGAGCCCTTCGGCTTGGAGGGCAGCTGAATGCATAACCTATGTTATACTCCGGCGGCTGCTCTGGAAAGCGCTACCCGCGCATAGCACCTAACATAGATTAGATATTCGATGATTATCGTCGGTAAGATACATCGCGACAATCCTGGTCTAAGGAAAAAGCATCACCGGTTCGAATTCGGGCATCGGTGGCTGAGAGACTCGACAGGCTCCCGCCCCTTCCTCCCAGCGGAGAGCAATTCATGGCACCCCCCCTCGGCCTGGAGCGCGTCGTGCGCCGGCTCGAGACGCGCGTGCGCCTGGAGGCCGACGATCGCTCGGCGATTCAGGCCCTGCCGATCACCAGGCGGACTCTCGAACCCGCCGCCTACATGGTACGGGAGGGCGAGGCCGCGGACGTCTGCATTCTGCTCCTGTCGGGCTTTGCCTATCGCCACAAGATCACCGGCGACGGCCAGCGCCAGATCCTGTCCGTCCATATGCCGGGCGAGTTTCTCGACCTTCAGAATTGCCTGCTCGGCCTCGCCGACCACAACGTCCAGGCGCTCACCCGGTGCGAAGTCGCGACGGTGCCGGTGGCGGCGCTTCGAACGCTTGCCGACCAGCATCCCCGGGTCGGCAGGGCGATGTGGATCGACACTTTGATCGACGCCGCCATCTTCCGCGAGTGGATCGTCAATGTCGGCCGGCGCGATTCGATCAGCCGTCTTTCGCACCTGCTCTGCGAGTTCGCCCTGCGCCTCGAGGCCGCGGACCTCGCTCAGGACCGCCGTTACGAGCTTCCGATGACTCAGGAGCAGCTCGCCGACTGCACCGGCCTCACCCCGGTCCACGTCAACCGCGTGCTCAAGGAACTCGGCCGCCTGGGCCTGATCAACCGCGACAAGCGCTCGGTCGAGATCCTCGAGTGGGAGCGGCTTCAGCAGATCGGCGACTTCAACACCCGCTACCTCCACATGGAAGCCGGCGGCCCCACCAACCTCCACTCGGCGCGCTGACGGTCGGCTGGCCTCGGGCCCGGTTCTCATCCCCCCGTCATGCCAGCGAAGGCTGGCATCCCAGGGGGTGAAAGGCGCCCGTGCTCTTCACCCGCCGGGGCCCCAGCCTTCGCTGGGGCGACGCAGCCCCCTCACCCGTGCCCGCAAGCGTCGGAAATCCGGGATAAAATTCTGAACTTAATCTGGTTAAGAGACGCCCGATTCACGCGCTGCCTATGCATCCCTATCTAGGGGGGGCATCCGCGCGAAACCCGTGGCGGCTATGCTCGTTATGGGTGAGGAATGACCGTGCCGGACCTGCATCCGACATTCGAGAAGATGGCGCTCCGCCTTGAGCGCCGCTCTCCCCTGGAGGAGGGTGACCGGCGCGCTCTGCTCGCCCTTCCGCACACGGTGAAGAAGCTGGCCGCCGGAGCCCACGTGGTTCGCGACGGCGACCCGGCCGAACATTGCTGCCTGCTTCTTTCGGGCTTCGCCTACCGCTACAAGATCACCGGCGACGGCGGACGGCAGATCATCTCGTTCCACGTCCCCGCCGAGTTCGTCGACCTGCAGAACAGCCTGCTCGGAATTGCCGACCACAGCGTGCAGATGCTGACCGAAGCCGAGGTCGCCCTCATCCCGTCCGGGGCGCTGCAGGAGCTGGCTCTGACCCGTCCCGCCTTGGCCCGGACTCTGTGGATCGACACTCTGATCGACGCTTCGATCTTTCGCGAATGGGTGGTCAATGTCGGCCGCCGCGACAGCCGCGCCCGCATCGCCCACCTGCTCTGCGAATTCTCGCTGAGGCTCGAGGCCGCGGGGCTGGCCAGCAACCACCGTTACGAGCTGCCGATGACCCAGGAGCAGCTCGCGGACGCGGTCGGCCTGACCTCGGTTCACGTCAACCGGGTGCTCAAGCAGCTCGGCGAGGAAGGCCTGATCAGCCGCGACCGGCGCTCGATCACGATCGAGGATTGGGGCCGGATGCGCGCCGCCGGCGACTTCAACGAGCGCTACCTTCACCACGACGCGATGGGTGCCGGCGAAAGGGCCTGACTCCTCCCGTCATCCCGGCTTTCACCGGAATGACGGGTTTGGGCGTCCTGATCCATGTAGTTGCGGCCTCATCGCAAATCGCGGAAATTCGGGCCGTTGTAGAGTACCACCCCGAGTCGGGGATCGGTCGAATGTCCCGTCAGGATCGAATCAACCATCATGTCGACCGCGCGTTCGAGGAGCTCGACCGGGCCCGCAGCGCCTTGTCGCCCGAGGCGGCCATGGCCCATCTCGCGCTCTCGGAGCTTCATCTCGGCCGGATGAAAGCGCTCAGCGAGCCGGAGCAAAAGTTGGTTTTGCGGCTCGTCGATTAGAAAACATAAGTCAATCAAGAATATAGCCTTTCTTGATCGAGTTAATGGACGCCGGGCCTGGGCCAAATCAAGGTAGCAACCATGGACGAAGAGATCAGCTACCATTCGAGCCGCGCTCTGGCCGAGCTCGACGAGGCTCGCCAGTGCCATGACGTCCATTCCGCCCGCTGCCACCTGCAGCTCGCCGAGCAGCATCTCGACCGGCTGCGCGGCCTGGCCCGCGGCCCCGCGGCGGCACCGGATCCCGGGGTGCCGGGCCTGGCCTAAATCCTCCCCATGCAAAGCATGGGGAGGGGGACCACCCGGAGGGTGGTGGAGGGGTAGTCGGTTCCGAGCCCGAAGGTTTGCGGTCGATCTCTCTTATTCGGCGCCCGTTACCCCTCCACCAGGCTTCGCATGGTCCCCCTCCCCATGCTTCGCATGGGAGGCAACCAAGGCTTGCCCCGCCGCCAGCCTTGGGTCACTTAGGCGCGCCACCGGAGGAACCTCGATGCGCCAGACCCTGCTCGCCGCCCTCGCCGCCTCCTCCCTCGCCGCCCCATTCGCCGCGTCACTCGCAGGCTGTGCCGCCGGCGCGGCGAAACCGCCTGCCCAGCCCGCCGCCAATGCCCGCTATTCCTTCTGGCGCCCGGCCCCGGTGGTCGACGCTCCGGACCCCAACAAGGTCGTCCAGGAGGCCCCGGCCGAGGCCTGGCGGCCGGTCGACCCCGCCAACCTCCTGGTCATCGACCTCAAGGAAGGCGGGCGGGTCGTCATCGAGCTCGCGCCCGACTTCGCGCCCGTCCACATCGCCAACGTCCGGGCCTTCGCCAAGGCGCGCTGGTGGGACAATGCGTCCATCTACCGGGTCCAGGACAATTACGTCTCCCAATGGGGCAATGGCGATTCCAAGACGGAGCTTCCAGCCGGGGTGGTCCGCCGGCCGCCGCACGAATATCACCGGCCGCTCGCCGGGCTTCAGGTTCGGCCGCTCGGCTTTCCCGACAGCTATGCGCCGATGGTCGGGCATTCGAACGGCTGGCCGGTCGGCTACGATCCGGAGGAGGGGCGGGCCTGGCTCACCCATTGCTACGGCTATGTCGGGGTCGGCCGCGACCTCGCCCCCGACACCGGAACCGGAGGCGAGCTCTACGCGGTGATCGGCCATGCGCCTCGTCACCTCGATCTCAACATCGCGGTCGTCGGCCGGGTCGTCGAGGGCATGGCTCTGCTCTCGGCCCGGCCGCGCGGCACCGAGGCGCTGGGCTTCTACAAGGCGCCGGCGCAGCACATCGGGATCGCTCGCGCCCGGCTCGCGGCCGACCTGCCGGCGGCGGAGCGGCCGGCCTTTGAAGCGATGCGTTCGGAAAGCCCGGCGTTCAGCCGATATGTGACGGGGCGCGCCAATCGCGGCGGCGAATTCTTCCAGCGTCCCGCGGGCGGCGTGGACATCTGCAACGCCCAGGTGCCGGTGAGGAAATTGGGGAGCTAGACGCGCGCGCCGTCATCCCGGCGAAAGCCGGGACCTCAGGACAAGAAGGCTCGGCGGTCTCGGCGAGATCCCGGCTTTCGCCGGGACGACGTAAGAACGGGGACGGCGGGCGGCCGTCCCCGTTTTACGTCGAACTTGCGCGCCGGCCCCTCGCGTAGGGGATGATAAGGGGCCGGCGCGGCGGCGGCGGCCACAGGGGCGCCGCCAGGGGATTGTCAGGCCGCGTAGGCCTGCTCGCCGCGGAACTCGGGGCGGCGGATGGTACGGACGATGGCGCCGCCGGCGATCATCGGCGCGTTCTCCAGCGGAAGGGCGGTCGTGCAGAAAGCGCATTCCGCCGACGACCGGCCGATATACCAGTGCGTGCGCCCGCAGCCGGGGCAGTAATTGGTCTCGTGCTCGCGATACACGATATGATAGCCGCGCTGGTCCGCCTGGGGGATGATGCAGCCGCCACGCGCTTCAAGGATACTCGTCGCCATTACTTTGGCTCCCTTTCAACTCACTTGGGGGCCCAACGACCGACAAGTTCGAAGAGTTTCATGGCGTTGAGATGAACGGAAGCGCGCAAGGGTGCGATGGCCCCAGTGAAAGGGCCCGAAAAGCGCGGAAATCCGCGGCGACGAGGCGTTCGGAAGTGTCGTCGAGTTGAGGCGCAAATTTTTTTCGGGGCCCGCCGTCAGCCGTTTTCGGGTCTTCCGCCGAGCCGGCGGACGCTCACAGCTCGATCTTTTCCTTGCGCCGGACGCCGGCCCTCTTCTCGAACAGGCGGCGGCGGCGTTGGTGGATCGCAACCGCCGTGATCGGCAGCGCGAGCGCGCCCAGGACGAGCGACGAGACCAGGACCACGGTTCCCAGCTCCAGACCTTCCATCGAAAAACATCCTCCCGCCGCATTCGGTAGCGGCAATCTCGGCCCCCGTCACCCGTCCCCGGCCCGGCGCGGGATCAAATGAGACTAATCGAAGACACGGCGATTCGGCGGAGGACCGTTCGGGACGGCGGCGGAGGCTCTGCGCCCTTTCGTGTGACGCCAGGATCGGGCGCCGCGGTGCCCGCAATTCCGGACGAAATTTTTTTGAACCGTTTCGCGAGCAATTCAGGCGGCGCGCTCATCGGGTTGCCGATCTCCCGGGCCGTCGCGGCCGGATGCGCCGTCAGGCGCGATCGGGCGCGATGCAGCCGGCGACGAGATAGAGCAGGATCGCGACCGGGCCCAGCACGAAGACGCTGAGGATCGCGGCCAGGCGGATGAGCGTCGCGTCGGCTCCCGTCGCATCGGCGAGGCCGGCGCAGACGCCCATCATCTTGCCATTGGCTTTGTCGAGGATGAAAGGACCGTTCATGGCCTTTCCTTCACTATTGTAGCGATTTCTCGCGATTAATGGCGATTAGTGGCGTTTCGACCGGGGTCCGGACGGTCAGATGATCTGACCGGCCGGGCCGACGGCGGCGGAGATGAACAGGGTCGCGGTGACGATGGCGCCGATGGCGGAAACCGCGATATGCTGCAGGCTGGTGAAGTTGAAGGTCATTGTAAGTCTCCCTGAAAGCGGCCGTCCGGACCATTCCGTCGACCATGCCAAGGATGTTGCAGACACCGTGCCAAATGCGAAAAATGGCGGAAATCCGCCATTCTTTCCCTAGGTCACGCCAGTTTGACCGATCTCGCATTTCAAATGTTGGGAATTTTCACCGAGAGTTGGCGGGCGCATCCGGACATGCCCCGGCCTATTTCTTCTTCGGCGGGTCGAACGCGATCTTGTAGGTCAGCCAGGTTTCCCTGGTCCGCCCGTCCGGGCCGAGGGCCGGGCGGTATTGCAGCAGGCGCTCGGCGATCTCGCAGGCACGGCGATCGATCTCGGCCGCTCCGCTCGAGGCGCTCGTCCGGCAGGAGGTCACCCGGCCGTCGGCCGTGACCAGGTAGCGCAGCTCCATCTCGGCCGCCGCCGGCTTCTTCCGGATACCCTGGGCCGCATAGGACCCGCTGATCTGCCGGGTGACCAGCCGCGGCTCCCGCGGGCCCTTCGGCGTTTCCAGGCTCGCCGGATTGTGCACCTCGAGAAACGCCTCGACCCGCTTCATGAAGTCGACCGAGTCCGCGCTTCGGGTGAAGCCGTGGCCGGAGCCCGGATAGAAAGCCGACTGGACCCGGGCGCCCCGGTCCTTGAGCGCCTTGATCATCTGGCGGCTCTGGTCGGCCGGCACGTTGCTGTCCAGCTCGCCATGAGCGATCAGCACCGGCACGTTCAGCCGCGCAGCCTGCTGGAGCGGCGACACCGCCGCGAGGTCGCGCTTCTCCTCGCCTTCGACCTTTCGGCGCCACAATTTCGAATAGCGCGTCGCGACGAGGGCGCTGGCATCGAATTTCAGCATTGCGCGGACGTCCGACACACCCGCCATGCTGATCGCGCAGCGGTAGATTTCGGGATTGCGGATGGCGCCCCAAAGAGCGGCATAGCCGCCATAAGAGGCGCCGGCGATGCACACCCTTTTAGGATCGACCGCGCCCTGGCCCGCCAGCCAGGCGACCCCGTCGTCGAGGTCGTCCTGCATCTTCCTGCCCCACTCGCCGTAGCCACGCTCGACGAAATCCCGCCCGAATCCGGTCGAGCCGCGGAAGTTCGGCTGGAGCACGGCATAGCCGCGGCTCGCGAGGAACTGCACCAGCGGATCGAACTGATAGCTGTCGCGCGCGAAGGGCCCGCCATGGGCGAGGAGGATGAGCGGAAGCGCCTTGGGCTCCGCGCCGCGGGGCAGCGTCAGATAGGCCCGGATCTGCAGTCCGTCGCGAGCCGGATAGCGGACCGGCTTCACCGGCGCGAGCTGTCGCTCGGCAAGTCCTTCATAGGGCGAGGCGAAGGCCTCCATCCGCTTCGCCTTGCGGTCGAAGACATAATAAGTGCCCGGGTCGTGAGCCGCGCCGGACCAGACGAGGACGACGTTGCGGTCGCGGCTGAGATTCAGGACCCGGTTTACCTTCCCGGGAAAGATGCGGTCGATCTGCTCCTGGAGCTGCTTGAACTCGGGCGTGAGCCAGGCGACCCGCGGCAGGTCGTCCTCGTAATAAACCGCTTCCACGACTCGCCCGTCGGCGGAAACCTGCGGCTTCGTCACGTCGACCTCGGGATGCTCGAAGATGGGCTCGCCGATCGTCTGTGCGCGCAGATCGTAGCGATAGACTCCGAAGCGGCCGGTCCGCTCGTTGGTGACGATAATGCCGCTGTCGCCGCCGGCGAGCAGTCCGATCGAGTCGATCGCCGATTCGCGGTTCGGGGTGACCTTCGCCGACCCCGTCCGCCTCAACTCGCCCGTTTTGGGATCGCGCCGGTAGACTGTCCAGCTTCCCGAATCGTAGCTTATGCCGCCGCGGACGTTGCCGCCGTCATCGACGAACCAGTTCCAGATGTCGGCTTGCTTGCGCTGGATCTCGGTGCTTGCGCCGGTCGCGAGGTCAACCCTCCAGACCGAGGGCGAGTCTTTATGATCCTTCTGTGCGGAGAGCAGGACGAAGCGGCCGCCGGGATCGGTATAGACGACATTGTCGCCGACCAGCCCGCCGCCGGCCTGGATGGGTGAAGTCTTGCCGGTCTTGAGATCGTAGCCGGTGAGCCGGCTCATCTGGATCGGCAGGGTGAGGAATGTGAACGAGAAGAGCGTATTGCCGACGATCACCCGGTCGTTGCCCGCCCAGCCATACCATCGGATCGTCCCAGCGGTCGGGATGATCTTAGGCTCCGCCTCCCTCGGTCCGCTGAGGTCGTAGACCGCCAGCTGCTCGATACCCTCCCCGTTGATCCGCGCGACGAGGCGCCGGCCGTCCGGCGAGATGAGGGGCTCGGAGAAAAAGGGCACCTGGGCGAGGGTCTCGATGGGCGTCGGGCCCGCCGCGGGCTCGGCCGATGCCGCCGCGAGAGGGAGCAGCATTGCCGCTGCGGCAAGCCTGATCGTCGTCATCCCACGTCCCCCTGGATGAGAAGGATAATCTCGGCCGCGCCCGGATGTAAAGAAAAGCCCCGCCGGGATCGCTCCGGGCGGGGCTCTTTCGTTCGATCGGGAGGGCTGGATCAGCCGCCGCCGCCCGCCAGCGCCGCGAGCAGGAGCAGGGCCACGATGTTGGTGATCTTGATCATCGGGTTGACCGCCGGGCCCGCCGTATCCTTGTAGGGATCGCCGACCGTGTCGCCGGTCACCGCGGCCTTGTGGGCTTCCGAGCCCTTGCCGCCGTAATTGCCGTCCTCGATATATTTCTTGGCATTGTCCCAGGCGCCGCCGCCCGAGGTCATCGAGATGGCCACGAACAGGCCGGAGACGATGACGCCCAGAAGCAGTGCGCCGAGGGCGGCGAAGCCCTGATCGCGGCCGGCGATCGCGGAGATCGCGAAGAAGACGGCGATCGGGGTGAGCACCGGCAGCAGCGACGGGATGATCATCTCCTTGATCGCGGCCTTGGTGACGAGATCCACGGTGCGGGCGTAATTGGGCCTGGAGGTGCCGTCCATGATGCCGGGGTTGGAGCGGAACTGCTCGCGGACGTCGAGGACGACGTTGCCGGCCGCCCGGCCGACGGCGGTCATTCCCATCGCCCCGAACAGATAGGGCAGGAGGGCGCCGAGCAGCAGCCCGACGACGACATAGGGGTTGGACAGCGAGAAATTGATGCCCGCCGCGCCGATGCCGAGCTCGCCGGCATAGTGCTTCAGATCCTCCGTATAGGCGCCGAACAGCACCAGCGCGCCCAGGGCCGCCGAGCCGATCGCATAGCCCTTGGTGACCGCCTTGGTGGTGTTTCCGACCGCGTCGAGGGCGTCGGTGCGGGTGCGCACGTCCTCCTCCATCCCGGCCATCTCGGCGATTCCGCCGGCATTGTCGGTGACCGGGCCGTAGGCGTCGAGGGCGACGACCATTCCGGCCAGCGCCAGCATCGCGGTGGCGGCGAAGGCGATTCCGATCAGGCCGGCCAGCTCATAGGAGACGATGATCCCGATGCAGATGACGAGCGTCGGAAGCGCCGTCGATTCGAGGCTGATCGCAAGGCCCTGGATGACGTTGGTGCCGTGGCCGGTCTGCGAAGACTTAGCGATCGAGCGGACGGGCCGATAGTTGGTGCCCGTATAATATTCGGTGATCCAGACGATCAGGCCTGTAACTCCGAGGCCGACCAGCGAGCACCAGAACAGCTTCATGCCGGTGATGCTGCCGACGGAATTGGCCCCCGCTTCGTCAATGACCTCGGTCCCGACCGCTTCGGCACCGCTGCCGATGACGGCGTTCATGTCGCCGCCCAGCGTCTGCCACATCACGTAGAAGATGGCAGGGATGGAGAGGGCCGCGGTCGTCCAGAAGCCCTTGTAGAGGGCGCCCATGATCGACTGCTTGCGGCCGAGGCGGACGAGATAGGTGCCGATGATCGGGGTCAGGATGCAGACCCCGCCGATGATCAGCGGAAGGCTCATCAGCGCCAGCATCTGCTCCGCGGGGGCCCTCACGAGAAGCGCGATCAGCACCATGGTGGCGCCGACGGTGACGACATAGGTCTCGAACAAATCGGCGGCCATTCCGGCGCAGTCGCCGACATTGTCGCCGACATTGTCGGCGATCACGGCCGGGTTGCGAGGATCGTCCTCGGGGATTCCGGCCTCGACCTTGCCGACGAGGTCGGCGCCGACGTCCGCCGCCTTGGTGAAGATTCCGCCGCCCAGACGGGCGAAGATGGAGATGAGCGAAGCGCCGAAGGCGAGCGCGACGAGCGCGTCGATCACTTCGCGATCGTTGGGGGCATAGCCCTGGACGCCGACGAGGATGTAGAAGAATCCCGCGATTGCGAGCAAGGCGAGGCCCGCGACCAGCATGCCGGTGACCGCTCCGGCGCTGAACGCCATCGTCAGCCCCTGCTGCAGGCCGAGCGATGCCGCCTGCGCGGTGCGCACGTTGGCGCGCACCGAAATGTTCATTCCGACGAACCCGGTCGCGCCCGAAAGCACCGCGCCAA
>DASVSX010000035.1:0-13312 GCA_036387875.1 Allosphingosinicella sp. | reverse complement strand
GGGCGGTCCTCGTCGCCGGTGTCGACCATGACCGAGTCGCGGTTGGAGACGTGGGCGAGGATGTCCTGGATGTTGCGCTTGATCGTCGTCGGGGTGATCCCGTGCTCGGCATTGTATTCGAGCTGCTTCTGGCGGCGGCGGTCGGTTTCCCTCAGCGCGCGCTCCATCGAGCCGGTGGTCCGGTCGGCGTAGAGAATGACCCGGCCCTCGACGTTCCGGGCGGCGCGGCCGATGGTCTGGATGAGCGAGGTTTCGGAACGCAGGAAGCCTTCCTTGTCGGCGTCGAGGATCGCGACGAGGCCGCATTCCGGGATGTCGAGGCCTTCGCGGAGCAGGTTGATCCCGACGAGCACATCGTACACTCCGAGCCGAAGATCGCGGATCAGCTCGATCCGCTCCAGGGTCTCGACGTCGGAGTGCATGTAGCGGACCTTGAGCCCGGCCTCGTGCATGAACTCGGTCAGATCCTCGGCCATCCGCTTGGTGAGCGTCGTGACGAGCGTGCGATAGCCCTTGCGGGCGGTGATGCGGGCCTCGTTGATGAGGTCGTCGACCTGGTCCTCGACCGGCTTGATCTCGACCGGCGGGTCGATGAGGCCGGTCGGGCGGATGACCTGCTCGGCGAACACCCCGGCGGTCTGCTCCATCTCCCAGCCGCCGGGAGTCGCCGAGACCGCGATGGTCTGGGGGCGCATCGCGTCCCACTCGTTGAACCGAAGCGGCCGGTTGTCGATGCAGGAGGGGAGCCGGAAGCCGTATTCGGCGAGCGTGATCTTGCGGCGGTGGTCGCCTCGCGCCATCGCCCCGATCTGGGGCACCGTCTGGTGGCTCTCGTCGACGAACAAGAGCGCGTTTTCGGGGAGATATTCGAACAGGGTCGGCGGCGGCTCGCCGGGGAGGCGGCCGGTGAGGAACCGGCTGTAATTCTCGATCCCGGCGCACGAGCCGGTGGCGGCGATCATCTCCAAATCGAAATTGGTGCGCTGCTCCAGGCGCTGGGCCTCGAGCAGCTTGCCCTCGGCGGCGAGCTCCTTGAGCCGCTCGGTGAGCTCGTGGCGGATCGCGCCCATCGCCTGCTTGAGCGTCGGGCCGGGCGTGACGTAGTGGCTGTTGGCGTAGACCTTGACGTAGTCGAGCGGCCCGATCTTCTTTCCGGTCAGCGGATCGAACTCGGCGATCTCCTCGATCTCGTCGCCGAAAAAGGCGATCCGCCAGGCCATGTCCTCATAGTGGGACGGGAAGACCTCCAGGCTGTCGCCCCGCACCCGGAAATTGCCGCGGCCGAAGCCCTGGTCGTTGCGTTTGTACTGGAGCGCGACGAGCTTCCTGACGATCTCCCGCTGGTCGACCGTGTCGCCCTTCTTCAGGGTGAAGGTCATCGCGCTGTATGTCTCGACCGAGCCTATGCCGTAGAGGCAGGAGACCGAGGCGACGATGATGACGTCGTCGCGCTCCAGCAAGGCGCGCGTCGCCGAGTGGCGCATCCGGTCGATCGCCTCGTTCACCGAGCTTTCCTTCTCGATGTAAGTGTCCGAGCGCGGGACGTAGGCCTCGGGCTGGTAATAATCGTAATAGGAAACGAAATATTCGACGGCGTTGTCGGGGAAGAAGCTCTTGAACTCGCCGTAGAGCTGGGCGGCGAGGATCTTGTTCGGGGCGAGCACGAGGGCCGGGCGCTGAAGCGCCTCGATGACCTTGGCCATGGTGAAGGTCTTGCCCGAGCCCGTGACTCCGAGAAGAACCTGAGTCTGCTCTTCCTGCCGGGCGGCCTCCACCAGCTCCGAAATGGCCGCGGGCTGGTCTCCCGCCGGCTCATAGTCGGAGACGATCCTCAAAGTCCTGCCGCCTTCGGCCTTTTCCGGCCGCTTGGGGCGGTGGGGGATGAAAGACTGCCCCGTGTCCGGCTCGTCGAGGCCGGTCCTGATCATTATCGACATGGCGGCTATATGGTCATTCCCCCGCTTTCGCGCTAGCTTCCGAGCCACAACAAAAGGGGGAGACGGCGAGATGCGTGGACTGATCGTGGCGCCTTTGTGCCTGCTTGCCGCCTGCTCGGGCGGAGGCGAGGAGAAGGCCGCGGAGGCTGCCGACGCGTTGCAGGCGGGCCAGTGGCAAATCAGCTCGGAGGTCAGCGACTTCCGCTCCACCGACAAGGCGACTCCGGCGTTGAAGGCGGTCGCCGGCGACAAGGCGGCGGCCCCGGCCTGCATAGAGGACGGCAAGGAGGACGAGCCGCCGGCCGCGATGTTCGCCGGCGTCGGCTACGAATGCGAGTATAAGGACCGCTATATCAGCGGAGGGCGCCTCAACCTGTCGCTCGAATGCGAGCGCGAGGCGCTGGAGGGCAAGGTCATGGTTTCGGTCCAGGGCACCTACAAGGGCGACAGCTTCGAAGGCACGGCGACGGCGACCTCGTTCCTTCCCGGCGACGGCGACTTCGTGATGAACAGCAAGATCACAGGCAAGCGGACGGGCCCGTCCTGCACCGCTCCGGCGGCTCAGGACGAAAAGGCCAAGGCCAAGGCCTGATGCCGCCGATCCCCTGCCAGCGGGCCCTCTTCGACATCCCGGAGGGGACGTCCTATCTCGACTGCGCCAAGATGTCGCCCTTGAGCCGAGCGGCAATCGACGCCGGCCGGCGCGGGCTGGATCGAAAGGCGCATCCCTGGAACGTCGGGGCCGAGCATTTCTTCGACGAATCGGAGAAGGTGCGCGGGCTGTTCGCCCGGCTGATCGGGGCTCGGGCGGACGACGTCGCCATAATCCCTTCGGTGAGCTACGGAATGGCCACGGCGATGGCGAACGTTCCGGTGGCCGCGGGTCAGAAGATCGTCACCCTGGCCGACGATTTTCCCTCCGGGATTCTCGCCTCCAGGGCGCTGGCGCGAAGGGCCGAGGCGCGCGTGGTGAGGGTGGAGCGGCCCGAGGCGGGCGACTGGAGCTCGGCCGTCCTCGAGGCGATCGACAGGGACACGGCCCTGGTCGTCGCGCCGCATACCCATTGGGTGTGCGGGACCCTGATCGACGTCGAGGCGATCGGGCGGCGATGCCGCTCGGTCGGGGCCGCCCTGGTGCTCGACACCACCCAGTCGACCGGCGCACTGCCGCTCGACCTCGCCGCGGTCGATCCCGACTATCTGATCGCCACCTCGTACAAATGGCTGATGGGTCCCTACAGCCTGGGCTTCCTCTACGTCGCTCCGCGCCACCAGCAGGGGCGGCCGATCGAGGAAGCCTGGATCGTCCGGCATGGCGCCCGGGATTTCAGAAGCCTTTCCCAATATGAGGAGGACTTCGCTGCCGGCGCGCGCCGCTTCGACATGGGCGAGCGGTCCAATTTCGCCCTCCTGCCGGTAGCCGGGGCGGCGATGGAGCAGCTGCTCGAATGGGGCATCCCCGACATCGCCGCGACGCTCGGCGCGATGACCGCCCGGATCGAGGCTCGGCTGAGCGAGCGCGAAGTGACGGGGCAGAAGGGTAGGGCGCCGCACTTCCTTTCCGTCCGCTTTCCGGGCGGACCGCCGGAAGGGATAGAGGAAAGGCTTGCCGCCGCCGACGTGCATGTCAGCCTGCGCGGCGAGCGGGTTCGGATCACCCCGCACCTCTACAATGACGAGGCCGATCTGGAGCGGCTGTTCTCGGCGCTTTGGCCGGATTGAGACCGCAATCCTCCACTGCCTTGCAGGGGAGGGGAGCACCCGAAGGGTGGTGGAGGAGCCTTTTACGCGCTCGAAGAATTCCTCCACCATGCTTCGCATGGTCCCCCCTACCCCGGAAAGCCGGGGGAGGATTTAGGTACGCGTTGCCGCTGTCGAGCTGGGACCGTAATGTGGGATAAATTCTCGGAGTGTTTCGAATGCGCCTGAAGTCCCTGTTGCTTGCCTGCACCCTCATCGCCGCACCCGCGTCAGCGGCCGAATTCGCCGATTCGATCAAGGCCGATTACGACAAACGGCTCGGCGCCATGTTCGTCGACTTCCACCGCAATCCGGAGCTGAGCTTCAAGGAGAACCGAACCGCCCGGATCCTCGCCAAGGCCTTGCGCTCGGAAGGCGCTACTGTGACCGAAGGCGTGGGCGGCACGGGCGTGGTGGGGGTGATGCGCAACGGCGCCGGGCCGACCGTGCTGATCCGGGCTGACATGGACGGGCTTCCGGTCGAGGAGAAGAGCGGCGTCCCTTATTCCTCCACCGCCCGCCAGACGGGCGTCGACGGGCTCGAGATGCCGGTGATGCACGCCTGCGGGCACGACGTCCACGTCACCTCGCTGATCGGCACCGCCCGCCAGCTTGCCTCGATGAAGGCCCGGTGGCGCGGCACGATCGTCTTGATCGGCCAGCCGGCGGAAGAAAGGGTCGGCGGCGCCAAGGCGATGCTCGCCGACGGGCTCTACACCCGCTTTCCCAAGCCCGATTACGCGCTCGGCTTCCACGTCAATTCGGGAATGCGGACCGGCACGGTCAGCGGCGCGGACGCCTTGATGTACAGCTCCGCCGACAGCGTCGACATCATCGTCCACGGCGTCGGAGCGCACGGCGCCGCTCCGCATACCGGCAAAGACCCGGTCTATATCGGCGCCCAGATCGTCACCGCCCTTCAGTCGATCGTCAGCCGCGAAGTCGGGCCGCTGTCGCCGGCCGTGGTGACGGTCGGCTCCTTCCATTCGGGAACCAAGCACAACATCATCTCTGACCGCGCCGACCTCCAGATCACGGTCCGGGCCAATGACGAAGGGACGAGGCGGCAGCTGCTCACGGCGATCGACCGGATCGCCAAGGGTATCGCCCGGGCCCATGGGGTCGCCGAGAACCGGCTTCCCGAGATCAAGGTGTCCGAAGGCACCCCAACCACCAGCAACACGCCGGCGCTCGCCCAGCGGGTGAGGGCGGCCTGGGCGCAGGCGCTTCCGGCAGGGACGGTCGTGCCCTTTGCCCAGGAAAGCATGGGCGCGGAGGACTTCACCTATTTCGTCCAGCCCGAGCTCGGCGTGCCGGGCTTCTATTTCTCGGTCGGAGGCACTCCGCAGGCGGCCTTCGACTCCGCCCGCTCGGGAGGGCCACCGGTGCCGTCGCACCATTCGCCTTTGTTCAGGATCGACCCGGAACCGTCGATCCGCCTGGGCACCGAGGCCATGACGGTAGCGGTGCTCGACCTGTTGAGGCCAAGCGGGAGCGCGGCCGGGAATTGATCCACAAGAGGGGGGAAAGCCAATGAAGATTCGACTGATCCTGGGCGCCGCGGCGCTGGCGCTCGCGGCCTGCGGAAGCTCCGGCGGAGACAAAGGGGGCGAAGGCGGCAACGGCTCGGCCGCCGCGACCGGGAGCGGCGCGAGCGGCGGGAGCGGCGGCTCCGCGTCGGGCGTGAACCTTCAGCCCGGCGAATGGGAAATGAAGATGGAGGTGGTCAACGTGAAGGTGGAGGGCCTTCCGCCGGGCCTCGCCGAGAACATGAAGAGCCAGTCCGGCGGCATCAACCGCACCTGCATGACGCCCGAGGAGGCCAAGGCGCCGAAGGGCGATATCTTCGCGGGCGACAAATCGAACAATTGCAATTCGGAAGGCTTCAAATGGGAGGGCGGCCGGATCGAGGGAAAGACGACCTGCTCCGGCCAGGGAGGCACCGGCCAGACGGTGATGACCATGGACGGCAAGTATAGCGCGCAGAGCATCGACATGACGATGAAATCGGAAACCGACATGATGGGCAAGCCGATGACGATGGAGATGCGGGTCTCCGGCAAACGGGTCGGGGAATGCACGGCGGCCACCAAGAAAGGCTGAGCCGCTTATCCTCCCCATCGCAACATGGGGAGGGGGGCCCCGCGTAGCGGGGCGGAGGGGTATTGGCGCAGACCTGTTCCAGCTACCCCTCCACCATGCTGCGCATGGTCCCCCTCCCCATCTGCGATGGGGAGGATTTACGGGACCCCGAACGTCCTCCCCACTTCGGTCGTCACGAACCGTTCCGGCGCGATACCGCGCGCTTTGAGCGCCTTCGCCAGGCGCCTGGGCGGGTCGTCGATGCTCTCGAAAGTGAGCTGGAAGGTGCCCCAGTGCATTCCCAGCGCCGTCCGCGGCTTCAGCTTCTCGAACAGCCTTACCGCCTCGTCCGGATCGATATGATTGGGCTGCATGACGTCGCGCGGCTCGTAGGCGCCGACGGGAAGGACGGCGAGGCGGATGGAGCCTCGGAGCGCGGCCTCGTCGGCCCAGCTGCCGTCGCCATAGCCGGTGTCGCCGGCGAAGAAGACGTTGCCGCCGGGAAGGGCGATGGTGAAGGCGGACCAGAGCGCCCGGTTGCGGTCGGTTCCCCATCGCGAGCCCCAATGGTGGCTGCGCTCGACGATCGCCGCGACGCCCGGGGCGAGCTCCGCCCGTTGTCCCCAGTCCAGAGCGCGCGCCGCGACGCCGGCATTCTTCAGGATCGTCTCGTTGCCGAGGCTGGTGACGATAGCCGGCCGGTCCCGAACCCAAAGCCGCTTCAGCGTCGGCAGGTCCATATGGTCGTAATGGTTGTGGCTGATCAGGACGACGTCGATCTTCGGCAGGTCCTCGAACCGCACGCCGGGCGCTCGGACCCGCTTCGGGCCGGCGAAGCCGAAAGGCGAGGCGCGCTCGGACCAGATCGGATCGGTGAGGATGTTCAGGCCCTGCGTCTGCACGAGCACGGTGGCGTGGCCGATCCAGGTGACGAGCATCTCCCCGCCTTCCACGCGGCGGGGTGGGACGGTCGGAGCGACCGGCACATGCTCCGGCCACTGCGCGCGCTCGTTCGAGCCGATGAAGCGGTTCATGAAGCGGGCGGGACCGCCGTGGGCGGCGGAGGCGGGGCCGGGCGTGGGGTTGAAGAAGCGCTCGCCGTCGAAATGGTCGGAGCGAGGGCCTTCATAGTAGATCCGGTCGAGGAAAGGCGGGATCAGCGACGGCGCGAAGCACAGGCCGACGGCGAGGAAGAGGATGAGGGTGCCGAGGCGGCGGAGCCAGGTTCGCATCCGCGCCTCCTAGCCGCCGCGGGGGCCGGGGCCAATCAGCGGGCGTCCAGGGCGAAGCCGGGGGCCGGCCGGGTCTCGACATGCTCCTCATGATAGAAATCGAAGGCCAGGGCCACCCGGCCCGGCGCCGCTCCGCCGCAATCGAGCGGGTAGCGCTCGGTCAGGGTGCCGTAGGCCCCGACCCCGCCGCTGCTGCGCGGCCCGATCTTCGGGCGCGATCCGTCGGCGCAGCGCAGCCGGGCGATATAGGCGCGGGCGCCTTCCGGCCCACCGACCCGGACCGGGTTCCGCTCCGTGCCGAGCGGGTGGGCGGCCGCGGCCGCGGCGATCTGCTCCGCCTCGGCAATCGGATCCAGGGCCGCCTCTTGTCCGAGGACCTGATCCGGGCTCGAGGTGCGGGCGCCGAGCTTCTGCGCGGATGCGGGGGCGGCCAGCAGCGCGGCCGCGGCGAGGGTGAGGAGGATACGCATGTTTTGCCGCTAAGGGTTTAGGAGAGAAAAGGAAAGTGCAGCCGATTGCCGCCCTGCGAGCGGAGCTCGTGGGGAGGAAAATCTATTCCAGCTCGAACGACACCGACAGGCTGACCGTCACGCTCTGCTCGCCCGGGTCGACGGAGGTCGAATCCGCCGCAGCGCCGCGCGCCGCCTGGCGCATCATGATCACCGGCGGCGCGTAATTCGCGCCCGCTTCGCTGATCGAAAGGATCCGGCCGACCCTTTTGCCGAGCGCTCGGGCGTAGAGCTCAGCTCGGCTCCGGGCGTTGGCGAGCGCCTGGGTGCGCGCCTCGTCGAGGGCCGCCTCGGGCTTGTCGATCGAGAGCATCGGGCCGTTGATCTGGTTGGCCCCCTGGGCGACGAGAGCGTCGAGGATCCTGCCGGTATTGGCGATGTCGCGGAACCGGACCGACACTTCGTTGCTGGCGCGGTAGCCGACGATCTGCGGGTTGTTGCCCTGGGCGTCCTGCCGGTAATCGGGATAGAGGTTGATCGCGCTGGTCTGGATGTCGCGGTCGGCGATCCCCGCGCGCTTCAGGGCGGCCCTTACGGAGGCCATCCGGGTGGCGTTCTGGGCGAGCGCGGCGGTGGCGGTCGGCGCGACGGTCACCACTCCAGCGGTGATCCGCGCGACGTCCGGAACCCGGGTCACCTCGCCGGTGGCGACCACGTCGAGACGGGTGCCGTCGAGGATGATCCCGGCCGGGGCCGGTTGAGCGGCGGCGGGGGCGAGCGGCAGCGCCGAGAGCGCCAGCGCGGCGCCGAGGATCAGGTTACGCATTGAAGATACTCCGGTAATGTTTCGCTTCCGGTCCTTTCAACGCGGAAGCGCCTGCACCGTTGCTGAATGCACTCGTCATCCCGGCGAAAGCCGGAACCTCGGGGAGACCCGCCGAGACTTCTCGTCTCGGGGTCCCGGCTTTCGCCGGGATGACGAGCCAAGCCGAGCTCCCGGCGTCCGCATGACGAATTGCGGTTGACTTGTAGGGCTTTAGCTGGGAGTTGAGGCCGCGATGACGACCCGAGCGACCCGCACCGGCTCCACTTGCGCCCTTTCGGCGCCGGCCGCTTCGCACGCCTGGCGTTGGTGGTTGGACAATTCCTCCGCTGCGGCGCGCGACCATCGATGGTGAACCGGATCCTCTAAGCATCCGAAGTCCCCAGAAACAGGCCCGCCGCTCCCGGCGGGCCTTTTCTTTTGCGCTCCAGTTCCAGGAATTCACCATGTCCACGCAGCCCAAATACGTCGTTTCCACGCCCGAGGTCTCCGCCGCCGACTCCGCGCTCGCCCGCCTCTGTACCGGCGAATCGCTCTCCGAGGCCGAAGCGGAGGGGCTGTTCGCCGAACTGGTCGCCGGCCGGCTGCCCGAGCCCGCGATCGCAGCCATGCTGGTTGCGCTCCGCCTCAAGGGCGAGACGGCCGAGGAGCTGACCGGAGCCGCCCGCGCGCTTCGAGCCGCCGACTCCGATTTCCCGCGTCCCGATTATCTGTTCGCCGACAGCTGCGGCACCGGGGGCGACGGCTCGGCCTCCATCAACGTGTCGACGGCGGTCGCCTTCACCGCCGCCGCCGCCGGCCTTCCGATCGCCAAGCACGGCAATCGCTCGGTCACTTCGCGCTGCGGATCGGCCGACGTGCTCGAGCAGCTCGGGGCGAAGCTCGACTCCACGGCGGCGGTCTCGCGCAAGGCGCTGGACGAAACCGGGGTCTGCTTCCTGTTCGCCCCGCTCTATCACCCGGGCCTTCGCCATGCCGGGCCGGTGCGCCGGATGCTCAAGGTCCGGACCATCATGAACATGCTCGGCCCCTGCCTCAATCCGGCGGAGCCCGGCGTTCAGCTGCTCGGAGTCGCGGATCCAGCGCTTCTGCAGCCCGTGGCGAGCACCTTGGCCGCCCTCGGGGTTCGCCGGGCCCTCGTGGTCCACGGCTCCGGCCTGGACGAGATCGCGCTTCACGGCGAGACCGAGGCGGTCCGGGTGCGGTTCGGAGCGCTCGAGGCCGTGACGATCCGTCCCGAAGACGCCGGGCTGGAGCGCCGCCCGGTGCAGGTTTTGCGCGGCGGAGGCCCGGAGGAGAATGCCGAGCGGCTGAAGGCGCTGCTCATGGGCTACGGAATCGCCGCGGAGACGGAGGTGGTCGCGCTCAACACCGGCGCACTGCTCCTCACCGCCGGCCTCGCCGCCGACCTGCGCGACGGAGTCGGGATGGCGCTCCAGGCGCTGTCTTCGGGCGAGGCCTATCGCCGGCTCAAATTGTTCATCGAGGCGAGTCATGGCTGAAGCGAGCGGGATCCTCGCGCAGATCGTCGCGAGAAAGCGGGTCGACGTCGCGGCTCGGCTCGGCGGCTTCGGACTCGATTCGGCCGAGCCGACCCGGCGAAGCCTCAAGGCCGCCCTGGAGCGGCCGGGCACGCGCTTCATCATGGAGGTGAAGCGCGGCTCCCCGTCCGGCGGAGCGATCCGTCCCGGGGCCGACGCGGCCGGGCTCGCCCGCGCCTATCGGGGCGCCGCCGACGCGATCAGCGTCCTGACCGACGCGCCCTATTTCGGCGGGTCGCTGGAGGATCTTCGGGCGGTCCGCCAGGAATTCCTAGGGCCGATCCTGGCCAAGGACTTCGTCGTCGATCCGAGGCAGGTCGCGGAAGCGCGGCTCCACGGCGCCGATGCCGTCCTGGTCATCCTCGCCGTGCTCGCCGACGGCGAAGCGGCGGCGGTGATGGCGGCGGCCCGCCGGCTCGGGATGGACGTGCTGGTCGAGGCTCATACGGCCGGCGAGGTGGAGCGCGCGGTTCGGCTCGGCGCCGACATCGTCGGAATCAACAACCGGAACCTCGACACGCTCGAGATCGACCTCGCGACGACGGAGCGGCTGGCCGGCCTGGTCCCCGCCGGGACCCTGGTGGTCGCCGAATCCGGGATTTCGAGCCCGGCCGACGTCGGGCGGCTCGCGCCCTTCGCCGACGCCTTCCTGGTCGGCTCGTCCCTGATGCGCTCTGAGGATCCCGCCGAGGCGGCACGGGCGCTGGCTTTCGGCCGGGTCAAGGTCTGCGGGATCACCGACGGGCACGATGCGGCGATGGCCGCCGACCACGGCGCGGCCTATGCCGGAATCGTCATGGTGCCCAACACCCCGCGAGCCGTCACCTTGTCGCAGGCGGAGGCGATCGCCGAGGCTTCGCCGGTCCCGCTCGTCGGGGTCTATCGCAACGAGAAGCCCATTCGGATCGCCAACGCCGCCCGAGCTCTCGGCCTTCGGGCGGTGCAGCTGCATGGCGAGGAGGATGCGCTCTACATAAGGGCGCTTCGCAACCTGCTCCCGGAGGAGACCGAGATCTGGGCGGCGGCCGCCGTCGGCCGCGAGGTGCCGCAGGCGCGGCTCGGCGCCGACCGGACCCTGTTCGACACCCAAATCGGCGGCCGTTCGGGCGGCACCGGCACCGCCTTCGACTGGTCCCGGCTTCGGGGCCGGGCCGACCTTGGCCGCTCGGTGCTGGCCGGCGGCCTGAGGCCGTCCAACGCCCGGGCCGCCTCGCGGGTCGGCGCCTTCGCCCTGGACGTCGGCTCCGGGGTCGAGATGGCGCCTGGGCGGAAGGACGCGGGCCTGCTCTACGCCTTCTTCGAAGCGCTTCGGCCGCCGGCGCGCGGGGAGGCCACGTGAGGCTCGACGGCCGCTTCGGCGCCTTCGGCGGCGTCTATGTCCCCGAAATCCTCGTGCCGGCCGTCGAGCAGCTCGAGGCCGCCTTCCTCGATGCCTCCGAGGATCCGGCCTTCCGGGCAGAGCTGGACGCGCTTTTGGCCAAATATGCCGGGCGCCCGACCCCGCTCACCCGCTGCCGGAACCTCGGGTCGGAGCGGGCGCGTATCTACCTGAAGCGGGAGGATTTGCTCCACGGCGGCGCCCACAAGACCAACCAGGTGCTCGGCCAGGCGCTTCTCGCCCGACGAATGGGCAAGAGCCGGCTGATCGCCGAGACGGGCGCCGGCCAGCACGGGGTCGCGACCGCTCTCGCCGGCGCCCTGTTCGGGCTGAAGACCCGGATCTACATGGGCGCCCACGACGTCGAGCGGCAGAAGCTCAACGTCTTCCGGATGGAGCTGATGGGCGCCGAGGTGGTGCCGGTCGAGAGCGGAGCGCGGACCTTGAAGGACGCCATCAACGAGGCGCTGAGGGACTGGGCGGCGAGCTTCGAGGACACGCATTACCTGCTCGGCACCGTCGCGGGCCCGCATCCCTTCCCGCTGATGGTACGCGAATATCAAAGGGTGATCGGAAAGGAGGCGCGGGCGCAGGTGCTGGAAGAGGAGGGCCGGCTTCCCGACGCCTGCATCGCCGCGGTCGGCGGTGGATCGAACGCGATCGGGCTGTTCGCCGATTTCGTCGACGACGAGGGCGTCAGGCTGATCGGAGTCGAAGCGGCGGGCCGCGGGCTCGACGGGAGCGAGCATGGCGCCACCCTGCTTCGAGGCCGGCCCGGGATACTCCACGGCGCCGAAACCTACGTCCTCCAGGACGAGGACGGCCAGATCGACGAGAGCTGGTCGGTCTCCGCCGGGCTCGATTATCCCGCGGTCGGGCCCGAGCACGCCCACCTCAAGGACAGCGGCCGGGCCGAATATGTCGGGGTCACCGACCAGGAAGCGCTGGCCGCCTTCGCCTTGCTGGCCCGGTCGGAAGGGATCATCTGCGCATTCGAATCCGCCCATGCGCTGGCCCAGGCGCTGAAGATGGCGGAGGCGGCGGCCGGGGAGACCGTGCTCGTGGTCAATCTCTCGGGCCGGGGCGACAAGGACATGGAGCAGGCCCGAAGGCTGCTAGGGGCGACTCAATGAACCGCTATCCGGCGATGTTCGAGCGGCTCCGGCGGCGGGGCGAGGGGGCGCTGGGCGCCTTCGTCATGCTCGGCGACCCCGATGCCGCGGCCAGCGCCTCGATCCTCGACGCCCTGGTCGAAGGCGGAGCCGACATGCTCGAGGTCGGGATCCCCTTCTCCGATCCGGTCGCCGACGGCCCGGTGATCCAGGCAGCGGCGGTCCGGGCGCTGGCGGCGGGCACGCGCACGGCGGACTGTTTCCGGCTCCTGAGGGAATTCCGGGCCCGCCATCCGGAGGTTCCGGTCGGAATCCTCACCTATGCCAATCTGGTGATGGCGCGGGGGCGGGAGGCTTTCTACGCCGCCGCGGCCGGGGCGGGAGTCGACAGCGTGCTGGTCGCCGACGTGCCGCTGATCGAGGCCCGACCCTTCCTGGCGGCGGCCCGCTCGGCAGGGGTGGCGCCGGTGCTGATCGCGGCGCCCAACACTCCGGCGGAGCGGCTGGCCCTCATCGCCGAGGAAGGGGAGGGCTATACCTATTGCGTTGCCCGGGCCGGGGTTACGGGCGCGGACTCGGAAGTGCGCTTTGCCGGGGAGGTGATTGCGGCGCTTGTGGAGGCCGGGGCGCCGCCGCCGGTGCTGGGCTTCGGAATATCGGAACCCGGGCATGTGCGGCTTGCGCTGAGCGCGGGCGCTGCCGGAGTGATTTCGGGCTCTGCGATCGTCGACCGGGTTTCCAGGGGCGAGGACGTGCGCGGGTTCGTCGCGGAGATGAAGGCGGCGACTCTTCCCTAATCCTCCCCGTCGCCGAAGGCGATGGGGAGGGGGACCATGCGAAGCATGGTGGAGGGGTAGATGGAACAGGTCTGCGCCAATACCCCTCCACCACACTTCGTGTGGTCCCCCTTGTATCTTCGATTTGTGGCAGAAGGTGGGTCGCAGGCGGCCCCGCGGGGCCGCCTGCGGCGCCCGGAAGCCCGCGACCCCCTTGGAGTTGCAGACCGCTGGGGAGCTTG
>DASVSX010000034.1:0-51386 GCA_036387875.1 Allosphingosinicella sp. | reverse complement strand
GGTCAGCGGGAAGAAATCCTGCCCCGGCTTGACGTTCTTCGCAGCGGTCACCGCGCAAAGGACGACGGTCTCGCCGAGGGTCGCGAGAACCGCGCCGTCGGCCTGGCGGGCAACCCGGCCCGTTTCGAGAGTGAGGGTCTTGCCGCCCCACTCGATTTCAACTTTCTTCATGTCGAACATTCTTGTTTCCTTCAACGCCCGCGGCCGGATGCCGCGGGGGCCTGTGTGGGTCGGTATTGACCCGCGGCTCTCCACCCGAACCGTTCGGGCTGAGCCTGTCGAAGCCCCTTCTGGTTCCTGCCCTGAGAAGGGAAGGAAGCCCTTCGATCCTTCGACAAGCTCAGGACTTCAGGGCGAACGGCTGAGGGGGCGAAGCCGTACTGGATCCCGGCCTTCGCCGGGATGACGAAAGGGCGCCCCCCGCGGGGGACGCCCTTTGCGTCACTTGCGAAGCCCGAGCTTCGCGATGAGCGCGGTGTAGCGCGCGTGATCTTCCTTGCGGATATAATCCAGCAAAGAGCGGCGCTTGTTGACCATCATCAGGAGCCCGCGGCGGGAGTGATTGTCCTTCGCGTGGGTCTTGAAATGGGCGGTGAGATTCTGGATCCGCTCGGTGAGGATTGCGACCTGGACCTCCGGGGATCCGGTGTCGCCCGATCCGCGGGCATTGTCTTCGATGATTTCCTGCTTGCGCTCGGCGGTTACCGACATCGTCATACTCCTTCGTCTAGATGTTGAAGCCGCGCACCACCCGAAGATGACCTTCGGAAAGCTCCACAAGCGCAACCGGAACAGATCCTTCGGTTGCTAGATGAAGCCCTGGCTTTGCGGCGATCCCGGCCAATTTCCGCCCCTGTCGGAGCAGTCCTGCCTGGTCGGGAGTGACGGAGAGAGCCGGGATGTCGTCCAGCCCCGCCGTCAGCGGCAAGAGTGCCTGTTCAAGCTGCCGCGCCTTAGCGAGTTCCCCCATTTTGTCCAGCGAAATCGCGGATTCGAGGCTGAACGGCCCGGCCTTGAGCCTCCTCAACATGGTGACGTGGCCGACGCTTTCCAAGGCGCGGGCGATGTCGCGGGCCAGCGAGCGGATGTAGGTGCCCTTGGAGACCCGGGCGAGGAGGGTGACTTCGCCTAATCCGTCATTCCCGCGAAAGCGGGAATCCCGCTTCTTTCTGTCGTCGGCAGTCGCGGAGGAAGAAATAGCGGGATCCCCGCGTTCGCGGGGATGATGGGACAGGCCGTGCACCATCACCCTCCGGCTTTTCATCTCGACCGGCTCCCCCGCCCGCGCCAGATCGTAGGCCCTCTTCCCCTCCACCTTCAGCGCCGAATAAGCCGGCGGAACCTGCTCGATCTCGCCGGTGAAGCGGCCCAGCACCGCCTCGACCTGCGCCCGAGTCGGCCGAATGTCCGACATCGCCACCACCGCCCCTTCCGCGTCGAGCGTGTCCGTCTGCTCGCCGAACCGGATCGTGAACTCATAGACCTTGTCCGAATCCAGCATCCGCCCGGCCAGCTTCGTCGCCTCCCCGAGCGCCACCGGAAGCACCCCGCTCGCCAGCGGATCGAGGGTTCCGCCATGGCCTACCTTCAGCTTCGGATAGCCGCCTTCCCGAAGCGCCCGCTTCACCTTGGATACGATGTCGGTCGAACCCGGCCCGACCGGCTTGTCGATCACCAGCCAGCCGTGCACGAAACTCAGTCGCCGACGAGGGAGAGGCGGAGCTGCCCGGCCTCCGCATCGCCGATCCGCTCCATGAAATGGCGACGGCACAAAGCCACGTAGCGGTCGTTGCCGCCGATCTCCGTCTGGGCGCCGCTCGCCACCGCCGCGCCGGTCTGGTCGACGCGCAGGTTCATCGTCGCCTTGCGCCCGCATTCGCAGATCGCCTTCAGCTCGACGAGCTTGTCGGCAAGCGCGAGCAACGTTGCGCTGCCCTCGAACAGATTGGCCTGGAAGTCGGTCCTCAGTCCGTAGGCGAGAACCGGTATGCCGAGGTCGTCGCAAATCGAGGCGAGCTGCATCACCTGCCGGCGGCTGAGGAACTGCGCCTCGTCGACCAGGATGCAGTGGACCTCGCGTTTCTCCAGCTCCGCCTCGACTTCGCGTCGAAGGTCCGTGGCCGGCTCATAGGCATTGGCCTGGGCGGTGATCCCGATCCTAGAATCGATGATCCCGTAGCCGGAGCGGTCGTGCACCGCCGCCGTCCAAAGCATCGCCTCCATCCCCCGCTCGCGATAATTGAACGCGGTCTGGAGCAGCACCGTGGACTTACCGGCGTTCATCGACGCGTAGTAGAAATAGAGCTTGGCCATCAGCGAAGGGTTTCGACGACAACCGGAGAATCCGGGCCCGCCAGGCGCTTCAGCTTCCTCTCGAACGTAAGAAATGAGGAAACGCCTCCGGCGGCCGCAATGTGCATCATGTCGGCAAAATCCGCTCCCTTCGCGGTCCGGTCGAGGGCCCATCGCGCAGAAGCGGGAAAGGCGATTGCATGCGGCAGGTCAAGAAGCGACTCCAGACCCCGCACACGCTGCTCGCGAGACCAGCCATAGTAGGAGCGAAGCACCCATTCCGCTTCCAGCAGGACCGTGGCTGTGAGCAGGAAATCCTGATGGACCGCCTCGTCGGCCAGCGGAGTCTGAACAGGGTCGTCGCGGGCGAGGAACCGCACGATGATGTTCGTATCGAGAGCGCGAGTCAGACGCGTTTCCCGCGTTTCCCAAACATGCGGCCGACCGCTTCATCCATGTCCTCGAGCGTCGCCGGCGGCCCCTTATGCGTGTAGATTTTGCGTATTTCCGCTATGATCTCCTCGGTCGAGCGACCGCTTTTCTCGAGAATTGGGGTGAGCATCACCCCCCCCGCCGCCTTTCTGACCTGCAAGGTTTGGCCCGGCTTGAGGCCCAGCTCCCGCCTGACGTCGGCGGGGATGACGACCTGCCCTTTGGCCGACAATTTTGTGGTCGCGGTCATGGGTGTAAGATATGTCTTACACTCAATAGCGTCAACCGATGTGAGGTTGCCGCTTAGCCGCCCACTAACAGCCGAAGCAACCAATCGACCGGCGGCCGCACGATCCTTTCCACCACGTCCGCACCCGGCACCAGCATCGGCAGGATGAGGAGCAGGAAGATGAGCAGCGGAAAGCCGAACCGCGCCAGCTTCGAATAATGGCGGGCGAGCCGGCGCGGCAGAAGCCCCTCGACGACATGGCCGCCGTCGAAGGGCGGGATCGGGAGCAGGTTGAAGACGGCGAGGAAGAGGTTGATCGCGATGAAGTTGAACAGGTTGAGCAAGAGGAACAGCTCGCCGGGCCCCGACGGCGGCCCGTCCGGGCGGACCAGCGCAAGCACGATCCCGGCCAGCATCGCGAGCATCAGGTTCATGCCCGGCCCGGCGAGCGCGACGAGCATCATGTGGACGCGCGGATTGCGCATCCTGTTCGCCACCACCGGCACCGGCTTGGCCCAGCCGAACACCGGCGCCCCGCTTACCGCGAGGACCAGCGGAAGGATCACGGTTCCGATCGGATCGACGTGGCGGATCGGGTTGGGGCTGAGACGGCCAAGGTCGCGCGCGGTCGGATCGCCGAAGGCGTTCGCCACCCAGCCGTGCGATATTTCGTGAAGAACGATCGCGACGATCAGCGGAATCAGCCAGGTCGCGACCTGGAAGACGATATTGTCAGGCGCCATCGGACGGTTTCCATTCGTCGGCGAGGATCGAGAAGAGGATTGTATCGCGGACATGGCCCGTCCAGGTGATCCGGTCCTGCCGGATCAGACCTTCGCGCACCCCGCCGATCTTCGCCATCGCCGCCTGGGAGCGGCCATTGCGCGAATCGACCCGGAACTCCACCCGCCGGAAGCCGCAGCCGAAGGCCCGCTCCAGCATCAGGTCCTTCACCCGCCGGTTGAATCCGGTGCCGCGAAGCCTCGGCACATAATAAGTGTTGCCGATCTCGAGCACGCGGCGCTCCGGGTCGATCCCGAGATAGCAGCTCATCCCCGCCAGCTCGCCCCCGAGGAAGATCGAGAAGCCGCGCCAGCTCGGCCTCGACCGGATCAGGTCGAAGGCGGCGTCGAAATGGTCGGGATCGTATGACGTCGCATAGATGGACCAGATGTCGCGGTCCTGAGCGCAGGCGGCCTTCAGCGCCTCGCGATGGACCTCGGCCATCGGCTCGAGCGTCAGATCGCCCCGGCCCATCGGCGTGCCGAGGGTGGCGAGATCGGGGTCGGCGGAGCGCGTCATCCCGGACTTGATCCGGGATCCATGAACACGGAGGGGCGAGAACCTCCACTCCCGGTGTTCATGGATTCCGGCCTTCGCGGAATGACGGAGGTAGAGATGCGGTCACTGCAGGCTGCTCACGAGGTCTTCCGGATCGAACATCAGGCCGTCGCCAATCTCGTCGAGGGTCGGCGCGCGCCGGCTGTGCAGGCTCGCCCAGCGCACCTTCTCGCGGTCCGTGCCGATATTGCTGGTGATGATCTTCACCCGCTTGGTCAGGTAATTGATGCTCAGCAGGCTCAAGGCGCCGGTGTTGCGCCGGACGTTCGAATAGTCGAACCCGGTCAGCCTCAGCTCGCCGTCCCGCCAGCGCAATTTGAAGGTCGTCGTGCCCGCGTCCCAGCCGCCGGCGCTCATCATCCGCTCGAGATCGAGGCGCAGGGCGCCGCGTTCGATCGAGATCCCGGAGAAGGGATCGACCTGGCAGGGATTGTCGCGGCGTGGGATCAGCTCATGATTCTCGGCGGCGAGGCGATAGCCGCCGTCCGGAGCCGCAAGCAGGACGGCGAGCAATCGCGGGTTGGTGTCGAAACTTTTCTCGCACATTGAGTCGCTGAGGACGTTGGCCGGATCCTCGGCGCGCATGACCAGCGCAAGGTCGACCCGAGCGTCCCCGTCGAGGTCCCCGCCAGCCCGCGCCTCGACCCGCCAGCCCTTCGGGACGAAACCCTCCGCGGTGGCAGCGTCGACCGGCAGCTGCGGGTAGGTGACGGGAGGAAGTTCCTGACCCATGGCCGCGGCGGGCGCGAGCAGCACAAGCAGGGTCGGGCTTATCCCGACCGAAGCGCGTCTATGAAGCCTCGGCACCCTATTCCTCTCCGCGGAGATCCCGAGCCACCTTCGGCGCGCGGAGCAGCTTGTCGATATGGCTTCCTTCGTCGAAGCTCTCGTCGAGCAGGAATTTGAGCTTCGCCGCATATTTGGTGTTCACCCGCCGGGCGACCTCGCTCTGAAGATAGGCGGTGTTCGTGCGCAATGCCTTGAGCACGCCCTGGGCGTTGGCGCCGAGCAGCGGAATCACGAAAGCGGTTGCATGGCGCAAATCGGGCGACATCCGAACCTCGGTCACCGAGACGAGATGGCTCGCCAGCGTCTCGTCATGGACGTCGCCCCGCATCAGGACGTCGGACAGCGCATGGCGCACCTGCTCGCCGACCCGGAGAAGTCGGACGGAGCGGCCTTCGGGGGATTCGGTGTGTTTCATTTTCTCTCCGTCATGCCAGCGAAGGCTGGCATCCCAGGGGGAGAAAAGCGCCGGAGCCTTTCACCCTCTGGGGCCCCAGCCTTCGCTGGGGCGACGTTACAAAGTCCGCGCGCGCTCCTCGACCTCGAAGACTTCGAGATGGTCGCCCGGCTTGATGTCGTTGGTGTCGGCGAGGAGAACGCCGCATTCCATGCCCGCGCGAACCTCGGCGACGTCGTCCTTGAACCGGCGAAGCGACGAGATCGTCGTCTTGGAGACGATGACGTCCTCGCGGGTGAGGCGCGCATGCACGCCCTTGCGGATGACGCCTTCCACGACCAGCAGACCGGCCGCCTTGTCCCGCTTGCCGGCGGGGAAGACTTCCCTGACCTCGGCTCGGCCCACGACGGTCTCGATGATCTCGGGGCCGAGTTCGCCCGCCATCGCCTGCTTCACCCAGTCGGTGAGGTGGTAGATGACGTCGTAATAGCGGAACTCGACCTTGTTGCGCTCGGCGGTTTCACGCGCCTTGGCGTTGGGACGGACGTTGAAACCGATGATCGGAGCGCCGCTGGCCGAGGCGAGGATGACGTCGCTCTCGGTGATCGCTCCAACTCCGGAGTGCAGGATCCGCGCCTTGATGTCCTCGGTCGAGATTCGGTTGATGGCGCTTGCGATCGCTTCCACCGAGCCCTGCACGTCGCCCTTGACGACCAGCGGGAACTCGATCGCCAGATTGGCCTTGGAAGCGAACATGTTCTCGAGGTTGACCGGTGCCGAGGTGGTGCGCTTCCTGTCGAGCACGCTCTGCCGATAGGCGGCGACCTCGCGGGCGCGCGCCTCGTTCTCGACGACGGTGAGCGTGTCGCCCGCGGACGGAACGCCCGACAGGCCGAGCACCTCGACGGGAACGGATGGACCGGCTTCCTTCACCTGCTTGCCCTTGTCGTCGATCATCGCCCGGACCTTGCCCGGGACGGCTCCGACAACGAAGATGTCGCCGACCCTCAGGGTCCCGCGCTGCACGAGCACCGTGGCGAGCGGGCCGCGGCCCTTGTCGAGCTTCGCCTCGACCACCGCGCCTTCGGCCGGGCGGTCGGGATTGGCCTTCAGTTCGAGCAACTCGGCCTGGAGCGAGATGGCTTCGAGAAGGCCGTCGAGATTGGTCTTCTTGAGGGCAGAGACTTCGACGTCCTGGACCTCGCCGCCCATGTCCTCGACCAGGATCTCGTGCTGGAGGAGCTCCTCGCGAACCTTCTGCGGATTGGCGCCGGGCTTGTCGATCTTGTTGATCGCGACGATCATCGGAACGCCGGCGGCCTTGGTGTGGTTGATCGCCTCCACCGTCTGCGGCTTGAGGCCGTCGTCGGCCGCGACCACGAGAATGACGATGTCGGTGACGTTGGCGCCGCGCTGGCGCATCTCGGTGAAGGCCTCGTGGCCCGGCGTGTCGAGGAAGGTGATCTTCGACTTGTCGGGCAAAGCGACCTGGTATGCGCCGATATGCTGGGTGATCCCGCCCGCCTCGCCTGAGACGACATTGGCTCCGCGGATGGCGTCGAGAAGGCTGGTCTTGCCGTGGTCGACATGGCCCATGATCGTCACCACCGGCGGCCGCGGCTGAAGCGTCTCCTGCGCGTCGACGTCGGTCTCGGTCTGGATGTCGGCGTCGCTCTCGGACACGCGCACCATGCGGTGGCCGAACTCCTCGATGAGCAGCTCCGCCGTGTCCTGGTCGATCGTCTCGGTGATCGTGACCGGAGTGCCCATCTTGAACAACGCCTTCACCAGATCTGCGCCGCGCTCGGCCATCCGGTTGGCGAGCTCCTGGACGGTGATCGCCTCCGGGACGATCACGTCGCGGACCTGCTTGGCGGACGGGCCCGACTGCTGGTGAGCCCTCTTCTCCTTCTCGCGCGACCGGCGAAGGGCGGCGAGGCTCCGGGCGCGGCTGTCGTCCTCGCCCGAAAGAGCTCGGGTGACGGTGAGCTTGCCGGCGTGGCGGCGGTCGTCGCGGCCGCGGACCGGACGGGCCGGCGGCTTGGGCGCCGGGGCGTGGCCTTTGGGGCGGGCGTGGGCGGGGCGTCGATCCTCGTCCTCGTCGGCGACTGGGGCTGCCGGAGCCGCTTCGGCGGGCGGCGCCGGCTCGGCGGCTCGGCGCGCCTCTTCCTCGGCCGCGAGCCGGGTCTGCTCGATCCTTTCCTCCTCGGCGCGCTTATTCTCCTCGGCGCGGCGCTTCTCGTCCTCGGTCGCCTGAAGCGCCTGCTTGTCCTCGCGACGGCGCGCTTCCTCGAGCTGGGAAAGCCGGGCTTCCTCCGCCTCGCGAAGGAGCCTGTCCTGAAGCTCGCGCCGGGTCGTGGCGTCGTTGACCGGGCGCTGCGGCGGCGCCGGACGAGGCGCGGGCGGGGGAGCCGCGACCGGGGCGGCCGGCCTGGGCGCCTCCGGAACGGGCGCGGGCGCGGCTTCCTGCGCGGATTGGGGCCCGAGGATCCGGCGCTTCTTGACCTCGACGACGACCGTGTTGGAGCGGCCGTGGCTGAAGCTCTGCTTGACCTTGCCGGTCTCGACGGTGCGCTTCAGGCCCAGTGGGGCGCGCGCACCGAGCTTCGGCTTATCTGACGTCTCGCTCATTATATTCCTTCGCTCACATTCCCAGCCGACGCGTCCGGCGTGCCCGTCAGGGCGGCGCTTAGCCCAGCCTCGGATCCGATAAAAGCGCGCCAACGCCCGAGCGCATGCTCGACACGCGCGGCGGCTGCACGATCAATTATTGCGATATGTACCACATTCTGGCGCCCGAGCGCCAATGACAATATGGCCCTTTCGGCTGGAATCACCAGACCTTGGGGCCCGCCCTCGCCGACCCGCCAGGCCTGGTCCAGCTTGCGGTTGCCGTCCACGCCCGCATCGGCGGCGTGGAGGAGGAGGTGGACGTCCCCCTTGCGCGCGGCATTCTCGATTCGCTCGGAGCCCGTGAGGAGAGTCCCCGAACGGGCTTCGAGGCCGAGCCGGTCGAGCACCGCCTGCCGCAGGGCGGTCTCGATCCGCTCGCCGAGATCCTCGGGAATGGAGAGCGGCGCGCCTTTGAAGGCTCGCGCGAGAGCGCCGCGAAGCCTGCCCTTGGCGCAGGCGGCTTCGAGCGTCGCCCGGTCGACTCCGATCCACGCGCCGCGGCCCGGAGCCTTGGCTCGAACGTCGGGAAGCACTTCTCCCTCGGGGGAAAGCGCAAGCCGGATCAGAGCCTCCCGAGCGTCATGCTCCCCCGAAAGGATGCACTTGCGCTCGGCGACGTGCTTCTCGTCCGCTAGGGTCTCATTGGGAGGGTTCCGCAACAGCGTCCTCCCCTTCATCCTCGAACCAGTGGGCGCGGGCGGCCATGATGATCTCATTGCCCTGCTCGTCGCTGAGGCCGTAGTCGGCGAGGATCCCGCCTTTGTCCTCGCTTCGGTTGCTCTCGCGCTGGCGGCGCTGCTCGGGCCGCTTCTTCTGGACGAGCTCGTCGGTGGCGAGGTCGGCGAGGTCGTCGAGGGTCTTGATGCCCGCCTTGCCCAGGGTCACCAGCATGGCCTCGGTGAGGTAGGGCATCTCGGCCAGCTCGTCCGACACGCCCATGGCGCGCCGTTCCTCGCGCGACGCTTCCTCGCGCCGCTCGAGCGCCTCGGCGGCGCGGCTCTGAAGCTCGGTGGCCAGCTCGTCGTCGAAGCCCTCGATCGAGGCCAGCTCGTCGAGCTCGACATAGGCGACCTCCTCGAGCGCTCCGAAGCCCTCGGCGACGAGCAGCTGGGCGAGGGTCTCGTCGACGTCGAGCTCCTTCTGGAACAGCTCGGAGCGCTCGATGAACTCGCGCTGGCGCTTCTCGCTGGCGTCGGCCTCGGTCATGATGTCGATCGCCGAGCCGGTCAGCTGGGAGGCGAGCCTCACGTTCTGGCCGCGGCGGCCGATGGCGAGGCTGAGCTGGTCGTCGGGAACGACCACCTCGATCCGGCTCTCCTCCTCGTCGATGACGACTCGGCTGACCGTCGCCGGCTGAAGCGCGTTGACGACGAAGGTGGCGAGGTCCTCGGACCAGGGGATGATGTCGATCTTCTCGCCCTGCAGCTCCTGGACGACGGCCTGGACCCTCGAGCCCTTCATTCCGACGCAGGCTCCGACGGGGTCGATCGAGCTGTCGTAGCTGATCACTCCGATCTTGGCGCGGCTGCCCGGATCGCGCGCCGCCGCCTTGATCTCGATGATTCCGTCGTAGATTTCGGGGACTTCCTGCGCGAACAGCTTCTTCATGAAGTCGGGATGGGCCCGGCTGAGGAAGATCTGCGGCCCGCGATTCTCGCGGCGCACCGAGAGGATCAGCGAGCGAACCCGATCGCCGACGCGGACGACCTCGCGCGGGATCTGCTGGTCGCGGCGGATGACTCCCTCGGCCCGGCCCAGGTCGACGACGACGTGGCCGAACTCGACCCTTTTCACGACCCCGGTGATGATCTCGCCGGCGCGCTCCTTGAACTCCTCATATTGCCGCTCGCGCTCGGCGTCGCGGACCTTCTGGAAGATGACCTGCTTGGCGGCCTGGGCCGCGATGCGGCCGAACTCGATCGGCGGAAGCGGGTCGACGATATAGTCGCCGACGACCGCGCCCGGCTGAAGCTTCTGGGCGTCGTCGAGGCTGACCTGCTTGAAATAATCGTCGACCGCCTCGACCACCTCGACCACCCGCCACAGGCGAAGGTCGCCCGACGTTCCGTCGAGCTTTGCGCGGATGTCGTTCTCGGCGCCGTAGCGGGCGCGGGCGGCGCGCTGGATCGCGTCCTCCATCGCCTCGATGACGATCGCCTTGTCGATCAGCTTCTCGCGCGCGACCGCGTCGGCGATGGCGATCAGTTCGGCCTTGTTGGCGGAAACGGCGCCGGGAGCGCCCGGGGCGGTGGTGGCCATGTTCAGTCTTCCTCTGTTTCTTCTATCGGTTCGATTTCGTCCGCGCCCTCGGCGCTGAGCGGAGCAGTCGCCTTGATGAGCCTGTCGGTCATGACGAGCTTGGCCGACTGGATCGCCGCGAACGGCAGGCTCGTGGGCCCAAGCCCCTGCACGTCGACGAGCACCGAGTCTCCTTCAGTTCCGGAAAGCGCGCCGCTGAACACCTTTCGGCCGTCCAGCTTCTCGGCGAGCACGATCCGGGCCTCGTGGCCCTTCCAGTCGTCATAGTCCTTGAGGCGGGTCAGCGGCCGGTCGATCCCCGGCGAGCTCACTTCGAGCCTGTAGGCATGCGGGATAGGGTCGCGGCCCGCGGCCTCCGCCTCGTCGAGCAGCTCCGACAATCGCCGCGACAGCCGGGCGCAATCCTCGAGCGTCAGCTGCCTCGTGTCGGGCCGCTCCGCCATCACCTGCAGGGTGGGGTCGCCGGTGCCGCCGATCATCTTCACGCGCACCAGCGCAAGCCCCTCGGCCTGCGCCGCCGGCTCGATCAATCGGGTCACTTCGGCAAGATCCGCCACACGTTCTTCCCACGAAATCCAAAACCCTTCCCCGCCGGCCCCGTCCCCGGGACCAGCCTCAACGTCTAACGATGTCGAGGAAGGTGGACTGCATATAGGCGCGGCGGGGCATTGGGGCAAGCGGATTAGCTTATCTTGCCCGCGCCCTCAGGTCGCGGCGATCACTCCGCCTCAAAGCAGAGAGGGCGCTTGATCGTCTGATAGGACGGGAGCTTATCCTTCGACGTCATATATTTCTGCACGGCCCACATCGTGGCAATCCCGGTTTCATATGACTGCGGTCGAAAGACGCTGACGCTGTCGGGAAGCCGGGAGCCGTGGTCGTTCCAGACGAAGTAATCGCCGAACCTCAGGGGCATGTTCGGCGGATTTTCGAGGCCGACGATCAGGTCGCTGCGGACGCACATCAATCCCGGAACGTGAAGCTTGTTGATGTCCTCGTTCGGCCGGGCCGTCACCCCGACGAATCCGCAGACCACGTAACCGTTGGGCGCGACCGGCTGGCAGATCACTTTCGCATTATCGAAACCCCATCTCGGATAAGGAAAATACCAGATCGGCTTCAGGCTCGTCGGCGGCTTCAGGGCTGGCTTCGCCGGGTCGTCGTCGAGGATCGTTTTGATATACACGGCCCGGCTGTAGGACGAGGGATCGCCATGCCCCTCGACCGGGTAATCGCCGAGAAATCCAAACGGCGCGGGCGTTGGACGCCATATCCCGAAGTTGAGCTTGGCCCGGCTGCCTGAATCGTCCCAGACCTTGGTAAACTGGGAGGTGCTCGCTAAGCCGAAGCGGGGATAGTCCATCGGTACCTCCAAAGCCTGGCATATCGAAGCACCGCCAGGATATTGTCAATCGCGCGGCTCGCGGGTCTCCTTGCCGTCCGGTTCCTGCGGAATCAGCTCCGTCTTCAGCGGCGAGAGGATCCACAACGTCAGGAGCGTGATGAGAGACAGGACCAGCGCGACGTCGTAGCTGCCGAGCCCGACCGCCGTTCCCATCGCGCCCGTCGCCCACAGGCTCGCCGCCGTCGCCGTGCCCTTGACGCTGTCCTTCAGCCTGAGGATCGCCCCTCCGCCGATGAAGCCCATTCCGGTGATGATCCCCTCGACGATCCGGGCCATCGCCTCGGGCTCGTCATGGGCGAGCGATTCCGCCGCCTGAACGAAGCCGCAGGCGGCGACCGCGACCAGCGGGAAGGTGCGAAGGCCGGCGCTCCGCTCCTCCTTCTCCCGGTTCCAGCCGACCGGGAGGGCGAGCAGATACGCGACGATCATCGCGACGGCGTGGGGCACGATCTCGAACGGGTTCGAACCGAAGATTTCCGTCATGGCGCCCCTTTTCACATCCCTGTCGCAACGGACAATCTCGGCGGCGTTCATGGATTTCCGGCCTTCGCCGGAATGACGGCAGGCGGCAGAAAGGGCCGGGGCGCACTGCCCCGGCCCTTTCTGCCGATATCAGCGCGAGCGGTCGCGCTCGAAGTCGGCCCTGTCGGAGTCCGACCCCGCCGTCCGGCCTTCGCCGGCCCCGAAGCTTCCGAAGGCGGAGCGATCGCCCGCCCCTTCCTCGACGTCGACCTCGGTGTGGCGGACGGTGTCGCTGATCTGCTCGGTGCGCTCCTCGGCGGTCTTGCGGACGACCAGCTCCTCGCGGACGTTGGCGACCTTCTGGACGACCGCCTCTTCGGCGGTTTCGCGCATCTCGATCTCGCGGTCCTGGAGCAGGTCCTCGCTATTCCGGGTCGACTGAACGCCCTGCTGCTGCTCCACCGGACGGCGCTCGACCGAGACATGCTCCTCGCGCAAGGTCACCTGCTCCTCGACCGGCGTCTCGCGCACGTAGGACCGGACCCGCGCCCCGCCGCGGGTCACCTCGCGCTTGCCGATTCGAAGCTCCTCTTCGACGATCGGAATCCGCTGCTCGTCGACGACATTGCCGCCGGCCCCTGCGCTCTGGCCGGTCGTGCCCTGGCCGGCCGTGCCGGCTGCCGCGGACTCGGCCGGGGCGCCGGAAAAGGCCTGCCATCCTTCTCTCTTCCAGCTCTGCTGCCGCTCTTCGAGATCGACGCTGGAGGATTCCTCGAGGAGCTGGATGATCCGGTCGTGGTCCTGGCCGCTTTCCACTTCCGCGCAAAGCAGGAAGCCGCCGCGGCGAAGGCCCTCGCCATAAGCATGGCGGTCGTCGTTGGAGAGATGGAGGTTGTCGAGCGACCGGCCCTCGCCGCCGCCTCCCGAATCCTGGTCGATGATCTTTACGCGTTCGACATCGACGGCCGAGGCCAGGCGCTGGCGCGCGGCTTCGGCTTCCTGGCGGGTGTCGTAGAGGGCGGTGACGGTGCGCGACATAAGCTACTCTCCTTCGGTGTTTTCCCCACTCGTCTCGGTCCGCGGCAGTTTCGCCGCCGCGCTTTGTCTCATTCTCCGACCGGCTGGCTCAGCGGCCGGGCGCGTCTCCAGCGCCCTCGCCCTCCACGGCCTGCGGCTCCAATTGTTCGATGTCCACCTCGGTCCGGCGAACGGTTTCCGAAACCCGCTCCGTCCGCTCTTCGACGTCCCTTCGAATCACCAGCTCCTCGCGGACGACCGCCTGCTTCGTGACGACCGCTTCCTCGCGCATCTCGCCGATCTCGATCACCCGTTCCTGGAGAAGGCCGCTTTCGGCGATCTCGGCTTCGCTCAGGACCCGGCCCTGCGCGGACGGCCCGGGGTCGGCCGCGGGCGCCTCCTGATCCGACGTCGCGACTCTGGCGCCGCCCTTGACCAGCCGGGATTCGCCGATTCGGGCCTGTCCGGCGGAAGAGTCGTCGTCGAGCCACGCGGCGCGCTGCAGAGAGGCGTCCCCGCGGCCTGAATCGCCGCCGGCGCTCATCGTTCTGCTCCTTCCGCAACGTCTCGCCCGTCGCGCTCGATCTCGGCGCGCTCGGAGCGAAGCGCCACGGCTATTTCCTCCACCGCCGTCCGGGTTCGGCGAACGACATGGATCTCCTCGACCAGAACCAGCCTCTTCTCGACGACCAGCTGCTCCTCGACGACCGGGATGATCGTCGTGTCGCCCTCGAGGCGGACTCCGGGAAGCTCGCCGACCGCCACGTTGCGCGGAACCCGGCGAATCTCGACCTCGTCGTGAGAAAGCTCGGCGGGAACGATCTCCTCGCGCGTATCGACCGCGACCCGCACCTTGACCCGGCCGCTCTCGACCCGCCTCTTGCCGACTTCGAGGCGCTCCTCGACGAGCGGGATCGCCGCGACCTCTTCAGCTTCTGTCATGGGATACGCCTCGATGCTTACATCGACCCGCCCAACCTTCGGCGGCGGCGCTCGTTCCGGCCATTTTTTTATATGCGGCAGAGAGTTGCGGCACCGTGCCGATCGGTCCGCGCGCGTCGCGCCGCGTCGATAAATTCGGAACACGCCCACGCGCTGGCCGTTGCCGCCCCGCCCGACCGAACCCGGGCCAGTTCAACAGGAGGAAATCAGATGCGCAATTCGGTACTGAAGAACGCGTTCCTTGCGGCGGCGCTGGCCGTCAGCCCCGCGGCCGCTCTCGCCCAGAACGATGCAACGGTCGGGACCACCGACACCACCTACGCCGCACCGGTGCAGGAAGACGACGACGATTTTCCCTGGGGCCTGCTTGGTCTCCTCGGACTGGCCGGGCTCCTCGGCCTCAAGAAGAAGGAGCGCGACATCCACGTCGACGCCCGCCGCAACCCGTAAGCGAAAGAGGGGACAGTCACTCGTGGCTGTCCCACTCCGTCATCCTGAACTGTTTCACCCTGACCTGTTTCAGGGCCGGGCTGGTCGTCGCCCGGCAGGCGGAGAACCGGATGCTGAAACGAGTCCGGCCTGACGAAAACATATCGAGATACGGCGCTTGGCGGTCACCCGCCCTCAGGCTAGGGCGGAATCCAATTCGCGGGAGACCATCGATGCGCAGCCTCTTCCCCTTTCTGCTCCTCGCAGCGTGCAGCGCCGGCGGCGAAGCCGCGGAGAGCAATGCCGAGGCGGCGGCCCGTCCCGGCGGCGCCCGGCCCTTCGACGTCCGCCAGATCACGATCTTCGACGAGCCCTGGGCGATGGCCTTTCTTCCCGGCTCCGGCCCGCGCGCCCTGGTCACAGAGCGCAAGGGCAAGTTGAGGCTGCTGTGGAGCGACGTCGGCCGGGTCGGCGAGGTCAAGGGCGCTCCGAAGGTCGATTATGGAGGCCAGGGCGGCCTCGGAGACGTCGTTCTCCACCCGCGCTTCGCCCAGAACCGGCTGGTTTATCTGAGCTGGGTCGAGGCGGGCGAGGGCGGCAATCGCGGAGCGGTCGTCGGTCGGGCAAGGTTCCTCGAAGGGGCTCAGGGCCCGCGGCTCGAAGGCCTTCAAGTGATCTGGAGGCAGAGCCCGAAGTTGAGCGGACGCGGCCATTTCGGACACCGGATCGCCTTCGGACCCGATGGAAAGCTCTACATCTCCAGCGGAGAGCGGCAGGAATTCACTCCGGCGCAGGACATGAGCGCCAATCTCGGCAAGGTGCTTCGACTGAACGACGACGGCACCGTTCCGGCCGACAATCCGTTCGCGAGCCGCGGCGGGGTCACAGCCCAGGTCTGGACCCTCGGGCACCGAAACCCGCTCGGCCTCGCCTTCGACGGCTCGGGCCGCCTCTGGGAGATCGAGATGGGACCCAAAGGCGGGGACGAGCTGAATCTGATCGAGCGGTCGAAGAATTACGGCTACCCGATCGTCTCCAACGGCGACCATTATGACGGCAAGGACATTCCCGACCATAAGACCCGCCCCGAATTCGAGGCGCCCAAGGTCTGGTGGACCCCGGTCATCTCCCCCGGCGGAATGATCTTCTATTCGGGCTCCGCCTTCCCCGGATGGAGCGGCGACGTCCTCGTCGCCGGCCTGTCGAGCAAGGCGCTGATCCGGGTCGACGTCAACGGCGCCAGCGCCCGCGAGGCCGAGCGCTGGGACATGGGCAAGCGAATCCGCGAGGTCGAGCAGGGGCCCGGCGGCTCCGTCTACCTGCTCGAGGACGGCGAGGGCGCGCGGCTGCTGAAGCTGACTCCGGCGCGGTGAGCGCGTTGACATAGGCCTTTGGCCTATGCCAGATTCCGGCCATGGGTGGCGAACGCCACGTCAAGCTCTTTCGCAACGGCCGAAACCGTGCCGTGCGCATCCCCAGGGAGTTCGACACCTTCGGGGACGAGGTGGTCATGCGACAGGGCGGCCAACGATTGGTGATCGAGCCGGCGCGGGCCAGGAATGACATCGGCGCGCTGCTCGACAAGTGGCGAGAGGAGCCGCCGCTGGGACCGGACGAGGAGTTTCCGGAGATCGAGGACCTGCCGGCCGAGCCCTTCGATCTCTGATGATGTTCCTGTTGGACTGGAATGTGCTGTCGGACATCGCCCGAAACCCGGGCGGGCGGGCGGCTCATCGTTTCAAGGCGTCTCACGACAAGTGCGCGACAAGCATCATCGTTGCCGGTGAGATACGGTACGGAATTGCCAAACGTCCCGACGTGAGGGGATCGATACGTTCGGGCCAGCTGCTTGAGAGGCTGCCGGTCTTGCCGTTGGAACCTCCCGCCGAACGGCACTACGGCCAGCTGCGTGCCGCCCTCGATCGGCTCGGCACCCCGATAAGCGCCAACGACATGCTGATCGCCGCCCATGCGCTTGCGCTCGACTGCACCCTCGTCACCGCCAACGAGCGGGAGTTCCGCCGGGTGCCGGGGCTGCGGGTGGAGAACCGGCTCGCTTAGAGCACGATCGTCTTTGACGATCCGTCATTGCGAGGAGCGAAGCGACGAAGCAATCCAGCAGGCCCCCGGAGGCCGCACTGGATTGCTTCGCTCCGCTCGCAATGACGGAGCGTGTCAGCCCTGAGCCGATCATGCTCTAGGTTCGCCGGTACCTGAAGTACCAGACCTCATGCCCCTTCCGCCTTGCCTTGGCCTCGTAGCGGGTCTCCGGCCACCCGCCGGGCCGGGTGAGGAAGTCCTTCGCGCTCTCCGCAAGCCACTCGAAGTCGCGGCGGCCGTTCATCACCATCATCGACCAGCGGCAATAGGTCGGATCGTCGGTGCCCAGCCGGAACTCGCCGCCCGGCCTGAGCTTGGCGGCGATAAGGTCGAGCGGCCCGCGATTGACCATCCGCCGCTTGGCATGGCGGGCCTTGGGCCAGGGGTCGGGATGGAGCAGGTAGACCATGGTCAGGGCCCCGTCCGGCACCCGTCCGAGCACGTCGAGCGCATCGCCCATATGGAGCCGAATATTGGCCAGCCGCTGGTCGCGAACATGCTGGAGCGCCCCGACGACTCCGTTGAGGAAGGGCTCGGCGCCGATGAAACCATGGTCGGGAAGAAGGTCCGCCCGATAAGCGAGATGCTCACCCGACCCGAAGCCGATCTCGAAATGAAGCGGCCGCGAGTCGCCGAACAGCGCGTCCGACGTCACCGACCCCTCCCCCGGCACGCTCACCGCCGGAAGCAGCCGCTCGAGCAACGCCTCCTGGCCGCCGCGAAGCTTGTGGCCGGAGCGGCGGCCGTAGAGCCGGCGGAGGGTTGTGGGATCGTTCACGTCGGGACCTTTAACTTCGCGGCATGAGATTCGCCATCGCCGCCGCCGCTTTGTGCTGCTCCGCGCCCGCCGTCGCCACCGGCGGATTCCTGTGCTCGTCCACGGACGGCAAGGGGCCGGCGATCAGCCTCGTCATCGGCCATGGCATCCCCGGAGGCGTGGTCGGCGCCGCCATCAAGGAAGGCGGCCGCTGGCGCTCGACGATGAAGCCCGGGGAGGGCCTGGTCCTCGACCAATGGTGGATCGACCGCGAGCGGACCTGGGTGGACCTCGTCCACCCTGAGACGGGCGCCCCGGAAGCCCAGCTTCGAGTCCGAAACCAGGGGTTCGGCGGGACCGGCACCCTGGTCCGCAAAGGCCGCACCTACCAGGTGCGGTGCTTTCAGGACTAAAAGCGCCGTCATTGTGAGGAGCGAAGCGACGAAGCAATCCAGCGGCCTCCGAGGCTGGACTGGATTGCTTCGCTTCGCTCGCGATGACGGTGGGGGAGACTAGATTAGAGCGCCGCCTTCAGCCTGTCGGCCAGGTCGGTCTTCTCCCACGGGAAGAAATCGCCCTCCGCGGTTCGGCCGAAATGGCCGTAGGCGGCGGTGCGCTGGTAGATCGGCTTGTTGAGGCCGAGATGGGTGCGGATCGCGCGCGGGGTGAGGCCGCCGAGGTCCTGGATCGACATGATCGCCCGCTCGATCGCGGCATCGTCCGAGCCGTTGCCGGTGCCGTGGGTGTCGACGTAGAGCGACAGCGGCGCGGACACTCCGATCGCATAAGCGAGTTGGATGGTGCAGCGGCGGGCGAGGCCGGCGGCGACGATGTTCTTAGCGAGGTAGCGCGCGATATAGGCGGCCGAGCGGTCGACCTTGGTCGGGTCCTTGCCCGAGAAGGCGCCGCCGCCGTGCGGGGCCGCTCCGCCATAGGTGTCGACGATGATCTTGCGCCCGGTGAGGCCCGCGTCGCCGTCCGGGCCGCCGATCTCGAAACTTCCGGTCGGGTTGATGTGATAGACGGTGTCGTCCGACAGAAGGTGGGCCGGAAGCACGTCGGCGACGACCCGGCGGACATAGCTCTTGAGCTCAGCTTCCTTCTCGCCCTGGTCGTAGCCCTTGCCGTGCTGGGTCGAGACGACGATCGCCGTCGCCGCGGCCGGCTCGCCATTCTCGAAGCGCAGGGTGACCTGGCTCTTGGCGTCGGGCTCGAGGAACGGCGCGGCGCCGGAATGGCGGTCGGCGGCCATGCGCTCGAGGATCTTGTGGCTGTAATAGAGAGTCGCCGGCATCAGGTCCGGAGTCTCGTCGCAGGCGAAGCCGAACATGATGCCCTGGTCGCCGGCGCCTTCGTCCTTGTTGCCTGAGGCGTCGACGCCCTGGGCGATATGGGCGGACTGCGGATGGAGGTTGTTCGAGAAGTCGAGGGTCTCCCAGTGGAAGCCCTCCTGCTCGTATCCGATCGCCTTCACCGTCTTTCGGACCACGGCCTCGATCTCGTCGCGGACCCCGGGGGCCCAATTGCCCTCCTCGTCCATGATCCCGCGGCCGCGAATCTCTCCGGCGAGGACGACCTTCTGGGTCGTGGTCAAAGTCTCGCAGGCGACTCGCGCCTCGGGATCCTTGCCGAGGAAGAGGTCGACGACGGCGTCGGAAATCTGGTCGGACACCTTGTCGGGATGGCCTTCGGACACGGATTCGGACGTGAAGAGATAATTGCTGCGCATCGGGAGAAACCGGCCTTCCTGAACTCTCAAGGGGGACGTAAGGATATAAAGATATCCTTATATGTGGGCTCCCTAGCCCTCTTTGGGCCGCCCTGCAATGTGCTGCGAGACCATCGCCAGCGCGGCCAGCAGGAGCGCGAAAAGCAACGGCAGGAGATTGCCGAGGCGAGCGAAGGGCGTCGGCGCCCTGGGCGCCGGAAGCCTCGTGTCGATGATCCCCGCCGTCCGCCAGGGCAGGCTTCGAAGAAGCCGTCCGTCCGAATCGATCACTGCGGAGATCCCGGTCGGAGTGGAGCGAAGCACCGGAAGCCCTTCCTCGAGCGCCCGAAGCCGGGCCTGGGCGAGATGCTGCGGCGGCCCCCAGGCGCCGAACCAGGCGTCGTTGGACGGGTTGAACAGGAAGGCCGGGCGGTTCTTTCGGTCGACGACCTCGCCCGAGAAGATGATCTCGTAGCAGAGCTGGAATCCGGCCTTGCCGATCACGGGCAAATCGAGCGTCCGAGCGCCCGGGCCGGGGTCGAAGTCGACGTCGCCCGGAGCGAGGCGGGAGAGTCCCAGCGACGAGAGGATCGGCCGCATCGGCAGATATTCGCCATAGGGAACCAGGTGGGCCTTGTCGTAGCGGGAGAGGATCCGGCCGGCCGGGTCGATGGCGAAGACGCTGTTGGTGGCGCTGGTCACGTCCCGCCCGTCGGCCGAGCGCCAGGTCACTCCGCCGGTGAGCAGAAGGTCTTTCTCGCCGAGCATTGCGGCGACGTCGCGGCGAAGCTCCAGCATCTCGAAGAGATGGCCGGGGTCGCGAAGGCCGTTCTCGAGCGGCCTCGTCACCGCCGCTTCCGGCCAGAGCAGGAGGCGCGGCTCGCTTCCGCCCCAGTTGGAGAGGCGCCGGAGCCGCTCCATATTCTCCTCCTGGAACCCCTCCCGCCATTTGTCCTGCTGGCCGATATTGGGCTGGACGATTCGGAGCGAAGGTCCCGCCGGACCCGGCGCGGGGCCGCCGGCGAGGAAGCCGGCCAGAGCCAGAATCGAGATTCCGGCCGCCGCCGTCCCGGCCGGGCGCCAGCGCCGAAGGCAGAGCAGGAGCAAGATGCCCGCGAGCAGGGCGACGACTCCCGAGAGGCCGTAAGTGCCGACCAGCCGCGCCGACCAGGACAAAGGCGTCGCCACGATCGCCACCCCGATCGGGTTCCAGGCGAAGCCGGTGAACAGAGTCGCCCGAAGCCACTCGGTGACGATCCAGGCGGCGGCGAAGACCAGGACGAGCTTCAGGTCGTTCCCGCGCCCCCAGCGCCAGCCGAGGCCGGCCGCGGCGGCGGGATAGACGGCCAGGTACAGCGAAAGCAGGACCACCGCCAGGTAGCCCAGCGAGGCGGGCATCTCGGCCTGGTAGGTGAAGGCGGTGGCGATCCAGTTCAGGCCGAGTATGAAATGGCCGACTCCGAACCACCACCCCCGGGCCAGGGCGCTTCGAAGGCCCGGCGCCTGCCGGACGAGCCAGAGGAGCAGCCCGAACGCCGCCGGAGTCAGCGGCCACAGGCCGACCGGCTCGAAGCCGCAGGCGGCGACGAGACCCGCAAGGAAAGAAAGAGCGAGAGGCTTCACCGGCGCTCCTTCGACGGAAACCGGCAAATTTACAATGCGTCGAGCCATGTGATCATAGGGTAACCTGGCAAAAACCGATCGGGCTGAGCTTGTCGAAGCCCATTCCTTCCTTGTCTCCAGCAGACAAAAAAGGGGGCTTCGACAGGCTCGGCCCGAACGGAGTGACTGGTCCAGCTTCGCTGCCTCCTTTAACGGAGCGAAATGCCCATCCCCCCTTTCCACCTCGCCTTTCCGGTCCACGACCTCGGGGCCGCCCGCGCTTTCTACGGCGGCCTGCTCGGCTGCCCGGAAGGCCGAAGCGCCGCCGAGTGGATCGACTTCGACTTCTTCGGCCACCAGATCGTCGCCCACCTCGATCCCGCGATGAAGAGGGGGCGCCATCATAACCCTGTCGACGGGCACGACGTGCCGGTGCCCCATTTCGGCGCCGTGCTCGACATGGCGGCATGGGAGACGATGGCGGCGAAGCTTAAGGCGGCCGGCACCGAGTTCGTCATCGAGCCCACCGTCCGATTCCAGGGCCGGCCCGGCGAGCAGGCGACGATGTTCTTCCTCGACCCGTCGGGCAACGCGCTCGAGATCAAGGCGATGGCCGATCCGCAGAATTTGTTCGCGAAATGATTTCAAGTCCTCCCCGAGCTTGCCTCGGGGAGGGGGACCAGGCGAAGCCTGGTGGAGGGGAATTTCGGAGTCGGCCTTGCCCCTCCACCACGCCGCTACGCGTCGCGGTCCCCCTCCCCGAGCGAGCTCGGGGAGGAATGGGGTCCTGCCTCAGGCCGCCGCCCTCGCCGCCGCGAGGACCGGCCGGCGCACCGCGGGAAGCAGCCCGCGATACACGGCGGCCATCTGGGCGGCCATTGCGTCCGGGGTGTAGCGCTCGGCCCGCTCGCGCGCGGCCCGGCCGAGCACCGCTCGCTCGAAATCGTCGCCGACCAGATTTCCGATCGCCCGGGCGAACCCGTCTTCGTCGCGCGGGTCGACGAAGATCGCCACCTCTTCCCACAGTTCGCGGAAGCTGGGGATGTCGGAAAGGATGAGAGCGCATCCCGCCGAGGCGGCCTCGAGAACGGCGAGGCCGAACGGCTCGTGAAGGGCTGCGGAGACGAAGACCGGACGCGCCGACAGCCAGCGGCCAAGCTCTTCGTCGCCGAGCGTGCCCAGGCAGTGGATGTTGTCGAACAGGACCTTCGCGCCGTTCGGCCCGGCAAGCGGTCCGGCGGCGCGCACCGGAACGCCGATCCTTGCCGCCGCGGCGTCGATCATCCCGAAATTCTTGCCCTCGTCCCAGAGGCGCCCGGCGGTGAACACGAAATCGTGCGGAACCCCGTTCGGCACAGCGACCGGAGATCGGCCGTGATGGACGGTGCGAGGAACGGTCTTGAGGCCGTAATGGCGCTTCACGGATGCGGCGAAGGCGGAGGTCGGCGCCACCACCGCGCCGGCCGAGCGAAGGCCCCGGGCGACCAGATCGGTGCGCCACTCGAACTCGGCGGGGAGGCTGCTGCCCTCCACGGCTTCCCAGCGGCTGGCGATGCAGCTGTGGACGACAGCCACCACCGGCCGGCCGAAATCGGCGAGAGCGCCGAAAGCGCCGAAAGCGGGGGTATTGAGCTGGACGATGTCCGCCTCGGTCTCGGCTGCGACCGCGGCGATCGCTCCGGCCGCCCGAGCCATCGAAGCTTCCGTCGCGCCGGCCCCTTCGAGGAGGAGGCCGGCCTCCACGAGGCGCAGGCCTGGAACCGCGGCCGCGGCCTTCATCTGCTCGGCCGCAGGCGCCGGGCCGGTCAGCGCAAGGACGGTCTCATGCCCGAGGCGGAAGAGGCCGCGAGCCAGATCGAGACTATATTGCCAGGTGCCGTCGACCGGATCGGCGGTGATGAGGATTCGCAACGACGGCTTCATCGGTGCCCGTGCCGCCGGGCGGAGACCGAAATGCCGGCCGCGTTCAAAAGGCGTTTCTGCAACCCTTTGTCTTTCCAGTTGTGGCGAGGCGCGCCCCGGCATGCCCAAGAAGGAGTTCGAAAAATGGAGAGGCTTTGCTTCTATCGGCTATTTTCAGGAACGAATTTCGGACGCAACGGTGCCGACGGCGCTGAACCGGACCGCTCGACTAAACCCGCGGGCGGCGGGCATTGTTCCGGGGCCAAGTGCGGAAAAGGGGCCACACCCTCATGCGCTTAGCGCTGCCCGACGAACGCCAAGCTTGCCTTAAGCGCTCCGGCGGGGCAGAGCCCTGAGCATGTGCCCATTTAGCGGCTCCACGCGTTTGGAGGCCGCCGCAGGACCTTTGAGGTGAACGTGACGATCTGTTTGAACCGCGCCCGTACGGAGCGCGCCCGATGAGCCTTCATGACCCCAAGGCGATCAATATCGCCGTCGTCGGAGTCGGCAATTGCGCCAGCTCGCTCGTCCAGGGCCTCGCCCATTACCAGAATGGCGGCGCCAACGACCAGATCGGCCTGATGCACTGGGACCTGGGCGGCTACCGGCCCAAGGACATCAAGCTCGTCGCGGCCTGGGACATCGATCGCCGCAAGGTCGGAAGGGATGTCGCGGCAGCGATCTTCGAGAAGCCCAATTGCACGGCGGTGTTCTGCGACCACGTGCCCGAAAGCGGAGTCACGGTCGAGATGGGCCGGACACTGGACGGCTATTCCGAGCATATGGCCGAGTGGCCGGACGACCGGACCTTTCTTCCGGCCGATCTTCCGCAGCCGGACAAGGCAGACGTCGTCCGCCGGCTGAAGGAGACGGAGACCGACGTCCTCCTCAACTACCTCCCCGTGGGCAGCCAGGAGGCGACCGAATTCTACGCCGAATGCGCGCTCGAGGCCGGAGTCGCCTTCGTCAACAACATCCCGGTGTTCATCGCCTCGGACGAAGCCTGGGCGGAGCGGTTCCGGGCAGCGGGCGTCCCGATCATCGGCGACGACATCAAGGCGCAGCTCGGAGCGACCATCGTCCACCGGGTGCTGACCGACTTGTTCAGGAAGCGCGGAGTCCGGCTGGAGCGCACCTACCAGCTCAACACCGGCGGCAATACCGACTTCCTCAACATGTCGAACCGGAAGCGGCTCGCCTCCAAGAAGATTTCGAAGACCGAGGCGGTGCAGTCTGTCGCCGAGCGCCGGATCGACGACGACAACATCCATGTCGGTCCGTCCGATTACGTCGCCTGGCAGAACGACAACAAGGTCTGCTTCCTGAGGATGGAAGGCTCGATGTTCGGAGGAGTCCCGATGAACCTCGAGATGCGCCTTTCGGTCGAGGACAGCCCCAATTCGGCCGGAGTCGCGATCGACATGATCCGTTGCGCGAAGATCGCCAAGGACCGCGGGCTGTCCGGCCCCGTCCATCCGGCGGCCGCCTATTTCTGCAAGCATCCCCCGGTGCAGACGACCGACGACGAGGCCTATGAGGCGATGGAAGCGTTTATTAGGGGGTGAAATTCGAAAAGCCCCTCCCCTTCAGGGGAGGGGTTGGGGTGGGGCTTGTTGCAAGTTCGCGGCGGCTGAGGACTTCACCTACACCTCCCCCACCCCAACCCCTCCCCTGAAGGGGAGGGGCTTGATCAGCCCGCCCCCGCGTACCGCCCATCGACATAGAGCAGCGGATCCACGTCCTCCCTTACCGCCACTTCCTCGACCTCGCCGATGAAGATCGAGTGGGTCCCGTGCGAGAAATGGCGGATACGCCGGCACATGATCGCCGCCTGCGCGTCCGCCAGCCTGGGGGGCTGGTCGCAGTCCACGCGCCAGCCGCTGGCGAAGCGAAGCGCCAGCTGGCTTCGGTCGGCGAACATCCGCGCGATATCCTCCTGGCTCCGGTGAAGGACGTTGACGCAGAAATGGGAGACGTCCTCGAGCGGGCTGTGAAGCGAGGCGGTCCGGTTGATGCAGATGAGAAGGCTGGGCGGATCCAGCGACAGCGAGGACATGGCCGTCGCGGTGATGCCCATCGGCTCGCCGCCGACGCACACGGTGATGACGTTCACCGTGGAGGCGACTCGGCGCATCGCCTGCTTGAAGTTCTGGGTGAGGGCCGAAGCTTCCATCGCCATGGCGCTCGCCCATGGCGGCGAAGCGGCGCCGTGGCAATGGCTTAGCCCCGCCCCGCGCCGCGGCAGCAGAGTCAAACCTTGGAATTCGCTGGAAAATTACCCGAACTCCGATTATCAGCGACCCAAGGGGACGGGGAGAATGTTCGAAATCATCGCCGCTCCGGCGAACCTGCCTTTTTCGGCGGCGCTCATGGTCATGCTGATGATCGGAGCGGTGGAGGCGCTCGGCCTCGGAGCCTCTGCGGTCCATCTCGATCTTCACGCCGACGGCGGCGGCGACCTGCTCGGCTGGCTCGGGGTTGGCCGGGTGCCGCTGCTGATGCTTCTCGTCGTGTTCCTCGCTTTGTTCGGACTCGCCGGCCTCGCCATCCAGCAATTCGCGGGTCCCTTGCCCTTGTGGATCGCCGTGCCCGGGGCGGTCGCGGCGGCGCTTCCGCTCACCGGCCTCGGCGCCCGGGGCATGGCCCGGATCATGCCGGGCGACGAGACGACCGCGGTCAGCCTCGACGACCTCGTCGGAAGGCGGGGGACGATCACCATCGGAACCGCCCGCCGGGGCTCGCCCGCCCAGGCCCGGGTCGCCGACATCCACGGTCTAGCCCATTACGTGATGGTCGAACCCTACGACGACGATCGGTCGATCGGCCAGGGCGAGACCATCCGTCTCGACCGCCGCGAGGGCAACATCTTCATCGCGGTCGGCAGGACCGATCGCCTCGAATCCCGCTTCGAAGTGCTCCCCGCTTCGGACCGGCCGCTTTCAACCGATTCAATCAGGAGAGACTGACATGGTCCAGATGGCCATCTACGCGGGAATCGTCCTCGCCGCCCTGCTCATACTGGGGCTGATCATCACCCGCCTCTATCGCCGGGCGACCAAGGAGATCGGCTTCGTCCGCACCGGCTTCGGCGGCGAGAAGGTCGTGATCAACGGCGGCGCGCTGGTCCTTCCCGTCCTTCACGAGACGATGCCGGTCAACCTCAACACGGTCCGGCTCGCCGTCGAGCGCAAGAATGTCGACGCCCTGATCACCCTCGATCGCCTGAGGATCGACGTGAAGGCCGAATTTTACGTGCGGGTCCGCCCCGACCGCGAATCGATCGCCATCGCCGCCCAGACGCTCGGCCTCAGGACGATGCATCCGGAGAATCTGAAGGAGCTGATCGAAGGCAAGTTCGTCGACGCGCTCCGCTCGGTCGCCGCGGGAATGACGATGAACCAGCTTCACGAGCAGCGCAGCGAATTCGTCCAGAAGGTCCAGCAGGTCTCGTCGGCCGATCTCGCGATGAACGGCCTCGAGCTTGAATCGGTGTCGCTGACCGGCCTCGACCAGACCTCGATCGAGCATTTCAACGCCAACAACGCCTTCGACGCCGAGGGTCTCACCAAGCTGACCGAGCAGATCGAACTTCGCCGCAAGGCGAGGAACGACATCGAGCAGGAGACCAGGGTGCAGATCGAGGCGAAGAACCTCGACGCGGCCCGCAAGAGCTTCGAAATCTCGCGCGACACCGAATTCGCCCGGCTCGAGCAGGAGCGCGAGGTCGAGGTCCGCCGCGCGGCCCAGAATGCCGAGGTCGCCCAGCAGCAGGCCGAGCGTCAGCGCGAGGCCGACGAGGCCAAGATCACCGCCAAGCGCCAGGTCGACTCCGCCCAGATCGAGGCCAACAAGGTCGTCGAGCAGGCCAGGATCGCCCAGACCCAGGCCGTGGAGATCGCCCGCCAGGAGCAGCAGATCGCGGTCCAGAACAAGAGCCGCGAGGAAAGCCAGGCCAAGGCCGAGGCCGACAAGGCCCGGGCCGAGGCGGTCGCCGCCGAAGAGCGGGTCGGAACCGCCCGCGAGACCGAGGTGGCCGAAAGGGTCAAGCGGATCGAGCTGATCGACGCCAGCCGCGAGGCCGAGCGCTCGGCGATCGGGATCAAGGTCCAGGCCGACGCCGAGAAGCAGGCCGCCGCCGACCGCGCAGAGGCCTTGCGCCTCGGCGCCGAGGGCGAGGCCGAGGCCGAGAAGCTTCGCGCCGAGGCTTCGCGGGTCCGGTTCGAGGTCGAGGCCGCCGGCCAGCGCGCGATCAACGAGGCCGCTAACCTGCTTTCCTCGGACCAGATCTCGCTCCAGACCAAGATGGCGCTCCTCAGGGTGCTTCCGGAAGTCGTCCGCGAGGCGGCGAAGCCGATGGAGGCGATCGATTCGATCAAGATCGTCCAGGTCGAAGGGCTCGGCGGCGGCTCCGATTCGCGCGCCAATGGCGGGAGCTCGGGCGGAGACGGCAACCTCGCCTCCAGCGCCGTCGCCGCCGCCCTTCGCTACCGCGCCCAGGCGCCGATCGTCGACGGCCTGATGAAGGAGCTGGGCTTCGACGGCTCGACCCTCGAGAATCTCGTCGCCGGCGCAGGCAACGGGGTGGCGGCCGCGCCGGATGGGCACGAGCCGCTCGTCGCGGTGTCGGTGAAGCCCAAAGCCGATTGAGCTGCGTCATTGCGAGCCCTTCGACGCGGCCTGCGGCGGCGCTCAGGATAAACTGCCGCGTCGCGGCAGCGAAGCAATCCAGATCCGGCGTAAGCGCCGCTGGATTGCTTCGTCGCTCCGCTCCTCGCAATGACGAGGTGATATGATCCAATACGACATCGTCATCGTCGGCGCCGGCCATGCCGGCGCCCAGGCCGCGATCCAGCTTCGCCAGCTCGGCTTTGCGGGCTCGATCGCCCTTATCGGCGCGGAAGCGGAGCCGCCCTACGAGCGGCCGCCCCTTTCCAAGGAATATCTCGCCGGCGAAAAGGACTTCGAGCGGATGCTCGCCCGGCCCGAGGCCTTCTGGGCGGAGCGGGGAATCGAGCTCGTCCTCGGCACGGACATCGTCGCCGTCGATCCGGAGGCGAAGGCCCTGACCGCGCGCGGCGGCGGGCGCTTCGGCTACGCCATCCTGATCTGGGCCGCCGGCGGCGAGCCGCGCCGGCTCGGCTGCGAGGGGGGCGACTTGGCCGGGGTTCACGTCGTCCGGCGCAGGTCGGATGCCGATTCGATCCGGGCGGAGCTGGACGGGGTCCGCCGGGTCGCGGTCATCGGAGGCGGATATATAGGTCTCGAGACGGCGGCGGTGCTCCGCAAGCTCGGCAAGGAAGTGGTGCTGCTCGAGGCTCTGGACCGGGTGCTGGCCCGGGTGGCGGGCCAGGAAATTTCGGATTTCTACGCGGCCGAGCACCGCGCCCGGGGCGTCGACGTCCGGCTCGGCGCCGCCGTCGCCTCGATCATCGGCGAGTCGGGACGGGCCGCGGCGGTTCGCCTCCAGGACGGAACGACGATCGAGGCCGGGATGGCGATCGTCGGGATCGGAGTCGAAGCCGCGGTCGGCCCGCTGCTCGCGGCGGGCGCCGCCGGGGCGAACGGAGTGGAGGTCGACTCCCTTTGCCGAACCAGCCTGCCCGACATCTATGCCGTCGGCGATTGCGCCGCCCATGAGAACCGGTTCGCCGGAGGCCTGCGGATCCGACTCGAATCCGTCCAGAACGCCCACGACCAGGCGGCGACGGCCGCGAAGGCGATCGCCGGAAACCCGCAGCCCTACGAGGCGATCCCCTGGTTCTGGTCCAACCAGTACGACCTTCGCCTTCAGACGGTCGGCCTGTCGGTGGGGCACGATTCGACCGTGGTTCGCGGCCGGCCGGAGGAGCGCAGCTTCTCTGTGATTTACCTGTTGCAGGGCCGAGTGATCGCGCTCGACTGCGTCAACTCGACTCGGGACTATGTTCAGGGCCGCAAGCTGGTGTTCGAGCGGCGGGTGGTAGAGCCGCAGCGGCTGGCCGATACTTCGGTAGCGCTCAAAGAACTGTAGTTCCGACCCCGGCCTGCCTCGGGACGGGGGCCGCGACGCGAAGCGGCGTAGTGAGCGCCCTCTCCCAAACCGGATCGATGAACTCCCCCGCTCGCGGGCGACCAGTCGGCCTGAAACCGTCCCGGTGCCCAGACCGCGCCGTCGACGCCCTCGCTCCTCCAACGAAAAAGGCCCCGCCGCGAGGCGGGGCCTTTCGTCGTTCAAACCAAGGCCGGCTTAGTGGTTGTGACCGACCGGCGCCGCGTTGACGCTGGCCGCGTTCTGGCCCGGAAGCACGATGGCGACGTTCTGCATCATGCCCTGGTCCTCATGGTCGAGGATGTGGCAGTGCAGGACGAATTCGCCAATGTAGCGCTCGTAGCGGGTGCGGATCGTCACCGTGTAGTTCGGCTTGATCCACAAAGTGTCCTTCCAGACGCCCTTCAGGCCGACATATTGCGGATCGCTGGGCGCGCCGGGCGCGGGCGCGTCGGTGCCGCCCGGGATGCTGACGTCCACGCCCGTGTTGTTGTTGACGATCGACACGATCTCGAACGGATTGACGTGGATGTGGAAGGGATGGCCGACTCCGTTGGAGGTCAGCTTCCATTCCTCGGACGTCCCGAGCGTGAGCTTCCGGTCGGTCCGGTTCGGGTCGTAGGACTGCGGATCGTAGCCGGGCGATCCGACCAGCTGGTTCGCCACCATGAACTTCGGAACGGCGCCTTGGATGTCGAACGTGAGCTGCTGGCCCCCGGTAAGCTCGCTCTGGGGGATCGTCTTATGCGGGGTGAAGCGGCTCAGGGTCAGACCGTTGTTGAGGTCCGCGATCACCTCGTCGCGGACGTCGGCGGGCATGGTCCTCTTGGCGGAGTCGACGAGCTGCTCGATGACGGTTCCGCGCTGAACGTTGTCCTGGTCTTTCGCGACCTTGACGAAGCCGAGCAGGCGAACCCCGGACGGCAGGCCGCCGACGCTCTCGGTCGACTGGCTCGTCACGTCGAGCATGCAATATTCACCCGCGGTCGGAAACGAGACCAGGGCGTCCCAGCGATAGCCGGGCTGCATGGTGACGTTCCGGGTGGTCAGCGCCTTGTTCATGGTGAGGCCGTCGGCCGCCACGGCGTAGAAGGGCTGAGTGGCGAAGCTGCAGTTCGCCTGGATGAACGCTTCCATGTTCTCCGCCGCGAGCTGGTCGCCCGGCCGGGGATCGATGCTGGGCGCGTTGGCCTTGACGAAGATGACCCGGATCGTATCGCGCACTCCGCCGTGGATCATGCGCCAGCGCTCGACCGCGTTCTGCTTCACCTCGAAGGTGGGAAGCACGTAGCCGTTGATGCTCGTATAGCGGCCGGACTGGCCCCAGCTGGAGAACTGGCCGAAGCCGACGCCGTTACTGTCGGCATAGGTCTCGATCCCGCCGACATCGCCCGCGTCGCACCGCCACCGCTTGATGGCCGTGCCCGCGGCGTTGAAATCGAACTTGATGTCCTGGTTCTGGTCGAAGCAGCCATATTGGATCTGCTGGAAGACCAGGGTCCGCTCCCTCATGGTGGTGACTCCGGCGAGCAGCGTGTCGAGGTCGCCGTTGGTGGTCGGGGTCGGGACCTTGTCGCCCCTGATGATCAGGGCGCCGGCCATTCCGCTCGAGACCTGGAGCGCGGTCGAGCCATGCCGGTGGGTATGATACCAGAAGGTGCCGGCGGGATGCTCGGGAGCGATCGCATATTCATATTCGAATTTGACGCCCGGATTGATCGACAGGAGCACGTTGTCGCCATTGCCCGACGGGTTCACGTTGAGGCCGTGGACGTGCAGGTTGGTGCCGTTGAAGCAATGCGGAACGTTGTGGTCCTGGCCCGGTCCGCCGGCGCAGCCGGTGTCGTAGGACGTCGTCGTCAGCGGCAGCTTGTTGTTGAGCTTGACTCGGACGGTGTCGCCGGGACGGGCGACGATCGTCGGAGACACGAAACGCTCCGGCTGCGCCAGGCCGTCCTGGGTGTAGGCGCGCAGCCGAACCTTGTCGTCCAGCCCGGTCTTCGGGTTGTAGATGACTCCGTCGACATATTCGATGTTGAGGTCGAGCACGACTTCCTTGCTGGCCGGGTCGAACGGGTGGTTCGGGGACGCGCCCCGCCGCTTCAGCTCGGGCGGGTTGGCCGGCTCCTTGTTGGACTGCGCCGATGCGGTTCCGGCCGCCAGAAGCGCCGAAACGGCTGCCGTACCCAAAACGAGCGCGCGCACGCTGGACGTCTTTGTACCACGACTAAACATATTGCCCATCCCCCCTGAAGGTGTCGAACCGACATCGGTCCGAATCACCGGTCAGGCTATTGGGAAGCAGCTGAAATGGCACGAAAAATTAGGTCCGATTCAGGACTTATGCTTCGGAATCGAAGACAGCGCCGATGCTATTATTGCGTAAGCAATGGAAGAGTCAGGTCATCGCCGGGTCCTGCGCCGAGCCCTTGGAATCCATCCAAGTTGAGCCGCATGCCGGCGCGCTTTTCCAGGCGAATCGCGGGCGGCTCTGTTCCATTCGCGGGGGTCGAGCAGTCCGGAAGTTCTTGAGGCCATGATCGCAGGTCGCCGGCGCAAATCCGGCATTGCAACCAAAGAGGCCCCGCCGGAAGGCGGGGCCTTTCGTCATTCAGCGCTTCCCCCGGCGCCTAGTGGCTGCCGTGAGTCTCTTCGGGCGCGTTGACGCTCGCCGGACTGCCCCCGGGCAGGACGATCGCGACGTTCTGCATCATGCCCTGGTCCTCGTGGTCGAGGATATGGCAGTGGAGGACGAACTCGCCGATATAGCGTTGATAGCGAGTGCGCATCTTCAGCGTATAGCCCTGCTCCACCCACACCGTATCCTTCCACATGCCCCGGAATCCGCGATATTGCGGGTCGGCGCCTGGGAGCGGCACGGGCCCGCTGACGTCGCGGCCCTGGGGGTCGAGAATCGCGACGACCTGGAACGGATTGACGTGGATGTGGAAGGGATGGCCCGCCAGGGTCGAGGTCATCGACCATTCCTCCGCCGTGCCCAGGGTGAGCTTCCGGTCGAGCCGGCCCGGCTTGTATTCGCGCGGCTCATAGCCCTTGCCACCGACCTGGAACTCGAGCGTGGGTTTCACCTGGATGTTGAAGGTGAGCTCCTGAGTCCCCTTGATCTCGCTGTCGGCGACGTCGGCATGCGGGGTGAATCGGCGGAGGCCGAGCCCGTCCCGAAGGTCGGCGGCTACGGCCGGAGCGATCGGCGCGGGCATCGTCCGTTCCGCCGCGGCGACCAGCTGATCGGTCACATAAGCGTGGATGTCGGGCACCGGGGTTCCGGCCGCCGCCCGAACCATCCCGAGCAGCCGCGAGCCCGACGGCATTGCGCCGACGCTCTCGGCCGCCTTGGTGGCGGCGTCGATCACGCAATAGTTGCCCGCTTCGGGGAACACGACCAGCGCGTCGAAGCGATAGCCCGGCTGGAAGGTGGCGAGCCGGGTCTCCTGAGCCGAGCCGAGGGTGATCCCGTCCGCGGCGACGAGATGATAAGGCAGGGGCTCGCCGGTGCAGGCCTGGGCGATCAGCGCCTCCATCTTCTCCGGCGACAGGCCGCGGCCGGCCTTCAGCGGAGCCTCCGACTTCGCCTTGAGGAAGCGCAGCGCGATCGTGTCGTGGACCCCGCCATGGATCATCCGCCAGCGCTCCATCTGGCCCTGCCTGGTCCGGAAGTCGGGCAGGATCAGCCCATTGATGCTGGTGTAGCGCGCCGATTGGCCCCAGCCCTTGGATCCGAAGCCGTTGCCGTTGGAGTCGGAATAGGTCTCGATATCGCCGGTGTCGCCCTTGTCGCAGATCCAGGCGACGACCGCGCCCTTGTCGTTCTTGCGGACCTTGATGTTTCCGGCCTTGTCCCGGCAGCCATATTGGATCTGCTGGAGCACCATCACCCGCTCCTTGATCCCGGAAAGCAGGGTGTCGAGATCGCCGTTGCGCCGGGCGCTCGGCAGCCGGCTGCCGTGGACGATCAGCGCCCCCGCCATTCCGCTCGAGACCTGAAGCGCGGTCGAGCCGTGGCGGTGCGTGTGATACCAGAAGGTGCCGGCGGGATGGTCCGCCGGAATCGCATATTCATATTCGAAGCTGACCCCGGGATCGATCGACAGCAGCACGTTGTCGCCATTGCCCGACGGGTTCACCCACAGGCCGTGGCTGTGCAAATTGGTGCCGTTGAAGCAGTGCGGCTTGTTGGGCTCGGAGTGGCCGGCGCAGGTCGGGTCGGCCGGAAGCCGGTTGTGAAGCTTGACCCTTACCGTCTGCCCCGGCCGGGTATGGATGGCCGGCGAGATGTAGCGGCCGTTCGGCCGGACGCCCGGCCTCGTATAGCTTCGCAGGTTGACGTCGTCGTAGACGGCCGTCGCGGGATTGAAGATCTTGCCCGGCACATATTGGATGTCGAGGTCGAGCACCTGCTCGTCGCCGTTCCTCCCGGTCCCGCCGACCAGCTCAGGCGACGGCTCGGCGAGCGGCAGCAGGGGCGGAGGGTCGGCGACTTCCGTCCCGATCTGCGCCTGCGCCGCCGACGACGCGAACAGCGCGATGGCGAGCGCGGATGCGGCGATCGACGACGCGCGGACAGGATGACGCAATGGGCCGTGTGAAGACATGATTCCCCCTTCGTTGCCGAGCCGCCCCCCGCGGCTCCGCGGCACTGGGAGCAAGGCTATGCCCGACCGCCCTTTATAACAATGAACGGCGGATTTTATTTCGGTCCGATGTGGGATATTTCGGGCGGCGCTGGAACGTATCCAATGCTGTCGTCATCGCTTCGGCCGTTCGGGCTGAGCTTGCCGAAGCCCCACTTTCTCTTGAATGGAGGAAAGCCCTTCGACAAGCTCAGGGCGAACGGAGAGGGGCATCGCCCCCCTCTAGCGCCCTTCCCGTGCCTGTCCTAAACAGCGTGCAAGGGGGAATAAGCCATGGGATTATGGATCGCGCTCGGCCTGCTGGTGCTGGCCCTGCTCTATGCAATCATCGTCTACAACCGCCTGGTGCGTCTTCGGGCGCTGACCAAAGAAGGGTTCAGCGGGATCACCGTCCAGCTCCGCCGGCGCGCCGATCTGGTTCCCAATCTGGTCAGCACGGTCGAGGGGTACGCCACCCATGAGCGCGACGTGCTGACCGAGGTCACCGCCCACCGAACCGATCCCACCAGGGCTGGGAGCGTCCAGGCCACCGCGCAGGCGGACGGCGCCTTCGGCGCAATGCTCGGCCGGCTGATGGCGGTCGCGGAGGCTTATCCCGACCTCAAGGCGGACGAGAATTTCCGGGCGCTCCAGGACGAGCTGGCCGAGATCGAGGAGCAGTTGCAGGGCGCCCGGCGCTACTACAACGCCACGGTCCGCGACCTCAACACCAGCGTCCAGTCCTTCCCCGACGTTCTCCTCGCGAAGCCGATGGGCTTCCACGAGGAGCCCTTCTACGAAGACGGCGACGCCAGCATCCAGACGGCGCCAAAGGTCAGCTTCGGCCGAGCCGGCTGATGCTCCGGCGCTTGCTGCCGCTGCTCGCGGCGCTCGCTCTCGCCTGGCCGGCCGCGGCCTCGGCCGAGGAGCGGATCCTCCATTATCTGAGCGACGTCCTCGTCCAGGCCGACGGCGCACTCGACGTCACCGAGACCGTCCGGGTCCGTTCGGAAGGCGCGTTGATCGATCACGGAATCTACCGCGATTTCCCGACCCGCTATACGAGCCGCACCGGCGGGCAGGTTCGGGTCGGCTTCGAGGTCGTCGAAGTTCGGCGCGACGGCTCCGAGGAGCCCTGGCACACGGAGCGCCAGGGCAACGGCGTTCGGGTCTATGCAGGCGACGCCGAGACCCACGTCCCGCCCGGCGAGCATGTCTATTCGATCCGTTACCGGGCCACGCGCCAGATCGGCTTCTTCAAGGATTATGACGAGCTCTATTGGAACGCGACCGGCAACGGCTGGGTCTTTCCGATCGACGTCGCCGAGGCTCGGATCCGGCTGCCGCGGCCGGTCCCGTTCGGGCAGCGCGAGGCCTATACCGGAGTGCAGGGCTCGAAGGCCGGCAACGCCGAGGTCGTTTCCGAGGCTCCGGGCGAGATCGTCTTCCGGACCACGGCGCCGCTCGGCCCGGCCGAGGGGCTGACGGTCGCGGCCGCGTGGCAAAAGGGGGTGGTCGCCGCGCCGCCGCCGCCCTCGGCCGCCGGCCTTTGGCTCCGGGACAACGGTCCGCCCGCGGCGGGGGCGCTCTCACTCCTCGGGCTGCTCGCTTATTATTTCCACGCCTGGCGCCGCGCCGGGCGCGACCCGAAGCCGGGGACGATCGTCCCCGTCTTCACTCCGCCCGACGGCCTCTCAGCTGCGGCAATGCGCTACATCACGAAGATGGGCGCCGACAGCCGCGCCTTCGCCGCCGCCCTGGTGGAGCTCGGGGTCGGAGGCCACATCCGGCTCACCAGCGAGGATGGCGGCTTCTTCAGTCGCGACAAGACAAGGATCGACAAGACCCCCGGACGGACTGTTCCGGAGGAACCGGAGGCTTCGATGCTGTCCCGGCTGTTCGCCGGCGGCGACTCGATCCTGATGGAGGAAGAGAACCACGCCGCGTTCAGCGGCGCCAAGGATGCGCTCGAAGCCGGGCTGAAGCGGGTCCATGAAGGCCGGCTCTTCGTTCGCAACCGGATCTGGGCGGTGCGGGGCCTCGTCCTGATGGTCGGCGCCCTGGCCTTTCCGGCCGCCGTCGCCCTTCTGGCCGCGGCCGGCGATTACGGGCGCAACGACGTGCTGGTCGCGATTGCCGCCTTGCTTCTCCCGGCCGCGGCTCTCTTCCTCTATTTCTTCTCCATCGCCAAATATGGCGCAATGGCGATGTCGGCGAAGATATCCGCCGCATTCCTGGGCGTGATCGGGCTGATCGCGGGAGTGGTCACGATCGGCAACGCGCTCGAGGGCATCTTCGCTTACGGCGAGGCGAGGCGCCTCATTCCGCTTGCGCTTCCACTCCTGGCCCTGCCGGTGGTCCTGACCGCTTTCGGCTGGATGGCCGCCCCGACCCGCGAAGGCCGCATCGTCCTCGACCGGATCGCGGGCTTCCGCCACTATCTCTCAATCGCCGAGGAGGAGCGGCTCGAAACCCTTCATCCGCCCGAGGAGACTCCCGAATTGTTCGAGCGCTATCTGCCCTACGCGATCGCTCTGGAAGTCGAGAACGACTGGGCCTCGCGCTTCACCTCGGTCCTCGCCGCCGCCGCCGCCTCCGGCCGGTCGCAGCCCATGGGCTGGTATTCGGGAAGCTCGGACCCGTGGAGCGACCCCGGCGATTTCGCCGACAGCGTCGGCTCCTCGCTTGCAAGCACCATCTCCTCCGCTTCGACCGCGCCCGGATCGAGCGGCGGCTCGGGGGGCGGGGGATCGTCCGGCGGCGGCGGAGGCGGCGGGGGCGGCGGCGGCTGGTAGGCCTCTCCCGTCATTCCTGCGAAGGCCGAAATCCATGAACAAGGACCGCCGCGGCTAAGACCGAGCGTCCGTGTTCATGAATCCCGGATCAAGTCCGGGATGACGCGCCGTGCGCTCCGCCAGGATCCGCTCGGCCAGCTCGAGGTCGGACTGCTTGTCGACGTCGATCGCCGCTTCCGCGAAGGGAAGAAGCACCGCCTTCAGCCGGAAGCCGGCCTTTCGTCCCACCCGTTCGGCCGCGGCTTCGAGCGAGATGGTCCGGGTGACCGCGCGCAGGAAGATCCCGAGCCCGAGGAAGCTCAGAAGCTTGAGGGTGCGCTTTCGGTCCTTTTCGGCGCGGGCCCAGAAATCGGCCCCGAGCGCCGACTCCGGGGTAAGAAGCGCGAACAGATTGGCGCCGCTGAAATGGCCGTCCGCCGCCTTGAGCCAGGTCCGCTTCGTGTCGGGATAGGCCTTCTCGACCACCCGGCGCTCGACCATCGCGAAGGCGACGTCGACTCCGGCCGCCGAAGCGATGAACGTCTCGACCATCTCCGACCGGAGCAGAGCGTGGTCGGCGGTCGTGACCAGCACGGGATAAGGCGCGGCCCCGGTGCCCGCCAGCCGGCCGACGCTTGCGGAGATCCCGTCGCCGGAACGTGCGGTCGAGATACGCGGCTCGGCGGCCATCCAGCCGAGCTCGCCCTCCAGAAGCGCCTCGGCCTCCTGGGCCAGGACGACGATCCGGCCGATCGACGGCGAGTCCAGCAGAGCGCGCGCCACCCGCCCGAGCATCGGCTCCCCGCCGGCCCGGATCAGCGCCTTCGCGGCCACGCCGTTCGCGGCCGCGAAGCCATTCTCCCCCGGCCGCTGCCCCGCCAGAACGATCGCAGTCCATTCCCCCATCGGCCGAGCAATCACAGCAAGTCGCCGTGGCGGCTATCGAAATTTGCAAGTGCAGGCGGTTAATCCGCCACGCGTTGCCGATCCGCCACGCTGGCGTTCAACCGGTTCGGCTCCCGCGCCGCGCGTATCTTCCGGCCGCTCGCCCCGCGTGAAGTCGGTAGAAATGTTTCGCACGAAGAACATGAAGGGCACCAGGACGCCGCGAAGCGGCCTGATCTCGCCCGATCCGAAAATGCCGAGACGGAAGCGATGCCCCGGGAGCACCTTCGTGCCCTTCGTGTTCTTTGTGCGAAACAAAATAAGGGCCTTCGGCCAAGGCGCACGCGACGCCGTTCAACCACGGGCCGAGAGGCCAAAAAAGAAAGGGCCCGCCGTCGCCGGCAGGCCCTCGCTTTTCCCGGTCGCCGTTCCTTAGAGGAAGATGTCGGCGACGACGGGCGCCCCGGCCCCGGTGTTGATCGTGAAGTCGGCGATGCCGTCGCCGTTCACGTCGCCGGCGAGATAATGGTCGCCGCCCGAAACATAGTGCCTGAGCTCGCCGGCGGCGCCGCTGAACGCGGAGTTGCCGACATAGGTGAAGGCCTGGTTGCCGGCGACCGCGCTGTTCGCGTCGATCTCCGACAGCCGGATCTTGTCCACGCCGCTGGTGAAGTCGGTGATCTTGTCGTTATAGCCGACCTGGCTGACCCGGAACTCGTCCGCGCCGGCGCCGCCGGTGTAGATGTCGTCGCCGAGATGGCCGTCCAGAACGTCGTTGCCGCCGTTGCCGCTCAGCTTGTTGGAGACGTCGTTGCCGAACAGATAGTCGCGCGCCGAGCCGCCGACCGCATTCTCGATGATCGTGTTGTAGGCGATCGAGACGTTGCGGTGCGAGGTCGCGGTGACTCCGCCGACTCCGGTGTCGTTGCCCACCCGGTTGGCTCCGGCATTCTGGACCGCTCCGACCCAGCCGGCATAGCCCGCCGGGGTCCAGTGCGCGAAGTCGCCCTGGTTTGCGTCGGTCGCCGCGTTGAGCACGTCGATCGCCGCATTGGCCTGGTCGACGGTGAGGTAGCCCTTGGTCGCGGAGCTGAAGCTTCCGGGGCGAAGGTCGACGAACACGCCGCTATTGGCCGAAGAGAAATCGAACGTGTCGTTTCCGCCGGCGTCATAGACGGCGAGGTAGGGGAAGGGGTTGGAGTTGAGATCGTAGACCCCGTTGCCCGCGTTCGAATTGGAGAAATAGACCGTGTCGCCGGCCCGGGTCGTCGGATCGGCGCCATATTTGGCCTGGATCGTCAGGATGTCCGAGATGAGCGGGGTCTGCGGATTGTTGAGGAGCGCCAGATTGACGTCGATCGACTGGGCGCCGGTGTTCCGCTCGCTGAAATAGGACATGATCGTATATTGCAGCGAATCCTGGGCGTAGAAGGCGTCGCCGCCGTAGGTGATCGGATCCGGAACGCCGTCGCCGTTGGCGTCGTCGCCGAAATTGTAATTGCCCGGATGGCTGAGGCCGAGCGAGTGGCCCGATTCGTGGATCAGGGTCGACCGGCCGTAGCCGCTATAGTCGAGCCAGGCATTGGTCCAGTTGGCCGAGGGAGTGGCGGTCCAGATGTCGCCGGCCACCTTCGCTCCGTTGCCGGGGAAATAGGCGTGGGCCTGGGCCGATCCGGTCACCGTGTTGGCGAAGACGATGTCGGCGCCGTTGCCGTTCTTCTCGACGATCTTCTGGGCGATGAGGTCGTCCCACAGGATCATCGCCTCGCGGGCGACGGTCTTCTGCGCCTCGCTGAACGGAGTGTAGCCGGCGCCCTCGGTAACCCCGAGATCCTGATATTTCGGGCTGTTGTAGAGGCCGGTGGTGGTCGGGCCGTCGAGGAAGGAGAAGGTGATGGTCTTGCCGGCCATTTTCGGGCCGCCGTCGAGCTGGGCGATGACCTGGTCGTGATCGTAGATCGGCTTGCCGGCCCAGGTTGCGACCCCGGTATAGTCCTCGAGCCTGAACGGCGCGGCATCGCTTATCAGGACTCCGTCGGCGCCGGTCAGAGTGATCCCGTCGGCGCCGGTCAGAGTGATCCCGTCGGCGCCGGTCAGAGTGATTCCGTCGGCGCCGGTCAAAGTGATTCCGTCGGCGCCGGTCAAAGTGATTCCGTCTACGCCGGTCAGAGTGATTCCGTCGCTGACAAGGACGCCGTCCTGCGAACGGCCAAAGGCTACGCTGAGTTTTTTAACTGCCACGGTGTTATCCCCCCTAAAGGTTATGGATGGTTGACGCCGTTCGACTCGCCTCGAGCCTGACGGCGCATCGGCGAAAGGTCCCCGGAAAACAGAGTGTTGTCAAATCTATTCCTGTCCGAAATTCAGGCCTTTGTTGGAATTCGCAAAAGCGGTTCGAGGCAGTTGGCGTCTTACGGTGAAATCGATCCGCCGATACCACTCGTTTCGGATGTAATTCTTGCGATGACTTTCCGCCGAGCAATCGAATCGGCAAGGGGTCCCCTCCGTCCCTTCGAGCATGATCATTTTGGGCTGAACCCGTCCGCCATTCCCGCGGAGGCCGGAATCCACGAAACACCGTGTTGGTAAAGTCGATACGGTCTGTGTTCATGGATCCCGGCCTCCGCCGGGATGACGCAGAGTCGGATCGACCTAAGCCGTCACGCTCAGCAATGGCCCGCCCTAACTTTGCCCAAGTCAAAATCTAGGTCCGCTCGGGGAAGAGCCGCGCGATGGGCCGCGGCCTTGGGGGGTGCGGCCTTTTCATGACTGTCGGCAAAGCGATCATTCTCAGCGCGGGCAAGGGTTCGCGCCTGCTTCCGCTGACGGCCGAGCGGCCGAAATGCCTCATCGGCCTCAACGGCCGGAGCCTGCTCGAATGGCAGCTCGACGCGCTCCAGGGCGCGGGCGTCGGCGACATCGTCGTCGTCACCGGCTTCGCCGAGGAGACGGTCGCCGAGGTGACCGGCCGCCGGCCGGGCGTGCGGACCCTGTTCAACCCCTTCTACCATGTCGCCGACAATCTCGGCTCGGTCTGGATGGCCCGGGCCGAGCTCGACCGCGACACCTTGCTCCTCAACGGCGACACCCTGATCTCGCCCCGCCTGCTCGAGCGCGTGCTCGAAGCAAAGACCGGACCGATCGCGGTGACGGTCGACGAGAAGGACAGCTATGATTCAGACGACATGAAGGTGCTTCGAAGCGGCGACAGGCTGCTTCGGATCGGCAAGGCGCTCGAGCCCGGGCAGTATAATTCCGAATCGATCGGCCTCCTCGCCTTCCGCGGCGACGGACCGCGCCTGTTCGCCGACCAGGTCGAGCGGATGATGCGCCAGCCCGACGGCACCCGCCGCTGGTACCTGCGCGCCATCGACGCCCTCGCCCAATCGGGCGCCGACGTCCGCACCGTCTCGATCAAGGGCGAGGAATGGCAGGAGGTCGACTTCCCGGAGGACGTCGAGGCCGCAAAGAGGCTGACGGCGCGGTGGACCTTCTAAATCCTCCCCGAATTTGCGGGGGAGGGGGACCATGCGAAGCATGGTGGAGGGGCCTTGCTGAGTCCGAAGAACCCCTCCACCGCGCTCCGCGCGGTCCCCCTCCCCGGCAAATGCCGGGGAGGAATTTACGTCACTTCGGCCAATACCCCCTGAAATACCCCACCAGCGCCTCGACCTGCCCCGGCTCCAGAGCCACCGCCTCACCCAGCGCCGGCGCCTTCGGCCACCCCGCATCGGCCACCGTCACCCCGCACGCGCTACGCTCCCCCTCGTAGCGCGGGACGACGTGGAAATGGACGTGCGGGTCCACCATCATCAGCATCAGATAGTTGATCTTCTCATGCCGGACGGAGCCGGCGAGCGCCCGCTCGATGTCCGCGGCCGCCCGCTGCATCTCGGCGAAGGCTGCCGGCGGCAGCTCGGGAAAGCGCCTCGCCTCGCTCTTGGCGGCAAGGACCAGGCTCCCCAGCGTCGGCTGCGCCGGCCGAAGCAGAACCACCCAATGCTCATAGTCCGCGATCAAGGTCGCCGGATAGCCGAAGCGCAAAACCGTCTCGTTCATCCCCCGTCATTGCGAGCAGCGAAGCGACGAAGCAATCCATCTCCTCGAAATCCAGAACGACCCTCGACCGCCCCGCCCCGGCCGAAGGCCGATTTTTTTTGCACAAAGAACACAAAGGACACGAAGGGGCCTCACGGGCGCCGACACCAAGCCTCTTCCAAATCGTCAGGGATAAGCCGCTACGCGGACCCTTTGTGCCCTTTGTGTACTTTGTGCGAAACCAATCTGAATTTTGCATCCCCGTCGCGATGGCCGACAAGCTGCTCGATGCGGGAAGTGGAGAGCCTTGCGCGTATTGCGGTCGATTGCGGCCTGAGAATCCACAGGGACCTCGGTCCGGGTCTCCTCGAGTCAGTCTATGAGACCGTAATGGCCGCAAGCCTGCGTCGCGCGGGGCTGGTGGTCGACCAGCAGAAGCCGATCGCTATCGAATTCGACGGAATGGTCTTCAGAGAAGGCTTCCGAGCCGATCTCGTGGTCGAAGGCCGGCTGCTCATCGAGGTGAAGTCGGTTGAGAAACTCTCGCCCGTCCATTCGAAGCAGCTGCTCACCTATCTTCGCTTGTCGGGCCGGCCGCTCGGACTTTTGATGAACTTCGGAGGAATATCCTTCCGTGAGGGCCTGAAGCGTCTCGCCAACAATTATTTTTCAGGCGTGTAATCGCGTCCTCCGCCTCCCCGGCCGTAGGCCGATTCTTTTTCGCACAAAGATCACAAAGGGCACTAAGGGGCCGCGCGGGTACCGACCTTGCGGCCTTTTTCGGATCGGCATTGGGATAAGCCGCTGCGCGGACTCTTTGTGATCTTTGTGTTCTTTGTGCGAACCAAACCTTTGACGGTGGTGGAGAGCACCGCTCAAGCCAGCCAGGACACCACCGGCCGGCCCGCCGCCCGAGCCGCCATCGCCTGGACCAGCTGGACCAGGTGGACGACGAGCGAGATCAGGGTCCAGGCCGCCACCGCGATCAGGCCCCAGTCCGGGCGCCCGGCGATCAGCGCCGCGAGCAGGATCACCATGTTGGGGTTGCGCCTCGCCGTGATCAGCCGGAAGCGGCTGTCGAAGCGGCGCCAGACGTGGATGTGCATTGCGAAGCGGGCGATGAACGCGCCCTCGATCAGGCGCTGGACGACATAGCCGCCGACGATGACCGCGAGCGTCCACCAGAAGGTCCCCGGCTCCAGCGGCCGCCCCCAGGCGTGGAGGCCCGCCCCCCAGGCCCACCACCAGAAGGGCGGATGGACGAGGTCGATTCCATGGTCGATGACCTCGCCGATCTTCGACGAGGTGATGGTGCAGCGGGCGAGCTTTCCGTCGACCGTGTCGAGAACCATGAAGGCGAGCCCCGCCGCCAGTCCGGGCCAGTAATAGCCCTCGTAGAAAAGCCAGGTGGCGAGAAGGCACAAGGCGGCGCCGATCAGCGAGACCTGGTTCGGGCTCATCCCGATCCGGGCCGCCCAACGGGTCAGCACCAGGGCCCATTCCGGCCACAGATATTTGGTGAGGATGTCGGTCACGCCCTTATAGGCGCCGAGATAGCTCGCCCGCTCGAGCGGGCGCACCATCTCCGGGGAGAGCCGGTCCATGAAGGGCCGCTCCTTCTTTCGAAGCTCGTCATTGCCGACGTCGCCGGCCTCTTCCCAGGCGAGAGTCTCGCTTATTGCGCCGGCAAGGGGCGTTTGCGCTTCCATCGCCAGGGCGACGGACTTGCGATCGGTCGGAGCATGGGCCAGCACCGGAACTCCCCTCCGGGTGACGACGAGCCCGGGCCTCGCCGCGGCCAGCTTTAGCCAGGAGGGGTCGAAGGCGAAGCCGAGATTGACCAATATCTCCCCATCCGCTCGAACCTCCATCTTCTGCGCCCGGGCGATCCGGCGAAGCCTCTCCTCCGCAGTCAGCCCCCAGAGCCGGGTCGGGTTGGAGCCGATGGGAGCGAGCGCGGTCACGACTTCAGCTCCCGCGAAATCTTTTCGGCGCTTCGAAGCGCGAGCGCGACGATGGTGAGCGTCGGGTTCGCCCAGCCGCCGGTCGGGAAGAGCGAGGAGCCCGCCACCCAGAGGTTGCCCACCCCGTGCACCCGCCCGTCCGGACCTGTGACGCTGGTGGCCGGGTCGGCTCCCATACGGGTGGTTCCCATATGATGATAGCCGCCGATCGGGTGGGATGAGATGAGCGGGTCGGTCTTCCACGTCCCCGAGCCCAGCCAGCCGGCCGGCTCCACCCTGCCGAGCCCGAGCCGGTCGAGCTCCCGGCCGAGCGTCTCCACAAGCACCGCGACGCTCCTCACGTCGATCTCCGACAGCCGCCAGTCCAGCTTCACCCGGGGCACCCCGGCGGAGTCCTTCTCTCCGGTCAAAGTTACCCGGCTCTCCGGATTGGGCGCCTGCTCGCCTCGAACCAGCAGGGCGACGTCGAGATTGCCGAGCTTGTGGAGAAGCCAGGGCCGAGCCGGATCGATGTGGCGCTGGGCCCATCCGGCGGCTTTCTTGGTCGCCATCCACAAGGCCCGCCCTCGCTTCGTCGGGGCCATTTTGTGCTTGAGCCCCGAATAGGCCTTCATCCCGACGAACTGCCGGCGCCCCTCGGGCTGGCGGGCGACGATGGTCAGCGACGTGTTGAGGATGCCCTCGCGCCTCTGGAGCGCCTCGGACGGGGCGATCAGTGCGGCGAGATCCTGTCCGGCGACCCGGTGGCGCCGTCCGAACGCCTTGAGCAGGGGCCAGGCCGAGCCCCTGACGATCCGGCCGCCGCGGGCATGCGGATGCTCCATGAAGTATCGCCCGACCTGGTCGTTGCCGAGGCCGGAGGCGAGGAGGAGCCTCGGATTCTCGATGCCGCCCGCCGCCAGGACGAAAGCCTTGGCCTTGACCGTCAGCCGGCCCGAGCCGAGCGACCGGGCTTCGACCCGGGCGATTCCGGCTCCGTCGCGGACGATCGCCGTCACCGTCGCATGGGTGGCGATCTGGCACCTGGGGTCGGCCTCGAGATCGCCGCAGCTTTCCCAGGCGAAGCGGTTGAAGCGGCGGTCGAAGGTCCAGAGCGGGGTCTCCAGCTCCGCGAAGCGCGGCAGCTTCACCCCCGCCGAGCGAAGGTCGTCGGGCTGGGGCCGGCCCGCCGGAAGCCCGAAGGCCGGACGAGCCTCCTCATACCAGCGCTCCAGCTCCTCCCAGCCGATCGGCCAGCCCGAATGGGGCACATAGTCGCGGCGGTCGAGATCGATCGGATCCAGCTCGGCGCAGCGCCCGCCCCAGATGGCCGTGGTGCCTCCGAAGAAGCGCAGCCGGCTGTCCTCGAGGTCGTAATAATCCTCCCCGCCATTCTCGCCCGCGTTGAGCTCGGCGGTGGCAGGCTCGTAATCGAGCCCGCCGCTCTCCAGAAGCACGACCCCATGCCCGAGCTTGAGCAACCGCCGGGTCAGGCTGATCCCCGCCGCCCCCGCTCCGATCACGCAGACCTCGCCTTCGAGGTCGAGCGGGCCGGGAATTTGCGCGAGATCGATCACAACCCGTCATCCCGGGAGGGACCCCAAAAAAGTAGTACTTTTTTGGGAACCCGAAAGCCGGGACCTCGGGGAGACCCACACCCGTCATCCCGGCGAAAGCCGGGACCTCGTGGAGACCCGCACCCGTCATCCCGGCGAAAGCCGGGACTTCGTGGAGACCCGCACCCGTCATCCCGGCGAAAGCCGGGACCTCGTGGAGACCCGCCGCGACTTCTCGACCTGGGGTCCCGGCTTCCGCCGGGATGACGGGGAGGTATCACCTTCCGAACAACTCCGCTTCGACCTCGTCCGACAAGGTCCCCGCGAGCACCGCCTCCTGGGCCCAGCGCAGGTCGTCGGCGAGATACCGGTCCGACTCGTAATGCTCGACGTGACACCGGATCCCGGCCCGGGCCGTCTCAAGCGCCGGCGAGCTTTTCAGAGGCGCGTGGAAGTCGCAGCCCTGGGCCGCCGCGAGAAGCTCGATCCCGACCACCCCGGCGGCATTGCCGGCGATCCGCCGGGCCTTGGTGCCGGCATGGGTCGCCATCGAGACATGGTCCTCCTGGTTGCCCGAGGTCGGGACCGTGTCGACGCTGGCCGGCCAGGCGAGGCTCTTATTCTCCGACACCAGGGCCGCCGCCGTCACCTGGGCGATCATGAAGCCCGAATTGACTCCGCTGTCCCTGACCAGGAAGGGCGGAAGCCCGCTCATCTTCGGGTCGACGAGGACCGCGGTCCGCCGCTCGGAGATGCTCGCGACCTCGCATAGAGCCATCGCCAGGGTATCGGCGGCGAACGCCACGGGTTCGGCGTGGAAGTTTCCGCCCGACAGCGAGTCGTCCGTATCGGGGAACAGCAAAGGGTTGTCCGTGACCGCATTCGCTTCGATTTTTAGCGATTCCGTCACATTTCTAAACAAGTCCAGACAAGCGCCCATCACCTGCGGCTGGCAGCGGAAGCTGTAGGGATCCTGCACCCTCGTGCAGTCGTCGTGGCTATGGCGGATCTCGCTTCCCTCGATCAGCCGCTTCAGAACCGCCGCCACCTCGATCTGCCCCTTTTGCCCCCGCGCTTCATGGAGTCGAGGGTCGAAGGCGGCGTCCGTCCCCTTCAGGGCGTCGAGCGATAAAGCGCCCGAAATCAATCCGTTGGCAAACACTCGCTCCGCGGCGAACAAGGTGTCGAGCGCCACCGCGGTGGAGATCTGGGTTCCGTTGATCAGCGCCAGCCCCTCCTTGGGTCCGAGGACGAGCGGTTCCAGCCCGAGCGTTCGCAGGGCCCCTCCCGCCGGCATGATCGTGCCCTCGAGATCGATCCGCCCTTCGCCCAGCATCGCCGCGCTGAGATGGCCGAGCGGCGCCAGATCGCCCGACGCTCCGACCGAGCCCTGGCTCGGAATGCAGGGAAGGGCATCGGCCTCGAGCAAGGCGAGCAGCCGCTCCACCACTTCGCGCCTCACCCCGGAATGGCCCCGCGCAAGCCCGATCACCTTGGTGGTCATTGCCAGGCGGACGACGGGCCGGCTGAGATCCTCGCCGAGGCCGCAGCTGTGCGACATCACCAGGTTGCGCTGGAGCTCGGCCAGTCGGTCGCCCGGGATCCGGGTCTGGGCAAGGAGACCGAAGCCGGTATTGATCCCGTAGACGGTTCGCCCGCTCTCGACGATCCGGCCGACGCAGGCGGCGGCGGAGTCGACGGCGGCCCAGGCCTCGGATGCGAGCCGAATGGAAGCGCCGGCCCAGATCGAGCGGAGCTCGGCAAGGGTGACGGAACCGGGGCGGAGCGTGATCACGCTATCGTCATCCCGGCGAAAGCCGGGACCTCGGGGAGACCCACCGAGACTTCTCGTCCTGGGGTCCCGGCTTTCGCCGGGATGACGGGAATCATGCCCCCACCATCGGCAGATCCAGCCGGTGCTCCCGGGCGCAGTCGATCGCTTCTTCGTAGCCTGCGTCGGAGTGGCGCATCACTCCGGTTCCGGGATCGTTCCAGAGCACCCGCTCCAGCCGCCGCGCCGCCTCCGCAGTGCCGTCGGCGACGATCACCATCCCGGCATGCTGGGAATAGCCCATCCCTACCCCGCCGCCATGGTGGAGCGACACCCAGGTCGCGCCCGAGGCGGTGTTGAGGAGGGCGTTGAGAAGGGGCCAGTCGGAGACCGCGTCGGACCCGTCCTTCATCGCCTCGGTCTCGCGGTTGGGGCTCGCGACGGAGCCGGAGTCCAGGTGATCGCGGCCGATGACGACGGGCGCCTCGAGCTCGCCGCTGGCGACCATCTCGTTGAACGCCATTCCGAGCCGGTGCCTTTGCCCCAGCCCCACCCAGCAGATCCGCGCCGGAAGCCCCTGGAAGGCGATCCGCTCGCGCGCCATGTCGAGCCAGCGGTGAAGGTGCGGATCGTCGGGGATCAGCTCCTTCACCTTCGCGTCGGTGCGGTAGATGTCCTCCGGGTCGCCGGAAAGCGCGACCCAGCGGAACGGGCCGATTCCCCGGCAGAAGAGCGGCCGGACGTAGGCCGGGACGAAGCCGGGGAAATCGAAGGCGTGCTCGACGCCCTCGTCCTTGGCTACCTGGCGGATGTTGTTGCCATAGTCGAAGGTCGGGACGCCCATGTCCTTGAAGGCGAGCATTGCATGAACATGCACCGCCATGGATAATCTTGCAGCTGCTTCCACGGCGACGGGGTCCCGCTCGCGCATATTTATCCATTTCTCGACGGTCCAGCCGGCGGGCAGATAGCCGTTCACCGGATCGTGAGCCGAGGTCTGGTCGGTCACCGCGTCCGGCCGGATCCCTCTTCGGACCATCTCCGGCAGCACCTCGGCCGCATTCCCGAGAAGCCCGACCGAAATCGGTGCAGTGGCGGTACGAATGATCTCCAGCGCCTCGTCGAGCGATCCGGCGCGGCGGTCCAGATAGCGCGTCTCCAGACGTTTCTCGATGCGGCTCTCCTGGCACTCGATCGCCAGGCAATGCGCCCCGGCCATCACCGCCGCCAGCGGCTGGGCGCCCCCCATTCCCCCGAGGCCGGCGGTGAGGATCCAGCGGCCCTTCAGATCGCCGCCATAATGCCGGCGGCCCATCTCGGCGAAGGTCTCGTAGGTGCCCTGAACGATGCCCTGGGTGCCGATGTAGATCCAGGAGCCGGCCGTCATCTGGCCGTACATCATCAGCCCCTTGCGATCCAATTCGTGGAAATGGTCCCAGGTCGCCCATTTTGGAACCAGGTTGGAATTGGCGATCAGCACCCTCGGCGCGTCGGCATGGGTTCGGAAGACCCCGACCGGCTTGCCGGACTGGACGAGCAGGGTCTCGTCCCCCTCGAGCCGCTCCAGGGTCTCGACGATCCTGTCGAAGCTCGCCCAGTCCCGGGCGGCCCGGCCGATTCCGCCGTAGACGACCAGCTCCTCCGGCGCCTCGGCCACTCCCGGGTCGAGATTGTTCTGGAGCATCCGGACGGCGGCTTCGGTCGCCCAGGATTTGGCGACGAGGCCGCGGCCCGTTCGGGCTCGGATCGAGCGGCTGTTGTCGCGTCTTGAGTACATGGGGAGGTCTCTAGCCTCCTCGTCATCCCGGCGAAAGCCGGGACCTCGGGGAGACCCGTGGAGACTTCTCGTCCTGAGGTCCCGGCTTTCGCCGGGATGACGGATCAGGCATCAAGCCCCGCAACGATCCGCCGCTCCGGCCCCGGCAGCCCGATCCAGTAAGCCAGCTCCGCCGGCCGGCTTACCCGCCAGACGCACAGGTCCGCAGCCTTGCCCGTCGAGACGGTGCCTATCTCCTTCTCCAGCCCGAGCGCCTTCGCGGCGTGGACCGTCATCCCGGCCAGAGCCTCCTCGGGCGTCAGCCCGAAGAAGGTGCAGGCCATGCTCAGCATCAGGGTCGGGGAGAGGACCGGCGAGGTGCCGGGATTGCAGTCGGTCGCGACCGCCATTGCCACTCCATGGCGGCGAAGCAGATCCACGGGCGGCTTGCGGGTCTCCCGAAGCGCGTAGAAGGCGCCGGGAAGGAGCACGGCCACCATCCCGGCCCGGGCCATCGCCTCGATGCCCGTCTCGTCGGCATGCTCGAGATGGTCGGCCGAAAGCGCCCCGAACTCGGCGGCCAGAGCAGCACCACTGAGGTTTGAGAGCTGCTCGGCGTGGAGCTTGACCCTGAGGCCGTGCTCGCCGGCCGCTTCGAACAGGGATCGCACTTCGCCGGCGGTGAAGCCGATTCCCTCGCAATAGGCGTCGACCGCCTTGGCCAGCCCCGCTTCGGCGACCGCCGGGATCATCTCCTCGACGGCGAGCCGGACGAATTCTTCGCGGCTCTCCTTATGCTCGGGCGGAAGCGCGTGGAGCGCGAGCAGGGTCGGGACCACCCGTACCGCCTCGCTCTCCCCAAGCGCCTTCGCAGCCTCGAGCATCTTCAATTCGCTTGGAACGTCGAGGCCGTAGCCCGACTTGATCTCGACCGTCGTCGCTCCGCCGCTCATCAGCGCCCGAAGCCGGGGCCGGGCCTGGTCGACCAGCTCTTCGAGCGACGCGAACCGGGTCGCCTTGACCGAGGAGATGATGCCGCCCCCGGAGCGCGCGATCTCCTCGTAGCTCGAGCCGTTCAGCCTCTGCTCGAATTCCGCCGAGCGGTTGCCTCCGAAGACCAGGTGGCTGTGGCAGTCGACGAGACCGGGTGTCACCCAGGCGCCGCCGAGCGGTTCGACCGCCCGGGCCCGGTATCCCGCGAGGTCGATCCGGCGCCCGACCCGCACGATCCGCCCGTCCTGGATTCCGATCGCGCCGTCCGGAATCGCTCCGAAAGCGCCGGGCACCGCCGGGTCCATCGTCGCGATATGGCAGTCGGTAAGCAGTCGGTCCCACATGGCTCGCTTCTTAACCTTTGCCCGACTAAGGGCAACGTCATGAGCTGGAAATCCATCGCTGACTTGATCGGCAGCGAGGGCCAGGTCGCGATCCTTGGAGCGCCCATGGAGTCAGGCTCCGTGACTCCGGGCCGCTGCGACCTCGCCCCCGAAACCGTACGCCGCGCCCTCAGGCGCTTCTCGACCTACAATGTGGAGACGGGGGCGGAGCTGTTCTTCCCGGTCCGCGACCTCGGCGACGTTCCGGTCCAGGGCGTGAGCCCGGCCGATGGATTTGGGCCGATCCGGGACTCGGCGGCGGCGGCGGTCGCGGAGCACCGCCTGACGCTCCTCATCGGCGGGAACAATGCGGTGACCCGCCCGGCGGTCCACGCCCTCGGACTGCCGCTGGCCAAGGTCGGCCTGATCACGCTCGATGCGCATTTCGACCTTCGCGACACGGCCGGCGGCCCGATGAACGGCAATCCGATCCGGTGCCTCATCGAGGACGGGCTGCCCGGGTCCAATATCTGCCAGATCGGCCTCGCCCCCTACGCCAACACCGCGAGGATGCACTCCGATGCTCTGGCCTTTGGAATCGGCGTCTACACCATGGCGGACTGCCTCGAGCGCGGCATGTCCGCGGTCCTCAACCACGCCCTCGCCCGGTTCGTCCATCTCGACGCTTTGGTGGTCGATTTCGACATCGACGTGATCGACCGGAGCCAGTGCCCCGGTGCACCCGGCGCCCGACCGGGTGGAATGCCGGCCCCCATGTTCTTCGCCGCCGCCCGGCGCCTCGCGGCGGATTCCCGAGTCAAGCTGGTCGACCTGACCGAATTCGACCCGAGCCTCGACGTCAGCGACATCACCGCTCTGACGGCGGGCCGGTGGGTGTGCGAGATTTTGGCGGGGTTCGCGGGACGATGACGTAAATTCCTTCCCGAGCTTGCTCAGGGAGGGGGAATCAGGCGCCCCCAAAAGCAAACAGGGCCCCGTCTTGCGACGGGGCCCTGTTTGGTTGCGGGGGCAGGATTTGAACCTGCGACCTTCAGGTTATGAGCCTGACGAGCTACCGGGCTGCTCCACCCCGCGTCACCAGAGACAGGCCGCAGGCGGCCAGGAAGCGTCTTTTGTTTCCCGTCTCGCCGGAGCGAAACGGCGGCGGGCTGCTCCACCCCGCGTTGAAATGAAGGAGCCGCCCGGGCCTGCGGGTGCAGGCCTCGGGCGGCTCAATCTTGTGAATGGGTTCTCTTGGGAAACCATCAAAGTACTACTTTGATGGAAAGCCCTTAACCGCTCGCCGCAAAGCCTGGCGACGACCTACTCTTCCATTGCTTAGGCAATAGTACCATCGGCGCAGTCAGGTTTCACGGCCGAGTTCGGGATGGGATCGGGTGGGTCACTGACGCTATGGCCACCAAGCTATGTGGCGAGCGGGAAAGGGATCCCATCGAAGCTTCCGCTTCGACGGGGGCCCATAAGAGAATTCTAGAAATCGTGCACTGACCGTCTGGCTGAGATCACCCATCGGACAGCCAAAGCTGTCGTTGATGGTGGGATTCTCAAGCGCGAATAGAGCAATTAGGACCGGTTAGCTCCATGGGTTACCCCACTTCCACATCCGGCCTATCAACGTCGTGGTCTTCGACGGCTCTATGATAACTTATCTTGAGGGAGGCTTCCCGCTTAGATGCTTTCAGCGGTTATCCCGTCCATGCATAGCTACCCTGCTGCACCGTTGGCACGATGACAGGTCCACCAGAGGCATGTTCAACCCGGTCCTCTCGTACTAGGGTCAACTCCTCTCAATTATCGACGCCCACGGCAGATAGGGACCAAACTGTCTCGCGACGTTCTGAACCCAGCTCACGTACCACTTTAATTGGCGAACAGCCAAACCCTTGGGACCTGCTCCAGCCCCAGGATGTGATGAGCCGACATCGAGGTGCCAA
>DASVSX010000033.1:0-60286 GCA_036387875.1 Allosphingosinicella sp. | reverse complement strand
GGCCGCGAGCGCGGCGGCGGTGAGGGACATTGGGAGGGCTCCAGGAAATTCGTGCGCCTTCCTAGCGGCTTGGAAGGGTCAATGGAAGTTGCGGCTCCGAACCTCGATCACCGGCCCTGGCGGCGCGCGCTTCGGGCGATGGCGCGGATCGGGGCCGCCGAAGCTGGCGCCGTCGCCGGGGCTGGGGCGATGCGGGAAGTCCATCGCGGCGACGGAATGGAGGAGGGGCATCATGTCCTCGAGCCGGTCGGAGATGACGTGGATCACCTCCCCCTCGCGCTGGACGTGGCCCTTCACGCTTATCATCGCCGCGCCGAGGACGATGCGGCGGTGGACGTCGAACAGGCGCTGCCAGATGATGATGTTGGCGACGCCGGTCTCGTCCTCGATGGTGATGAATGTCACATTGCCGGCGCCCGGGCGCTGGCGGACGAGGACGATGCCGGCGACCTCGATCTTACGGCCGTCGCGCACGTCGCGGAGGCCCGCGCAGGTTGTGATGCTGCGTGCGTCGAGCTGCGGGCGCAGGAAGTGCAGCGGGTGGGCGCGCAAGCTAAGCTGGAGCGAGCGATAGTCCTCCACCACCTCGCGCCCCTCGCTCATCGCCGTGAGGACGACCTCGGGCTCGCGATCGCGCGCGTCGGCGGCGGCGAAGAGGGGAAGCGGCGCGTCGCCCAGGCCGCGCACCCGCCACAGGGCCTGGCGCCGGTCGAGGCCGAGCGAGGCGAAGGCGTCGGCGTCGGCGAGCTTCTCCAGCGCCGCGACCGGCACGCCCGAGCGGCGCCAGACGTCCTCGACGCTGTCGAAGTCCCGCTCGGCCCGGGCGGCGAGGATCATGGCGGCGTGGAGGTTGGCGAGGCCCTTCACCATCCTGAGACCGAGGCGGAGGGGGAGGAGGGATGAGGGAAGAAGATCCTCCCCGAGCTTGTCTCGGGGAGGGGGACCGCCGCAGGCGGTGGAGGGGCTGAGCGCGAAGCGCGAAGACGAACCCTTAGCTTCGCTGCGGGCCCCTCCACCATGCTTCGCATGGTCCCCCTCCCCATCGCTTCGCGACGGGGAGGACGAGATCGGCCCTTCCATCGTCGCATCCCACCGGCTCCGGTTGATGCACACCGGCCTCACCTCCACGCCATGATTCTGCGCGTCCCTCACCAATTGCGCGGGCTGGTAGAAGCCCATCGGCTGGGCGTTGAGGATCGCCGCGCAGAATACGTCGGGGTGGTGGCATTTCATCCAGCTCGAGGCGTAGGCGATCTTGGCGAAGCTCGCCGCGTGGCTCTCCGGGAAGCCGTAGCTTCCGAAGCCCTCGATCTGCTTGAAGGTGCGCTCGGCGAAGTCGCGCGCGTAGCCGCGCTCGACCATGCCTTCGATCATCTGGTCCTCGAAGCGGCTGACCCCGCCGGTCGACTTGAACGTCGCCATCCCGCGGCGAAGGCGGTCCGCGTCGGAGGGCGAGAAGCCGGCGCCGACGATGGCGACGTTCATCGCCTGCTCCTGGAAGAGCGGCACGCCCAGCGTCTTCTGGAGCACCGCCCGAAGCGCCTCGGAGGGGAATTCGACCTTCTCCTTGCCCTCGCGGCGGCGGAGATAGGGATGGACCATGTCGCCCTGGATCGGGCCGGGGCGGACGATCGCGACCTGGATGACGATGTCGTAAAATTCCTTCGGCTTCATCCGCGGAAGCATCGACATCTGGGCCCGGCTCTCGATCTGGAAGGTGCCGATCGTGTCGGCCTTCTGGATCATCTCGAAGACCTTGGGATCGTCCTCCTGGAGAACGTCCGACCATAGGTTCAGGTCGAGGCCCTTGTGGGCGCGAAGAAGGTCGAAGGCGCGGCGCATGCAGCCGAGCATTCCGAGGCCGAGAACGTCGAGCTTCATGATCTTCAGCTCTTCGAGATCGTCTTTCTCCCATTCGATCACCCGCCGGTCGACCATCGCCGCCGGCTCGATCGGGACGAGATCGTCGAGCCGGTCGCGGGTGAGGACGAAACCGCCGGGATGCTGGGAAAGGTGCCTCGGAGTGCCGACCAGCTGGCGGGTGAGCTCGAGGGTCAGAGCGAGGCGGGGGTCGCTGAGATCGAGGCCGAGTTCCTCGACATGGCGCTCGGGCACGCCCGCTTCCGACCAGCCCCAGACCTGGCTCGACAGCATGCCCGTCAGGTCCTCGGGGAGGCCGAGCGCCTTGCCGACCTCACGGACCGCGCCCCGGGTCCGGTAGCGGCTGACCACCGCGGTCAAGGCGGCGTTGGAGTGGCCGTAATGGTCGTAGATCCACTGGATCACCTCCTCGCGCCGCTCATGCTCGAAATCGACGTCGATGTCGGGCGGCTCGTTGCGGCTCTCGGAGATGAAGCGCTCGAAGAGGAGGGTGTGCTTCACGGGATCGATCGAGGTGATGCCAAGCACGAAGCAGATCATCGAATTGGCCGCCGAGCCCCGCCCCTGGCACAGTATCTCCTGGCTCCGGGCGAACTGGACCACCGAGTTCACGGTGAGGAAGTAAGGCGCGTAGGCGAGCTTCTCGACCAGCCCCAGCTCCTTTTCGAGAAGGTCGACATGGCTCTTGGGCGGGCCTTCCGGGAACTTGGAGGACAAGGCGGCCCGGGTCAGCCGCTCGAGCGCCTCCTGCGGAGTCCGCCCCGACATCACGATCTCGTCGGGATATTGGTAGCTCAGCTCGCGAAGCGAGAAGGTGCAGCGCTCCGCGATGTCGGCGGTCGCCCGGACCGATTGGGGATGATCCCGGAAACGCCTCTCCATCTCCTCGGGCGACTTCAGATGGCGGTCGGCGTAGCGCTCGCGGCGGAAGCCGAGATCGTCGATCGTGCATTTGTTGCGGATCGCCGTGACGACGTCCTGGAGCATCCGTTTGTCGGGCGAATCGTAAAGCACGTCACCGGTGGCCAGGGGTCGGACACCGTGGCGTTTCGCCATCGAGTCGAGGGCATGGAGCCGCGCCGAATCGCCCGGCCGGCGGCGATGGGTGAGTGCGAGATGGGCCCGGTCGCCGAAGATGTCGCGCATCTGGGCGAGCGCGACCGCGGCCGCGTCGTCGGCTTCATCGGGAACCAGGGCCGCGACCAGGCCCCGGTTCCAGGCGGCGACGTCCTCCCAGTGGAGGAAGCATTGTCCCTTCTCGCCCTTGTCGCGGTCGGCGCGGCCCTTGCCGGCGGTGAGCATCCGGGTGAGGCGCGACCAGCCGGAGCGGTCCTCGGGCCAGACCAGGAGTCCGGTGCCGTCCATCAGGTCGAGCCGGCAGCCGGTGATGAGGCGGACCCCGGTCTCGTCGGCGGCGCGAAGCGCCTTGACGAGGCCGCCCACCGTGTTGCGGTCGACGATTCCCAGCGCCGGATAGCCGAGCAATGCGGCGGCCGAGAACATCTCCTCCGCGCTGGAAACCCCGCGAAGGAAGGAGAAATGGGTGAGGGCCTGGAGCTCTATGTAGGTCATGGCAGGGCCGGAACAGCAAGGGGCCGGAATCCGGAACCGTTCGGGCTGAGCTTGTCGAAGCCCTTCCCTTTCCTTCCTCCCGAAAAAAGGAAGGAAAGTCCTTCGACAGGCTCAGGACGAACGGTTGAGGCGCACGCCCCCCCCTTTCCTCCGAAAGCCGGGATGAAGTTGAAGAAGTTGAAGGTTGCGAGGGTCATCCGAACACCCCGTGCAGATACCAGCTCAGGTCCCCCGTCCGCTGGTCCACCCCGTCGCCCCGGCGGTAGAGCCAGAACCTCGCCCCCTCCTCGTCCTCGACCTGGAAATAGTCGCGCACCCCCTCGGCCTCGCACGTGCGCTTCCACCATTCGCCGTGGATCCGCTCCGGGCCGTCGGCGCGGGCGACCCGGTAGGCGCGGCCGCGCCAGGTGAATCGGCGCGGCGGAAGATCGGGGAGCAGGGCGACGACATTCTCGACCCGCTCGGGCGGGATGAGCAAACGGACGGGGCGCGGCCATTCCGGCCAGGGCACAGCGGGATCGAGGGGGCCGGTGCGGGCGACGCTCCGCTCCGGCACGTCGCTCTCGACCGCGGTGGCACGGTAGAGGCGGCGGGGGCCGAGACGGCCGGCGAGCCGGTCGACGAGCATTGCGAGGTCGGCCTCCGGCCTGTCGCCGGAGAGCTGCTCGGGCGCGAGCGGCTCGATCCGGCCGGCGACGAGGCGCATCTCATCGAGGCCGAAGCCGGGCTCGATCTTCTCGATCTTCATGCCCAGCAGTCGAAGCAGGTGGGCGCCGTCGCGGGTGGCGCGGGCGGTGCCGATGGCGATCCGTTCCACTTTGCCGTCGACCCGGTCGCAGAGCAAGGCGAGCGTCCGGGCCGCCAGCCCCTGCTCCCTGAGCGTCGCGATCAGGCTGGACATGAGGTGGCCGAGCGCCCCTGCGATCGCCTCGGCGGTGGCGATCGGCTCGGCGAAGCGAAGGATTGCGCAAGGCGCCTCCTCGGGCACCACCGGCTCGATCGGCTCGCCGGAACGGCCGATCGCCTGGTCGAGGCGGGCGAGGAGCGTCTTGCCGAAACGGCGCTGGAGGGGCCCGCGCGGCAAGGGGAGGAGATCGCCGATCGTCTCGAGGCCGAGGCGGCGGGCGGCGGCGAGGACGGGCTCCTCGACCCGGAGGGCGGCGAGCGGGAGGGGGGCCAGAGCCTCGGGCTCGCCGTTCACAGGGCAGATCGTGCCCGGGCCGAAGCGGGCGAGCGCATAAGCGGCGCCGGGCGTTCCGGCGACGGCGATCCGGGCGGCGAAGCCGGAGCGCCGGCAGAAAGCGACGATCCGCCGGCACATCCTTTCCTCCCCGCCGAACAGGTGGGCTACCCCGGTCAGGTCGAGGAACAGTCCATCGGGGGGCGAGACGGCGGCGCGCGGGGTCCAGCGGCGCGCGGCGAAGAGGGCGAGGCGCTGGAGGAGGCCGGCGTCGGCGGCCGGATCGTCGTCGCGGATGTCGAGGCCGGTGACGAGGGCCCGGGCCTGGGAGACCGCCATCCCGGGATGGAGGCCGAGGGCGCGCGCTTCCGCCGAGGCCGCGGAGACGATGAGGCGGTTGCCGGTGCGGCGGGAGAGGAGGAGTGGGGCTTGATCCTCCCCATCGCCAGATGGGGAGGGGGACCAGGCGAAGCCTGGTGGAGGGGTAGCTGCCGTGGACTCAGAGGATCTCGAGCGAACCGCCTGGGCCTCGCCTTTTACCCCTCCGCCATGCTTCGCATGGTCCCCCTCCCCACCGCTTCGCGGCGGGGAGGATTTTTGCGCCCAGCGAGCGCCGGGGCGCCAGTGGGATTCATTCGGGCAGGAGCAGGGTTCTCTACCCTCGTCCTCCCTGCCGGCGAAGCCGGTGGGGAGGGGGACCGCACGAAGTGCGGTGGAGGGTCTCTCGGAGTCAGTCCGCCCCTCCACCATGCTTCGCCCCGCGGCTGCTACGCAGCCGGTTTCGGCTCTCGGCATCCCCCCGGGATGCCGACCCGCCTGCACCCCCCTCCCCATCGCCTGCGGCGACGGGGAGGACGAGTTACGCCGCCCTTCTCTCTCGCTCGCCCTCACCCGGTCGGTGCTCAAATTCGGCAGGTAGAGCGAGGCGACCCTCGGCATCGGGACTCTCCAGGATGAGTTCGAACGGCGCTCCGCCGCGCTGGCGGGCGAGCGAGAGGCGCCAGCGCGGGCGGCCGATCCCCGCCACCGGAAGCGGCGAGGACGGGGCGCAGGCGAGGCGCCAGCGGGTGACCGCTGCGGACGGGATTCCAAGCGGATCCTCGCCGTTTCCGCGCCAGCGCCGGAGCATGAGGGCGAGAGTCCCGCCCTCCTCGGCGGCGAGCTGGAGCCGGCGGGTGGCGGGCATGGCCGCGCGCCCCACTTCGCCGACCACCGCGGCGAGGCCGCCGTGGCGAAGCCCCTCCTCCATCACCGCGAGCACGTCCTCGTCGCGCCGGCACTCCGCGTAGAGCAATCGGTCGGGGGGGAGGCCGGCGCCGGCCAAACCGGGGGCGAACAGGTCGCGGCTGCCGAGCGCCCAAAGGACGATCCCGGGGCGGCGGGCGGCGATCGAGGCAAGGAAGAGAGTCGCTGCGGCATGGTCGGCGGGGCCGGGACTCTCGCCCGCCGCTTCATTGAGCGAAGCGACCGGTAGTCCGCCGCCGGCCAGGCGGGAGTCGATGGAATCGATTCCGAAGGGAAGGCATAAGCGCTCGGCCCCCGCTCCGGAGGATTCGAGCGCCCTTACTTCCGCACGAAGGGCGGCCAGGCGTTCGGCTCGGGCGGGGCTCGGGGGCATTGCGACTCACGACTCATACGTTCCGTTTATGTTCCCACCGTGTTCAGCGAGAGTCAAGTTGGAGGGAGCCTATCTGCCTCCCCATCGCCAGATGGGGAGGGGGACCACCGAAGGTGGTGGAGGGGTAGAAGGCGCCACCGGCTTGAGGTTCGTGCGAGAACCACTAAGTCCTCCGCCAATCACCCCTCCACCATGCTTCGCATGGTCCCCCTCCCCGTCGCTTCGCGACAGGGAGGCAGAAGGAATTCCATGATCCGCCGTCTTTTCCTCGCTCTCCTCCTCCTCGTCGCCGCGCCCCTTCAGGCGGCGGGCGATTCGACCTGGTTCTACAGGAGCACCGACATCCCGCCCGATCCGGCCTGGACGTTCGGCACCCTTTCCAACGGGCTTCGCTACGCGGTCCGGCGCAATGCCGTGCCGGAGGGCCAGGTGTCGGTTCGCCTCAGGATCGACGCCGGTTCGCTCCACGAGGAGGACCGGGAAAGGGGCTGGGCCCATTTCATCGAGCATATGGCGTTCCGGGGAACGAAGAATTTCGGCGACGGCGAGGTTCGCGAGACCTGGCAGCGGCTTGGCGCCAGCTTCGGAAGCGACACCAACGCGTCGACCGAGCCGACCCAGACCGTCTACATGCTCGACCTTCCCCACGCCGACCGGGCCTCGCTCGACACCAGCCTCACCCTGCTCTCCGACATGGCCGACACCGCCCTTTTCGACCCCAAGATCGTCGACGCGGAGCGCGGAGTCGTGCTTTCCGAATATGGCCGCCGGACCGAGCTCAGCGTGAAGCTGAGGGACATGATGTTTCCGCTCTTCTACGGCGGCCTCAAATATGCGGAGCGCGACACGATCGGAACCGAGGCGACCCTGAAGGCCGCCGACTCAGCGGGCCTCAAGGCCTTTTACGAGCGCTGGTACCGGCCCGACCGGGCGACCCTGGTGATGGTCGGCGACGCCGATCCGAAGCTGATGGAGGAGCTGATCGCAGCGCGCTTCGGGGGCTGGAAAGCCTCGGGCCCCGCCCCGCGCGAGCCCGATTACGGAAAGCTCGCCGACGTGCCGCAGCGAACCGCCGCGATCGCCTATCCCGGCTCCCCACATTTCGCCACTCTGAGCTGGATCCGCCCCTACCGCCCGGTCCCGCCGACCAAGGCGCGTGAGCAGAGGAACCTCGCCCGAACCCTCGCCGTCCGGATCCTCAACCGCCGTCTCGAGGCCAAGGCCCGGGGCGAGGCCGCCTTCCTCAACGCCCAGGTGCAATACGAAAACAGCGTCAACGTCGCCGACTACACTCAGATGTCGGTGATGGCGAAGGAGGGCCGCTGGCAGCAGGCCCTGACCGAGGCCTATGCGATCCTCGCCGATGCGCTGAAGGCGCCGCCGAGCCAGGGCGAGATCGACCGCGAGATGGAGAATATCCGGACCGCCGGCCGGGCCGCCGTGCAGGGCGACCTGACCCAGCGCTCCCAGGTGCGGGCCGGGCGGCTGATCTCGGCGATCGACGGCAACAGCGTCATCTCCACCGCCCAGATCCAGCTCGCCCTGCTCGAGGAACTGGCCCCGGGCCTGACTCCCCAAGCGCTGCAGTCGGCGCTGAGGGACCTGTTCCAGGGCTCCGGACCGAGGCTGGCCATGCTTTCCCCGGCGCCGGTGGCGGGCCTTGTCGAGGCGCTCGCCGCTGCCGAGGCCGCCGCCCCCGCGGCCCGCCGGGCCGACCGGCGGGTCAGCATCGACGATCTTCCGCCGCTCGGCCCGCCGGGCCGCGAGGTCTCGCGCGAGCGGATCGCCGACTTGGACTCGACCATCGTCCGATTCGCCAACGGCTCGAGCCTGGTCTTCAAGCAGACCGGCTTCGAGAAAGGCAGCGTCAACGTCTCGCTCCGCTTCGGCCGTGGAATCGCGGCGCTTGCCCCCGACCGCAAGTCGCCGGCGTGGATGGCGCCGCTGCTCGGCTCGACCGGGGTCGGACCCTTTGACCTCGACGGACTCGAGCGGCTCCTGACCGGGCGGCGGATGTCGATGAGCTTCGACATGGACGACGAGGCGCTCGTCCTTCGCGGCTCGACCCGGGCGGAGGAGCTCGGCGACCAGCTGCGGCTGCTCGCCACCAAGATCGTCGCGCCCCATTTCGACCCGGCCCTGTTCCAGCGCTCCAGGATCGCGGCGCTTGAGAGCTTCGACCTCGCTTTCTCGTCGGCCGCCGCTCGCATGGGCCGCGAGTTCGGTGCGGTGGCCCGGGGCGGCGACGCGCGCTGGAAGCCCTTCGACAAGGCCGAGATCGAGCGGCTTCGGCCTGAGGATTTCGAGGCCTTCATGAAGCCGCTGCTGGCCCAGGGGCCGATCGAGGCGGTGATCGTAGGCGACGTCGACATCGACGCCGCCGTCGCCGCCATGCTGAAGACCGTGGCGGCCCTTCCCCGCCGGGCCGAGGTGAAGGTCGCCCCGGAGTCGCTCAGGGTGCGGCCTCCCCGCGCCTCCGCTGAGCCGATCCGGTTCATCCACCAGGGCGACCGCAACCAGGCCTATGCCGCGCTCGGTTGGACCACCTTCGGCGGGACCGAGGCCCGGCGCGAGCGGCGCGCGCTCTCAGTCGCCGCCAACCTGGCGGGCGCCCGGCTGATGGAGCGGCTTCGCGATTCGGAAGGGGCGAGCTATTCGCCCTCGGCCACCGTCCAGACGAGCTTCCAGTTCAAGGACTGGGGCTTCTTCTTCGCCGGCTCCGAGATCAGGCCGGAGCGCGCCGACCTCTTCTTCCGCCTCGCCCGCGAGATCGTCGCCGACCTCGCGGCCAAGCCGGCCTCGGCGGACGAATGGCAGCGCGCGATCAACCCGGTGGTCACCGGGATCGAGCGGCGGCTGAAGACCAATGCCTATTGGGCCGGGGCGCTGGAGGACTGGTCGCGGGAACCCTATCTCATCGAGCATGCCCGAACCTACCTCGCCGACTACAAGTCGCTGACCCCGGAGGACGTGCGCTCGGCGGTGGCGAAATATGTCGTCGACGAGGGCGACTGGTCGATCCTGGTTTTGCCCGCTAAACCGGCGAACAGTGTCAACTAGCGCAGTCCAGGCAAATTCGAGCGGCCCGAGGCAGGCCGCAGGCGGCGGCTGGAAGCCTTTCCGGCTCCAGCAGCAGCCTTTCTTCGAGGACAAGAACCGCGCCTTCTGGATCCTCCAGTCGGCGGGCTGGGCCGGCTATTTCTTCCTTCGAATCCTCACCAGCATTGCCAACGGTTTCGGTCTCAGCCTGGTCATCCACATAACCTTGCTGACGGCGACCGGCTATTCGATCACGCTTCTGATGGCGTCCGCCTACCGGCGGCTGATCAAGATGCGGCCGATCATCACCTGGGTGACGTCGATCGTCCTGATCGTGGTGGCCTCGGCGGCCTTCTCGGCGATCGAGACCTGGAGCCACGCCACCTTTATCAGGCCGGGGATCACGCCCGAGGGTTTGCAATTCTTCGGCTCGATCGTTCTGACCCTGACCCTCCTCGTCGCCTGGTCCGCCCTCTATTACAGCATCAACTATTATCTGATGCTCGAGGAGCAGAGCGACCGGCTGCTGAGGCTGGAGCACCAGGCGAGCTCGGCGCAGCTCGCAATGCTGCGCTACCAGCTCAATCCGCACTTCCTGTTCAACACCCTGAATTCGATCTCGACCCTGGTGCTGCTGAAGCAGACCGACCGGGCCAATGCGATGCTGTCGCGGCTGTCATCCTTCCTGCGCTACACCCTGGTCAACGACCTGACGGGCGCGGTGACGGTGGCTCAGGAGGTCGAGACCCTGAAGCTCTACCTCGAGATCGAGAAGATGCGCTTCGAGGACCGCCTCCGCCCCCGGTTCGACATCGATCCCTCGGTGGCCCGGGCGAGGCTGCCGTCGCTCCTGCTCCAGCCCCTGGTCGAGAATGCGATCAAATATGCGGTGACCCCGCAGGAGGAGGGGGCCGACATCGAGGTCTCGGCCCGGCTCAACATCGACAGGGTCATGCTCACGGTCCGAGACACCGGCCCCGGCGCGGAGGACCATTGGGTGAAGGCCCAGCAGTCGACGGGGGTCGGACTGGCGAACATTCGGGACCGTCTGGCGCAAGCCTATGGCGCCGATCATCGTTTCGAGACTGAATCGAACATTAAAGGCGGCTTCCGCGTTACCATCGAAATCCCGTACCAGCTTGAACCACCTGAGGAACCGAAATGACGATCCGCACGATTCTCGTGGACGACGAGCCTTTGGCGATCCAGGGCCTGCAATTGCGCCTGGAAAAGCATGACGACGTCGACATCGTCGAGACCTGTTCGAACGGCCGCGAGGCGATCAGGGCGATCAAGACCAACAAGCCGGACCTCGTCTTCCTCGACATCCAGATGCCCGGCTTCGACGGCTTCTCGGTTATCCAGGGGCTGATGGAGGTTGAGCCGCCGCTCTTCGTCTTCGTCACCGCTTATTCCGATCACGCCATCCGGGCGTTCGAGGCTCAGGCCGTCGATTACCTGATGAAGCCGGTGGAAGAGGACAGGCTGGCGGACACGCTCGACCGCGTCCGCCAGCGGCTCAACGAGAAACGCGGAGTGGAGGAGGCGGAGAAGCTCAAGGAAGTGCTTGCCGAGGTCGCTCCCGACGCCGTGGACCAGGTCGGCACCTCGATGATGGACGACGGCCACGCCGCCAACCGCTACGAGAAGCTCATCAACATCAAGGACCGGGGCCAGATCTTCCGGGTCGACGTCGACTCGATCGAGAAGATCGACGCCGCCGGCGATTACATGTGCATCTACACCGGCGACAACACCCTCATCCTGCGCGAGACGATGAAGGATCTGGAGAAGCGCCTCGACCCTCGCCGGTTCCAGCGCGTGCACCGCAGCTGCATCGTCAACCTCGACCAGGTGAGGCAGGTCAAGCCGCATACCAACGGCGAATGCTTCCTTGTTCTGGAGAGCGGGAGCCAGGTGAAGGTCAGCCGGTCGTATCGCGACGTGGTGGCGCGGTTCGTTCATTAGGTCGGGACCGCGCGGTGCGTCATCCCGGACTTGATCCGGGATCCATGAACACGGCCGCACGAGGTTTCGATGATCCATGTTCATGGATTCCGGCTTTCGCCGGAATGACGGGGACGGATGAAACCGCCCATCCCCCACGGCCGTTGAGCCTTCCATGATCCTTCTCCCCCTCCTCCTCCAGGCCGTCGCCGCGCCGCCCCCCGACATCGAGCTCAACCTCAGCGCCCGGGCCCGTTCGGTGACGATCGAGCGCAAAGGCGAAGCGAAGCTGGAAGTGCGCGGCGAGGGCCCGGGCAACCGGATCGACGTGAAGGTCGAGCCCGAAGCGCAAGGGCGGACCGAGCTTCGCGACGTGACCGTCGACGTCCACGCCGAGGCATCAGTCGAGGAAGGCGTGAAAATAGACGCCCAAGCTGAAACCGGCACGCCCCAGTAACGTTTCGCTCCCGTCAACAGGGAGTAGTATATGCGTCTTTATCCGTTGCTCGCGGCCGCCGCCGCGCTCGTCGTCGTCGCCTCGCCGGCCGCCGCCCAGGACCGCCAGGACCGGCGCGGCACTCCGCAGCGCGCCGGAGCCCAGTCGACGGCGCTGGCGCAGGCGGTGTCGCAGGGCCAGGACCAGCCCGACGTCCTGCTCGACATCCCCAACCTCTCGGTCGACGAGATCAACCTCGAGGTGAACAACCTTCAGGTCCACATCGCGCTCGACGCGCGGCTCGCCAACCTCCTCAAGCTGACGGCGGGGGCCGACGCCAGCATCGACCAGGTCAAGATCGGGATCAAAGGGGTGCAGGCGACGGCGACTCTGGTCGTCCGGCTCGACAACGTCCGGGCGATCATCGAGCGCACCCTCCAGACTCTCGACAACAATCCGCAGCTGGTGACCCAATTGCTGTCGACGGTGGACAATACCGTCAACACGGTGGGCGGGGTCGCCAACAACACGGTCGGCACCGTCGGCGGCATCGCCGGCACCGCGCTCAGGAACGGGCAGCTTCTCAACCTCGCCGGGTCGGGCCTGACCGCCGTGTCGCAGACGGTGAACGGCGCCGGACAGACGGTTCGAACCGTGCGCGACCGCGCCGGGCAGTTGCTCGAGGTGGTCACCGACAGCGCGGGCCGGATCGTCAGCTCGAGGCGAGCGCCGTCACCGCAATAGACCCGAGCCTCACTCGTCATCCCCGCGAATGCGGGGATGCCGCTTCTTCTCCCTTGACCTGGAGCAGGAAAAAGCGGGATTCCCGCGTTCGCGGGAATGAGGAGGGGGCGATGGCGACAGCAGGCGACAAGGCGGGGGCATTTGCCGCGCTTCACCGGCCGGGCGACCCAATCGTCCTCTACAATGTCTGGGACGCGGGAAGCGCGCAGGCGGTGGCCGAGGCGGGTGCGAAGGCGCTGGCGACCGGAAGCGCCTCGGTCGCTGCGGCCCACGGCTTCCATGACGCCGAGGCGCTTCCGCTCGACCTCGCGCTTGCCAATGCCGCCCGGGTCGCGAGTGCGGTTGAGCTTCCGGTCACGATCGACTTCGAAGGAGCCTACGGGCTCGAGCCCGAAGCGGTGGCAGCGAACGTCGCCCGGCTCGCCGCCACCGGGGCGATCGGCTGCAATTTCGAGGACCAGGTGATCGGCGGGGAGGGCCTTCACCCGATCGAGGCTCAGGCGGCCCGGATTCGGGCGACTCGCGCCGCGGCGGGGCCTGACTTCTTCATCAACGCCCGGACCGACATCTTCCTCAAGGCGACGGCGGCGACCCACGAGCCTGCGGCGATCGAAGAGGCGATCGCCCGGGCGCTGGCTTATGCGAAGGCCGGGGCGAGCGGCTTCTTCGTTCCGGGCCTGGCCGACCTCCGGCAGCTGGCGCGGATCTGCGCGGCCTCGCCGCTTCCGGTCAACTTCATGGCGTTTCCCGGAGCGCCCGAGGCGTCGGCGGTGGCGGCGGCCGGAGTTGCCCGGATCAGCCACGGCCCGTTCCCGTACAGACAAGCGATGAAGGCACTCAAGGAAGCGGCGGAGGCGATCTATGGCTAAGGTGACCGGGCTGGGCGGGGTCTTCTACAAGGTCGCGGATTCGGAGGCGACCGCGTGCTGGTACAAGGAGGTGCTCGGAGTAGGCGGCGAATGGGGCGCGACCTTCCCGTTCGCGGCGTCGCCGGAGGGCTATAATGTGCTCTCGCCCTTCAAGGCGACGACCGACTATTTCGCCCCGAGCGAGGCGCCGTTCATGATCAACCTCAGGGTCGACGATCTCGACTCGTTGATCCCGGACCTCGAGGCCAAGGGGATCGAGATATTGGGTCGGCAGGACGAGGACTATGGCAAGTTCGCCTGGATCCTCGATTGCGACGGGATCAAGCTGGAGCTGTTCGAGCAGATCGGGCCGGCGATGGAATAATTGTTCCTCCCCGCGATTTCGGGGGGAGGGGGACCGCGCGGAGCGCGGTGGAGGGGTTCTCGGGGGTCGGAAGAGCCCCTCCACCATGCTTCGCATGGTCCCCCTCCCCCAGAAATCTGGGGGAGGATTTTTAAGCGGTCTTCCGCCGCCTCAGCATCCCGCCCTGCCCCCCGCCCGTCTTCAGCACGTTCCTCCGGAACAGCCGGGCCCCGAGCGCCACGGTCAGCCACACCCACAAGGCCTGCCAGGCCAGCGCCAGCAGGTGGGGCCAGAGCTCGGCGGTCTGGGCGGCCCTTGCGACCATGGTGAGGGGAGAGCTGAACGGGAAGATTGCGGCGGCGATCCCGAGCGCGCTGTTGAACGCTCCGACGGCGAAAGAGGCGAGGAGAAAGATCAGCATCTGCCCGACCGTGACCGGCATCGACAGGGTCTGGACCTCGCGCACCGAATTGGCCTGGCTTCCGATTCCGAGGAAAAGCGCTCCGAGGAGGAGGTAATTGGCGCTGTAATAGAGGAGGACGAGGAGGATGAAGAGCGGCCAGCCGACGGCGGGCTCGGGCAGGTTGCCGGCCTGGTTGGGAAGAAAGGCCAGCCCGACGAGCGCGCCGCTCACCCAGACCCCGATCCCGACCAGCGACACGGCCAGCATCGCTCCGAGCTTGCCGACGAAGATGGCGTCGATCGGAAGCGCCGCGGCGAGGACCTCGATGATCTTGTTCGATTTCTCCTCGAGCAGGTTCGAGAGCAGCATTCCGGCGAGCAGGACGGTCAGCATGAAGAGGAGGAGCTGGCCGGCGCGCGCGGTGATAGCCCGGGTGGCTGCGAGGGCTCCTTCCGACCGGTCGGTCTCGACCACCTGGATCGCCGCCGGCCGAGCGGCCCGGCCGGCCGCGGCGAGCGAGCGCTGCTGAACCGCCTGATCGAGGATCAGCGACATCTGCCTGCTGATACCGCCTTCGCTGCCGATCGCCCCGGTCAGCACCGACCGGTCCAGGCCGCCGGTCATGACGGCGAGAATGCGCTTGTCCGGGTTGCCCAGCAGCGCCTGGACCTGCCGGGCGGGGTCTCCGGCGGGCTCCTCCCGCACCAGGGTCGGAAGCGCTCGCTCGCCGAATCCGGGATTGAGCCGCTCGCGGGCGGCTTCCAGCGGAGCGAAATCGGCCTGGGTCGCGACCACCGCCACGGTCGCGTGGACGTCCTGGCGGGCCATCCGGCCGCTCATGCTTCCGAACAGGAAGGAGAGGCCGATGATGAGCAAGGGCCCCATCAGGAAGAAGAGGAAGGTTCGCGACCACACCGTGGCCACGAAGTCGCGCCGGGCGATGACATAGGCGGAATGGAAGAAGCCCATCATCGCGACTCTCCTTCCGAAGCGCTGTCGGCGAGCTCCCGGGCCGCCTGCTCCCCGGCGATTGCGACGAAGGCGTCGTGGAGCCCGGGCCGCTCGATCGAAAGATCCTCGATTCCCGCCCCGGCGTCGATCAGCGCCTTGAGCAGGGGCTCGATCCCCACCTGGGGTAGCTCGAACGACCACAGGCCGTCCTCGTGCTGAGCGCCTTGCGGAAGAGCGCCGCGCCACGAGCCCTCGGCGACCCGCGTTCGAAGCCGCACCTGCGGCCGAAGCCGGTCGCGGGCCTCGGCGACGCTGCCCTCGAACCGGACCTTGCCTCCGGCGATGATCGCGATCCGCTCGCACAATCGCTCGGCATGGGCGATGACGTGGGTCGAGAAGATGATCGTCGCTCCGCCCGCCGCCTCCTCGCGGATGAGATGCTCGAGCCGGCCCTGGTTGATCGCGTCGAGGCCCGAAAAGGGCTCGTCGAGGACGATCAGCTTCGGCCGGTGGACGATGGTTCCGAACAATTGCACGGTCTGGGCCATGCCCTTGGAGAGGCTTCGGATCGGCTTGTCGACATAATCGGCGAGGCCGTTCGACTTCAGCATCTCCTCGGCGCGCGCGCGTCCGGCGCTAAGCGGGAGGCCGCGGAGCGCGCCCATGAAGGCGACGGATTCGCGCGCCGTCATCGCCGGATAGAGGCCGCGCTCCTCGGGCAGATAGCCGACCTGGTTCGCCACTTCGAGCGGGCGGGCCCGGCCGAGGAGCGAGCGCTCGCCCCGGTCCGGGTCGATGATCCCGAGCAGGATCCGCAAGGTGGTCGTCTTGCCGGCGCCGTTGGGGCCGAGGATTCCGTAGATGCTGCCTACCGGTACGGCGAGGTCGATTCCGTCGACGGCGGTCTTGCCGTCGAAGGCCTTGAACAACCCTCTCGCCTCAATAGCTAAGCCACTCGCCACGCGTGCCCCCTTTGCGCGCCTGTGGTAGCGAGCGAGGATGAGCGAAGGCAAGCCGAAGCTGGCCGACCTGCGGACGGGCCTGGAAGGGAAAGCGCGGGAGCTCGGCTTCTGCGCGGTCGGCTTCGCGCGCGCCGACGCCGCTCCGAAGACCGGCGAACGGCTGCGGCAGTGGCTGGCCGAGGGCTCCCATGGCGACATGATCTGGATGGAGGAGACGGCGGAGCGGCGGGCGTCCCCCGCCGGGCTGTGGCCAGAGGTCCGCTCCGTCGTGTCGCTCGGGATGAGCTACGCGCCCACCACCGACCCGCTGGCGCTGGCGGATCGGCCGGAGGTCGGGCGGATCTCGGTCTACGCGCAGGGCTCCGACTATCACGACCTCATCAAAAAGGCGCTGAAGGCGCTCGCCCGCTGGCTGGTCGAGCAGGCGGGATGCGAGCTCAAGGTGTTCGTCGACACCGCCCCGGTGATGGAGAAGCCGCTTGCGGAGGCCGCGGGGCTTGGCTGGCAGGGCAAGCACACCAACCTCGTCAGCCGGAGCGACGGCAGCTGGCTGTTCCTGGGCGCGATCTATACGACACTCGAGCTGGAGGAGAGTGCGACGCCCCACTCCGTCCATTGCGGAAGCTGCAGCGCCTGCCTTGACGCCTGCCCGACCAACGCCTTTCCGGCGCCCTTCCGGCTCGATGCGCGCCGCTGCATCTCCTACCTCACGATCGAGCATAAGGGGCCGATCCCCGAGGAGTTCCGCGAGGCGATCGGCAACCGCATCTACGGCTGCGACGACTGCCTGGCCGTCTGCCCCTGGAACCGGTTCGCCGATGCCGCCCGGGCCAACAAGGCGTTTTTGCCGCGCGCCGAGCTGGTCGCGCCGCGGCTGACGGACCTGCTGGCGCTGGACGACGCCGCTTTCCGCAAGGTGTTCGCCGGCTCCCCGATCAAGCGGATCGGGCGCGGGCGGATGGTGAGAAATGCGGCGGTCGCGGCGGGGAATAGCGGGTTGGCGGAGCTTGCGCCGGTGTTGGAGCGGCTGGTCGGGGACGAGGATCCGGTGGTGGCGGAGGCGGCGGCGTGGGGGCTGGGGCGGGTTCAAAACCGTTCGGGCTGAGCCTGTCGAAGCCTATTTACGAAGCCGGAAAATGAAAGAGGGCCTTCGACAGGCTCAGGCCGAACGGATTGATGTTCCTGCGACCACTACCGCCTCGTCAGCGCCGCGACGCAGCTCGCCCGGTCGAGGTCCCGCCCGTCCCGAAGCCTCGCGTCGATATGAGTGACGATCGGCTCGCCGCCGCCCTTGGGTGGGTAGAGATAGGCGTCGAGGACGCAGGCGGGTCCGCCGAACTGGAGCTTTCGCGCCGGCCCCTCGCGAACGTCGAGGGTCGGCTTGCCGAACTGGGCCTCGAGCAATCGGGCGGTTCGGCCGAGGACGTTCTCGAGACCGGTGGAATTGTAGGGGACGACCCGCTGCGGCGGAGCGCGCTCGACCGCCGGCGCGGTCCCGTCCGTCCTGGAGGTTGCGCAGCCGCCCAGCACCAGCAGAGCGCCCAGCCACAAACATCCCTGCCTCGCCACGGCGCCCCTCCCCTGCCTTTCGCCGCGGCAGAGTGGCGCAGTGCCGCCGAGAGAGCCACAGCGAAAGGCGCCCGCTTGCCCTGCCTTCGCCTCGCCTCGGCGCAATTGACGCGCGGCGCGGGCCCCGGCTAGGGCCGCCGCTCCTCCCGCAACGTGAAGAGAAGCCGTGACCGACAAGAGCCTGGACGTCCTTTGCATCGGCAACGCCATCGTCGACGTGATCGCCGCGACCGACGACGATTTCCTCGCCCGCGAGGGGCTGGACAAGGGCTCGATGCGGCTGATCGACGCCGAGGAGGCAACCCGGCTCTACGGGCGGATGGGGCCGGGCCGCGAGATCAGCGGCGGCTCTGCCGGGAACACCGCGGCCGGCGTTGCGATGCTCGGAGGTCGCGCCGGCTTCATCGGCCAGGTCGCCGACGACCAGCTTGGCGAGGTCTATCGCCATGACGTCAGCTCGATCGGGGTCGAGTTCACCACTCCGGCCCGGCCGCAGTCGGAGGCTCCGACGGCGCGCTCGCTCGTCCTCGTCACGCCCGACGCCCAGCGGACGATGAACACCTTCCTCGGCGCCGCGCAGAACCTCAGCAGCGAGGCCCTCGACGGGGCTCAGTTGAGAAGTGCGAAGATCCTCTACCTCGAGGGCTATCTCTGGGATCCGGAAGTCCCGAGGGCGGCGATGGAGCGGGCGATCGAGATCACCCGCCAGGCTGGAGGCGCCGTCGCCTTCACCCTGTCCGACAGCTTTTGCGTCGAGCGCCACCGCGACAGCTTCAACGCCCTGATCGACAGCGGCCGTCTCGACATCCTGTTCGCCAACGAGGCGGAGATCGTCTCGCTGACCGGCGAAGCGGATTTCGACGCGGCTGCGGCGGCCGCGGCGGCGAGGGTGCCCGTGCTGGTCGTCACCCGCGGCGAGAAGGGCGCGGTCGCGATCGAGGGCGGCGAGCAGGTCGAGGTGCCGGCCGAGCCGGTGGAGCGGATCGTGGACACGACCGGCGCGGGCGATCTGTTCGCGGCCGGCTTCCTGGCGGGGCGGGCCCGGGGACGCTCGAACGCGGACTGCCTGCGTATGGGAGCGATCGCCGCCGCCGAGGTCATTTCCCATTACGGCGCCCGCCCCGAAGCCGACCTGAAGGCGCTGGTCGCCGCGAAGCTAGGCGCTTAAATCCTCCCCCCCCCGACATCCGGGGGAAGATCTTTCAGTTTAGGGGCGCGGCTCGTCCACGCCGGGGATGGGCGGCTCGAGGTCGTGGACCTCGGGCTCGTGGACCTCGACGATGCCTCGGCCGAGATGGCTCTTCCTGTACCCGTAGAGGGCGTAGAAGACGACTCCGATCAAGGTCCAGGCCGGAAGCACCATCATCGCTTCGAACGGCAGGTTGAAGAAGAGGAAGAGGCAGCCGATCACCGTCAGAGTCGCAACCAGGCCGACGGCGGGGACCCGGAAGGCGCGCCGCCGCTCAGGATCGATCTTGCGCAGCTGCCAGACCGCGATCGCCACCATCAAGAAGGCGTAGAGCGTGCCCGCATTGGCAACGTCGGCCAGCGCGCCCACCGGGAAGAAGGCCGCTGCGACTGCGACGATCAGGCCGGTGATGATGGTGACGACGTGCGGGGTCTTCCAGCGCGGATGGACCCGCGACAGCGCTTCCGGAAGAAGCCCGTCGCGCGCCATCACGAAGAAGATCCGGGTCTGGCCGAACAGCAGGATGAGGATGACGGAGGGCAAGGCGATGAAGGCCGCATAGCCCAGCATGTTGCCGACCGAGCCGTAGCCGATCGTGTGGAGGACGTGGGCCAGCGGCTCGCGCGAGCAGACCAAGGCCTCGACATATTGCGGCGACGCGCACTGCAGCGACAGAGCCTCGCCGGTGGGGAGCGGAACGCCGTTGGCGCCCATGACCGGCTGCCCGCCCATCGCCCCGACCGCGCCCGCCGTCACCAGCATATAGAAGACGGTGCAGATAAGGAGGCTTCCGATGAGACCGATCGGCACGTTGCGCTGCGGGTTCTTGGTCTCCTCCGCCGCGGTGGAGACGGCGTCGAAGCCGACATAGGCGAAGAACATCGTGGCCGCGGCGCCGACCACTCCGACGCCGGAGCCGAAGCCGCCGAACATTCCGGCGGGCGCGAAGGGCGTGAAGTTCTCGGCCTTGGTCACCGGAAGCGTCAGGATCACGAAAGCGGTGAGCGCCGTGACCTTGATCGCGACCAGGATCGCGTTGAACTTGGCGCTTTCCGAAGTGCCTCTCACCAGCAGGAGCGTCATGAGCAAGGCGATGGTCAGGGCCGGAAGGTTGATGAACCCGCCGGCCTTCCCCCCGAGGACCAGCGGCCCGGAACTCAGCCAGTCGGGGAAATCTATCCCCCAACTTCGCTCCATCACCGTGTCGATGAAATAGTTGGACCAGCCGACCGAGACGGCCGAGGCGCCCACCGCATATTCGAGGAGCAGCGCCCAGCCCACCGTCCAGGCCAGGAATTCGCCTTGGACCGCGTAGGAATAGGTGTAGGCGGAGCCCGCGACCGGCACCATCGACGCGATCTCGGCGTAGCACAGGGCGGCGACGACGCAGACGGCGCCGGCGATGATGAAGCTGATGAGGAGGCCCGGGCCGGCCTTCTGAGCGCCGACCGAGGTCAGAACGAAGATTCCGGTCCCGATGATGCAGCCGACACCGAAGAGGGTGAGCTGGATCGCTCCGAGCGAGCGCTTCAGCGACTTCTTCTCGGCGGTGGCAAGGATGGCGTCGAGAGGCTTAACGCGCCCGAAAATCATATCCGTCCCCTTGGATTCGCGCCGGCTCTTCGGCCAACCTGTGTTTGTTTGGCAGGGAACCTACCCATTAATCCCACCAGCGCAAACCCTTAATGCGTCAGCGCGCGAGCATCGGCCCGAGCGGTCTGCCGGCGAAGATATGGACATGGAGATGCGGCACTTCCTGGCCCGAGTTCATTCCAACATTGGCGAGCAGCCGGTAGCCCGGCTCGACCAGCCCCTGCTCCCGCGCCACCTTGCCGACGGCGCGAACGAACCCGGCGATCTCCTCGGCGGAGCCGCGCTCCGAGAAATCGTCCCAGGAGACATAGGCGCCCTTGGGGATGACGAGGATGTGGACCGGCGCCGCCGGGGCGATGTCGTGAAAGGCGAGCGCGTGCTCGTCCTCGAAGACGCTCTTCGAAGGGATCTCGCCGCGCAGGATCCGGGCGAAGACGTTGCTGTGGTCATAGGGTCGGGTGGCGTCGATCGGCATGGCTTTCTCCTTTGTCCGCCTCAGCATCGGCAACGGGGCGAAGGCAAGCTCTCGCTTGACCCGCGCCCCCGCCTCGCTACCACATGGGGCATGCAAGGTGAGACGCCCGACAGCCTGATTCCCTATGACGAGATCGTTCAGGAGGCGCTGCGGGCCGTCGTCGGGCGGGTGCTGGGCGAGGTCGAGACCACCGGGCACCTGCCGGGCGAGCATCATTTCTACATCACCTTCAAAACCGGGGCGACCGGGGTCGACATCCCGCGGCACCTGTCCGAGCGCTTTCCGGACGAGATGACGATCGTCATCCAGAACCGTTTCTGGGACCTGAAGGTCGGCGATGACGGATTCGAGGTCGGCTTGAGCTTCAACCAGGCGCCGGCGCGGCTCGTCATCCCCTTCTCGGCGATCACCGGCTTCGTCGACCCGGCGGTCAATTTCGCGCTCCAGTTCCAGGCGACCGCCGAAGAGGGCGACCCGCAGGCGCACGATTCGGCCGAGAACGATCCGCCCGCCGCCGAGCCGGTCGAGGACGGGTCGAACGTCGTGTCGGTGGATTTCAGCCGAAAGAAGTGAGGCGTTTGGCGAAGGCCGAGCCTGAGCGGGCGGCAGGAATGCCCAAAAAGCGGAAGTAGGGGCTTACTGGCGCTCTTCCCGAAACAGGCGTTTTCGGGTGATGGAGCGATTCCGGCTCCCGACCCATTGCGTACATTCATCCTGGGTGCGATCCTGCCTCACCGATGGGGGCGCTATGAACCTAGGCCGGCGATGGAAACTTCAGACCAAGCTCTCTTGTGCGCTCCTTGCGGGGCTGTCGGCGCAGCTTGCGCAGGCGCAACGCCCAGCTGCGGACGTCGAGGCCAGGGAGCTGTTCGCGACGTTGGTCTCCTTCCGTAGCTCAGCCGGACAGGGACAGGTGGCTCCGATGGCGGCCTATATCGTGAAGCGCCTCGGGGCTGCCGGCGTGGCCACCGGCGACATCGCGGAATTGTCGGTTGGCGACGCCAAGGCACTGGTGGTGCGGGTGCCGGGATCCGACCCCAAGGCTCGAGCGGTCCTTTTCTCCGGCCACATGGATGTCGTGGATGCCCGGCCGGAGGACTGGGAGCGCGACCCCTTCAAGCTCGTCGAGGAAAACGGTTTTTATTTCGCTCGCGGCGCGACCGACAACAAGGCCGGCATCACGGCAATGGTCACGACGATCATACGCCTGCGGGGCGAGGGTTTGAAGCTGAAAAGAACCCTGCTGTTCGCGTTCGTCGGCGACGAAGAAACGGAGATGAAGACCACGGAGCTGATCGCCAGCCATCCGTGGGTCCGAGGCGCGGAGTTGGCTATCAATACCGATGCAGGCAACGGGATCCTTTCGGAAGACGGCAAGCCGTTGATCTACCAGATCCAGGGAGCAGAAAAGACTTACGCCACGTTCGAAGTTGCTGCCAGCAACCCGGGCGGCCACAGTTCCAAGCCGCGAGCGGATAATGCTATCTTCGATCTCGCGGAGGCGATCGCGCGCATTCGCGCGCATCGTTTCCCGGTTCAGAGCAACGGCATTACCCGCTCCTATCTGGCAGCGGCGGGTCGCACTACGCCCGGCAAGCTCGGTGAGGCATTGACCCGCTTTGCGGCCAATCCAGCCGACACCGAGGCCGCGAACAGCCTGGCCGCCGATCCGGAATATGTGGGGACCACCCGAACCACCTGCATCCCTACCCGGCTGAGCGGCGGACATGCGGACAATGCCCTGCCGCAAACGGCGGTCGCCACGATCAACTGCCGCATCTTGCCCGGCACCGCGAAGGCGGAAGTCCAGCAGACGCTGACGGAGGTGGTCGCAAATCCGCGACTTTCGGTGCGGCTCTCCGACGGCTCTCCAGAATCTCCGGTGTCGGAGATGCGTCCGGATGTGCTGCGCGCCGTTACCGGCTGGATGAACAGACATTACCCGGGAGTGCCCATTGCCACCTACATGGAGTCTGGGGCTACCGATGGGCTGGTATATCGCGCGGCAGGGATACCGACCTATGCCAGCTCAGGCATCTTCCGGCGGAACAGCGACAATTTCGAGCATGGGCTGAATGAGCGCATACCCATCAAAAGCTTCTTCGAAAGCATAGACCACATCTACAGTCTCGCCGTAGAGCTTGGCGGAGCGAAGCGGCAAAAACAGTGACGGTTTACATTTGTCGCTCAGCTTCGCCCGGTGACCGACCAGGAAAATGTATACTGTTCCCTTTTTTCCGGACCGCGTCGAACGCGGACTTTGCCGCTCTCACCATAATCCCTCGGACTCCGCCTGCTTTCTGAGCTCTGCCAGCGCCTTCAAAACGTTCTCGCGAGCCCGTGCGGCCTTCATCCAGCGGGGGAGGCGCGCCATCATGGTCAGGCCCGCGACGGGGCCCCGCTGGCGGTGCTCCGCTCCGAGCCAGGTCTCGAGCGCTTCCAGATGCTGCCGGTTGTAGACGATGAGCGTATGGGCGCCGATCCGGCGCCGCAGGTAGGTTGCCCCGTTCGGCCAGGCGCGTAACCAGAACAGCGCGGAATGCGCTTTTCGAACATCGAGGGGCTCGACGGGCACGGCGGGATAATGGCCGACATGTCCGCAGCTCGGGCAGACGATCCGGGCCTCAAGCGCGTCCGAGCCCCCGCCCCGAACGGCCGGACCGTGATTGGGGATGGGCCCGCCGCAGGACTTATTCTCGCATTTCGGCCTGTATTTCGCGGTCATCACCGCCTTGAGGCGGCGGCGCCCCTTTTTCGGGCCGCCCTCGGCGAAAGCGCAGCGAGTGCAGGTCAGCCGGCCGCCCGCCAGCCGCGCCGGGCCGTCGCAGCGCGGGCAATGCACCCACCGGATGTCGGCGATCTGCCACAGCTTGAAGCCCGGGTCGGTTGCACGGGAGTCGGGATCTGCCATCACTTCCCCCCGGGCATCGACCGATCGTCAGGCAAGAGACTTGTGACAGCGGCGGCGAATGTTCGCAATCGGGTCGCCAAGCCTTGCGGATCTTTCCCCGCGTGACGGGCGCATTTCCCGCCGCTAAGGGGCTCCGCATGATCTCCACCGCCACCGCCCGCACCGAGACCGACAGCTTCGGACCGATCGACGTCCCCGGCGACGCTTATTGGGGTGCCCAGACCCAGCGCTCGATCCAGAATTTCCCGTTCGGGCCGCGTGAGACGATGCCGGTCGAGATCGTCCACGCTTTGGGCTTCGTGAAGCAGGCGGCCGCCCGGGTGAACGCCCGCATCGGAGGGCTCGACGCCGAGATCGCCGAGGCGGTGCAGCAGGCGGCCGGGGAGGTCGCGACGGGGATGCACGACGACCAGTTTCCGCTGGTCATCTGGCAGACCGGCTCCGGCACCCAGTCCAACATGAACGCCAACGAGGTCATCGCCGGCCGAGCCAACGAGATCCTCACCGGCAATCGCGGCGGCAAGAGCCCGGTCCATCCCAACGACCATGTCAACAAGGGCCAGTCGTCCAACGACAGCTTCCCGACCGCGATGCACATCGCCGCGGCGCGGGCGGTCGAGGCCCGGCTGATCCCGGCCCTCCAGGCCATGCATCGCCGTCTGGCCGCGCAGGCGAGTGCCTGGGACTCCGTCGTCAAGATCGGCCGGACCCACCTCCAGGACGCGACCCCGCTCACGCTCGGCCAGGAATTTTCGGGTTATGCCGCTCAGGTCGAGGCCGGGATCGAGCGGCTTCGCTCGGTCCAGCCGCGGGTGCTGCAGCTCGCCCAGGGCGGCACCGCCGTAGGGACCGGCCTCAACGCGCCCGAGGGCTTCGCCGAAGCCTTCGCGGCGGAAGTCGCCAGGCTCACGAAGCTTTCCTTCACCAGCGCCCCCAACAAATTCGAGGCGCTGGCCGCGCACGACACGCTCGTCGAGCTGTCGGGCGTCCTCAACGTCATCGCCGTCTCGCTGACCAAGATCGCCAACGACATAAGGCTGATGGGCTCCGGTCCTCGCTGCGGGCTCGGCGAGCTGAAGCTGCCCGAGAACGAGCCGGGCAGCTCGATCATGCCGGGCAAGGTCAACCCGACCCAGGCGGAGATGCTGACCATGGTCGCCGCCCAGGTGATGGGCAACCATGTCGCGGTCACCGTCGGCGGGCTCCAGGGCCATCTCGAGCTGAACGTGTTCAAGCCGGTCATCGCCGCCAACGTGCTCCGCTCGATCGACCTGCTCGCCACCGGGATGGAAAGCTTCACCGAGCGGACGCTCGACGGCCTGGAGCCGGACGAGGGCCGGATCGCCGATCTGATGAACCGTTCGCTGATGCTGGTGACGGCGCTTGCGCCGGAGATCGGCTACGACAATGCCGCGGCGATCGCCAAGCACGCCCACAAGAGCGGGCAGACTCTGAAGGAGGCGGGGCTGGAGCTCGGACTGGTCGACGCGGAGACGTTCGACCGGGTGGTTAAGCCCGAAGGGATGCTGGGCCGCTAGGCCGGAAGATCCCCAAGCGCCGGGAGCGGCGCTTCCACGGTGCAGCATATGCCTTCCGGCAGAAATTCGATTCGAGCCGATCCGCCCAGCTCGGCCGCCAGGGCGCGCTCGATCATCCGGGTGCCGAAGCCACGGCGATCCGGCGGAGTCACCGCAGGTCCTCCCGCTTCGCGCCAGCGGAGGCGCAGCCGGCCCCCGCCGCCGGTGTCCGTGACCTCCCACTCGACCATGACTCGGCCGCTGTCGTTGGAGAGGGCGCCGTACTTGACCGCGTTGGTGCAAAGCTCGTGGACCGCCATCCCGATCGACACCGCCGTCCTGGGCTGTACATTCACCTCGGGACCGACGACGGTCAGCCGGGACGCCGGAGCGCCGCAGCCCATTCCAGCCTTCTCGATCACCTGTCGAAGCGAAGCGAATTCCCAATTCTCGGTGGTAAGCAGGTCGTGAGCGGCGGCAAGAGCCGAAAGCCTGCTCTCGAACGCTCGACGCTGTCTTCCTTCGTCGCCGTCGCCGCTGAAGGTCTGAACCGCGATGCTCTGAACGATGGCGAGGGTGTTCTTGACCCGGTGGTTGAGCTCGTTGACCAGCAACCGGAGATGCTCTTCGGCGCGGCGGCGCTCAAGCACCCGGCCGAGCTGCTCGCCGACCGTCCGTACCGTTAACATGAGATCTGGGTCGGGCTCGAAGGGACTGCGGCTGAAAAATTCCAGGATCGCGACGATCCTCCCGTCGTCCTTGATTGGGAAGCCGAACGCAGCGGCGAAGCCGAGACCCTTGCGCGCAAAATCAGGATGGTTTTCGATGTCGGAAATCCAGGCCGGCTCGCCGCGCTCCATGATCAGGCCCGGAAGGCCGAAGCCGGACGTAAACCTGGTGGCATTCGTCAGCGCCCTCAGAGCCTCCGAGTCTCCCGGAATCGTCTCGTGCCACACCCCCGTCGAAACCAGCTCGTGGCCACCGCCGCCGGCAATGAGCGCGTGACCGATGGGCCAGCCGGTCATTGCGCAAATCGACTCCAGGCAAGCGCGCAGAGCCTCGTCGAAGGAGTCGGTTTCGGCGGCCATGCGAGTTACGTTGAACAGCAGCTCGGTCTCGCTGGCCTGGCGTTTTAGCCGCTCCTCCGCGCTTCGGCGGTCGCTGATATCGCGAAGGAAGCCAAGGAAGAGGGCCTCGTCGGGATGGCCTGCCATGGTGATCGACAGCTCGACCGGAAATTCGCGCCCATTCCTGTCGATGGCGCTGATCTCGATCCGGCGGTTGAGAACGCGCTCCTCGGCGGTCGCGTTATATCGCTCAAGTCCGCGGGAATGCGCCTCGCGATGTTGTTCGGGAATGATCAGATCCGCCATGAGGCGTCCGACGGCTTCCGAGCCCGTCCAGCCGAAGGTCTGCTCGGCGACCTCGTTCCAGCCTGCCACAATCCCTTCGCGAGTCATGACGACCACGGCATCGAGGGCCGTGTCGAGCACCGGGCCAAGTGTCTCAATTGCCCCGGTTTTCGATTTGCTGGCGTACACCGTTGCGGGGTTAGGGCCGAAACGGTTTCCTGTCGATTGCCGATTTCCTCGGCGCGTCAGCGGAAGCGGTAGTTCAGACGGACCCCGATCGTGTCGAGCCCCGGATTCTGCGGTCCGAAAAGCTGAGCGTGGCTGAGATGGACCCAGCTCGCCTCGACCGAGAGCCGGTCGGAGACCCGGGCACCGACCCCGAGCTCGGGAGCGAACAGGATTCGGGACCCGAAATCGATCCGATCGTCTCCCGGCACCCTTCGGCCGGGCCCCGAATGGACGGCGAGGCCGATTCCGGGGCGAAGATAGGCCCGGCCACCGATCTTCCAGCCGATTCCCGCCGCGGCGAAATGGGTATTGCCGGCGCTGTTGAGGGAAACGAACGCCTGCGGCCGCGGCGCGCCGATAGCATGCAGAAAGGCGATGCTTTCGCCGCGCCAGCCGAGTTCGAAGTCGACTCCTTCCTCGATCCCGCTCTTGGTGAGGCCGGTGTCGACGTCGTGGGCGTAGAGCCCGCCGAACAGCTCCTGCCCTTGAGCGGGGACGGCCGCGAAGGCGAAAGCGAGGGCGGCGCCGGCGAGAATCGGCTTCATGGCGCGGCAACCGCCGTGCGCGCCCTCCGGTTCCTTGCGGAACCGGTCCGCTCGGATGCGGGTTGGACGATTATGAGCAATGAGAACAGCGCCCCCGGCGACGAAGCGGCCCCGGGGACCCCCGGCACCGGCGAGAATCTCTGCCGCCATTGCAACGGCACGGGCGAGCATGACGGGATCCCCTGCCCGGTTTGCGACGGCACCGGCAAGGTCATCGAGGGCCTCGCCGGGGGCTGAGCGGCGAGAGCGGAGGAATCTTCCTAACCCACATCATAGGCTTGGTTTTTCCCGGAACCGGCGGCGTCCGCATCCGCTTGTCGAGCTTCCCACTGCCCGACAGGAACCCCCTATGATCCGCTCCCTTCTGATCGCTTCCGCCGCTTCCCTGGCCCTCGCCGCCTGCGCCACCGACGGCGACATGGGCGCCGGCGCCGCCGCTGCCGGCGACATGACCCCGAACCAGCGCTCCGCCTATGTCGAGATGGCCGCGGCCAGCGACCTTTTCGAGATCCAGTCCTCCCAGCTTGCGGTCTCCCGGGCCCAGAATCCGGACGTGCGCGCGTTCGCCCAGATGCTGATCGAGCACCACACCATGACCACCCAGCAGCTGACCGCGGCGGCGACCGCCGCAGGCACTCCGCCGAGCCCGGCCCTGATGCCGATGCAGGCCGAGATGATCTCTCAGCTCCAGGGCGCGAACGGCGCCGAGTTCGACCGGCTCTACCTGCGCCAGCAGGTTCCCGCGCATGAAATGGCGCTCGCCCTCCACAGCAATTATGCGAGCAAGGGCGACACTCCGACCCTGCGCACCGTCGCCGCGGCAGCCGTTCCGATCGTCCGCCAGCATCTCGAGCGTGCCCGCACGCTTCGGTAGTTCGATACGTCGCCCCAGCGCAGGCTGTGGCCCCGGCGGGTGAAGAACACCGAGCTATTCGCCCTTGGGGTCCCAGCCTTCGCTGGGACGACTGTCAGGCGCCTGCCTGCCAGGCGCGGATGGCGTCACTCGGCGCTACCAGCATGATCACGTTGAGAGTCAGATTGTCGCGGATGATGGCGAGAGTCAGAAGCTCGAAGGCGGTCGCCAGAATCAAAGTGGCCGACACCGGAAGCCGCCGCGCCAGGGCGAAGCCGACCACCATCCAGCCGACGTCGGCCGCCGAGTTGATGACGGCATCGCCGTTATAGCCCAGTGCCATCGTCGCCTCGCGGTAGCGCTCGATGATCCAGCGGCTGTTCTCGAGCAGCTCCCACCCCGCCTCGATCAGGACCGCGCCGATCAGCCGGTCGCCCGGCGGGTTGCGGCGAAGGCAGAGCCAGCCGAGCCAGTAGAAGAGGAAGCCGTGGATGATGTGGCTGGGCGTGTACCAGTCGGCGAGATGCTGGCTGTTGTCGGGGCCGTTCACCGTCCCGACCCAGAGCTTGACCTCGCCGCAGGTGCAGATAAGCGGACGGCCCATCCAAAGCAGGATCAGCGCCATGACGGCGACGAGGCCAAGCGCTGCGAACCAGTAGGCGCGGGGGACGTGGGGCGCCGTCATCTGCCCGTCATCCCGGCGGAAGCCGGGACCTCAGGCCGGAAAGTCTCGGCGGGTCTCCCCGAGGCCCCGGCTTTCGCCGGGGTGACGGAATTCATTTCGCCATCTCCCCAAGCTTGAGCATCGTGCGCCAGTTGCGCGCGGTGACCGGGGAGCCCGCCGCCCGGTCGATCAGCGACGGGGTGATCCTGGAGGTCCCCACACCGGCGGGATAGTGAAACCACAGGGCCCCGCCTGCCTGCTCGACCCGCTCGCCCGCGGCGGCCCTCGCCGAAAGACCCTCGGCGGCCCCCGATTTCAGCTCGCCCTTGGAGAGCCCGACAAGCACCTGATTCGGCTCCGCCTCCGAGGCCTCCGCGAACGGATTGGCCGCAAGGATCGCCGACCACGAGGCCGCGGAACGGACCATGACGTCGGAATGAAACCCGAAGCGTTCCCCGATCGCCTCTTCGAGCTTTGACTCGATTGCATCGGCCTCCCCCGGCGCAGCGAAGACGACGTTGCCGCTCTGGATATAGGTCTCGACCTCTGTCCACCCGAGCTCCCCGCACAAGGCGCGAAGCTCCGCCATCGGCAGCTTGCGGCCGCCGACGTTGACGGCTCGAAGAAGGGCGATGAGGCGGGTCATGTCCCTACCTGCTTGACGCATGGCGGCTCGGCAAGCCAGTAGCGCGCATGGAAATCGCAAGCGCCTTCCAGCGGCGGGGCCTCCTCTTCGTCCTGTCCAGCCCCAGCGGCGCCGGCAAGTCGACCATCGCCCGAATGCTGCTGGAGAATGACGACGGGATCGCCATGTCGGTTTCGGCGACGACCCGGCCGATCCGGCCGGGCGAGGTGGACGGGCGCGATTATCATTTCGTCGACGACAAGGGATTCGATTCGCTGGTCGCCGCCGGCCACTTCCTCGAATGGGCGCACGTCTTCGGGCACCGCTACGGAACCCTGAAGAGCGAGGTGCTGAAGACGATCGAGGGCGGGCGCGACGTGCTTCTCGACATCGACTGGCAAGGCACCCAGCAGCTGAAGCAGGTCGATCCGGACATCGTCCGGGTCTTCATCCTTCCGCCGTCGATGAAGGAGCTCGAGCGGCGCCTGCGCGCGCGGGGCACCGACAGCGAGGACGTGATCCGCCGCCGGATGGAGCGGGCGTCGGCCGAGATCAGCCACTGGGCCGAATATGATTATGTGCTGATCAACAACGACGCCGAGAAATGCCGCGAGCTCGTCCACAACATCCTCAAGGCCGAGCGGCTGAAGGCGACCCGAAGGGTCTTCCTCCACGATTTCGTCCGGCAGCTGACGGCCTGACCTTGCCCCCGCCCCGATTGAGCGTAGGATCGGCCGGCGTAAAAAAGGGGAAGACCATGATCCGGACCGTGATCGGCGGGCTCGTCGCGGGCATCATCATCTTCGTGATCGGCTTCATCTTCTGGGCCACCCCGCTCGGAGAACTCGCCTATTCGAAAGCCGACGAGGCGCAGAACGCGGCCGTCCAGGCGTCTTTGGCCCAGAACCTCACGCCGAGCGGCACCGGCACCTACATCATCCCCGCCCACAACAGCGCCGCCGGAGCGGTGCTCTACGCGCGCGGTCCCATTGCCACCGTCCATTTCAACACGCGCGGCTATTCGCCGGACGACATGTCGGCGATCCTGCCCGGATTCATCGTCGCGGTGATCGCGGGCCTGCTGATCGCGTTCGGGCTCGCGGCGGTGGGCGATCGAAGCTTCGCCCGGATGGCGAGGCTGGTCGTCTGCTTTTCCCTCGGCTTCACAGTGTGGGAATATCTCGGCTCGCCCATCTTCAACCATTACGGATGGGGCCACTGGATCTACGCCTTCATCGCCGAATCGGTGGCGCTGATCGTCGCGGGCCTGGTCGTCGCCCGCTGGTTCACGCCACATGATCGACACGAGCAAGCCGCCTCCGCGAATGCCGCTCATCCTCAGTAGGGACTGAGCTTGTCGAACCGGCCACTCACGATGAGTGTAATCACAGAAGCGTGAGGAACCGGTAGGCCCCCTCGAACTCGCGGCGCCGGTTTTCGAGGGAGGCGGCGGCGAGGGGGTCGGCGCCCCATTGCTCCGCCTGCCAGGCTTCGTCGAGCATTGCCGCGTCCCAGGCCGCTTCGAGGCTTATCGCCCCTTCGGCGAGGGCGAGAGCGATGATCAGCGAGCCGGCTATGGTGACCAGGGGCGAAAGCCCGGCGAGCTGGAAGGCGCCTCGAGCCGCCACCGCACGGCCGAGCTGCTCGACGGTGTGGGGGGGCTGAGGCCTGTGCATGACCCCGGCTGTGGTCTCTATCTCGACTCCGAAGCGGGTCCGGGCCCAGCCGAGCAGCGGGTCCCAGACCCGGCTCTGGCGCTCGACCAGGGAGGCCGGGCCCTCCGCCCGATAGCAGAGCAGGTCGCTCTCGCCATATTGGGCCAGGGTTCGGCCGAAGGCCGCGGGGTCGGGGGCGACCCGGTCGATGGCGGCATTGGCGAGGCCGGTAAGCGGCATGAGGTGCGGCTCGATCTTTTCGCCCTGCGCATTCCATTCGCCGGCGATGGCTTCGGCCAGCTCTTCGGTCGGCACTCGAAGCAAGGCGCGCGCCGGGGTCCGCACCGGACGCCCGTCGAGGAGAACGGCCACTCCGCCCGCCTCCGGAGAGACGGTTGCCTGCTTGTAGAAACGCTTCATGGCCCGGGCGGAGTCCTCCAGCGGGAGGCCAGCCATTTGGGCCCCCAGAAGCTGGAGACGAGTCCGGCGAGGGTCAGCGGCAGGCCCAGCACGAGCGTTCCCCCCTCAACGAGGAAATCCGTGTGCCAGATGGCGAGCCCGATCAGGACCACGACGGTACCGCCGATCCGGACCAGGTTGATCGCGATGAAGCGGTTGCGCCACAGGGTCTCGTCGTCTTGCGGGGTCATGACTGCGCTCTCATCGACTAAATCCTTCCCGGCATTTGCCGGGAAGGGGGACCAGGCGAAGCCTGGTGGAGGGGTTCTGAAGTGGTCGAGAGCCCCTCCACCGCGCTTCGCGCGGTCCCCCTCCCCGCGAAATCGCGAGGAGGATTTTCTTTCCTCATCGTCGCCGCCATATCCCCTTCGCCCCGCTCGGCAAGGGCATCGGCGATCCGGCTGCGCACCTCCTGCGGCTTGTCCTGGTCCACCTTGGAGGTGCCGCGCCAGGCCGCCACCTCCATCTCGAAGCCGGTGATCGACTTGAGAAGCCCCTCGAATCGGCCCTCGCTCATCTTGGCGCGGGTCCAGGCCGGCTTCGGCGCCAGACGCGCCTCCTGCTCGGCCGACATGTCGTCGAGCAGTCGGACCAATGCCTCCGTCTCGATCGGCCGCGCGGAGCCCTCGAGCTCCACAGCGACGTAATTCCAGGTCGGCACCCTATCCTCCAGCCCGTACCACTCGGGGCTGATATAGGCGTGCGGGCCGCTGGCCACGAACAAGGCGTCGGCGCCTTCCAGGAGAGCGCCATGAACGGCATTGCTTCGCGATACGTGGAAGCGAAGGCGGTCCCCTTCGAGAAGGACGGGCACATGCACTGCGCGCAAGCCTTCGGCGGTCGCGACGAACAGGATTCCGAAGCCGAGCTCGCGCACGAGCACCGCCATCGCCTCGCGGTCCTGGATGTGGAATTTGCGGTTGGGGTGCATCAGCGTCCCTCGCCGTCATTCCGCCGAAAGCCGGAATCCATGAATACCGAAGCCGGAGAAGCTCCGCAGGCGCCCGCGTTCATGGATGCCGGATCAAGCCCGGCATGACGATTCCGGGCGCTCACCTCTGCCCCCTGCCCCGCCGCTCCCCCTTGCGCTCCTTGCGGCGGGACTTGGCGGCGGCCGAGGCGGCCCGGCGCTTGCCCTCGGCGGTCTCGGAGAATTTCACCTCGTCGAGCGGGAGGTCGCTCAGCTCCGGGTCGAAGCCGAGATTGGCGAGGGTTTCCGCGAAGTGCGACGGCACTTCGGCGGTGACGTCGAGAGTCTCACCGTCCGGATGGTCGATTCGGAGCCGGCGGGCGTGAAGGTGGAGCTTTCGGCTGATCGCTCCGGTGAGGAAGGCGTCGGGCCCGCCATATTTGCCATCCCCCAGGATGGGATGGCCGATCGCCGCCATGTGGACCCGAAGCTGGTGGGTCCGGCCGGTGAGCGGCTGAAGCTCGAGCCAGGCCGCGCGGTTGCCCGCCCGCTCGATCATCCGGTAGCGCGTCCTTGCGGACAAGCCGCCCTCGCCCTCCTCCACATGCATCTTCTCGCCGCCCGTCCCCGGCTGCTTGGCGAGGGGGAGGTCGATGAAGCCGTCGGCGATGTCGGGTACTCCCGTGACGATCGCCCAATAGACCTTTCGGGCGGTCCGGCCGGAAAAGGCCTTGGAGAAGAACCCAGCCGCGCGGGCGGTCCGGGCGACGAGGAGAACCCCCGAAGTGTCCTTGTCGAGCCGGTGGACGAGCTTGGGCCGGTTGCCGTTGTCGTCGGCGAGCCCGTCGAGCAGTCCGTCGAGATGGGTCGGGGTCTTGGTTCCACCCTGGGTGGCGAGCCCGGGCGGCTTGTTGACGACGATGGCGTGGGGATCCCGGTGGATGACGATCTCGTTGACGAAGGCGACCTCGTCGTCGCTGAGCCGCTTGCGTTCGGGTTTAACGCGCTCGGGCGCGGCGGCGGCGGCGGGCTCGGCCGGCGGAACCCGGATCGACTGGCCGGCTTCGATCCGGTCGCCCGGCGCCGCGCGCTTGCCGTCGACTCGAAGCTGCCCGGTTCGGGCCCAGCGCGAGACCAGGTTGAAGCTAGCCTCGGGCAGATGGCGCTTGAACCAGCGGTCGAGGCGGATGCCGTCGTCGTCGGGCGCGACGGTGAACTGGCGGACGTCGTTCATGCCGCCGCCGTCGCCGCCCACCAGCCGGCGGCCAGGAGGAGCAAGGAGCCGCCCACCGACGCCGCGACATAGAGCGCAGCGGTCCCCGCTCGGCCGCGCTCGAGCATCGCGAAGAGGTCCAGGCTGAAGGCCGAAAAGGTCGTGAAGCCGCCGAGCAGTCCGACGGCAAGGAGAAGCCAGAGCGGGCGGTCGGTATGGCCCGCTCCAGTCATCGCGCCGGCAAGGACACCCATGAGCAGGCCGCCCGTCAAATTGACTCCCAGAGTGCCCCACGGGAAGCCCGAGCCGAGCCGGGTCAGCGTGAGACGCCCGAACTCCCAGCGCAGCCCGGCGCCGGCGGCGCCGCCGATCATGACGAGGAAGAGGCTGGGCATTGCGGCGATGTAGTGTGGAAGTGGGGGCGGCGCTACCCGTTCGTCATCCCGGCGAAAGCCGGGACCTCGGGAAGACCCGCCGAGACTTCTCGACCCGAGGTCCCGGCTTTCGCCGGGACGACGGGGTTTTACCGCCCGTTATTGGCGATCAGCGCGACCTCGGAGCCTTTCGGCTTCGGAGTAACGATCAGGTAGAAGGCGCCCTTGTCGCCCTCGTTGCTCCCGGCGAGGATATGGTCGCCCTCGCGCACCTGATGCTCGGACGAATAGCCGGCCCTCACCGCCCTGGTATGATACCAGTCGAGCACGCGCTGCCAATTGTCGGCCGTCGCGAAGGTAACGACGCGGGTGCTGCAGCCGCCCGAATTGTTCGCGGCCGCCTCGGTCACCTTGCCGCCGGGATAGACCGGGAAGTTGGGCGCCAGCTTGTTCGCCCAGGCCATGTTGTAGTCGAAGCGGGCGGCGTCGGAGCAGCCCTTGGCGCCGGCGAGCGCTGCGGGCGGGCCTGCGGGCTTGCCCGGAGCCGACGGCGTAGCTTCGGGCGCCGGATAAGGCGCTCCGGCCGGGGTCGGAGAGGGGCGGGCGGCGTTCTTGTTGGACTGGGTCGCCAGATTTTCGTCGACCAGGATCTGGTCGTTGAGAGCGCTGGTCACCGCGGGATCGGCGTCGTTTCCGAGGTCGGAAAGGTTGTTTTCGCCTCCGCTGCGGTTGCAGGCAACCGTGAGCGCGAGGACGACACCCAAAGCGGTCAGTCGAAGCAGCGGAAAGGCGCGATCGGTCATCGAAGGAACTCCTTGAAGCCCCCCCTATGCCGCATCCCCGCGGAAAATGGGTGACGAGAGATGGTTAACCGGGTGCGCCCGTGCCCTGTGTCCCGCTTCGGGACTTCCAGAAGGCGAAGCTTTCGCTCTGGACGAGGTCGATGAAGCGCCGCGCCTCGGGGCCTTCCCAGGGTCCCTCGTAACCGCGGGAGCGGGCGCCGCCGGCGATCCACCAGCCCTGGCCCGGAAGCCCGTCGCTCTGGCGAACGACCAGTACCGCGAGCTCGGGCTCCCCCCTGAGCCCCGCGGCCTCGTCGATCACGCTAAGTATCTTGCACAGCGCCCGCATCTTGGGCCTCGAGAAAGCGTAACCCAGCCGTTCCAGCAGCTCCCCATAGCTTAGCGCCGTCCCGGCTTTGGCCGCGGCGACGAGGTGGAGCCGAACGTCCTCCGGATCGGCGAGCGCGGCCATGGCCACTCAGTCGCGGTGGCGGACCGTAAGGCGGCCGTCGGTGCCGGCGCCCGGACGCGGGCTCAGTCGAAGCTTGAAACGATGGTCGTCCCGCTTCTGGACGCCGGCGACGAGCCAGGAATCGCCCTCTCTGGCCGCTTTCTGGAGCTGGAACCCTTCCGCCCGAGCCGGATCGCGGTACCAGGCAGCAACCCTGTCGACCGGGTCGGGAGTCGAGAATCGAATCTCGACCTCGCTGTCGCCGCTCTTGTCGCTGTCCGGGCCGGCGGCGATCGCCATCCCACGAAGGGTCGCGCCCGGATAGAGCAGCTTGCTGTCGCGCTCGGTCCGGGCCTGGTTGGCGACTCCCTTGGGAAGGCTCAAAGTCATGTCCACTCCGGGCATCTTGAGCGAGATCTTGCCCTCCTCCGCCTTGCCCTCCGCCGAGACGTGGCCTTCGGCCACCGCATTGCCGGGTTCGTCCGGACCATCTTTCGAATCGCACGCGCAAAGCAGGGCGGCGGCGGCGAAGGCGGTGCACAGGCTCGGACGGTTCATTCTCTCTCCCCGGGTGTCGGCCGATCCTAAAGGGCGTTTCGATCGGATTGAAGCCCTTGTTCCACCGGCAAAATCTTCGCCCGCCAAATGCTTGTCCCGGCCCCCGCCCTCCGCTACCCGCCCGGGGTGAACGAAGCTGCCCGCACCCGATCCGGGCTCCTCATGGGGCTGGGCGCCTACGCCCTTTGGGGCGTTCTGCCTCTCTACTTCAAGGCGCTGGTCCACGTCCCGGCGACCGAGATCGTCGCCCACCGGATCCTGTGGTCGCTCATCTTCCTGGGCGCCCTCGCGACCTGGTGGAAGAAGTGGCCCGGCATCCGGCGGGCGCTCGCCACCCCGCGAGTCGCGCTGACCCTGGCCCTCACCGCCATCCTCATCGGCGTAAACTGGCTGGTCTATATCTACGCCGTCGTCAGCGGCCACGTGCTGGAGGGGAGCCTCGGCTATTATCTCAATCCGCTCGTCAACGTCCTGCTCGGCGTCTTCCTTCTCAAGGAGAAGCTCAGCGTGCTGCAAAAGACCGCCGTCGGGCTGGCGGGAGCGGGAGTGGCGATTCTCGCGTTCGGCTCGGGCGGGGCGATCTGGATCAGCCTCACTCTCGCGGCCAGCTTCGCGGTCTACGGGTTCCTGAGAAAGGTGGCGCCGGTCGAATCGCTGGAAGGTCTCTCGATCGAGACCCTCTTCCTCGCTCCGCTGGCTTTCGGCTGGGTCATGTGGCTGTCGAAGGCCGGCGAAAGCGCCTTCCTTCAGACCCGGACGACGGACCTCCTGCTCATTTTCGGCGGCGCTCTGACGGCCATCCCTCTCCTCATGTTCACCGCCGCGGCCAAGCGGCTGCCTTATTCGACTCTCGGCTTCCTCCAATATGTCGCGCCCTCGATTCAATTCCTGCTCGCCGTGCTCGTCTTCGGCGAGCCGCTCACCACTGCCCACCTCGTCTGCTTCGCAGCGATCTGGACGGCGCTCGCCATCTTCGTCACCGAAGGAGTCCGGGCCGCCCGCGCGTCGTCCGCAGCCGCGGCCGAGGCAGCGGTCTAGCCCGCCCGGCACTGACCGGCTAAGGCACGTAGCGATGCGAACATTTCCACTTCGGCGCGGCGTCGCCTTTGCCTTGCTCCTGGCGCTTCCCGCGGCCTGCGCGATCGACGCGCCGGTGCGCGAGTCCGGCTATGCGTCCTGCCACGTGCTGGGCTCGTCCGACTGGAAGGCGCATGTCGAATTCTCTTCGACCTCGAGCCCCATCCCCTATTTGACCCGCAAGCTCGTCGTGACCGGCAAGGTGACGACGGCGCCAGGCTATCGAGCGAGCCTGGCCGAGGGGCCGGTCGCCCGCCTCGACGAGCCGATCCAGCAGGTGCGGGTGCGAACGCAGGGCTCGGCCGAGCCTGGCGGCGCCCCGGTCGTGCACGATGTGCGCGGAGTCTTCCCGGCGATCGACCGCTACGGCGGAGTGGCGATTCGCTGCGGCGACGGAATCATCGCCGAAATCCGCGAAGTTCCGGTGCCGCCGCGCGAGAAGCACGAGAACCCCTTCTCCTGGTAATCCGTCATCCCGGCTTTCGCCAGGACGACGGTCAGAACAATGCAGGCCGCAGCACCAGAAGGATTCCGATCACGCTCGCCAGGAAGGCGATCGTCCGAACGACCGGCACCCCGAGCGCGTAGAGCGGCAGATAGACGAGGCGGGCGCCGAGCCACAGCCAGGCCCCGATCGCGGTCCAGCGGTCTTGAAGCCCGGCGACGCTCACGATCAGAGCCGCGGCCGCGAAGATCGGAAAAGTCTCGAAGAAGTTCGCCTGCGCCCGGGCGAGCCGGCCGACGATCGCCTGGGGCGGCGGCAATTCCTCGTCGCGGGCGCCGACATTCCACTTCGTCCCATATTGCCGGGTCTTGAAACGGACCGCGACGAAGATGTGGACGAGGGCGAGGATGCAGCCCCAGGCGAGGACGATGAGCTCGGGAGTCATTGGGAGATGGTCTCGCAATTGTGCCCACTGCACAAGGCAGAAGAGGGCTTCGACAAGCTCAGCTCGAACGGTTTTTACAAAGGCCTCAGCCCCCAAACCGTTCGGGCTGAGCCCGTCGAAGCCCTCCTTTTTCCGGCGCCAAGGGTGACAAAGAGGCTCCCTTTTGCGAGAAAGTCCCATGCCCAGCCCGCACCTCATCGCCGCGCACGAGCCGGAGCTCAGCTTGCCGGGCTGGATCTACCGCGACCCCGAATTTTTCGATATTGAGATGGAGCGGGTGATCCGCCCCTCCTGGCAGGTGGTCTGCCACGCCCGCGAGATCCAGGCGCCCGGCGACTGGCGGACCCTCGACTATCTCGGCGAGAGCATCGTCGTCGTTCGCGGCGACGATTCGGTCGTCCGCGCCTTCTCGAACGTCTGCCGCCACCGCGGCTCGCGCGTGCTGAGCGGCGGCTCCGGCTGCGCGAGGCGGCTCACCTGCCCCTATCATGCCTGGACCTACGCCCTGGACGGCCGGTTGATCGGAGTGCCGAACAGGAGCGACTATCCGGGCCTGGAGACGTCGAAGCTGGGCCTCGCTCCGGTGGAGCTGGAGACCTGGCGCGGCTTCCTCTTCGTCCGACTGGAGGGCGGCGGGCCTTCGGTCGCCGAGATGATGGCGCCGCACGAGTCGGAGATCGCCCCCTACCGCTTCGAGGCGCTGGACGCGCTTGGCCGGGTCACGCTCCGCCCGCGCGAGGTCAACTGGAAGAACGTCGCCGACAATTATTCCGACGGCCTCCACATCCCGGTCGCGCATCCGGGCCTCACCCGCCTGTTCGGCCGGGGCTATTCGATCTCGGCCGGCGAACATGTCGACCGGATGGCGGGAGACCTGATCGAGCGGCCCTCGGGGAACCCGTCAGAGCGCGCCTATCAGAAGCATCTGCCGGCCGTCCCGCACCTCCCCGCCGAGCTCCAGCGGCGCTGGCTCTATTTCAAGCTCTGGCCGAACGTCGCTTTCGACATCTATCCGGACCAGATCGACTTCATGCAGTTCCTGCCGGTCTCCGCGACGCAGACGGTGATCCGCGAGATCAGCTACGCCCTGCCGGACGCCGATATGCCGGAAGGATGGCGCCGGGAGATGCGGGCGGCGCGCTACCTCAACTGGCGGATCAACCGCCGGGTCAATGACGAGGACACTGCCCTGATCGCCGGGGTCCAGCAGGGCATGGCCTCCAGGAGCTACGTTCCCGGGCCCCTGGGGGAGAGCGAAGTGTGCCTTCGAAGCTTCGCGAGGAAGCTCAGGCGGCTGATCCCGGAGGCGAACCTGCACCGGGCGCCGAAGGCGGGGTGGAGCCGGGACGTCTAGCGGCCGTCATCCCGGGAGGGACCCCCGGTCGAGGGGTCTCGATGGGTCTCCCCGGGACGCCGGCTTTCGCCGGGATGACGGTGCAAGGGCCCTAGGCCTGAGCGAGCCGACCCGACATCCTGGCCACCAGCTCGCGCACCGGCTCGGCCACGGCCTCCGGAAGAGCCGTGGCGACCTCGCTCTTCGCATTCTTGTAGCCCGCGCTGACCCGGACCAGCTCCATCGACCAGTCCGGGAACGAGCGCTGCTCCACATAACGCTCGTCGCGCACTTCGAAGGCCGAATGGCGGGGATCCATCCGAAGCCGCCCGACCAGATTGTCGATCGCGTCCTCCGTTCCCTCGACGATCTGGAGGAAGCGGGACCCGTCGAAGAGGAGCAGGCCGGAGATTCCGTCGAGCGCGTTCAGGTGCCGCGCCGTGTCGTGGATTGCGGCCACATCCTCGTCGCCAAGGTCGAGCCGGGCGCGGCTCGTGTAGGTCAAGGTCTTCAGGCGCAAGCCGATTCTCCTGGCGCTCAAGTGGCATGAAGGGCTGCCGGGATCAACTTCAGGAAGGCCGGAATTTCCTCCGTTCCGGATCGGAAAAAGCGGTGCGAAGGGGTCCGGCCGATCGGGAAGATCGGACCAGGCGCTCAAGCCCGAATGACCGGTCCGGGACGGACTGAGCGCTCAATCTGCGCGGATCACCCGCCGCACGGGCGACGCGTGAGCCCGGACGGGCGATGGTCGTCCGACGCGGCTGCGTCGTCGCGCCCGGCCCTGGCGGGGCCGAACCGCCGACGCACCGGATCGGGACGGCACGGAAAGCGACGCTTGATGCATTCGTTGAAGTAGCGGCCCGGCGATGGCGCCTTCTTCAGTCCTTCGTAAACTGCCCTTGGGACCCCGGAATAGAGATAACGGCCGGTCTCCCGGAAGCAGATGAAGAGTGCTGCGGCCTCCTCGTCGTAAACTATCCTCTCGATCACGCTCGAGCTCAGGCGGGCGGCCAGCATCTGATTGATTCTCCACAGAGAATCGCCTGCCAAAGCATTGCGGAATCGGCCGTTCCATGCCTCGCGCCGAAGTGAATCGATTCCGCGCCGGATCGAATCTATCATCCCGCCATGTCCACCGACCCCCGCATCGACTCCTATATCGCCCGGCAGGCGGATTTCGCCCGGCCGATCCTTCTGCATCTTCGCTCCGCAGTCCACTCCGCCTGCCCCGAGGCCGAGGAGACGATGAAGTGGAGCATGCCGCATTTCCTCTACAAGGGGCGGATGCTCGTCGGAATGGCGGCCTTCAAGGCGCACGCCACTTTCGGCTTCTGGCGCTCGAAGGAAGTTGTCGGCGACACCGGCGCCGAGCGCGACGCAATGGGCCAGTTCGGCCGGCTGACCTCGGTGGAGGACTTGCCGGCGGACGATGTCCTGCGCGCTCTGATCCGCAAGGCGATGGTTTTGAGCGACGAGGGAACACGCCCGGCCCGCCCGAAAGCGCCGCCGAAGGCCGAGCTGGAAACGCCCCCGGAGCTCGAGGCGGCCCTCTCCGAAAACCCGGCGGCCCGAGCCACGTTCGAGAGCTTCCCGCCGAGCTGCCGCCGCGAATATGTCGAATGGGTGGTCGAGGCGAAAAGGCCGGAGACCCGCGAAAAGCGCATCGCCCAGGCCGTGGAGTGGATGGCGGAAGGGAAGCGCCGGAACTGGAAATATGAGAAATGCTGACGAAACGCCACTCGACGTCATCCCGGCGAAAGCCGGGACCTCCGGGAGGATAAGGCGACCTGCTTCCACGAGGTCCCGGCTTTCGCCGGGATGACGGGTGGGGGAATTTCGGCGGGCGCTCGGCTCACCGCATTCTCGAGCGCCCTTAACACTCCATCAAACCTCTCGGCGTAGGGACACTGCAACCCGGCAGAACGCAGGATTCCCATGTATCACGCGCCCGTTCCCTTGGAAGTCGACCCGCAGGAATTGGAGCCGGCCGAGCTGGCGGATGAAAGCGTCGGCGCCGACGCGAGCAGCCAAAGGCTTCGCGACGCCCATCTCCACAACGGGCAGGCGCAAACCCGCCTCCTCTTCGCGCCCTTCTTCGCACTGACCGGCGCCGGAGCGGCCTTGCTGGTCGCCTGGGCGATGGTCGGATCGACCCGGATCGAGTTCATCGCGGGCTGGCTGGCCCTCGTCGGCTTCGCCAACTGGACCTATTACCGCTTCGCCAAAACCGAAGGCGCCGCGGCCGAGAGCCGCTCCGCCGAAGGCCGCCCGCTGGTCCGGGCGATCGGCGAAGCGGTGGCGCTGGCGGCGATATGGTCCGCTTTGCCCACCTACGCCTTCGCCACCCAGCCGCACGAAGTGCAGGTGGTCATCGGCGGCGCAATGGGAGCGATGATCATGGCCGCGATTGGCCTGGCCTCGGTACCGGCGGCCGCCTTCGCCTGGATCGCGACCATGACCTTCTTCCTGTGCTGCGCTTATTATCTGGGCAGCTCGGACCTGTCCCCGACCTTCGGAGCGTCGATCGTCGGAGTTGCGGCGGTCGCCATCTTCGGAGTCGCCCGTCTCACCCGCTGGACCTTCCACCAGCTCCAGACCATCGCCAACGTTCGAACCCAGGCCGAGTCGGTCCGCCTCCTGCTCAAGGAATATGAGCATCGCGGAGTGGGCTGGCTGTGGCAGGTCGATGCCGAGAACCGGGTCGTCTACATCTCCTCGCGGATGACGTCCCTGCTCGGACGCTCCGCCAGCCAGCTGATCGGCCATTCGCTTCCCGCGACTCTGGGCGGCAACAGCGCGCTCGGCCGCACCCTCCTCGCCCGCGCGCCGTTCGCGAGCCTAGAGATGGAGCTGAAGACCCGCCGCGGAACGCGCTGGATCAGCCTCGCCGGCGATCCGATCATCGACATGGCGGGCCAGTTCCAGGGCTTCCGCGGGGTTGGCTCCGACATCACCGAAGTGCGCCGCACCCAGGAGCGGCTGACCAACCTCGCCAACATGGACGTGCTCTCGGGCCTTCCCAACCGCGGCCGGGTCCGCCAACTGCTGGGCGAAGCCCTCTCGACATCACAGTCGAGCAATGTGCCCTGCGCTATCATGTTCCTCGACCTGGACGGCTTCAAGCCGGTCAACGACACGTTCGGCCACCCCAAGGGCGACGCGGTTCTGAAGAGCGTCTCGCAGCGCCTGGTCAAGGAAGCCGGCGAATCGGGCCATGTCGGCCGGATGGGCGGCGACGAGTTCGCCATCGTCATCCGCGACGCCCAGAGCCGCAAGAAGGTCGACGACCTCGCCCGCCGCATCATCGCCGCAGTCGCCGAGCCTTACCATATCGACAAGGCCGAAATCCGGATCGGAGTCTCGATCGGCTGCGCCTTCGGACCGATCGACGGCCAGAGCGTCGACGACCTCATCCAGAAGGCCGATCTCGCCCTCTACCAGGCGAAGGGCCAGGGCCGCGGCACCTGCTGCTATTTCTCCGCAGACATGCAGAACGAGGCCGAAGACCGGCTACGGCTCGAGCAGGACCTTCGCCAGGCGCTTTCGCTGAAGCAGTTCCGGCTCGACTACCAGCCTTTGGTCAACGCCGCCGACCAGAGCCTCGTCGGCTTCGAGGCCCTGATCCGCTGGCACCATCCGACCCGCGGAATGGTCTCGCCGGTCGAATTCATCCCGCTCGCCGAAGAGACCGGCCTGATCATGCAGCTCGGCGACTGGGTCATCGACGAAGCCTGCCGCGCCGCCTCCGTCTGGCCGGACTATATCAGCGTCGCCCTCAACCTCTCGGCCCGCCAGCTCATTCTTCCGGCGCTTCCCAACACCGTGTCCGAAGCGCTCGCCAAATACAGGCTCAAGGCCAACCGGCTCGAGCTCGAAGTGACCGAATCGGTGTTCCTCGGCGACTCGGAAGGCTCGCTCGACGTGCTCAAGCGTCTCCGCGCCCTGGGTGTCGGCATAGCGCTCGACGATTTCGGAACCGGCTATTCGTCGCTCGGCTACCTCAACAAGGCCGTCTTCCATAAGCTCAAGATCGACGGAAGCTTCGTCCGCGACGCCGCCAACAACCGCGAGACGGTCGCGATCATCCAGTCGATCGTCCAGCTCGCCAAGAGCTTCCGGATGACGGTGACCGCGGAAGGCGTCGAGACCGCCGACGACTTCACCCGGATGCGAGACCTCGGCTGCCACCAGATCCAGGGCTATCTGTTCGGTCGCCCGATGAGCTTCGAGCGCGCCACCGACCTCATCCACGGCACCCAGAGCCGGCTCACCGCCTGACGTACGATTCCTCCCGCGCATTTGCGGGGGAGGAATTTCGCGGCCCGGCCGCTATAACAGCCCGATGCGCTTCATCGCACTCAGCTCGCTCCTCGTCCTCGCCGCCTGCGGCGATCAGTCGAATGCTCCGCAGGAGGCCCGCCACCGCGACAAGCCCGCCCAGGTCCCAATGCCCGAGCTCGAGCGTCCGGCGGAGACCGGCCAGGACCGGGAGGACAGCGGCGACGCGGCGACGGCCCTCAGGCGTTATTATTCGCGTGTCCAGGCCGGGGATTACGATTCGGCCTGGGCGATGCGGTCGGGCGAGGCCGGGGACGAGGCCAGGCAGCGTTTCGCCGCCAATTTCAGGGCCTATGAAAGCTACCAGGCCGACGTCGGCACTCCGAGCGAGCCCGTGCAGTCGAACGGCTGGGCCTATGTCGAAGTGCCGGTGATGATCCGGGGCACGTTCAAGGGCGGCAAGCCCTTCAGCAGCGCCGGAAGCGTGACGGTGCGCAAGGCGACGTCCGGAGCGGGCGGCGGCTGGCATATCTACGCGGGCGAGGGGCGTTAATCGTCGTCCCAGCGAAGGCTGGGACCCCGTCGGGTGAAAGGCATGGCGGTCTTCACCCACTGGGGCCCCAGCCTTCGCTGGGGCGACGACAATCCGCTTGTTCCCGCTTCTAACTCTTGATATGATGTTACATCACATCGAGGAGGCCGAGATGACCCGCCGCCGCCCCATCCCCTTCGCCGCCGCCGCCGAGCAGCCGTTCAGCACGATCAACACCACCCCGATCATCGACGTCATGCTCGTCCTCCTGATCATGTTCATCATCACCCTCCCGCTCACCACCCACAGCGTGAAGATCGACCTTCCCCAAGACGGCCCGATCCAGCACGAGGCGACGATCCACCGCCTCGAGATCGACTCGGCCAGCCGCCTGAGCTGGGACGGAAGGCCGATCGCGGAGGCGGAGCTTCCCGTGCGGCTGGCCGCCTTCCGGGCCGAGTCCCGGGACAATGTTCTCCACTACCGCGCCGACCCGCAAACGCGTTATGAGGATTTCAACCGGGTTCTGGCGGACGTGAAGCGAGGCGGGATCAAAGACCTCGGCTTCGTCGGGAACGAGCGCTTCGCCCGAGCATATTGAGCGCCAACGGCAAGGGAGCGAGACATGAAGGCCTGGGTGACGATCGCGGCTTGCTTAGGGCTTCTCGCGGGCTGCGGCGAAAGCGATTCGAACCGCGAGGTGACCCAGGTCGTCGTCGCGAACCCGATGAGCGACCAGCTCAAGGCGCTCAGCGGCCCCACGCGCAACCTCGGCCTGTACCGGGCCATCCGCGACAACGGGCGGCGCTGCAAGCGGGTCGATCAGGGGGCCTATCAGCAGCAATATAAGACGATGGCCATGTGGACGGCGCGCTGCAGCGATACGGGAGACTATTCGATCTACATCGCCCCCAACGGCGACGTCCAAGTCAGCGCCTGCAAGGATGCGAAGGAGCTTGGCCTTCCGGAATGCAGGCCGGCCTCCCCGGCCGCTCAGTCCGGCGAGGCTTCGGAAAAGCGGTAGCGGCCGCGGATCCGGCTGTTGAAGTGGCGGCCCTTGATCCGGGCCCGCCGGAAGGCCTCGGCCGCTTCGGGCGGAACGTCGTGGAACAGGTAACGCCTGCCCGTTGCGAACAGCACGTCGAGCTCGAGCGCTTCCGGCCGGTATTCGATCGAGCGGATGACGGTCGACGGCATCGCGCAATTCCCAAGGCTGCCGGGCGGCCGAAGCCGCCCGGAGCGATTTCAGCCGCTTAGTAGCGGTAACGGTAGCGGTTGCTGCGGTAACGATAATTATCGCGATCATAACGTCCGTAGCGGTCGTCGCGCCGCGCCTCGGCTACTTCTCGCCGGCACTCGCGAAGCTCGCGCCGATATTCGCGGCGGCTGTCGGCGCGGCGCAGCTCACGGCGGCACTCGCGCAGTTCGTCGCGAACCTCGCCGCCGCGATGATTGCGGCCATAGCCGTAACCGTAGCCGGACCCTTGGCCGTAGCCGTAGCCGTGGCCGCCATAATGCCGCGCCGAAGCGGCCGTCGCCGGAATCGCGACCGCGGCCGCAAGCGTCGCGGCCAGAACATACATACGCATACTCGTCTCTCCTCGACTGGAGCGCCCGCTCAGGAAACGCGGACGCCCGAACAACGAACGGAGAATATGCCGCGTTGCATGAACCCCAAACTACGGCGCGTTCATCGCGCGTCTAGGAACTGGCCGACGCCATCTCCCGGCCGCGGCGGCGCGATGCTTCCAGGGTCCGGAGCATCAGCGCCTTCAGGCCGTCCTCGGAGTCCAGCACCGTAAGGCCGGCTTCGGTCGTGCCGCCCGGACTGGCGACCCGGCGGGCGAGCTCAGCCGGGCTCGCCTCTGACCGGGCGGCCAAAGCCGAGGCCCCTTCCGCCATCGCCACTGCCAGCCGGGCGGCTTGCTGCGCGGGCAGGCCGAGCTCTTCGGCCGCCGCAGCCAGCGCGTCGAGGAAGCGGTAGAGGAAGGCGGGCGCCGCGGCGGTGAGGGCGCTGGCAACCGAAAGCAGGCTTTCGTCGTCTAGCCATTCGACATGGCCCAGCGCCCGCATCAGCCGTTCGACCTCCGCCCGCGCGGCCTGGTTGCTCGACTCGTCGGTGAACAACTCGGTCACCCCCTTGCGCAGGCTGACCGGCAGGTTCGGCATGGCCTTGACGATTGCACGGGGCGCCGGAAAGTGGCCGCGCAGGGTCGCCAGGGTGGTCCCTGCAAGGATCGAGACGAGGATGGTCCCGGGCCCCAGGGAAGGCGCGACGGCGGGGGCGATCTCCGCCAGCTTCTGCGGCTTCACTCCGAGCAGGACCAAAGCCGGGATCTCTCCCTCGGGCAAAGCGGTGAGCGTCCGGATGCCCGGCGCGGGGACCCGGCCGCTGGGGCGGACGACGGTGATCAGCCGCGGATCGGCGCCGGCGGCTAGCCAGCCTTCGAGCATCGCTCCGGCCATGTTGCCGCATCCGATCATGAGGAGCGGGCCGGGGAGTTGGAATTGGGTCATGGCTGTCTCGTCGCCCCAGCGAAGGCTGGGGCCCCAGGGGGTGAAGGGCGCTTACGCTTTTGAAGGGCGCGGCTCCAGCGCCGTGCGAACCCTCGCTGGGGTCCCAGCCTTCGCTGGGACGACGGGCAATTTCCGGCCTTCGCGGGACGACCGACCTACGCCTCGCCCTGGGTCTCGATCAGGGCCGCGGCGATCGCTTCCTGGGGGGTCTTGCCGGCCCAGAGGACGAACTGGAAGACCGGGTAGAAGCGCTCGCACTCCTCGATCGCCGCCTCGACCAGGGTCTCGGCGTGCTGGAGGCTGAGGGTCGCCCCATCCTCGCCCTCGAGGAGGGTGGCGTGGCGGAAGAGGACGAGGCCGGACGAGGCCCAGAGCTCGAAATGGCCGATCCAGAGCTGCTCGTTGATGAGTCCGATCGTCTCGTAGACGGCGGCACGCTTGTCCTGCGCGACCCTGATGTCGGGAAGGGTGAGGAACTGGAGGACGTGATCCTCGTCGCGCCAGACGGCGCGAAGCTCATATTGAGCCCAGCTGCCCTGGAAGTTGGCGACGATCTCGTCCTCGCCGCGCTCGCAGGCCCAGCCATGGGCGCTGAAATAATGTTCGAGCATATCGATCGGGCCGCCCGGCTCGCGCTCCAGCTCGAATTCGTCCACGTTCATCACTCAGCTTTCCGGCCGCGCCCTTGTTCCCGCGAAACTGCCCGCGCAGGCGCGCAGGCGCAAGAACGCAGATCAGGCGACCACAATATGTTGTGGATTATTGGCCCCCAAGGCCCGACGCGCCCACCGTACCGTCCTCCGCGCCAGGCCGGCGCTTCGGCTTGGCGGCCACCGCGGCGGCCTCGAGCGCCTCGACCCGGCTCTTCAGCGCTGCGCTTTCCTCGCGCGCTGCGATGGCGATCGCCTTCATCGCCTCGAACTCCTCGCGCGAGACCATGTCGAGGCCGCCCACCCAGTCGCGCATCCGGTCGCGGAAGGCGCTCTCGGCTTCGCGGCCCATTCCGGCCATGGTGCCGGCAGCCCCGTTGAGGACCTTGACGAAATCGTCGAACAGTCGGTTTTCGGACTGCATCGCGCGTCCTCCTGTGAAATGGCTTAGATCGCGATATCGGTAGTCGAGCCCCCCGGCGCAAGCTCGGAGGCCCCGGGGTTCAGGACTGAGATCTGCCAGGTGAGCGCAGCCGCGAAGCAGAGCCAGGCGAGATAGGGCAGCATCAGCAGCCCCGCGAACCGGCGGATCCGCCAGAAGAGGATTGCGGTGACGGCCGAGATCGCGATCATCGCGAGGATCGTCCAGAGGGCGGCGCCGACCTCGTGATAGGCGAAGAAGATGGGCGACCAGGCGTAGTTGAGGACAAGTTGGAGCACGAACAGGGCGAGCGCCAGCCCTCGCCCGCGAGCGCCTCTGGCATGCAGGATCAGCGCCACGGCGAAGCCGAGCAGGATGTAGAGGATCGTCCAGGCGGCACCGAACATCCAGCCGGGCGGCATGATCGCGGGCTTCTGGAGCGCGTCGAACCAGGCGTTGCCGTAGCCGGAGCCCGAGATCCGGCCGGAGACGGTGCCGAGCAGCAGGATCGCCGGCACGGTGAACAGGGCATAGCGCAGGAACGACATCCTCAGCTGGGACCTGGAAGCGATCGCGGTCATTTTCCCTCCGTCAAGTAATCCGTCGCCACAGCGAAGGCTGGGGCCCCGGGGGGCGAAAGGGCGCCGGCGCCTTTCGCCCGCTGGGATCCCGGCCTTCGCCGGGATGACGGATGTCATTCGGCCGGCATCGGCCGAGCGCCGCCCGGAGGATGGCTGAGCTGCTCCTCCAGCTTCCTGGTCACCGCCAGCGGCGATCCGGTATAGCGCGCCAGGCGCGAATAGAGGAGCGGGATCAGGAAGAGGGTGATCAGGGTCGAAATCGACACGCCCCAGACGATGACCACTCCGATGGCGGTGCGCGCGGCTGCTCCGGCGCCGCTTGCCAGCATCAGCGGCACCGCTCCGGCGACCGTTGCGATCGACGTCATCAGGATCGGGCGGAGGCGGCGGGCCGAGGCTTCGCGGATCGCCTGGCCGATGTCGCGGCCCTGGTCGCGAAGCTGGTTTGCGAACTCGACGATGAGAATCCCGTTCTTCGCGGCGAGGCCGACCAGCATGACCAGCCCGACCTGGCTGTAGAGGTTGAGCGTCTGCCCCATGATCGCGAGTCCGATCGCGCCTCCGCCTACCGCCAGCGGCACCGTGCTGATGATGACGGCCGGGTGGACGAAGCTTTCGAATTGGGCGGCGAGCAGAAGGTAGATGATGAGGATGGTGAGCCCAAAGACCAGCCAGATCGAGCCGCCGGCCTCCCTGAAGGCCTGGCTCTCGCCGCGATAGCCCACCGCGATCACCTCCGGCGACCGGGTCGCCTGCGCTTCGAGAAATTCGAGCGCCTCGCCGAGCGAGTAACCGGGAGCAAGCCCTCCCGAGAGGGTGATGGCGCGCATCTTGTTGTAGCGGCCGAGGTCGCGGGCCCCGGCCGTGTCGGTGACGGTGACGAGGCTGGCGAGCGGGACCACTCCGCCCGAGCGGTTGCGGACGTGGATGGTCTGGAGATCGGCCTGGGTGGCGCGGTTACCGGCCTCGGCCTGGACGACCACCCGATATTCCTCGCCGCGGTCGACATAGGTCGAGACCCGCCGCGAGCCGAGCAGCGACTGGAGAGCGTTGGAGACGTCCTCGACCGAGACTCCGAGGTCGCCCGCCCGAGCCGTATCGACCGCAATGCGCAGCTGCGGCTTGGTCTCCTTATAGTCGCTGTCGAGGTTGACGATTCCCGGATTGGCGGCGGCAGCCGCCAGAATCCGGTCGCGCGCGCGGGCGAGCTCGGCATAAGTGGAGCCGGCGATGACGAAGCTGACCGGCTGGCCGCGGCCGCGTCCTCCGATCGACGAGCGCACCTGGGCGTTCCCTCGGACCGCAGGCAACTGGCCGAGCCTTTTGTTGACCTCCTGGACGACGTCCTGGGTGGTCTTCTCGCGCTCCTCCCAGGGTTTCAGGAAGACGACGAAATTGCCGCTGTTGAAATCGTCGCTGTTGCCGAAGCCGCCGGGCGTCCGGGTGATGATCGCCCGGACGGCGCCCTTGTCGACGAGCGGGAGCAATTTGCCCTGGGCGTCGATCATGTAGCGGTCCATCTGCGCGTAGCCGGTGCCCTCCGGGGCGCTGACGTTGGCCGAGAGGATTCCGACGTCCTCCGCCGGGACCAGCTCCGAACGGAGAGTGGCGAAGAGCGCTCCCGCGCCGGCGAGGAAGATTCCGACGACGATGAGCGGGACCATCGGCTTCAGGATCGTCCGGTCGAGCCGGCGCGAATAGAAGCCTTCGAGCCTCCGGAAGCGGTCGTCCACCCAGCGGGCGAAACGGCCGCGCTCCTGATATTTGAGCAATTTCGAGCAGAGCATCGGCGCGAGGCTCAAGGCGAGGAAACCCGAGAAGGCGACCGCCCCGATCATCGCCGCGGCGAGCTCGCGGAAGAGAAGTCCGGTCTGGCCGGCGATGAACATGATCGGCACGAACACGGCGCAGACGACGAGCGTCGTCGAGACGATGGCGAAGCCGACCTGGCGCGTTCCTTCGAAGGCGGCGGCGAGCGGCGGCTCGCCCTCCTCGATCCGGTGATAGACGTTCTCGAGGACGACGATGGCGTCGTCGACGACGATCCCGATCGACAGCACCATTGCGAGCAGGGTCAGGAGGTTGATCGAGAATCCGAACAGCCACAGCACCGCGAAGCTGGCGAGCAGGCAGAGCGGCACGGTGACGGCGGGGATGAGGGTCGCCCGCCAGTTGCCGAGGAAGAGGTAGATGACGAGGACGACGAGGACGGCGGCCTCGGCGAGGGTTTCCCATACCTTCTCGATGGCCCGGCTGATGAACAGGCTCTCGTCCGAGCCGACGACGATGTTCATGCCCTCGGGCAGGGTCGGCTTCAGCTCCTCGGCAGCCTGCTTGGCCGCCTCGGCGACCGCCAGGGTGTTGGCGCCGGACTGCCTGACGATCCCCAGGCCGACCGCTTCCTGGCCGTTGAGGCGGAAGGCCGAATAGGGGTTTTCCGGCCCCTCTTCGACCCGGGCGACGTCGCCCAGGCGGACCAGATAGCCGTCGTCGCCCCGGCCAACGACCAGCTGGCCGAATTGCCGGGCGTTCTGGAACGGGCGGTCGACCCGAAGCGTGACGTTCTGCTGCGCCGATTCGAGGCGGCCGGCGGGAAGCTCGACATTCTGCCGCCGAAGCGCGTTCTCGAGATCGCCCGGAGTGAGGCCGTAGGCCGCGAGCCGGCCGGGCTGCATCCACACCCGCATCGCGGGCCGGGCCTCGCCGCCGACGAAGACCCGGGCGACTCCTTCGATCGCGGAAAAGCGGTCGAGGAGGTTGCGGTCGACATAGTCCGAGAGCTGGAGCCGGGACCATCCGGGCTTGGAGACGACAAGGAAGAGGATCGGCGAGGCGTCGGCGTCGACCTTCCGGACCTCGGGCGGCCGGACGTCGTCGGGAAGGTTGCCGGCCGCGGCGCCGACCCGGTCGCGGACGTCGTTGGCGGCCGATTCGATCGAGCGGCCGGGGAAGAATTCGATGGTGATGGACGATTGCCCGTCCTGGCTTCGCGAGGTGATCGTCTGGAGCCCTTCGACTCCCGACAGCTGGTCCTCGAGCGCCTGGGTAACCCGGGTTTCGACGACGCTCGCGGCCGCGCCGATATACTGGGTCTGGACCGAGACGACCGGAGGGTCGACGTCCGGATATTCGCGCACCGACAAAGCGAAGAAGCCGACCAGGCCGACCACCGCGATCAGCATCGCCAGGACCGCCGCGAAGACGGGCCGGCGGACGGAGAGGTCGGAGATCTTCACGGCTGGACCCGGGGCTCGATCGGCAGGATCGCGATGCGACCGAATCTGCCGACCCTTCCAGCGTCATCCCGGCGAAGGCCGGGATCCATGAACATCGAGGCTCGCGATAAAGGCGAGGCGTAGGCGCTCCAATCTCCACCTTCCGTGTTCATGGATCCCGGCCTTCGCCGGGATGACGGAGCGAGGCTCATGGGGCCTTTCCTTGGTCCTGGCCCCCTTGCGGCTGGCCGCGCGGCCCGCGCTGGGCGTTGCCGGCCCCGGCGACCCGGACCTTCATCCCTTCCGACAGCTTGACGACGCCTTCGGTCACGACCTTCTGCCCCGGCTTGAGCCCTTCGAGGATTTCCACCCGGCCGGCGCTTCGCAGGCCTGTCCTGACCGCGGTCCGGCGGGCGGTTCCTCCCCCGTCTATGGTATAGACGAAACGGGAATCGCCTTCTCCTACAATCGCCAGCTCGGGCACCGAGAGGCCCAGCCGGGGCGAGGCCTCGATCACGACCGTGAGAAGCATGCCCGGCTTCAGCTTGTTGTCGGTGTTCGGGAGATGGGCCCGCACCATCACCGCCCGGGTATTGGGATCGATGACGGGATCGATATTGGCGATCTGGCCTCGAAAGGGCAAATCGGGATAGGCGGCGGATACGGCGGCGATGGTGAGGCCGGGGCGGAGCGTCGACAGGACGGTCTCGGGAACCGGGAAGTCGAGCTTGATCGTCGAGATGTCGCTGATCGTCGCGATCGGCGTTCCGCTGCTCACCACGGCGCCGGGCGAGATGGTTCGAAGCGAGGCGTAGCCGGAGAAAGGCGCGGTGATCACCCGTTCGGCGATCGAGGCCCGGACTCCGGAAGCCTGGGCCCGGGCGCCGGCGGCCGCGGCGTTCTGAACGTCGAGCTGCGACTGGGTGGCGAATCCGCGCTGCTTCAGGGTCTGGATCCGGCCGAGCTGCTGCTGCGCCTCCCGCTGCCGCGCCTGGGCCTCGGCGAGCTGGGCGGCCTCCTGCCCCTGGGCGAGCACTGCGATGACCTGGCCGCGCCGGACGAAGGCGCCGTCGTCGAAGCCCAGTCGGACGAGCCGCTCGGTGACCGGCGCCGACAAGGTCACCTGCTCGTTGGCGCGGGCGGTGCCGACCGCCTCGATCGTCTCGACGAAGCGGAGGGTGGTTGCCGGCTCGACCTTGACGACGGGGGCCGGACGGGCCTTGCCCTTCTCCTCGGCCCCAGCGCCTCCGCAAGCGACCGCGAGGCCAAGCAGCGACAGGACAAGGACTTTTCTGATCATTATCGGCACAGACGGGGCGCTAGCGGCTGGGGGTGAAGCTATCAAGTACAGCTGTACGCGAGGCACTACGGTAAAAAGGCCTTATCGGTCCCGGCTTTCCGCCGCCTGAACGGGCCCGGCCTCCGGCCGCCGGGCCGCGAGCAGGAATTCGACATTGCCCTCCGGCCCGGTGATCGGGCTCTGCGCGACGCCCTCCACCTCCCATCCCCGCGACCGCACCCAGTCCGCCGCGGCCCGGCAGACCCGCTCGTGAACCGCCGGGTCCCGGACCACTCCGCCCTTGCCGATCTCCGCGCGCTCGGCCTCGAACTGCGGCTTGACCAGGGCGACCAGGCGTGCCCCCGGCCGGGCGAGATCCAGCGCTTTGTCGAGCACCTTGGCGAGGGAGATGAAGCTCGAGTCGCAGACGATCAGGTCGATCGGCTCGGTGACGACCGCGTCGGTGAGGTAGCGCGCATTGGTCTTCTCGTGGACGACCACCCGCGGATCCTGCCGGAGCTTCCAGGCGAGCTGATTGGTCCCGACATCGACCGCGAACACCTTGGCCGCTCCCTTCTGCAGCAGCACATCGGTGAAGCCCCCCGTCGAGGAGCCCACATCCAGCGCCACCGCCCCGGTCACCTCCCACTCGAAATGCTCGAGCGCATGGGAAAGCTTGATCCCGCCCCGCGAGACCCACGGATGCTCCTTGCCGCGAACCTCCAGCGGGGCGTCCTCGGCAAGCCCCTGCCCCGCCTTCTCGATCTTGCGCTCGCCGGAAAAAACTAGGCCGGCGAGGATCAGGGCCTGAGCCTTCGCCCGGCTTTCGGCGAGGCCGCGATCGACGAGCATCTGGTCCGCACGGGCCTTGGTCATCGCCCTCCCATAGCGCCGGGCAGCCGGCCTCAAAAGCGACATGGTGCCAGCCGTCGAATGTCGATTGAACGAACAGGAAAGAAAGTTTTGTTTCACACAAAGCCACAAAGGCACGAAGACACAGCGAAGCTGCCCATCGACCACCCGATCGAGCAAGCGCGGCGGTGCTTCCCGGGTTGCTGCGCCTTGGTGGCTTTGTGTCTTTGTGTGAGATCATTTTACGGCCTCCGGCCCAGGAAGGTTGCAGGAAATGCAACTGCTTATGTCTACCTTTGCAGTTGAGATTGCTTGGAGGCTCCGTCAGAAGGGTTGCGGGAGCGGAATGGCTCTCGCTTAAAAGGAAGTTGAAATGCGTATCGTGGAAACCGGAGTGGCGGGCATCATCGCCCTCGCCAGTCAGTTCCTGATCGTCGCCGCCGTCTTCATCTAAGACGCGCCGATCGAGGAGCAATGCGGGCCGCCGGATTTCCGGCGGCTTTTGCATGTCTAGGCCCGGGCGCCTTCGACCACTCCGGCGCTGTTGTGCCGCAGCGCTTTGAGCACCGCGTCGACGATCCCCTCGGCGTCGAGCCCCGCTTCGGCGATCTGCTTTTCCGGCTTGTCCTGGTCCTGGAAGCGGTCGGGGAGGCGGAGGGTTCGGAGCTTGAGGCCGCCGTCGATCAGGCCGGCGTCGCTGGCCATGGTGAGGACATGGGCGCCGAAGCCGCCGATCGCCGCTTCCTCGACCGTCACCGCGACCTCGTGGCTGGTGAGAAGCCGGCGGATCAGCGCCTCGTCGAGCGGCTTGGCGAAGCGCAGGTCGGCGACCGTGGTCGAAAGGCCCCGGCCCTCCAGCGCGTCGGCGGCCTTCAACGCTTCCTGGAGCCGGGTGCCGAGCGAAAGAATCGCCACCTTCTTGCCCTCGCGGACGATCCGGCCCTTGCCGATCTCGAGCCGCTCGGGGACCTTCGGCAGGGGCAGGCCGATTCCGTTGCCGCGCGGATAGCGCACCGCGCTCGGGCCTTCGTCGTAGAGTGCCATGGTGTGGACCATGTGGACGAGCTCGACCTCGTCCGCCGCCGCCATCACCACGAAATTGGGGAGGGTGCACAGATAAGCGAGGTCGAAGCTTCCGGCATGGGTGGCTCCGTCGGCCCCGACCAGGCCGGCCCGGTCCATCGCGAAGCGGACGGGCAGATTCTGGATCGCGACGTCGTGGACGACCTGGTCGTAGGCGCGCTGGAGGAAGGTCGAGTAGATCGCGCAGAAGGGCCGGTAGCCCTGGGCGGCGAGTCCGGCGGCGAAGGTGACGGCGTGCTGCTCCGCGATCCCGACGTCGAACATCCGGTCGGGGAAGAGGGCTCCGAACTTGTCGAGCCCGGTGCCCGAAGGCATCGCCGCGGTGATCGCCACCACCTTGTCGTCGCGGGTCGCCTCGGCGGTCAGGGCAGTTGCGAAGACCCCGGTGTAGCTCGGCGGCCCGGGCTCGGCCTTGGCCTGCTCGCCGGAGACGACGTCGAACTTCTGGACCCCGTGATATTTGTCCGCCGCGGCCTCGGCCGGGCCGTAGCCCTTGCCCTTCTTGGTGACGACGTGGACCAGCATCGGCCCTTCGTCGGCGTCGCGGACATTCTCGAGGATCTGGACGAGGCCCTCGATATTGTGGCCGTCGACCGGGCCGACATAATAGAAGCCCAGCTCCTCGAAGAGAGTCCCGCCGGTCCAGAAGCCGCGCGAATATTCCTCCCAGCGCCGGGCCATGACGTGGAGTCGCTTGGGAAGCTTTCGGGCGACCTTCTGGGCGAGGTGGCGAAGGGTGAGATATTTTGGCGAGGAGACGAGACGCGCGAGATAGTGCGAGAGCCCGCCGACGGGAGGGGCGATCGACATGTCGTTGTCGTTCAGGATGACGATCAGCCTATTGCCCGCCGCCTGGGCGTTGTTCATCGCCTCATAGGCCATTCCGGCCGACATCGCTCCGTCGCCGATCACCGCGATCGCCCGCCCCGGCCGGTCGGCGAGCTTGTTGGCGACCGCGAAGCCCAGAGCCGCGGAGATGGAGGTCGAGCTGTGCGCCGCCCCGAAGGGGTCGTACTCGCTTTCCGAGCGCCGGGTGAATCCGGAGAGGCCGCCGCCCTGGCGAAGGGTCCGGATCCGGTCGCGCCGCCCGGTCAGGATCTTGTGCGGATAGGCCTGGTGGCCGACGTCCCAGATCAGCCGGTCCGTGGGGGTGTCGAAGACGTAGTGGAGCGCGGTCGTAAGCTCCACCACTCCGAGGCCGGCGCCGAGATGACCTCCGGTGACGGAAACGGCCGATATGGTCTCGGCTCGAAGTTCGTCGGCGAGCTGACGAAGCTGGGTGGGCTTGAGCCCGCGAAGCTCGCCGGGCGTTCCGACGGTGTCGAGCAAGGGGGTGTTGGGGCGGTCGGTCATGGGCGGCGATATGGTCCCTGTCGGGAAGACCCGCTACCCCAAAGCGGAGCCGCTGTCGAATGAGGAAGTCGTGCAGGAGCCGCGCAGGAGCCGCCCCTCACCTCCCGTCGTCCGGTTCCTCGATGTCGGGCTCGATCCATCGGTCCGGCGGCGGCGGCGCCACTTCCCAGACATGTTCGCCGACCACCGACGAAGCGATCGGCTGCCCTTCCGCATTGCGCGCGGGGCGGTAGCGGAAGCGGCGAACGATGAGCCGACAGGTGACGGCGTCGAGCTCGCGGCTTCCGCTCGAGCGGATCACGGCGCAGTCGCTGACCCGGCCGCTCGGCGCCACCGTGAAGCGCAGGTGGACCGTCCCGCCTCGGCGCGAGCGGTAGGCGCCGTCCGGATAGTCGGAACCGTCGATTCCGCCGCTCAGCCAGCGGGCTCGGGCGCCGCGGCCGCCCCCGCCTCCGCCTCCGCCCGTGCCGTCGCCGAAGCGGCCGCTGCCGAGGCCGTTGCCGATTCCGCCGCTGCCGGTGCCCGGCCCCGGCACGGCCGCTGCCCCGGCCGCCATCGCGCTCCCCTGTCCCGCCGCCGGAGCGGTCGGGATCGGCGGAGGCACCGGGATCCGGATCTCGGGCGGGGGAGCGACGATCTGCGTCGGAGTGTTGCGAAGGTTCGCCGGGGAGGCCGCCCCTTCCGCGTTCTTCGGCTTGGCCTTGCGGGTCTTCTTCTCGATGTCCGGACGGGCGGGCCTGGCGGGCGGAGGAGGCGGCTCCTCGCGGACGTTGAAGAGCTTCAGTGCCTCCGGGACGACGGCCGACGGGCCGTAGCCGAGGCCGGTCAGAAGAACGTAGCCGATGAGGGCGTGGAGAAGCCCGACGACGGCCGCAGACTTCAGGCGGTCCCTGAGCTCGGGTTCAAGACGCAACATCATCGGCCAGCCCCTTGGCGACGGATCATTCTTCCGACGAGGGCGCCGCGATTACAATGGCTTAAATGACTGGAACCTGTCCGTTCACGTCATCCCGGGAGGGACCTCATCAAAGTATTACTTTGATGGGAACCCGAAAGCCGGGACCTCGGAGAGACCCGCCGAGACTTCTTGTCCTGAGGTCCCGGCCTTCGCCGGGATGACGGTAAAATCAAGCCGCCTTGCAGTCCGGGCAGGTGCCCCTCACCTCGATCACCGGCCGCTCGGGCGTGAAGCCGGCTTCCTTCGCCGCCGCCCGGACCCCGCCGGAGAGCTTGTCGTCGTCGAGATGGGTGGTGTTGCCGCAGGTGTCGCAGATCAGGAAGATGCAGTCGTGAAGGCAGTCCGGATGGTCGTTGGCGATATAGGCGTTGGCGCTTTCCACCCGCCGGGCGAGATTGGCTCCGACGAAGAGGTCGAGGATCCGGTAGACGCTGTTCGCCGCGACCCGGCGGCCCTGCGACTGGCTGACCTTGTCGGCGATGTCGTAGGCGGAAGCGGGGCGGTCGAAGCCGGCCAGCGCCTCGAAGACGGCGGACCGCATCTGGGTCCACTGCTCGCCCGATTTCTCCATCGAGCTTTGCGCGGCCTGCATGAGGGAGGCGCCCTCATGCGCCTCGTGGTGGTGGTGATGCGCCATGGGCGCAAGGTAAGGCTTTTGCGGGGGTGTAACAAGGTGGGGAAGCCACGTCGTCCCAGCGAAGGCTGGGACCCCGGCGGGTGACGACCGCCCGCGCCTTTCACCCCCTGGGGTCCCAGCCTTCGCTGGGACGACGAGGTGTCAGATCACCGCGCGGCGATTCAAATCGTGGCCCAGGGCCAGGATCGCGACTCCGACGACCGTATAAACGGTTTCGATTCCGCTATGCGGCATGGTGAGGGCTCCGCCCATCACGCCCAGGCCGAGGCCGCCGACCGCGGAAGGCATCATGAAGCCGTGCTCGGCAATGCCGCGCCCCAATGCTATGACTCCGAGCAGGATGGCCAGCGACAAACCGATTTCATGGATGATCGGAGCGACGATCAGCCCACCCGCCGACGCGAGCATGGCAAGGATGACCGACGTCGCAAGGCAGTGGACGAGGCACAGCCCGGACAGCGCGATCGCCATCCGGTCCATCGACCCCCCTTGTCCCACCTTCGCGAACATGAACTCGCAATCCTCCCTGACGGCTCCTTTATAATATCGTCGCCGTAAAGATACAACATAACATTCAGAAAAAAGTTGCATTGGCTTTGGGCGGTTCGGCGACCATATCGCCCGCCATGGCCAGTCCCGCCGCACCGTCCGCCAGGCCGCGAGCCGTCGCCCTGTGGCTGCTCGCCGTCGCGGCGCTCGTCTTCCTCATGGTCGTCGTCGGCGGGATCACCCGGCTGACCGAATCGGGGCTCTCGATCGTTCGCTGGGAGCCCCTGTCGGGGACCCTCCCGCCGATCGGGGACGAGGCCTGGGCGGCCGAGTTCGCAGCCTACAAGCAGAGCCCGCAATATCAGCTCGTCAACAACGGAATGCGCCTCGAGGACTTCAAGAACATCTATTTCTGGGAATATGTCCACCGGCTGCTCGGCCGGATCATCGGCCTCGCCTTCGCTCTGCCGCTGCTGTGGTTCGCCTGGAAACGGGCGATACCGGGCGGCTACGGCTGGAAGCTCGCCGCGCTTCTCGCCCTCGGGGGCCTCCAGGGCGCGATCGGCTGGTGGATGGTCGCCTCGGGCCTGGTCGACCGGCCGGACGTGAGCCACATCCGACTCGCAGTCCACCTGCTCATGGCTCTGACGATCTTCGCGGCGACCCTGTGGCTCGCGCTCGACCTGCTCGCGCTCGCCGCGAGCGGCGAAGGACGGACGGCGCGGATCCCGACCGCGGGGATCTGGATGCTCTCGCTGCTCTTCCTTCAATTCCTGTTCGGCGCCTATGTCTCAGGGCTCGACGCCGGCTACGCTTATTCGAGCTGGCCGAAGATGGGCGACCAGTGGTTCCCGGCCGACGCGCCGTTGCTCGAGCCCTTCCTCAGGAACTTCGCCGACAATCCGATCATGGTCCAGTTCGTCCACCGCTGGCTCGCCTTCGCGGTCGCCGCGGCGGCCCTCGTCCTCGCCCGGAGCGCCTGGCGGGCCGGCCACCGGGAGGCGGCCGGGGCGCTCGTCGTAGCGGTGACCGTTCAGATCCTGCTCGGCATCTCCACCTTGCTCTCGGGCGTCGAGCTTTGGATCGCGGCTTCTCACCAGGCGATGGCGGTCCTCCTCCTCGCGGCCGCGCTGGTCGCCTCGCATCGCTTTGGACAGCGGCGCGCCGGGGAGCCCGTAACCGCCCAGCCCCCGGCCCTGCGGGGAAGCATGGCATGAGCGGGATCGTCACCATCTATGCCACCTTCCCTTCGCAGGAAGAGGCACTCCGAATCGCCCGGATCCTGGTCGAGGAGCGCCACGCCGCCTGCGCGAACGTCCTTGGGCCCTGCCGCTCGATCTACCACTGGCAGGGCGCGATCGAGGAGTCGGACGAGGTCGCGGCGCTGTTCAAGACCCGCTCCGACCTCGCCGCGCCGCTCATCGACCGGCTCACCGAGCTCCACCCCTATGAGCTGCCTGCGGCGGTCGTCTGGCCGATCGCCAACCCGCTCGGTCCCTATGCCGAGTGGATCCATTCCGAAACCGTCAAGGTACTATAGTACCCCTCGTCAAACCCCCGCTTTTCCTTGACTTCCGGGCCCTCCGCTGCCATTTACCGGGTCAAGCGCCGCCCCCTCAGGGAAGCGGCGCGGTTCATTTCAGGCGAGGCTCGGGCCTCCAAGGGAGATTCAGGCCATGAAGGCGCTGATGAAGACCACCAAGTCGGCCAAGCCGGCCGAGGTGGAGAAGAAATGGCATCTGATCGATGCGGACGGGCTGGTCGTCGGCCGCCTCGCCTCGATCATCGCCAACATCCTGCGCGGCAAGCATAAGCCGAGCTACACCCCGCATGTCGATTGCGGCGACCATGTCGTCGTCATCAATGCCGACAAGGTGCGCTTCACCGGCAAGAAGCTGAACGACAAGATCTATTACAAGCACACCGGCTATATCGGCGGCATCAAGTCGATCACCGCGGGCAAGGTGCTTGAAGGCCGCTTCCCCGAGCGCGTGCTCGAGAAGGCCGTCGAGCGCATGATCCCGCGCGGACCGCTGGGCCGCGACCAGATGCGCGCCCTCCACCTCTATGCCGGCACCGAGCACCCGCACGGCGGCCAGAGCCCTGAAGTCCTCGACGTCGCGGGAATGAACCGCAAGAACAAGGTTGGTGCCTGATGTCCGACAATCGTCAATCGCTTTCCGATCTCGGCGCGCTGACCGGCGAAGCCGCCGCGGCGGCGCCCGCTCCCGCTCCCGCCGCGGAGCGTCCCGCCGAAGTCATCCCGGGTTCCG